>CAZODA010000018.1:42780-61120 GCA_964578485.1 uncultured Alkalitalea sp. | reverse complement strand
TATATTTGCAATACTGAAAATTAAATTGTCCGATTAATAGGGGGTCGAACCATTACAAACAGAAAGATTCCTGTCAATAAAGAAATAATTATTTTCATTTCATCTAATTTTAGTTGCTAAATCATATTTGATGTTTATGATATGATGTCAAAACTGTTTATGGTTGCGTGCTTTAGAATGGTTGAATTATAAAACAATCCTTTGTTTTGTGTTCACTTCTATTAAAAACATCAGAAAAATGGTTTATCTTTGCGGGCTGAAAAATTAGCTTATCTTAAAAAATTATTTATAAATGGCTTTGAGATGTGGTATTGTTGGATTACCTAATGTTGGAAAGTCTACATTGTTTAACTGTTTATCCAATGCTAAAGCTCAATCTGCAAATTTCCCTTTTTGCACCATTGAACCTAACATGGGTGTTATTACTGTGCCAGATTATAGGCTTAGCGAACTGGAACGTTTGGTGAAGCCTCAGAGGGTTCAGCCAACAACTGTTGAAATCGTGGATATAGCGGGTTTGGTTAAGGGAGCAAGTAAGGGTGAAGGTTTGGGAAATAAGTTTTTGGCCAATATTCGTGAAACTGATGCTATAATTCACGTTTTACGTTGCTTTGAAGATGATAAAGTTGTTCATGTTGATGGTTCGGTTAACCCTGTTCGTGACAAAGAAGTGATTGATATTGAGCTTCAGCTTAAAGATTTGGAGACCATTGAGTCGCGCTTACCTCGGGTTGAGAAAATAGCCAAATCATCGAAGGATTTGGATTCAAAGAAATTATATGAGGTTTTGCTTAAGTATCAAGAGGCCTTATTGTCGGGTAAGTCTGCGCGTACTGTTGAATTGACTGATGTTGTTGAGCAGAAAATTGCACACGAGCTGTTTTTACTCACCAACAAGCCGGTAATGTACGTTTGTAATGTAGATGAGGATTCTGTAATAACCGGCAATAAGCATGTTGAAGCTTTGATGAAAGCAATAGTTGATGAAAATGCAGAAGTACTTGTTATTGCAGCGCAGACTGAATCGGAAATTGTTGAACTTGAATCTTTTGAAGAGAGGAAGATATTTCTTGAAGACTTGGGGTTGAAAGAATCGGGCGTTTCAAAATTGATACGTTCGGCGTACAGTTTACTTGATTTGCAAACTTATTTTACAACAGGGGAGAAGGAGGTGCGTGCTTGGACTTTTCCAAAAGGTTCATTGGCACCTCAAGCTGCAGGTGTTATTCATACCGATTTTGAAAAGGGCTTTATTCGTGCAGAGGTGATTAAGTATGAGGATTTTGTAAAATATGGTTCAGAACAGGCATGTAAGGAAGCCGGTAAGATGAGTGTGGAAGGAAAAGAATATGAAGTATGTGATGGTGATATAATGCATTTTAGATTTAATGTTTGATTATTTAAAAAATAGGATAATATTATTGTTAATATTGAAAATGTAAGTAATAATCATAAAAATATTACGTTTTATCAAAAAAAAGAGTTAAATAATCATAAAGGTATCTTGCGTGGTTGTAGAAATGGTATTTAATTTTTTTCTTTGTAGTATTAAACTTTATAAAAAAAAGTATTATTGAATAAAAAAATATTTAAAAAAGTGAAATTTAACATTTTAAAATCTGATAAAAAAGAGACAGAAACTATTGCAAGGTTAAAGCGTAAGATACTTATCTATTCTGTTATTGAAGTAATTATTGTTTTGGTTTTGATTGCCTTTGGTACTTTCCTCTTTAGTATAACACTTTCATAACCTCCACTCTTCCTTCAGCGAAGTAGCACTTAGCTTGTTATTTTCTACATCTGTTCTTTTAACTTAGATTCATACTTTTTGAAATGATTATATCATTTTGCTTAGGGTTCAAAGCATATTCCTTTCAAAAAATCATCTGTTACTATTAATATTTATCAGTTATTTTGTAGGTAATACCTTAACTGATCCATCATTATAGGGATATCATTTTTATCAACTCCATGATTGATTAATATAAACCTGTCATTTTGGAGAGTATCCATAAAATTTTTCCAGGAATAACCGGGATGTTTGACACACTTTTTATACCATTGTAAAGCTTCTTCCCTTTTTTTGTTACACCACTTTATATGTCCCATATTTATAAAGTCGTGGGCAGTTGGTTCATCGTCCAATAATTTAATGCAATATTTTTCTGCTTGTTCAAATTTACCAAGTGCGAGTGCACACCAAACAATTGGACGCCAGACTTTTTTGTTTCCGGGATCAAGATATTCAACTTTAAAATAATATTTTAATGCCTCTTCAAAGTTTTTAATTTCTAACAAACAATGTCCGATACTAACCTGATTATGTAAATCTTCGGGTTTAATTTTTTCAACTTTCAAGTAGTAGTCAAGTGCTTTTTCCGGCTGGTTAAGATAGCGATAACAGAGAGCTATCTTTTTTAAATTCCATACCTGCTGATGGTCAAAAAGTTCAGCTTTAATATAAAGTTCTAGTGCTTCATTGTATTGTTTTAGCTGCTGATAGCAAAAGGCTTGCTGTTGAATGAGTTGCATAGACGGTTTAGTATGTTTAGCAGCAATTTTAAAACATTCTAATGCATCAGCATATTCATCTTTATTAAATAGATACTCGCCCAATTTAAGGTAAAACTCATCATTATTATATAAATATTGAATGAACCAGCGATTATAAAAATCAAGTTTCCAAGAAAAAGGATCATCAAAAGTGTCTTTTTTAGGATGCACCCTAAAAAGTCGATATAAATCTTGAATATATTGGTTCGATATTGTAAGTAGTTGTTTGTCAGGGCCAATCAACTCGTCGCTTTTTTCAATTTCGCGCATTGCGCTTATTTCTGACAAGAACATTTTCCCCATCATTTCTTTTTGGCTTTCGGGCATTTGCGGGATACTTAGTATTAGTGAATATTTATCGGAGTTACATAGTATACCGGTTTCTGTCATTGTATTTAAAAGGTCGGGACTTTGAAATGCTTGAGACTCATTTTTTAATATTTCATCGATTATTTTGTTAGGATAATAAAAAGGCAAAAACCAGTTTTCATACTTGTCAAAAAAAGAAAAATGTTTTAACATCCGAAAAGTTGAAAGGAATAAGTCTGAACCTTCCATTTGTAATTTCGAGAATTCTTCTAATTTGTTCATTAGATCTGGTGAATCAGAAAAAATATCCTCCCAGTCTGGATTTTTTCCTTCCTTGAATTTATCTCCGAGTATATTATCTAAATCTAGGCGATTACGCAGATCAGGGTGGATTTTCGCAACCTCCGGTAATATTTCGTCTGTGAGTTTACGTGCCAGTTTTTCTGTTTCCCGAGTACGCATTATTTGAATAATAACAGAATGCATTATTGATTCAGAAACAAGTTGTTTTTTTAAAACTTCAAGCCTGCTTTTTATTTCGGGATAAAGCCATAGACGGTTGTCATATTTATAGAGGATTATTAGTAAACCAACTAATGCTCTTTGTATAACTTCAGGCTCAGGATGTTTTAGGAGATCAAAGAGCAGATAAAGTGCATCAAGATTAAAATAGTGAAATAAATGAATTGTAACAGCACTTGTAAGGATACATTGTTGAGGCCATGGAAGAAATCCCGTTTTAAATAGGCTGCTTATCTGAATTTGTGTATTCGGACTATAGATTTCTTTGGAACATAGTAGTAATTCGAAAAGTTTATTAAATAATTGCTTTAATTCTTTTGAAGCATAATCGTTACCATCAGACATTAATTCTTCTTTTTCAAGGGCTAATGAAAGATTGTTATAAGTTTCGTTCAATGAATTTACCGGATTTTCTGTTTGCTTTCTTTTAATTTCATAAAAAACCGATATTTCAAAATTAGTATTAAGAGTAAAAAAGACACTATCCGATAGATGATATATTTCTACCAGAAGTCCGGAATAAATCTTTTGCCTCTCAGGGTCTGTGAATCCTTCAACAGTATATCTAAGTAGACTTTTATATGACATTTCCAAATTATAATGGTTGTCAATAATTTTACTGTCATGAGTCTTTTTCACCAAATCAGAAAGAATATCCAGAGCTTCTTTTATCCTTTTATTATGGAGAAGCATAGAGACATTTTCTTGATCGTTTCGGGTGTTTTTATAATCCATATCTTTATTTTTCAAATTTTAGAATAATATCAACCCCTGAGTCTTGTATCTCTCCTTGCATTAATCTGAATGACAATCTACGGCTTAATTCATATTCAAGGGTTATTGCTTCAGGTGAAATAGCATCGCTACCGCTTTGTCCAAAACTTTTTTGATAGGTTACAAATAAGTTATTAGTAATATATTTTCCAAGCATAAAGGTAGTGTTTTGCCAGTTATCTCCAGCATCAATTTCCACCATGTCAAATCCAAGGGTTGAACCCAAGGTTCGACTAAGTTGTGCGGAAACCATCCCTGTAATAAGTTTTGAAGGTATATTATTATTTACACCTTGTTGGTTACTAAAGCTTAATTCATCAAATGTTTGTCCAAATAGTAGATAAGCCATTGCATCTTGTTCAGAAATATTTTCATTTTCGATTTCGAAATTAAATTCCGGGTCAGATAGTTTTCCTGACATAAGGAGTTTTAATTTCTTTTTTATTCTATCTGGTGTTCGAAAAATATATTCTGCTTTTAAATTAATAGCAGGATCAAATTCTTCTCCACCAGTAAAGTTAAAATCTCCTTCCAATATATTGAGCTTTTTACCATAAAGTGTGTAAAACCCCCTATGCACTCCGAGTACACCAAATAGTTCAAAGATATCACTGTTCTTAACAATATCAATATCTCCATAAAGTTCCATTTGCATATCGGGTGATCTGATCCATGAGTTTCGTGGTATCTTTAGTTTAAGTGTTCCGGTAAGCTGATCCATAAATCCCAATTTCCGATGTTTTGATTTAGCATCATCTATGCTATTTTCTTTTTCAAATTCAAGTTCCATACTTCTATCTTTGATTGATTGAATAAGAAGCGGTTCATTTTGTTCAATACCTCCATCGGCAAGTTTCAATATGGCAGGGATATTAAAACTTGAACGTAACACTTCAATATTCCCATCAAAGGCAGGACTTTTTTCAAAATCTTTTAGTGATACCTTAGCATTGATTTGAATTTCATGATCGTGATGTTTGGTAATATAAAAATTGTTGGCATTTATTTGAAGATTACTTGATTTTAACCTTCCTGAGGTAATTGATGAGTCCATAGCTAATTCTCCTTGGGCCAAAATAGTTCCACCTTCATGTTTTGTGAAAAGGGAGTCAAGTTTTATTTTTGTTCCATCCAATGAAAGCTTAAGCCTGATATCCTTATAATTAATTCCGTATTTTGCTAATGGCATTTCTCCGTTTATGATGTCAATATAACCTTTTAACTCCGGATTCTCTAAGCTGCCGTTGGCTTCCATATCTATAGTCATCAAAGCTTTTGGCTGATCAAAACCCGGTAATGTCATAAAGAAGCCACTTAATTGTGTTTTTGATGCCTGTAATTTTGCATTGATTTTTTTGGGCCATGAAATTAATAGGCTGTCGCTTAAACTAACAAAAAGAGCTGTAGTGGCATCAATTTTAATGGTATCACCGGCTTTGTTAAGAATTTTTGATTGAAGGGAAAGTATTTCTCCGGGATAAGAAATATCTGTTACAATTTCTGTTATTGCCAGGGGATCAGCTTCAAGCTCGTTTAATGACAAATTACCTTTTAGTGTAATTTGTTCTTTTTCGCCACCGAGGCTCAAATCAATATTAGCTAATCCTTTCATTAATCTTTCGGAGAAGCCAAGTTTTGAAAACAACTCAAGGTTTAAATTTTTAATATCTAAATTTAGATTTTGAAAATTGTCTTTTTGATATTGTCCTTCCATCAATAGTGCAAAATCCGGATATTTTGAATCTGACAATTTAAAGTTTTTTATAAATGCGGAAGAATCGCTATAAAAGAAAATTGCCGGTTCTTGGTTTAATTTTAAATTTGAGAATGATGAATTAAAATTTAAGCTGTTAAGGGATATTTCCAATTTGTTTTCAAGATTTCCTGAAGAGGAAAGGTCTATGCTTATATCATCCGGAAGGATAGATACTACATGGGCATCCCACAGTGATTTTTCGAGCTTAGCATTTAAAGTTAAAGTATCAACATAGTGTTTGGATAGTTCTATGCCAAAAGCTGAAATGTCGGCCTTTAAATTTGGAACAATCGAGTCTGCTAATCCATTGATATTGAATTGTAATTTGTTTATACTTAAATTGGGATTGATCTTTAACAGCAAGGATTGTCCTTGTAAATCTAACATTAACGAATCGGGCTGTCCGGCTGCTGTTAAGGAAAAATCTAATTTATCCCAGGTAGCAGTATGGTCGAAATAATGATTGAAGGCTTCAGTATTTTTAACATCTCCATTCAGTTTTGCATATAAACTACCACCAATTTCATATTTCCCTTTCATGTATAAATTTGTTGAGGGATTATTTATTGTAAGGCTATCTATCTTAAGCACTTGATTTTCGAAATTTCCGCATAAAAATAAAGAGTCAATATCCATGTATTCAATTGATGATTTATTTAGCTTAGCTGTAAAATATGCTGAAAGATCCTCCGACCCAATTCCTTTCCCTTCGATATTTAGCATTAATGAGAGACTTGTACTGTCAAGTGTTTCAGGTAATATTTTATGCAGAGCCAAGTCTTGACTTTGAAATCTTGCATTAAATGGTTTTTCGGAACCATTTAAATTGATAAAAGCTTCTGTTTTTATTCCTCCAAAATCTCCTTTCATTAATATATCTGTAATGATTTCTTTATTTTTAAGGGAAATATTAATATCTGCTATTTGAAGTAAATAATCATCCCATTTGCTGCCATTTAAATTCCCTGAGACCTTCAACGGTAATGTAGATGCTTTCATTCCATTTCCATCTATTTTTATTTTGCTGTTAAGTATAATTGGCAGACTAAAATCCGGCAACCATTTTCTTGGTTCTAAATTTTTTGTTGTCAATTCCAAATCAAGAATGGAAGAAAAAATATCCGTAAATGAGAAATCACTTATTTTACCATTTAAATGAATGCTCTCATCATTTAGTCGGAGGCCTAAATCAAGTTGTAAGGTGTTATTTTTTACTGATGATGATAAAGTAAAATCCGGTTTTCCGGGGATTGAAAAGTCAGGTAAAATAAAGGCGAACTCTTTAGTTTCTATTGATGGCCATGAAAGGTCGGAATTTAAATTATTGTCATCCTCGTAATTGCCATCTAAATGAAGATGGTTTAATGCAGTAACAATATTAAAATCTTTTATAATGTAATGGCTGAAATTAGTTTCAAAATTGAAAGTTAGATTGTTTAATTTAAAATCGGGCCGGTGACTTGTAAAATAAAACTCCTTTAAATCAATATTTAAATTGTTTGAAACATAATTTCCACTTAAATGAATGTTAAGGTTTTCAATTTTCTTAGGAATTATAGTATCCGTGGAATTAATTTCAAATTCCCCTGCAATTAGCTTTATAGAATTAAAACGTAATTTTGGCATAAAAGAAGTCTTGGTGCTATCTTCTTTTTCGGCTTGTTTTTGTTTTAGAAAATGTATGACATTCCATGAGGAATCACTTCTTTGACTCAAATATAAATGTGGATGATCAAAAGTTATTTCATCAATATGTATTAGACCTTTGATTAGAAAAATCGGAGAATATTTAAGCCTGATTAATTCTAAATTAAGTAATGGTTCACCACTATTAAAGGTAGTTGTAATACCTTTAATTTCTATGTGAGTAAAAAAGTTTCCTTGAATTTCTTCAATATTTATATTGCCATTTATATTTTGATTAATAATTTCCTCTGCCTTTGTTTTAATGAAATCTTTGAACCATGAAGTTTGTATTACCACGAGTGTTATCATTACTATAGAAAATAATAATGCAAAAATCCACCCTATGATATTTAAAACACGCTTCATAATACAGAATTCATATAATTAGCACAGTAAGTTTTCCTTTTAGCCTTACCGGGAATATTTTTTATTTTAAAATGCATGTCCAATATTTAAATGAAATTGCCAATGCGATGAGTCATCCCAAACCGGCCTGGCTACATCTATGCCTATCGGGCCAATTGGTGTTTCAAATCTAATCCCTGACCCTGCAGAAAAACGAATCTTATTTGCCGAAATCTCATCTTTTTTTTGCCATACATTTCCTGCATCAAAAAATATCACCCAACTTAAGGGACCTATTATTTTTACCCTCGGTTCTATGCTGAGTTCAAAAATATAATTTCCTCCCATTGGTATATTGTCTTGATCTTTAGGTCCGAGCTGTTGCCTGGCCCACCCTCTTACAGATCGGCTTCCGCCTGAGAAGAAACGTTCTTCAACGGGAATAAAGCTTCCCTTTCTTATATAATTAATAGTTCCAATTTTTGTTTTGGATCCCAGAGTACAAAAATCAAAAAGCGGTAAATAATTTTTTATCTCCAACTGTAATTTTATAAAAGGATAGTTCCCGGGAAAAATAAAATTATTAAAACGGGAATTAAATGCAAGAGTCCATCCTATATTTGGATTAAATCTTGGTGTGCTGCTATCATAAATAAACCCGGTTGATATTCCATTTTTGGAATAAGTTTTTAATGGTTCAACATCCTTATCAAAAATTGCGATAGAAGCGGTGTCGAGGTTTACTTTTTGGTAATAAACGTCAAAAGAAGCACTTAGCTGATCGTTTATTTTTTGCATGAGTGTTAAGTTTGCTCCATAATTGAGAAGATTAAAGCCGGGTTCCTTTATTCTTTTTATATAAGGTGATAGTGCAAGAACAGAATTTGGGCTAAATGCAGCGGGCTGAGTTAGGGTCGCCTCAATTCTATATGGCTCCAGTCCCGAATGTTTTGCAAATAAATTTAGGCGTCTTGCACCTCCTGTGAAATTCAAGAACTGCAAATTCACGAATGTACGAAACCTATCTTCACGGCCATATCCAACTCCAAACCTTGTGGAAATTATAGGAGCTTCTTTTATATTGATATGTACCGGTATTGTATCTTTTTCATCAAGTGATAACTGCGCTTTAAGGGATGCTATTCTAAATGTCCCTAATTGATATACTTGCTGTTGTGATCTGTTAAGCTTAACCCTGCTGTATTGTTCGCCTTTGCTAAATGTTAGCTGACGATAAATTAATTGTGTTGGTGTGCGTTCATTTCCTTCAATAGTAATATCCCCGAACACACATGGTGGACCGGGGCTTAAATCCCAGTTAATCGAAGCTTGGTTTAAAAAGGTGTCAACTTTAATTATTGGTTCAATATATGAATATGCATAACCTTTTTCAACCATGTATTTTGTAATTTGGTCACGGTCATTCCATATATTCTCATCCCTGAAACGACTATCGGGACGGATGAGTAATTTTAATGTTTTTCCTTCCGTATCATATATTAAATTTTCACTTACTTTTGAAGGAGTTTTTGAAAAAGAGACTGAACTTACTTTTACAGCTTCGCCCTCTGAAATAATAATGGTTACATCGGCTATTTTTTTGTTTTTATACAGTTTAATTTGGGGCTCTTGTATTTGAACATTTAGGAAGCCTTCAGTTTGATAGAAATGAACAAGACTTCTTACACTCATTTCCCAGGCATCGCTATTATAATAAGATGGTTTTTTTCTAAAAATCGTTCTTTTCATCCAGCTGCTCGGATAAATAGAAATTTCTTGTAAAAGGTTTTTTTTTGAAAAGTTGTTGTTGCCTTCAAAGCTTATCTTCCCGATTATTGGATCATTCTGAGCTACCAGCCAAACAGGAAATAATATATATACATATAAGCCAAGCAGGATTTTGTATGTAGCTTTCAAACGAATAAAATTATATAGTTGTTTTTCGCTATTATTATATCGGCTAAATATAGGTTTTTTATATAAAATTAATTGAAAACTCCCGGAATTTCAGTAGCACATTCAGGACATTTACCATTTATTAGTTTATTAAATATAACCTTATAACCAACTCTCTTTATAATCAGGTTGTTGCAAGAATGACACAAGGTGTTTTCAAAATTAAATCCCGAAAGATTCCCCGGATAAACGTAATTAATCCCATGTTGAGAAGCAAGCTTACAAATTTCAATGATTTTTTTTGTAGATGTTGGATTTAAGTGGTTTAATTTATAATAGGGGAAAAATCGACTAAAATGTATTGGAGTGTCTTTAAAACCATTTTCAATTAACCAAAGACATAATTTGCTTATCATACTTTCACTATCGTTGAAGCCCGGAATAATTAGACAGGTAATTTCAAGCCACTTTCCTGAATCACGTATTATTTTTAAATTTTTGAGCACAGGCTTTAATTTAGCACCGCTAAGCTTTTGATAACTTTGATCGTCGAATGTCTTAAGATCTATGTTTATAGCATCAAGATATGGTAGGATATCTCGTAAAGGTTTCGCAGAAATATAACCTGAAGATATCATAATGTTTTTCAAATTGACTTCATGTGCTTTTTTTGCTACTGAAAACATGTATTCATAAAAAACAACGGGCTCAGTATAAGTATATGCAATGGATCTACATTGTTCAGCTATAGCCGTAGCAATTATTTGATCAGGGCTTGAAACAATATCAGGATGAGGATCAGGAGCGTATTGAGAAATATGAAAATTTTGACATGCCAAGCATCTTAAATTGCAGCCCTTTGTTGCAATGGAATATGTTCGGTGTGCCGGAATAAAATGAAAAAGAGGCTTTTTTTCTACCGGATCTGAATTTGCTGCACACAGATTATTCCATGCTGTGGAAATAAGTTCACCATTTATGTTTATCCTGGTTCTGCAAATCCCTGTTTCACCATTTTTTAGCAAACAGACATGGGGACACAATAAACAACGTATATACTTGCCTTCTTTTTTCCAGTAATAAGCATTTGTGCTTATATCATTAAACATTTTATTATTTAATGATAAGTTATTTGATTGTTTCTGATTCATAAATAAAAATTTCTGCATCTTTCCATCCGTCAATATCCATACCTGCCTTGTCTTTTGAGCAATGTTGCAATAATTCAATGCGATTCCAATTCATTCGTTTTGCAACGTGAGGCAGATAAGTTCCCTTAGAGTTGCCTTTTTGAATAATAATTCCATGTTTCCCCGGCTCTATCTCTTCAATACTTGTAATTTTTTTAGCAGGTGTTAAGATTGAAATTTCAATGGACAAATCATTTAAATCATTTTTTTTAATTGATGGGAACCTGTCATCATTAAAAGCTGCTGATATAGCACAGCGCTTAACAACCAACCACAGAGGATCGTCTTCACCAATATGCCCTATACAACCATTTAATTCACTGTTTTTATAAACAGAAACAAAAGCTCCTCTTGGGACTTTTAAACTTTTCGGTAAATCTTTAATGTTTACAGTATATTCCGGCACATCAATGAGTTTGCTCTCAATGTTTTTGCGGGCTATATCAAGTAGTAGTTTTTTTTCCTTGTCAGATAGTTTAAGATTCATGGTTTTTTTCTTTTACCAATATTGCATGATACCCAACAACTCCTGATTTATCACCAAAAATAGAGTCACCGGAATTCTCATAATGAATATGTTTATATTCTAAAAAATTGTAATGTTGCTCTGTAAGGTATAATAAAGTTAAAACAGACGACCACCCACAAAGTGGAGTGGAAAGTCCTCGGATTTTAGAAGCTTTATAGCTTGATAATACTTTTAGGAAAGTGTCTGTATTATTTGAAATTATAGCTTTTGCTGTTTCTTTATCAACAGAAACTGCATCTTCATAATCGGGGTAATGACTAAAATCTGTGCTAATTAAAAATAAATTATCAGCTGTAAAATATGGTTTTAAAATTGTCGCAATTTCTTTACATGTGTTATAATCTCGTGTACCAATGAGAATTGGGACTATTTTAAAATCTTCTTTTAAATGATATTGTAGAAAAGGTAGCTGAACTTCTAATGAGTGTTCATTCTTGTGTGGTTTTTGGCTGAAGGAAAAATAGGATGATTTTAAAATTAATTCATGGGCAATATTTGTGTCAACTGCGATAGAACCTAAAGGAGTGTTAAAGTGGCTTCCTTTGAAAACAGAAGCCCCATCATAGCCCATTCTATGACTTGATCCAATAAGAAATATGTTGTTATAAATTGCTTTGGGATTAATTTGATTGATTCCTGATGCTGCTGTCCTGCCCGAGAATATATAGCCGGCATGAGGAAGAATTAAAGCTCTTATTTTTTTAGATGTGACAGGTTTATTAGAGTCATTGAATAACTCAAAAAGTTGATCTTTTAATTTTTGAGGATCATTTTCATAGAATGTACCTGCTGCTGTTGGCTCTCTTTTAGTATTCATGCTTTATATTTAAATAGGGTGGTACTTTAATTAGAAATGTACAAAAAAAACTGCTGACTAAAAAGGATATATTTGAATTTAAATAAGTTTTTTATTGCTAGTATTTATTTATGTATGGCAAAGATGTGGTTTGATTATTACAATAATATTTTTCATAAACTGGATTGTTTAATGTAATTTTGCCGCAAACCATCAATCATAATAATGGTAAAAGAACAACAGTGGAATTTTGAATCAATTAGGCCATACGAGGATCATGAAGTTCAAAAAGTATTTAATCGCCTAAAAAATGAAAAGTACTTTTTACGACTTATAGGATTTTTATATCCTGAAATACCTCCGGAAAAATTCATGGAAAAATTGATGCATATAAAAACTATTCGTCAATTTCAAGAGGAGGTGGTTTCGGAATATGTTAAGGGAGTACTTAAGAACACTACAAAAGGTGTTACTGTCGAAGGCCTTAATAACTTGGATGCTAATGAGTCCTATTTGTTTATTTCTAATCATAGAGATATTGTTTTAGATCCGGCTATTTTAAATATTCTTTTATTTGAAAATGGATTTAATACAACGGAAATTGCCATTGGAGATAATCTTTTGATTTATCCTTGGATTACGGATCTCGTGAAATTAAATAGGACTTTTATAGTAAAACGTAATGTTCCTTTTAAACAAATGATGGAAAGTTCAATTTTACTTTCTTCTTATATCCGTTTTTCATTAAATCAAAAAAAGCATAGTATTTGGTTGGCTCAACGTGAAGGACGTTCAAAAGACGGAAATGATCGGACACAAGTCAGCTTATTGAAAATGCTTAATATATCAGGAGAAAAAAATATAATTGAAAATTTCAAGGAATTAAGAATGGTTCCGGTTTCTATTTCTTATGAATACGATCCTTGTGATTATTTGAAGGCGGTTGAATTTCAAACTAAGAAAGAAAATCCTGACTATTTGAAAACAAAGAATGATGACCTTTTGCATATGTCAACAGGCCTACAAGGTAGAAAGGGGAGGGTCCATTTTGCATTTGGCAAGCCCTTGGAAGAAGAATTTAATCCAATTGATGCAATATCGGTTAAAAATGATAAATATAATGCTCTTGCTGAAATTATAGATAATCATGTTCATTTAAACTATAAATTATATCCCGGAAATTATATTGCTTGGGATCTTTTAAATGATCAGGAAAAATTTTCAGATAAGTATAGTGAAGAAGAAAAACAGGCATATATAAAATATGTGGAGGATAGGGTGAAAATGAGTGGAAATAAAAATCCTGACTTCATTTATGATTCTATTTTGGAGATGTATGCAAATCCTTTGATTAATCAGCTCTCATACAAAGTTGACGCAACTTCAAAGCAATAAGGCAATATTATTTACTTAAGCTTATGCTTTCTGCAGCCAAATATGCTGTAGAAAAGGCTATTTGGAGATTAAATCCTCCGGTATTTGCATCGAGGTCTATTATTTCGCCGGCAAAAAACAATCCTTTAACAAGTTTTGACTCCATGGTTTTTGAATTTATTTCAAGTGTGGGAATTCCTCCGGCGGTAATAATGGCATCTTTATATCCTGTATGACCATAAATAGAAAACCTAAAATTTTTCATTAACTGAAGAATCTTTTTACGCTCTTCAGCATTTATTTGATGGCCTTGCTTTTGCCCGTCTAAAGATAATTTTTCGAGGAAAACAGCGATTAATTTTGATGGTAGCCATTGTTTGAAAATGTTTTCAAGTTGTTTCTTCCCATTAGTATTCAAATCGCGTACTAACCTTTTGTCAAGCTTCTTATTATCTATTGCAGGTTTTAGATCAATGCTTATCTCCACCTTTGAGCCGGAATCAAGACTGTCAACAACATGTCTGCTGAGAGTTAAAATAACAGGTCCACTTAAGCCGAAATGTGTAAACATAACTTCGCCAAAGCCTTCAGCTTCTTTTTTTTGATCAACCCATACAGTTGCTTTGACATTTTTGAGACCTAATCCTTGAAGTTTTGAAGCAAAAGAGTCCTTTGTTAGTAATGGAACTAAGGCAGGCCTGAGTCGGCTTATTGAGTGTCCTACACTTTGCGCTAATTTATAGCCATCACCATTTGATCCCGTACCGGGATAAGACTTTCCTCCGGTACAGATGATAACATTATTAGCATTAAAAACCTGACTTTTCGTTTTCAAAATGGTTTTTACCCCTCTAATATATCCATTATTGATTATTAATTCACTTACTCTGCATTGAAGTATTATTTCTATATTCTTTTCTCCCATCCATTTTTTTAAAGCTTGTAATACTTCCGATGCTTTATTACTTATGGGGAAAACCCTGTTGCCTCTTTCAGTTATTGTTTCAACACCATTTTGATTTAATATGGCAATGATATCATTCTTAAAGAATGCTGAAAAAGCATGTTTCAAAAATCTACTGTTGGGGAAAATGTTTTTATAGTAATCAGAAATTTGTGAATCATGGGTAATATTGCAGCGTCCTTTTCCTGTTAGCAACAATTTACGTCCTAAGGATGTCATTTTTTCTATAAGCAATACTTTTGAGCCTAGTTGGGCTGCTCTTCCGGCAGCGATAATCCCTGCAGCCCCACCTCCGACAATAATAACATCATACTTACCCGAATGATTCATCATTAATTGTTTTCAAAAATACATTTAAATTTTATTTTTAAGATCAAGTGTAATATTTAATTCATCTAATTGTGATTGTTGCACCGGTGAAGGTGAATCAATCATAATATCTCTGGCGGCATTATTTTTTGGGAAGGCAATAACATCACGTATAGAGTCTAAACCTGCAAATAAAGCTACCCACCTGTCGAAACCAAAGGCAATTCCTCCATGTGGTGGTGCGCCGTATTTAAATGCATTCATCAGGAAACCAAATTGATCATTTGCTTCTTGTTGTGAAAAGCCTAAAACTTCAAACATTTTATTTTGGAGTTCTTTATCATGTATTCTAATTGATCCACCACCTAATTCCACTCCATTTATAACTAAATCATAAGAGTTTGCCCTTACCTTGCCCGGATTACTTTCAAGTTCTTTTCTGTCTTCCTCAATTGGTGCAGTAAAAGGGTGGTGCATAGCGTAAAAACGTTTGCTTTCTTTATCCCATTCCAATAAAGGAAAATCAACAACCCATAAAGGACTAAATTCATCTTTTTTACGTAATCCCAATCTTTCTCCCATTTCAAGCCTTAATTCGTTTAATGCATTAAGTGTGTCATTTTTATCCCCGGCAAGTACTAATAATAAATCACCTGGTTTAGCATTTAATTGATCAGCCCATAATTGAAGTTGATTTGAATCAAAGAATTTATCTACTGATGATCTAAAACTTTTATCAGTATTATATTTAACATATACCAATCCTTTTGCACCAACCTGCGGTTTTCTTACAAATTCTGTTAATTTATCAAGTTGTTTTCGGGAATAATCTGAGCAGCCATCTGCGCATATAGCCCCAATGTATTCTGCATCATCAAAGACCTTAAACCCCTTGTTTTGAGCTATATTTGTCAGGTCTTTTATAGTCATTTCAAATCTGATGTCCGGTTTGTCAGAACCATATAATTCCATTGCATCAGAATAACTAATGCGTGGAAAATTATCTTTAATTTCTAAGTTCAGAATCTTTTTAAATAAATATTTGCATAAGCCCTCAAAGGTTGTTAATATTTCTTCGCGATCAATAAAGGACATTTCACAATCAATCTGGGTGAATTCAGGTTGCCGATCAGCTCGTAGGTCTTCATCACGGAAACATTTTACGATTTGAAAATAACGATCGAACCCTGCTATCATAAGCAATTGCTTAAATACTTGAGGAGATTGTGGAAGAGCATAAAATTGTCCGGGATGCATTCGTGAAGGAACAATAAAATCACGTGCTCCTTCGGGAGTTGATTTAATTAATACAGGAGTTTCAACTTCTAAGAATTTTTTTTCGTTTAAATAATTCCTTATTTCAATACTCATTTGATGGCGTAATTCAAGATTTTTTCGAATTATATTTCTACGTAAATCCAGATAACGATATTTCATAAGTAGTTCGTCACCACCATCAGTTTCGTCTTCAATAGTAAAAGGAGGTAAAGATGAAGAATTTAATATATTGAGCTTTTCAATTTTTATTTCAATTTCGCCGGTAGGAATTTTTGAGTTTTTGCTACTACGTTCGGATACTGTACCAATTACTTGAATTACATATTCACGGCCAAGATCTCGGACCTGTTGACTTAGATCATGTTGCGTTTCGGTATTTACAACTAATTGTGTAATACCATACCTATCGCGTAAATCAACAAAAGTCATTCCGCCTAAATTTCGAATTCTTTGTACCCAACCACTTAATGTTACTCGATTGTTGACATTCGAAAGTCTTAATTCTCCACACGTATGAGTTCTATACATTTTTTTATTATTAAAAATTATAATTCTAAATTAATTTTGATGTTTCGAACAACAAATTACTTGTTTTAAAAAGCTTTTTTCCTGATACATGAAAAATAAGCATTCATTTATAAAACTTGAAAAGCTATTCGAGCTTTTTACAAAAATATTGTGTTGATCATTTAAAATAAATCTTTGCAATAAAGCAAGTTTAATTTATTTTAAATGAAATATCTTTGCGAAATTAAAAAGAAAATAAAAGATACACCCAAATTTGGATGAAAAGATATTTTAGAATAAATTAATATTTCGGTTAAACGTATTGTTTTTTAAGATTTAGAATGGAGAAAATTGATTTTAATGATGAGTATTTTATGAAGCAGGCATATAAAGAGGCGAAAGAGGCATTTCGTAAAGATGAAGTTCCTGTTGGTGCTGTAATTGTAAGTAAAGGCCTTGTTGTAGCTAAAACTCACAATCTCACAGAAGTTTTAAATGATGTAACAGCACATGCCGAAATACTCGCTATAACATCTGCTGCAGAAGCCTTGGGAAGTAAATATCTTAATAATTGTACAATTTATGTAACGATGGAGCCTTGTAGTATGTGTGCGGGTGCTTTAAACCGGGCACAAATCGATCGACTTGTTTTTGGCGCCTACGATAAAGAAAGAGGTTTTTCATCTTACTCCCCTTTGTTGTTGCATCCTAAAACAGAGGTGGTTGCAGGGCTTATGGAGGCTGAGTGTAGTTCATTAGTGAAAGAGTTTTTTGCAAAAAAAAGAAAATAAATTTCAAACTAATATTCCCTGATATTTTTGAATAAAACAATGTCAATTAAAATATCATTCTGCATTATTAAGGAAATCTTCGATTATGGGTGTAGCCTTTTTTAAATCTTCTTTACTTATAAAAAGATCAACAACATCAGGGGTACCTCCAAAAAAGCCAGCAGTTACACCCGCTTGAAAATCATTTTTGATCATCGAACTCACCTCGATTTCTTCTAATAAACCTTTAAGTAGATAGACAGAAACTTCATTTCCCGTGAATATTTTAATAATATTTTGCTTTGCTGTCATTTTTTTATTTATAAATAGATCTTAATTTGCTTGTAAGTAAAGGTAAACTGATAAAATTTAATTAAAAACAGTTAAATTATAAGTATTTTAAAGTTAAACAAATTAATAATGTCTTGTGTTCGAAATATTTTAAATAAAAGAATGCTTAAGGTAAATAGTTGTTAATAAGAAAGATGAATGACCGGGTTTCAATAAATAGCTTTTAATTTTGTTTTGGTAAAAAAAATATTTGACGAAAATTTCATTTTTTTTCTTTGTTAACTTGCGAGATTAAAAAGAAGAACCTATTTTTGCACTGCAAATTTGGAAGGTCAGACAATTTGCATATTAAAAAAAATATTGACTCAGTAGCTCAGTAGGTAGAGCATCCCGCTTTCGCGGGAGGGTTTTGAGTCATAATTGAAATAGAGTTTTTTATTGACTCAGTAGCTCAGTAGGTAGAGCATCCCGCTTTCGCGGGAGGGTTTTGA
>CAZODA010000018.1:42555-42680 GCA_964578485.1 uncultured Alkalitalea sp. | reverse complement strand
GTCATAATTGAAATAGAGTTTTTTATTGACTCAGTAGCTCAGTAGGTAGAGCACATCCCTTTTAAGGATGGGGTCCTGAGTTCGAGCCTCAGCTGAGTCACAAGATTAATTTTTAAGGGCTGTTA
>CAZODA010000018.1:0-42455 GCA_964578485.1 uncultured Alkalitalea sp. | reverse complement strand
TCCCGCTTTAGCGGGAGGGTCCTGAGTTCGAGCCTCAGCTGAGTCACAAGATTAAGTTTTCAGCTCGTTTATGTTTGATCCGGGTAGAGCATCCCGCTTTAGCGGGAGGGTCCTGAGTTCGAGCCTCAGCTGAGTCACAAGATTAATTTTTAAGGGCTGTTATTTGAGCAGCCCTTTTTTTAACTTCCCTAACCTATGTACATTGTTTATATTCTATACAGTAGTCGCTTAGACAAGTATTATATTGGACGTACCAATGACATTAATCGTCGTTTATCCGAACATAACCGTATAAAAGGTAAATTTACAGACGGTGGAATACCTTGGTCATTGGTTTATAGTGAACAATATGATACTATATCAGATGCAACTCAGCGTGAGCAGTCCCTCAAAAGAAAGAAATCCCGTAAATATATTGAACAGCTTATCCAAGGACAATCCGGGTAGAGCATCCCGCTTTAGCGGGAGGGTCCTGAGTTCGAGCCTCAGCTGAGTCACAAGATTAATTTTTAAGGGCTGTTATTTGAGCAGCCCTTTTTTTAACTTCCCTAACCTATGTACATTGTTTATATTCTATACAGTAGTCGCTTAGACAAGTATTATATTGGACGTACCAATGACATTAATCGTCGTTTATCCGAACATAACCGTATAAAAGGCAAATTTACAGACGGTGGAATACCTTGGTCATTGGTTTATAATGAAGTATATGATACTTTATCAGATGCAACTCAGCGTGAGAATTTTCTTATTTATCAATTTTAAGAAATAGTATTTATTCATGCTAAATATTTAGACATAGTGTGGTAATGCTAATTGAAACATTCAAAAGCTTGTGGACTCCGTTTTGTTTTTTCTATTAGGGTAGGTTTTGAAGGGCTTCATTCATCCACAGGTATCTGGTTTCGAGCCATATGATTAGTTCTTGAATTTCTTCTTCATAGGTTTCAGGCCATATCCGATTAGGCCATATATATTTTCCTAATATGGGCCAGCGTTCAAAGTTTTTAACTTGGGTACCATTTAAACTTTCTGCATAATTTTGAATTTTTTGTATTTGATCCCATGCTTTATTTTTCCGTTCTCCCCAGCGTGTTTTTACCATGTTAACAAATAGTGGGTCTCTAAAAAGTCGTGAAATCCATGTATGATATCGTACATAAAATTTAGTGGGGTCATCGCATGAATAATAATTTACATTTCCCGAAGAGAGATCAAAATCCCAAATAGGTCCCATATATAATTTCCCATTTTTAAAATACATAAAAATGGATGAATATTCTTTCGCATCAACATTTTTTGTAAGTTCATTTACAAAATACCAATCAATTAAAGAAGGTATATCAATTAAAGATTCAATTTCAGAAAACCTTTCATATGAAAAAATGAGATCTTCTATACCTTGAATGGTGTTTTTTATTTGATTTATTTTATCTATATCTGCGAGATTCGAGGTTGTTTTTTCCCATGAGAGTCGTAATCCTTTAGTTGTGGTGAATTTATATTCGTTTTCTTTATCCCTTTGGTCTTGTTCCAATAGAAAATCTTTAGAATTTGGTGAGGTGATATCAATATCAAGTCTGTTTTTATCTATTTCTATTTTTTCAACTATCTGATAAATACCGTCGTAGCTGTCATTTAAATAAAGTATAACGGATTGTAATTTAGGTGTCCAGGCCATATTATTAAATACTTCAGCACCAAGGCCCATTGCAAACTCTGTACGAACCAGAGATTTATCTGAATAATTCGCTAAAAGCACCCACTTTTTATGTGCGGGCATGCCAAAAAGGGATTGTTTTTTTTCTAATTTTATGTTATAAGGTTTTTTGGGGAATTTCCAAGTAGAATTTCCTCTTCCTCTGATATCCATTGGCAGATCTTTAAATAAAAATTCGCCATTTTCTTTTATACTGATAGTTGAAAGCCCCAAACCAAGTTCTTTATTTAGCCATTCTTTTGTTTCTATTGGTTTTTCATCAGGAGTTTTTATATATATTATAGGCAAAGAAAAACTATCATCTTCATTATCTTCTTCTCCTTCCTTATCTTCTTCCTCTTCTTCTTCAATAGCATCATCTTCATTATTATCACCGGCATTTTCATCATCAGTGTTCTCTTCCTCCTCATTATCAAGAGGTAGCTCTTTTTCGTAAGTTTGTTTGTTATCTATGCTTACATCATTTCCAAAAAAATCACATGAACCGAAGCATAAAAGAACTAAGGCCCAAATAAAAAAAACTAATATTTTAAATTTAGCTTTCATGTTTTTTAAATCTGATGATGTCTTTGTTTTACGATTCAATTTTGATAAGGATATACGAGATTAAAATTTTATTTTTAAAATTAAGCATTATACTAAGATAGTGTTAAATGTTTATTTTAAAAACGACTACCTTTTAAATAATAATAAAAGCTGCTTGTTTATATATTTAGTTTGAGCTTATTTATATATATTTACAGTGATTGTATTATGATAAAAATTAACACTTAATTTAAATTAACTTTAGCTTTTATGCCTTACCAAACTCGAATTTCTGCTTATTTTCATTCTTATTATAGAAATCTTTCATTTTTAGAAGCCAATCTTGTAGAAAAAAATATTTTAAATAAAAACAATATCGACAACTTATATTTTCATTTTTGAAATCGGGGAATAATTTAAAGTAATTTTTATTTGTCTATTATGATAACCTTTTAATACAGATATCGTAAGACACAATGAAATTAAATTTATTCCCTTTTTTTTATGAAACGCATTTTAGTTCCGGTTGATTTCTCTGAGGACTCCATTTTTGCAGTGGATGTAGCCTTGGATATTGCAAATATAATTAAAGCTAAATTACGCATGATGCATGTGCGTACGGGATTAAAATATCATCCTCAATTTGCAAAAAACAATCCTGAGTTAATTTTATCGGATCTGGATGTTGATTTTATGAGATATCTCATAAAAAGAGTTGAAGAAAATTATGAGGTTGAAAACGGACAACTAGATTTTAAAATTAGAGAAGGAAACGTAGTTAGGGAAATTACAAATCAAGCTCATTATGACGATTCAGAATTAATTGTTGTAGGAACTCATGGAATGTCGGGGTTTGAAGATAGGTGGCTTGGTAGTAATGCATACAGGTTGGTAGCAAATGCACCATGTCCGGTATTGGCAGTTAGAAAAGAGATGATTTTTAAGAAAAAGCAAAAAATTTTAGTGCCAATAGATACTCAAAAAGTTAGTCGAAGGATAGTTCCTATGGTTGCTTCTTTTGCAAGAGAAATTAATGCATCAGTTTTGGTTGTTGGTATATCAAAGCGTTCACGCTGGTTGATTCCCGGGAAGGTTGATGCTTATGTTCATCAGGTAGAACGATTTTTCAAGAAAAACTCTTTTTTAGATGTTGAAAGTTTTGTTATAGATGGTTCGAAAGATGCTCATGATCTTATTAATTATGCTCATGAAAAAAGTGTTTCCATTATTGCCTTACCTGTTCGTAAATCACTGAACCCCTTCGATAGTGCATTTTATCCTTTCGCCAATGCCTTATTAAATCTTTCAGATTTACCATTAATTGTTGTGCCGGAACGAGAATAAACATGTATCTTTGTCATTCAATCGATAGATAAAGTTATTCGGAAAAAGCCATTGACAAATAATGAAGAGTCCCGTATGTAACCACGTTTTCATATCGTACTTTTCTTATTATTTGCATATTGTTTTTTCTGTTATTTTCAGAATAAATTTAATTTTAAGTTACCGGCATGAGGGTTTATTTATTATTGATATTTAGCTTTATTTTAATACCTATCAATAGTCAGGTAAGAAGAAATACGAGTCAAGATTCTCCGTTTCAAAAACTTGAAAAACATAATATTGGTGAAGGACATATTGTAATCCGTCAATCTCCTGATGTTGGACAAATGATGGAAAATTATATTAGCAGTAATAAATCTTTACCGGGCATTGAGGGCTATCGTATTCATTTATACTCCGGTACTGATGTTAATGCCAGGCAAGAGGCATACGAAATACGGACTGCATTGTTGAGTAAATTTCCGGATGAAAGGGTTATAGTTGAATTTAATGCTCCTTTTTGGAGAGTTAGAATAGGAAGCTTCAGGCACAAGCATGAAGCTTTACCTTTATTACGACGTATAAGAAATTCTATGCCTAATATTGGAGGCTATGTAGTACGTGATTCTTCTATAAAATTGGATGAGTTTAAAAATTAAAAGAAGCCGCCATCATAAGGCGGTTTTTTCATTAAAAAATTATTTTGTTTTTAGTATCAACTTGTAATTATTAATTTACAATTATCTTCTTATATTAAAAATGAGTTTTAGTATTAATTTTGCATGTCATAGATGTCTGACAAATAATGAGATTTTTTAGTCAATTCAAATTATGAGTGAACAAATAAAGCATGAGTGTGGGATTGTTATGATTCGGCTTTTAAAGCCTTTAGAATATTACAGAGAAAAATATGGATCATGGAGATATGGTTTAAACAAGCTTTATCTTTTAATGCAGAAACAACACAACAGGGGGCAGGATGCTGCCGGGGTTGTTAATCTCAAAATTGATCAACCAGCCGGTAAAAAATATCTCTTCCGTGAACGTTCCAACAAGTTAAATCCTATACAAAATGTTTTCTCCAAAATTTACAGGCATTATAAATATGATGAGGATCATAATAATGATTTGTTTTGTGATTCTGTTTGGGCTAAAAAGCATTTGCCTTTTGTTGGAGAGTTATACCTTGGTCATTTAAGATATGGTTCATCGGGCAATGATGCTTTGGATTATATTCATCCTGTTATGCGGGAAAACAACTGGAGATCACGTAACTTAGTGCTTGCCGGAAATTTTAATTTAACCAATGTTGATGAAATTTACTCAGCTCTTGTTGAATTGGGACAGCATCCTAAGGATTATTCCGACACTGTCACTATTTTAGAGAATGTAGGCCATTTTTTGGATGAAGAAAATCAGTTGTTGTTTAGGCAATTTAAGAATGTTGGATATTCAAATGAAGAAATCTCCCATTTAATAGAGCGTGAATTAGATGTAAGGAGGGTTATAGGTCGTTCGAGTCGTAAGTGGGATGGGGGTTATGTACTTGCAGGTTTAATTGGTCATGGTGATGCTTTTGTTACCCGAGATCCATGGGGTATAAGGCCTGCTTATTATTATACTGATGATGAAATTGCAGTTGTCACATCGGAGCGTCCTGTTATTCAAACTGCATTAGATATTTCTGTTCGTGATATTAAAGAATTAAAACCTGGTTATGCTCTGATAATAAAAAAGGATGGTTTTATATCTGAAGAGTTGGTTTGTACTCCTCAAGAACGAAAGTCATGTTCATTTGAGCGGATTTATTTTTCTCGTGGTAGTGATAAATCAATTTATCGTGAGCGAAAAGAATTAGGACGTTTATTAGCACCTGTAATTTTAGATTTGGTTGATCACAATCTTCGTGATACGGTTTTTTCATATATTCCCAATACTGCAGAAACTGCTTTTTATGGAATGATGGAAGGTATTAGAGAATATTTGGTCAACTGGAGACTTAAAGAGCTTAAAAAACTTGGAACATCACCCGAAGAATCATTGGTTCAAGAGATATTGACAAGGGAACCAAGAGTTGAAAAAATTGCTGTTAAAGACGTGAAATTGAGGACTTTTATTGCAGTTGATTCATCACGGGACGATATGGTTGCTCATGTTTATGATGTTACTTATGGGATTGTAAGAAATGATAAGGATACACTTGTAGTTATTGATGATTCTATTGTTCGGGGGACCACTCTTAAAAGTAGTATCTTGAAAATTTTAGATCGTTTGCATCCTAAAAAAATTATAATAGTATCTTCTGCCCCTCAAATTCGCTATCCCGATTGTTATGGAATTGCTATGACACGTTTAAATGAATTTTGTGCCTTTCAGGCTGCTATAGAATTATTGAAAGATACAAATAATGAAGTAGTAATTGAAAATGTTTATAAAAAATGCAAAGCACAGCTTGATTTGCCAAAAGAAAAGATGGTTAACTATGTAAAAGAGATTTACAAGCCTTTTACTGTAGAGGATATATCATCTAAAATTGCTCAGATGTTACGCCCCGTCGATATAAATGCTGAAGTTGAAATAGTTTTTCAATCCATAGAAAATTTGCATAAAGCCTGTCCCAATGATTTAGGAGACTGGTATTTTACAGGTAATTATCCTACTTCCGGAGGCAACAAAGTGGTAAATGCTTCATTTATCCATTATATGGAAGAAGTATATAAAGGATAAATGAATTTATGAAAAGCTTTTTTTAATTTATTGTGGCTTGCTATCTGATTGTGTTATTATATTTATACCTGTATTTAGCCATGTAAAAGCATCAATAGTATGGGGTCCAATATAGCTATCACTTCTTTGATGCCCCAATCTGACAATAACTGCATTAAGGTGAGGAATTACAAATATATATTGTCCTAATATTCCTCTTGCATAAGGGATTTTTTCTCCCCGGTAGTTAAGTATCCACCATTGAAAACCGTAATAATCAACGTGCTTACTATCTTCATCTATCAAGTGTAAAGCAGGAGTTAGGGAAGCCTGCATATAATTTTCAGGAATGAGCTGTTCATTATTCCATTTTCCATTGTTTAGTACCAGATGTCCAATTCTTGCAAAATCTCTGGCAATACTATTGAAGCAACAATATGCTTTTTCAAATCCATCCTTTTTATCTAAGGACCATAATGCTTTACTTTCAGCTCCCATTTGTTTCCACAATTTCTCATAAACATATTCTGAAATACTCATTCCTGTATTTTCAGATAAAATAATTGCCAGTAATTGCGTATCTCCGCTACTGTAGCTAAAAGTTTTTCCCGGAGTTTGGGTTATCTTGACTTTTTTCATCATTTTTTTCAGGTCATTCCCATAATAAGCTTTGGTAGTAACAGAAAAGGCTGAATTATAAGATTCATTCCAATTACTACCTGAGCTCATGTTTAACAGGTGCTTAAGAGTAAGGCCATGCCCATGAAGTTGCGTAAAATCCGGAAGTAGCTCTTCAATTGTCTGATTTAAATTAATGTAGCCATCCTCAATAGCACATCCAATTAATAAGGAAACGATGCTTTTAGCCATGGAAAATGAGTTGGACAGTTCTGTACCTGATAAATTTTCCTGGTAATATTCATAAAGCAAAGAATCATTTTGTATGATTAAAAATGCTGAAGTTTCCATTAGCTCTATGGAATCTTGAAGAGATTCCGGTGGATAATAAAAATTATACTTTTTGGATTTTGGCCATGCTTGGGGACTATCATTATCAATTGTACGATTATGGAAGATCAAATAATCATAAATTCCCGGTAGTTGATGCACTATTGCTTTTTTTAAATGATATGGAGTCAGAATCCATATAAGCAAAACAGATATTATTGTGATAACAACAACAGATTGTGATTTTTTCATATTTCTTTCTGTTATTTTAATTGTTTTTTAAAAAATGTTTTCAGGGAAAAGCATAAATATATAAATTTGGCTTTTTATGGTGCCCATTGTCTTATATATATATCGTAGGGAAAAGCTTCCGGTTTATATATTGAACGGTTGCCTATAGTACGCAAACATTCCTGAATGCCTTCAGAAACGCTTGGATGTGGATAAAATATTTTCAGAACTTCGCCCAGGCTGTCTCCCTGGTTTATGAGATGAGCTACAGATACTATATAGGCAGAAGCCTGAGGTCCGGAAGCCCGCATTCCTAATATTCTTTGATTAACATCTTTACTAACTAATATTTTAATAAACCCTGTAGTGCTACGCATAGCTATAGCTCTATTTATCAGCTTGTTTGAGTAATAAGCTGCTATGTATGGGATGCCCTTACTTTGAAGCATTTTTTCATTGGCACCAACTGCTGCTACTTCAGGTTTAAAAAACATTAAAGTACTCATATGTGAGTAATCCAAAGGATAACCCGACTTGCCTGCCATTTTTTCTACAGCTTTTCGACCTTGTAATTCTGCAACACTAAATAGTTGGGAATGACCGGTTACATCTCCTGCTGCAAATATATGTGAAGGTTTATTATTAATAAGTACCTGGCAGTTATCATTAATTTTCAGGCTTCCTTTTTTCGTAGGTTCTAAATTTGCATTTTCCGGTGCCAAAGCCTGCAAATTCGATACCCTGCCAATTGAAATTAAAGCAACATCAACTTCCAACACTTTACAATGTCCATCATCATAATCCAATAAAACTTCTAAATGTGTTGCATGCTTGGTAATAGTTCGCAGGCGGGCTGTGTGGTGAATTGTAACACCATTATTAGTGAGGTTTTCAGCAACATAGTCACTAATATCATCATCCTCATAAGGTAGTACTCGGTTGGCCCTATCCAGAAGATGCACTTCAGTTTGTTTAAAGTTTGAAAAAATAGTTGCAAATTCACAGCCAATAATACCGGATCCTATAATTAAGATACGGTCAGGGAAGTGAGTAAGAGATAAAATACCGTCAGAGTTTATGATTCGTTCACCATCAATTTCAATACCCGGATACTCCCTGGGTTTGGAACCGGTTGCGATCAGAAACTTATCTCCAGATATTATTTCTTCCCCTTCTGCTGTTTTTACAATTAAGGTATGTGGATCCTTAAAAGAAGCCATACCTCTTATTAAAGTTATTTTCCCTTTTTTATTTTCCCTCCTTGCAAAAGTTTCAATCTGACTAAGCATTTGATATTGCTTTTCTTTTGCTGCTTGCAAAACTGTATTCCTCACATGCTTATAATCAACCATTAGACCACTGGCCCTGTATCCTCTGTCAACCCTTGCAGCTATTGAGTAATCCTGTGATAATTCATACATGGTTTTGGAAGTGAGTGCGCCGTTCATAATGCCGGCACCACCAAGGTGCCCGCCTTCAATAAGACAAACATTAAGGCCAAAATCAACTCCCCTTACTGCTCCGGAGAAACCGCCCGGCCCACTTCCTATTACTACTATATCAAAATGTTTCATGAATTACATTAATCATGTGTATCATTTGGATTATAAGTATCAACGTGTCTATTAACTTTTGCTTTGTATAGTTCTTGAATTGTAATTATTATCCCGGTCTCTTCAACGTTACCAAAATCTTTATTTAATGCGGTTCCAAGTGTTTTCATTGAAGGAGAAAGATTCATATATGAATTAATTAATGGCGGAATATTTTCACCTAATTCACGTACTTTCTTGCTTAGGATTTTATAATTTTCCGGATATGAATCACCGGAAAAGATTTTTTGTATCATGTCATCGGTGATTGTGTTTCTGACAGGATCTTTTGGATAAACCAAATTCTTTTTATCTCTGAAATAAATCCCCATAAAAGCATGTATCAGATCTTTAGCCTCTTGGTTGTATTGAGTGTACATTGTCACTTTTCCAAAGAAATATTTCATTTCAGGATGTTTTACCATCAGAGAGCCTAAGCCGTCCCATAAATTATCTAAGGCAAATAAACTTTTTGTTCTCTTTTTAGTTGATTGAAATTGTGGTTGAACAAATGACCGCCCTAATTCAATGGTATATGGTAAGTAATCCTTGATAAATTCATCTGAAAAATGAAAAAGCTTGGCAGTAGCGAGTCCAATCTCTCCTTCTTTGGCCTCTTTAATCTGATTGCCCATAATATACCGGTAACCTCCAAGTATTTCTTTTTCAGAAGGATCCCAAACTATTAGCTGACGATAGGGAGTGCCACTGGTATCATAATCATCTAAATCAATTTCTTTTCCGGTTCCTCCTCCGGCTGATCTAAACGCAAGCTCTCGAAGGCGACCAACTTCACGTAATAAATTAGGCGCTTCATCGGCAGCAAAATCATAAATTCGATTATCACCCTTGTTGGTTTTTCTAACAAATATGTTTTTTGTCAGTTCTTTTTCCAATAAGGGCTTTGGTAAGGGAGGAATAACTGGTTTGATAGTACTCATTTGGTTAATAATAATTTATTTTAACACAAAACTAATTGTTTTTTGGTAACTGATAGACCATTTCACGGATTTTTTCAGTCCATGTGCTTATGCTTCCTTCATTTTTTATTTTTTCACAAGGAACAGGTGATCCAAAAATAATTGATAAATTTTCACCTTTTTGTTTAAAAAATTCATCGGCAAGATACAACATTTCAATATTAGCTTTAATTCTAAAACGTTTACGCCAATTTGCCAGATTATAAAAAAAATTGGTATTCCTGCCTGTAATATGAACAGGAATTATATCTCTATTGAATTCTATTGCTTTTTTCACAAAATTCTTTTTCCATACTAAATCTTTAATTTCATTATTTTGTTTTCGACTGACCAAGCCTGCAGGGAACATTAATATTTGGGCATCTGATGCGTAAGCTTCGTTCAATGCTATAGCAGCTTCCCTTGGGTTTGATCCATGTTTATTAATAGGAAGAAAAATATTGTTTAAGCCCTTAATATTCATAAGTATATCATTAACAGGAAATTTTAAATGAGGAAATTTGTTGCCAACCGCAGAAATTAAAGCAATGCCATCCATTCCACCCAAAGGATGATTAGAGGCAAAAAGATAACGACCGTTTTCAGGAATTTTATCTAATCCTTTGGTATTATATTGAACACCAAAATTATCAAGTATAGCTTTAGAAAATTCAAGTCCTTTTTTGTCTCTGTTATTATGAATAAATTGATTGATTCCATCTTGATGAGTAATATGCTTTAGATATTTAATCACAAAACCGGGAATCATTTTAAGTAAAGCCGGATTTTTACTTTTAAAGACCTGTTCTATATCTATTAATAAGTCTTTTTCTTCCTCAGGATCAGTATGTTTATTCTTGTTCACTTTTATATGTTTTAGCCTGATCGCCTAATCAGAATTTTCATAATGTTTTTGACTTTAATAATTTGGGATAGATAATTAAGAAAGGCTAAAATTACAAATAAATCATGAATTAGCTAATTCATGATTTACAGAATTTTATGTTTGTTGTATAGTTGATTTTGTAATAAAAGGGCTTATCGTATATTTTTTTCATAAAAAAATAAAAATAAAGTGGGGTGAAGTGGTTTGAAGTGGAGTAAAAATATTATCTTTACCTTCAAAATCTGATATTAATGATGATATTTATCGGTGAATTTGAATCCAGAGCTGATGAGAAGGGGCGCATTGTTTTACCGTCTGCTTTTAAAAAGTCGGTATCCAATGATGATTTACGTTTTGTGGTACGAAAAGATCTGTTTGAAAATTGTTTGATAATTTATCCTTATTCATATTGGAAAGAGGAATTGGATAATTTACGTAAAAAGTTAAACCCATATAATCGTAAGCACAAACAGTTTTTGCGAGATTTTTTTCGTGGTTCGGCTGAAATAATTTTGGATGGAAATGGTCGTTTTTTAATTCCGCGTCGATTAATGGAATTGGTTGAAGCTGATCGTGATGTGATTTTAGCAGGAGTTGACCGTCATATTGAATTATGGGCAGCTCATATTTATGATTTAAAAGTTGAGTCTCCCGGACTTTTGGCTGATTTGGCTGAATCTATTTTGGGAAATTCAGATAAATAATATGTAAAACTTAATAGCTGTGGGTCATCTAAATCCCGAATATGAATTTAAGCTATCACATACCTGTTTTACTGCAACCCAGTATAGAAGGGTTAAATATAAGGCCTAACGGGATATATACAGATCTTACGTTTGGAGGTGGTGGTCATAGTCGTGCAATTCTTGAAAAATTAGAAAATGGGCGTTTGATTGTTTTTGATCAGGACAATTCGGCTTTTGAAAACCGTATTGAGGATAAACGTGTAGAATATGTTCAGCATAATTTCAAATATTTATATCAGTTTTTAAAGTATTTGGATGCAATTCCTGTTGATGGTATTTTGGCTGACTTAGGAGTTTCTTCTCATCATTTTGACAGTCCCGACCGTGGATTTTCATTTCGTTTCGACAGCGACTTGGATATGCGGATGAATAGGCAGCAGACTTTAACGGCCGCAGATATTTTAAATTCATATAGTAAAGAGCAATTGACAAATTTGTTCAGACTTTACGGTGAGCTTCCTCTTGCAGCTAATTTATCTTCTGCTATTGTTAAATATAGAGACAGTCAAAGTTTTTCAACTACCGGTGAACTTAAAGATTTGGCTTCTGTTTTATTTCGTGGCAGGGATATCAACAGGTTTTTAGGGCAAGTGTTTCAGTCATTGCGAATTGAGGTTAACGATGAGATTGGAACTTTAAAGGAAATGTTGTCAAGCAGCCTCCAAGTTTTAAATCAAGGAGGTCGTCTGGTGGTGATATCTTATCATTCATTGGAAGACAGACTTGTTAAAAATTTCATGCGTACCGGTGATGTATCTAAGTCGAGAGTTGAACCTGATATATATGGACACAGCACAGTTCCTTTCCGGGTTATTACAAGAAAGGTTATAGTACCCGATGACAACGAAGTGAAGGTGAATTCACGTGCACGAAGTGCAAAACTCAGGATTGCAGAAAAAATTTAAATGTTAAAAGGAGATTAAATATTTATTCAGATGGCCGGTTTTAAAAACAAAGTGAATGATTTTGATTCGGGAAATGATGTTAATCTCGATCTTAAAGGTTATAGCTTTAAAGATTTTATCAATGGTCAGATCCTTAGTCGGGGTTTTCTTTGGAAGCATTTTTCTTATATTGTTTTTTTGGTCTTACTAGCTTTTATATATATAAATAATCATTATAGTGTAGAAAAGCTGCTTAAAGAACAAATTCATTTAACCCGCGAAGTTCGTGAGTTAAAATATGAGGCAATTACAACATCTTCCGAATTGATGCAAATGAGTCGTCAATCAGAAGTGATTCGCAGAACAAAGGAAGCCGGTTTAGGCTTAGAGGTATTAAAAGAACCTCCCAGAGTATTAACTATTGAAAAAAAGTAGGAGGGGAATATATGACCATTAAAAGGAGCATCATGTTTAGGGTTGGGGTAATTTACCTCATCTTTCTGGGGCTTGCTTTGTGGTTAATTTTCGAATTATTTTCATTAAAAATTTTCGAAGCTGAAAAATGGCGTTCAAAAGCCCGCGATATAGATAAGAATGAAAATATTGTTGAAGCCAATCGTGGTGAGATACTTGATTCCCAAGGGCGTAAATTAGCTTGTTCTGTACCCGGTTACCGTCTATATATGGATCTTTTAGCTGAAGGACTGACTGATGAGCTTTTTAATGCTCATGTTGATTCTTTAGCTTTTTGCCTTGCCGGTTTTTTTAAAGATAAAAGTGCAGCAAGCTACAAACGTGAATTACAGATGGCTCGTAAGGCCGGACGTCGCTACCATCTTATTAACCGGCAGAGAATATCATATACTGAATTAAAAACTGTTCGTACCTTTCCTTTATTCAGACTTGGCCGTAACAAGGGAGGATTTATTCCCGAGCAATTTGACCGACGAGAATTACCTTTTGGATCTTTGGCTGCAAGAACTATTGGTAAATTATATGGTGAAAGCTCAAAGGGTGGAATGGTAGGTATAGAACAAGCTTATAATGATGTTTTATCAGGAACTTCCGGCACGAGTTTAATGAAACGAATATCGGGGAGATGGGTTGCTGAGGTTGTTGTTCCTCCTGTTGATGGTTTGAATGTTGTTACGACTGTAGATATTGCGATACAGGATGTTGCTGAACATGCTCTTCAAAACCAGTTAATGAAGCATAATGCAAGCTATGGAGTAGCTATTTTAATGGAAGTTCAAACCGGAGCCATAAAAGCCATGGTTAATTTGCATAGAATCAGACAAGGAGTTTATGTAGAAGATTATTTTAATTATGCAATAGGAGAAGCTTCAGAACCCGGTTCTACTTTCAAGTTACCGGTAATTATGGCTGCTCTTGAAGATAAGGTTGTTAAAATTACAGATACTATTGATACGGGCAATGGAACTTACCGTTATTTTGACCGGCTCATGCGTGATAGTCAGCAGGGAGGGTATGGAAAATTGAGTTTGGGAGAAGTATTTGAAAAATCATCTAATATTGGTATTTCCAGGATTATTTATGATAGCTATAAGGAAAATCCGCGCAGATTCGTTGATCGTTTATATAATATGGGATTAAATATGCCTTTGGATATTGAAATTAAGGGTGAAGATAAGCCATTGATAAAATATCCGGGAGACAATTTATGGTCGGGAGTTACTCTACCATGGATGTCAATAGGCTATGAGGTGAAACAAACTCCCCTGCAAATACTAACATTTTATAATTCAGTAGCTAACAATGGAAGAATGGTGCGTCCAATGTTTGTGAAGGGCTATAGTCGTCATGGTAAAATGGTTGAAAGCTTCTCACCATATGAGATAAATCCCTCTGTTGCATCTCGTGAGACAATTGCAACTGCTCATGAATTATTGTTGAGGGTTGTTGAAAATGGAACAGCCAGTAATATACGGAACAGTGAATATTTAATTGCCGGTAAAACCGGAACCGCTCAAGTAGCAAAAGAAGGAGGAGGTTATCAAAGTGGAGGAGTAGAATATCAGGCTTCTTTTGTTGGTTATTTCCCTGCCGACGATCCTAAATATTCTTGTATTGTTGTAGTGCGTGCACCATCAAATAATGTTTATTATGGAAATGTGGTTGCAGGAACTGTATTTAGGGAGATTGCCGATCGTGTGTATGCAACACTTGCATATCCCGGAAGAGAACATGAAAGTGCCCTGGGCGGGCTAAATTATAATTATCCATATTCTAAGGGTGGGAAGATTGATGATCTAACTGTAATTTATGATGATTTGAAGTTTCCTGTTATGAAAAAAACGCTTGTTGCCGACTGGGTATCTACCTTAGCAACCGATAGCGGGGTTTTGTTGAGGCCAAAACCCATTCCTGATGGATTAGTTCCTTCTGTTATTGGAATGGGAGCAAAGGATGCGATAGCTATTTTGGAAAATATAGGTCTCAAAGTACATTTTCAGGGTGTAGGCAGGGTAACCAGCCAGTCGTTGCAGGCGGGGGCCTCTTTTCGTAAGGGCAATACAATATTTATCAGACTAAATTAAATATCAAAATAAAAATGAAAAAACTAAGTGACTATCTTGCTGTTCTCGAATCATATGAGATTTTTGGAGAAATTGATTTAGAAATTTCGGCGCTTAGTTTTGATTCAAGAAAGGTAGATCAAAATACAATTTTTGTTGCATTAAAAGGTTCTAAAACAGATGGTCATAATTTTATTTCCAAAGCCATTGAATCGGATTGTAAATGCGTTATCTGTGAGGAATTGCCTGATGATTTACCCGAAGACATCAGCTTTGTTAAAGTTCAGGACACACATAAGGCATTGGGCTTATTAGCAGCCTTTCATTATGATTATCCTTCACATAATCTTAAAGTTGTAGGGGTAACCGGAACAAACGGCAAGACTACCGTTGCCACTTTACTTTACCGTATGGCTCTTGCTATGGGATATAAGGCAGGATTAATATCTACAGTAAGCAATAATATAAATAATATAAGTAGGGAATCTGTACTTACTACTCCGGATGCAGTTACACTTCAGAGTTTAATGCAGCAAATGGTTCAATCAGATTGTGAATATTGTTTCATGGAGGTTAGTTCCCATGCTATCACACAAAATCGAATTGCAGGGATAGAATTTGTTGGTGGAATATTTACTAATATCACGCACGATCACATCGATTATCATAAAACATTTGATGCTTATTTAAAAGCAAAAAAAACTTTTTTCGATAATCTTAGCAAGGAAGCCTTTGCATTAGTGAATTTAGATGATAAAAACGGGAATGTTATGCTACAAAATAGTGGGGCCATAAAAAAAACATTCTCATTACGTGAGTTGTGTGATTTTAAAGGAAAAATTATAGAGAATCATTTTGAGGGGATGCAACTTGAAATAAATGGTCGTGAAATGTGGACTTCATTTATAGGACGGTTTAACGCATCTAATCTTTTAGCTGTTTATGGCGCATCTGTGCTATTGGGCTGGGATCAAAATGAAATTTTAGTTAATATGAGTGTTTTAAAGCCGGTAGCCGGTAGGTTTGAAACTATTCGCTCGAAAAGTGGTGTGACGGCTGTGGTTGACTATGCCCATACGCCTGATGCCTTGCGTAATATCTTAGAAGCATTAAATCAAATCAGGCAACCCGGGAATGCTCTTATTACAGTGGTGGGAGCAGGTGGTGATCGAGATCCTTTCAAGCGTCCTTTAATGGCCTTGGAGGCAGTTAATTTAAGTTCCAAAGTAATTTTTACATCTGATAATCCTCGTTCTGAAAATCCTGATCGTATTATTGAAGAGATGATGGAAGGGGTTCCTTTTGCTGATCGTATCAAAGTAATTTGTATTACTAATCGGAAAGAAGCAATTCGTACTGCTTGCACCTTAGCTAAAAAGGGTGATGTTGTATTAGTTGCAGGTAAAGGACATGAAACTTATCAAGAGGTAAATGGGGTTCGTAGTCATTTTGATGATCGTGAGATAATTCGTGATTTTTTTGATCAACTATAATTCTGATATCATGCTGTTTTATTTGTTTGAATATTTACAATCGATTGATTTTCCCGGTGCCGGGATGTTTCAATACATTTCTTTCCGTTCAGGATTTGCTGTAATATTTTCCTTACTAATTGGAACTTTAATAGGCAAAAGAGTAATAAAGATACTTCAGCGTCAGCAGATCAAAGAAGATATCAGAGATCTTGGCCTTGAGGGGCAAATACAAAAACGTGGAACACCAACAATGGGGGGAGTAATTATAATAACTTCAATCTTGATACCCGTTCTTTTGTTTGGTCGCTTAGATAATGTGTATGTTCTTTTAATGATATTCACCACAGTATGGTTGGGATTGATAGGTTTTCTTGATGATTATATTAAAGTTTTCAAAAAAAATAAAAATGGTTTAGCAGGCCGTTTTAAAATAATCGGACAAATTGGTTTAGGATTAATTGTTGGTTTAACAATTTTCTTTAATCAGGATATAGTTGTTCGTATTAAAACTCCTGTACCTGAAGAGTATGTGATGTCTTCTACCGGTGAAATGATACAGGAAATTGAAGTTGAAACAGTAAAGGCACCAATTACAAATATTCCTTTTTTTAAAAACAATAGGATCGATTACACTTCTTTAGTAAGTTTTTTGGGTGATAAGGCAAAATCGTGGGGCTGGATTGTTTTTGTGTTGGTGGTAACTTTTATTATTACTGCTGTATCCAATGGGGCTAATATAACGGATGGATTAGATGGATTGGCCACGGGGGTTTCTTCCATTATTGGTGTAACACTCGGGATTTTTGCTTATTTATCGGGTCATGCTGTTTATGCTGATTATTTAAATATAATGTTTATCCCTCACTCCCAAGAATTAGTGGTATTTATGAGTGCATTCATAGGTGCCTGCATTGGTTTTTTGTGGTATAATTCTTATCCGGCCCAAGTATTTATGGGAGATACGGGAAGTTTAACCTTGGGAGGTATTATTGCTGTTTTTGCTATTCTTGTGCGTATAGAGTTGCTAATTCCCATTTTATGCGGAGTCTTTCTTGTTGAAAATTTGAGTGTATTAATTCAGGTTTCATATTTTAAATTTACTAAGAAAAAATACGGAGAGGGTCGAAGAGTTTTTATGATGGCCCCTCTGCATCATCATTACCAATTGAAAAATATACCCGAATCAAAAATTGTCACGCGTTTTTGGATAGTAAGTATCATTCTTGCTGTATTGACAATTGTAACTCTTAAAATCAGATAAAAACAAATGGCTTATGATCTTGTGATATTAGGTGCCGGAGAAAGTGGAACCGGAGCGGCTTTGTTGGCAAAGTCGAAGGGTTTGAATGTTTTTGTCTCTGATAGCGGAAAAATTGCCTGTGATTTTCGTCAGGAATTGTTGTATCATAAAATTGCTTTTGAAGAGAATGGACATACTGAAGCGCTTATTTTACAAGCAAAGGAAATAATAAAGAGTCCCGGAATACCTGATACATTAGAGTTAATAAAAAAAATCCTTGATCATAATATTCCTATAATTTCGGATATTGAATTTGCCGGAAGATTTACAAAAGCTCATATACTCGGCATAACCGGCAGTAATGGCAAAACAACTACAACCCTATGGTTATATCACATTTTAAAAACAGCCGGTCTTGATGTTGAGCTGGCCGGCAACGTTGGTATTAGTCCTTGCAGGATATTAGTTAATCGTGACCCTTCATATTTTATTATGGAATTAAGCAGTTTTCAATTGGATGGCTTAGTAAATTTTCGTGTTAATACAGCTGTATTAACAAATATAACTCCTGATCATCTTGATAGATATCAAAATAATTTTGAACGCTATATAGATTCAAAATTAAAAATAATTAATGGGCAGTCGGCCTATGATAAATTTATTTGGTGTTTGGATGATAAGGTTATTGAAAATAATCTTAGTCAAAGAATTATTCCATCGCTTCAATTACCTTTTTCTTTTGATAAAAATTCTCCTGCAAGAATCTCCGCTAAGGACTTAAGCATTGAAACAGGAACAGAAAATTTTTCTATACCAATTGCGGAAATTGCTTTAAAAGGACGCCACAATTTGTATAATGCTATGGCTGCATCACTTGCAGCAGTTTCTATTGGAGTGAAATCCGATATTATTATTAAAGGATTAAAGTCATTTAAAGGTGTAGAGCATAGGTTAGAGTTGGTAAAGGAAATAAATGGTGTTTTATATATCAATGATTCCAAGGCTACAAATGTTAACTCCACATGGTATGCATTGGATAGCATGACAAGGCCCATTATATGGATTGCAGGAGGAACAGACAAAGGCAATGATTATAGTGTTTTATTAAATCTGGTGTCCTCAAAGGTAAAGGCTCTTATTTGCTTGGGATTGGATAATACAAAGCTGATAAATACTTTTGAATCTGTTGTAACTCATATAAAAGAAACAAAATCAATGAGGGATGCTGTAAAGGAGGCCGAGCAACTTTCTAAACCCGGAGATGTGGTTTTATTGTCGCCGGCATGTGCAAGTTTTGATTTATTCGAGAATTATATTCAAAGGGGTAAGCTTTATAAACAAATGATTGATGAAATAATATAAATATGGGAAGTTTGATTAGGAAATACACAAAAGGAGATCCCGTTATATGGGGTATTATTGTTGTTTTATCTATAGTTTCATTATTATCAGTTTATAGTGCAACTGGTTTTTTAGCATACAAAAATCAGGGTGGAAACACCTCGTACTATATGTTTAGGCAATTATTTTCATTGGGTTTAGGATTTGGAATAATTATTTTTGTTCATCGTATTCCATATAAGTGGGTTGCTCGTTTTAGCTTAATTCTTCTTTATTTATCCATTATTTTATTAGTTGTAACATTAGTTGCAGGGGTAAATTTGAATATGGCAAACCGCTGGTTAACAATTCCCGGTATTGGAATTACCTTTCAGCCTTCTGAGTTCGCTAAGCTCACCTTGATAATCTATGTTGCAAGGATATTGGCTCAGCATCAAAAAGAAAATGAAATGGCAGGAGAAGCTTTTAAGCCTGTTATGTTTCATGTTTTGTTAGTTAGTGGGCTGATTTTTAGTGAGAATTTATCAACTTCATTGTTGATTATTGTAGTTGGTTTGGCAATGATGTTTGTTGGTCGAGTTCCATTAAAGTATCTGATGGGAACCGGTTTTGTTGCTATAACTTTGTTGGCGCTTGTTTTGCTGTTAGCTTCAAAAGTTGACTTTTTACCGAGAGTTCAAACTTGGTCATCAAGGATGGAACAATTTTTTAATCCTGAATCGGTTAATGGCTCTTCAATGTATCAATCTGAACAAAGTAAAATCGCTATAGCTTCGGGGGGGATTATTGGTAAAGGACCCGGCAATAGTGTTCAGAGAAATTTTATTCCCCATTCTTATAGTGACTTTATTTTTGCCATAATCGCTGAAGAGTATGGGCTGGTAGGACCCTTGATTGTTCTTTTATGTTATTTATTTTTATTGGGTCGGGTTGGCATGATAGTTAGAAACTGTAACAGGACCTTCCCTGCTTTTTTGGTTTTTGGCCTTGGCTTGATGCTTGTATCTCAGGCTTTTGTTAATATGGGAGTTGCTGTGGGCATATTCCCGGTTACCGGTCAACCTTTACCTCTTGTAAGTTTAGGGACTACCTCCATCTTGTTTACCTGTATAGCTTTTGGAATTATTCTCGGGGTTAGCCGCCATAATATGGAGGAAAAAGAAAAGGAACGCAAGCGTGTCGCTGAAGAAAAGATTGCATCGGATAACTTAATTGTTTAAAATATCATAATGAGTAAAACAACATTAAATATAATAATTAGTGGTGGAGGTACCGGTGGCCATATATTTCCTGCTATTTCAATAGCAGATGCCTTGATGCGTCGTGATTCTTCCTGCAAAATTTTATTTGTAGGCGCAAAAGGTCGGATGGAAATGGACCGTGTTCCTCAGGCCGGATATGAAATTATAGGATTACCTGTTACCGGATTTAAAAGACAGTTTACTCTTAAAAACATCACTTTTTTCTTTAAGCTATTAATCAGTATGATTAAAGCCGGTTCTATAGTACGACGCTTTAAACCTGATGTTGCGGTTGGAGTGGGGGGTTATGCGAGTGGTCCGGTTTTAAGAGTGGCATCTTCAAAAGGTATTCCAATTGTTATTCAAGAGCAAAATAGTTATCCCGGAATAACAAATCGTTTACTTGCAGGTCGATCATCAGCTATTTGTGTTGCTTATCCCGGCATGGAAAAGTTTTTTCCTGCCGACAGAATAATTTTTACCGGCAATCCGGTTAGGAATAATTTATTGGAGTTTAACGATAAAGAAAAGGCTTATTCTTTTTTTGGTCTTCAAGCTGATAAAAAGACTATTTTGGTTATAGGTGGGAGTTTGGGTGCGGCAAATATAAATAAAGGGATTTTGCAAAACTTAAATTTGCTGGAAGATAGAGACATACAAGTTATTTGGCAAACAGGGAAATCCTATTTTCATGATATAGAAGAGGAGTTGAAAAAATGGAAGTTAACAAATTTGAAATTTTTTCCTTTTTTACAAGAAATAGATTATGCATTTAAAGTAGCTGATGTAGTTGTTTCAAGAGCCGGTGCCGGTACAATAAGCGAGCTTGCTTTATTAGGCAAAGCTTCAATCTTGGTTCCCTCGCCCAATGTTGCAGAAGATCATCAAACAAAAAATGCAATGGCACTGGTTGAGAAGGATGCAGCACTATTGATTAAAGACTCTGAAGCTCCTGAAGTTCTTTTGTCTGCAGCACTTAAGTTGTTAGACGATGAAGATAAAATTTCAAATCTTAAAAAAAACATATTAGAATTTGCCCGACCTAATGCGGGAGATAATATTGCTGAAGAAATTTTTAGATTGGCAAAATTAAAACATAAATAAGATTAAATGATTTTTTAACAGCTTAGATTGACTGATCTTACAACATACAATCTACAATTTAATACAGAAAATGGAGTATCCGGAAAAAATAAAAAATGTTTGGCTCATTGGAATCGGGGGAATCGGAATGAGTGCTATTGCTAGGTACTTCTTTAAGTGTGGGAAAAAAGTTGCCGGTTATGATCTTACTCCTTCACCTTTAACAGATAGCCTTATTGATGAAGGAATGGATATTTGTTTTTCGGATGATCCCTCACTTATTATCGAAGAATTTCAAAACCCTGAAACAACTCTTGTTGTTTATACTCCTGCTGTTGATAGTACTCATCGACAACTGGTATGGTTTAGGGAAAAAGGCTTTTCTGTTTTAAAACGCTCCCGTGTTTTAGGAGAAATTACCGGTGATAAAAAGTCAATTTGTATTGCCGGAACACATGGTAAAACATCTATATCCACTATTACCGCATATTTATTTAGAGAAAGCATGATTGGTGGAACTGCATTTTTAGGCGGCATCTCAAAAAATTATAATACAAACTTTTTTTGGGATAATGATTCTCCTTATACCATTTTAGAAGCAGATGAGTACGACAGGTCGTTTTTGCAATTAACACCCTATTGTGCATTGGTCTCATCGGTTGATGCTGATCATCTTGATATTTATGGGGATAAATTTCATATGCAACAAGCATTTATTGAATTTGGCAGACGAGTTGTCCCGGGCGGTATTTTATTGATAAAAGAAGGATTAAATATAGGGTGGAAGCTTAATAAAAAAGTCAAACTCTTTACATATTCCTTGAAAGGGAAGTCAGATTATCATGTATCAAATATTAGGTTAATAGATGGATTATATCATTTCACAATGCATACTCCTGAAGGTGAAATTTCTGATCTTATAAGTGGAATCCCCGGCTTGGTAAATTTAGAAAATACAGTTGCTGCAATAGCACTTGCCCTTTTAAATGGTGTTACTTCCGTAGAAATAAAAAAGTCTTTGCCTTTTTTTAAGGGGGTAAAGCGTCGTTTCGATGTTGTTGTAAACGATGAGAAGTTCAAATATATTGATGATTATGCTCATCATCCGGAAGAGATAAGCGCTACACTTAAAAGTATAAGACACATGTATCCCGGAATGTGTATAATAGGAGCTTTTCAACCACATTTATATAGTCGTACTAAGGATTTTGCTCCTGAATTTGCCAAGTCATTATCCTTATTAGACGAGTTATATTTAATTGATATTTATCCTGCTCGTGAACAGCCACTTAAAGGTGTAGATTCGAGAATGATAGGCAGATATATAAATAACATTCCTGTTTATTATTGTGCACGGAACGAATTAGTTGATAGAATAAAAATTAAACCTAATTGTATTATTATAACAATGGGTGCCGGTGATATTGACCGGGTTGTTGAAGCATTGAAAAGCAAAATTGAATTGTTGCTCTTAAATTGATATTGTTTAAAAAATGATGAAAGTTGTTGAAAAATAATATGATTGATATTTTACAAGATTGCATGAAAAAGTTTATATTTAAACGGTTAATAGAATTTGACCGACACTTATGAAAAAAGCTATTAACATATTGAAGTGGGTTTTGTTAATTGGATATTTTCCTATCATATTATCATTTGTTTCGGTAAATTCCAGACAAACCCGATGTATTGACGTTTGTGTTATAGTTCGTGATAGTTTGCAAGCGGGTTTTTTGAATTCAAAAGATGTTAGAGCTACTATTTTGGAGAATTATCCTGATATATTAGGTGGTCCGGTAAAAAATGTTGATTTTAATGAAATGGAAGCGTTTGTTAATGAACATCCCGTTATCCGTTCATCTGAAGTTTATCATAGTGCCGGTGGAATTTTATGCATCCAAATTGAGCAGTATCAGCCTGTATTAAGAGTGTTTGGAGGCGATGGAACTTATTACTTAGATGAGACAGGATATCGAATTCCTGTGTCATCAAATTTTACTGCTCATGTTATTGTGGCCAATGGTAACATTCCTTCTGATCAGGCGCAATTAACAGCTTTGGCATCTTATATTGCAAGAAATCCCTTTTGGAAAGCTCAATTGGAACAAATATATATAAGACGCAATAATGATTATATTTTGATACCACGTGTTGGTGATCATTGGATTTTATTAGGCCGGCCTGAAAATTTCGAACAAAAACTCAACAATTTAATGGCCTTATATAACAGTGGACTTAATCCTAAGGAATGGAATGAATATCTCTTGATAAATTTAAAATTTAAGGATCAGGTTATTTGTTCACGGCAAAGAAATTTATAAGTATTTTGGAATACATTAAATTATAAACAATAGAATGAACGATATTAGTGCTGAAAATAAAAATATTCAATTAATGAATCAGGAGTCAAAGTTAGTTGCTGCTATCGACATTGGATCCACAAAAGTTGTTGCTGTTGTTGGGAAAAAATATGCTGATGGTACTCTTGAGGTCTTAGGTGTTAATAAAACTCTTTCTACTGGTGTTAAAAGGGGAGTAATCCTGAATATTGAAGAAACGGTTAATGCTATTAGAACAGCTGTAGGAGGCCTTGAGTCGCGTTTCGATGTTCATATTACTGATGTTTTTGTTGGAATGGCAGGTTATTCAATGAAGAGTTTGACCAATCGTTGTTATAGATTTATAAACCCTAAGGATGAGATATCAACTTTTGATCTTGAGCAATTATTAAGTGACAGTCATCGCATACCATTGGAGCCGGGAGAGAAGGTAATACATGTGATTCCTCAAGATTATAGTGTTGATAATGAGATGGGTGAGAAAAATCCTGTGGGAATGTCAGGTCATCGTCTTGAAGGTGATTTTCATATTGTAATTGCCAGAATGGCAGCCATTAAAAATATAGAAAAATGTATTCATAGAGCAGGATTAAATCTTTTAGGGGTTGTACTTGAACCTTTAGCTTCAGCACATGCTGTATTAACTGAAGAAGAGATGGAAGCAGGTGTAGTGGTTATTGATATTGGAGGAGGTACAACTGATTTTGCAATGTTTTATGATGGTATTGTTCGTCATACAGCAGTGATTCCTTTTGGTGGTAATGTTGTAACCAATGATATTAAAGAAGGTTGTTCAGTGCTTTTCAAACAGGCCGAATCCTTAAAGCAACAATTTGGATCTGCACTAGGGAAATTAGCCCGTGAGGATATGGTAGTTGCAATTCCCGGCATGCCCGGTTGGGAACCAAAAGAAATATCATTTCGTAGTTTAGCTTGCATTATCCAGGCACGCATGGAAGAAATTATTGAATTTGTTGCTTATCATATTGAGAAGTCAGGTTATTATGAAAAGCTTGGAGCCGGTATAGTAGTAACGGGTGGTGGTTCGCTATTAAAAAATCTTGCAGCTCTTATTAAGCTGAAGACCGGATTGGATGTACGTATTGGAACCCCTGATAGATTTGTGGGATTAGACTTGGTAGATAAAAATGAACTTCCATTATGTTCTACCAGTATAGGTTTATTAGTGGGTGGACATTTATATGTATCTCCGAAAGCCGTTGAACAAAAGCTGTTTGATGATGTTGACGAAAGAGAAACAGAAAAGACAGCAAAATCAAAAAAAACGGGGCGTTCAAAATCAGTAAAATCAAAAATTAGTAAGGAAGCCGGTTATATAACCGGTGATTTGTTTGGGAGTTTAAAGAAAAGCATTGCCGGTATCTTTGATGAAAGAGATGTGGAGATGTGATGTTATATATTATGAATTGCAAAGTAACAGCTTATGATGGATGATCTTATAAATTTTGAAATACCAAGCCATAATTCCTCCATTATAAAAGTTATTGGTGTAGGTGGAGGAGGAGGCAATGCAGTTAACTATATGTATAACCTTGGAATTAAGGATGTTAACTTCATTGTTTGTAATACTGATGCCCAAGCGTTGGCAAATAGTCCTGTTCCTGTAAAAGTACAGCTTGGAGCATCACTTACCGAAGGGCGTGGTGCCGGCAGTAAGCCGGATAAGGGCCGTCAGGCTGCTATTGAAAGTATTGGGGAATTAACCAAGGTATTGGAAGATAATACCAAAATGGTATTTATTACAGCCGGTATGGGGGGCGGTACCGGTACAGGAGCAGCTCCTGTAATAGCGAAACTTGCAAAGGATATGGATATACTTACTGTTGGTATTGTAACTATTCCTTTTAAGTTTGAAGGTCCTGTTCGTATTTCTCAGGCAATTGATGGCATTGTTGAAATGGAAAAACATGTCGATTCGCTTTTGATTATTAATAATGAGAAGCTTAGAGACATGTATGGAGATCTGAAAATTAGCAATGCTTTTTCAAAGGCTGACAACGTCCTGGCCACAGCTGCCAAGGGAATAGCAGAAATTATAACTGTACACGGATATATAAATGTAGATTTTGCTGATGTTGAGACAGTAATGAAAGATAGTGGAGTTGCATTGATGGGTTCTGGTGAAGGTTTTGGCGAATTTCGTGCTATTGATGCGATTCAGGCAGCTTTGGAATCTCCTTTACTTAATAATAATAAAATTGAGGGTGCAGGAAATATTTTATTGAACATTACTTCCGGGCTTGATGAAATAACAATGGATGAAGTTGGTCAGTTAACCGATTACGTTCAAAAGGCAGTAGGAAAAACTGCCTCAATAATATGGGGAACCGGTATTGATGAAACATTAAATGATGAAGTGGTTGTTACTATAATTGCTACCGGTTTTTCGGGTACCAATTTACCGCAAACTGTACCCGATTCCCCTGAAAAACAAATAACTCGTCTTGAAATGGATCTAGACGGTAATCTTACCAATCCATCTGCAGTTCAAGATTCTTTTATTGATGATGAGGAGGAAATAGACCTTAGCGATCCCCCTTCTCGTGTTGTTAACTTTGATGATGTTGATAAGGAACGGCAAAGGCAAATAGAATTGTTATATGGTTCTGCTGATAACAAACAGGAAAATGATCCTTTTATAGATGATGATGAACTTGGATATTTTAATTTAATCGCTGATGATAGTTCCGAAATAATAGATCCGGATGATTTTTTGGACGAGAAAAGACTTGAAGAAATTGAAAATATTCCTGCTTACAAACGTAGAAAGGTAGATCCTGAAAGTGATACAACAACTGCAACAGAAAGAAGAATTTCAAGGTTTTCTATCTCTGAAGATTCAAAAAAGAATCCTAAAATAAGCCCTGATAATCGTTATCTACATGATAATGTGGATTAGACCAAAAAGCAGAGATGCGATTAATCACGTCTCTGTGGTGCTTAATCGCGTCTCTGTTGTCGTTAAATGCTAAATAATGTTAGCATATTGCGTCCTTTTCTGAAAAAATGAAAAGGGATTATAATTGATCTTTAATAAAATCTTGATCTGTTATCAACTATTTTTGCTTCATTTATTAGATAATCCATAAGTTGATAATCCACTTTTGTGTTAATATTTTGATTAATATTATTCAAGACTGTATTTTCTTCAGCTTCATTTTCTTCTTGAGAAATCACTTTAACAATATAAACACCATTATTACCAATAACAGGTTTAGAGATTTCATTAATTGGAGAATGAACTGCCAAGGATACAAGTGCCGGTTCTACCCCTGCTCCGGGAACTTGGTAAGAAGAAAATGTAATATCTTTTGCTGTCTGAACTGTAAGATCCATACTTTGTGCAATAGTTTCCATATTAGTTCCTTCGTTAATTTTTTGGATCAAGTTCTCTTTTAAAAGAGCAGCTTTTTTATCATTGATAAGTCGTCGTTCAATTTGACTTTTAACCTCTGTCAAAGCTTGGATTCCCTCTTCGGTGGCAGAGATTAAATGAGCTATAACAAATTGATCGCCAAATTCAAAGGGAGCAGATAAAGACCCAACTGAAGATTCAAAGGCCCAGCGTACCAATTCTCTTGAATTTTCTAGAGTTCCAACATTCCTGTCATTTTCTTTTAAATTTCGGCCAAAGCGTTTTGTTATATTTTCTTCTTCAGCAGCTTCATTAAATTTCTCAGGAGTATTATTAACAGCTATAAATCTGGCAACTCTGCTATATACATCCTGATAAGTTTTTGAACTATAGTTAATATTTCGTGCCAAGGTTGCTATTTGGTACTTTGGAATTCTTGGTCCTTGCTGTTGAATATTTATAATATGAATACCATATTGTGTTTCAACCTTCTCAATATCACCAACTTTACCTTCAAAGACAGCATCATTAAATGGTTTTACCATCATTCCTTCTGTGAACCATCCGAGATCGCCTCCGTTAATTGCGGATCCTTGATCTACAGAGTATTGTCGGGCAAGCATGGCAAAATTACTTCCTGATTTTATTTGTTGAATAAGGCTGTCGGCAAGTTTATTACTTTCTTCCAATGTTGCTTCTTGTAACAAAATATGCCTTGCTCTTACCGAGTCGGGTAAAAGATTTATAGCTGCCAGACGAGTTATTTTATAGCTTTCATTTTCTAAATATGGGCCATCAATATCTCCAACAGATGCTTGCTTTACAAAATTTTCTAATCTGGAACTTAATTCTGAAGCTTTATAATTCCTGTCGATAAATGGTTCATCAGAATTTAGGTTCACAAACTGAATAGGATCAATATCTGATTTGGAAAAATCATTTAACATGTTGTTGATCCAGGTTTGAGCAGCATTTCTGTCTTCTTCAGTAGCTTCTATGCTGAAAACAAGATATTCAATGTCTCTTGAGGCTTCCTGGCGATAGTTGTTTTGATTTTCGCGATAATATTTATTGATTTCTCTTTCGTTAACGATAACTTCTTCATCATCAACTGAAGTAAAACGTGCGACAATATATTCAAAATCAACCATTTTACTTCCTGAATATAATTCGCTGTCTGTCCATACAGAAGGAATGTACATTCCCTTTTTTATTAGAGAAGTATATTTTTCATATAATTTACCATTTATAAGATCTTGCTCCAGCATCATCCAATAGAAATAAGCAATGTGATCTTGCTGCCTAACCATTAAAAAATTTCTGACCTGATCGGGATCAAATAATCCTGTTTGAGGGTTGGCAAATAAAGGATGCTGACGAATAGCAGGATGTATGTTTTTCCCTGTTAACATGTTCATTAACTCTTCGGATGTAACATGCACACCTAATTGTTTATATTGCTCCTCCAATATTGTTTGTGAAACAAGTTGATTCCAAGTTCTGTCTCTAATCATATGTATCTCGTCTTCCGATAGAGATGAGACACCATGGTTCAACTTGGTATATTCCTCCACTTCATTCAATCTGTTTTGATACTCTTGAATATTAACAGAAGTGCCATTAATATTTGCTACTTCATTTTGCGAGGCTGAAAACATGGAAGATTCTTCTCTCATAAAATCCATCATGATAAAGGCAAGCAGGGCAAAGCCGATAAATACGGCCACAAGAATACCTCCTTTTTGACGTAATGTTTCTAAAGTTGCCATTCTAAATTTTGATTTATTATTAATTTGGTAGTGTTTAAGGCGACAATATTAACAAAGGAAAAACTTTATTTTTAAAATTTAATCCATAAAAATTCCTAAAAATAATGCTGCCTAAAATTTAGGTTACGAATATACAAAAAAATGTATTACTTGATCCAAAATGTTCTTAATTATGGAGAACAAATAATTACCTTGTGTCTGTATTGCGGGTAATTTGGACTAATTCTATTTTAGATTTTGAAGCTTCAATTATACGAAAGCGAAAATCAGCAATTTCAAATTCTTCTTTTTCCTTTGGGATTGCTTCATTATAAAATAGAATTAACCCTGCTAAAGTTTCATAATTATCCGAAACAGGAAGGTCTAAGTTGTACTTTTCATTAAGATAGTCTATTTCAAAACGACCTGATAGCTGAAAAGTATCATCTGAAATTTGTTTTTCTACGAGGTCCGAAATATCATGTTCATCATCAATTTCTCCAAAGATTTCTTCTAGCAGATCTTCCAAGGTAACAATTCCTGCTGTTCCTCCAAATTCATCAACAACCAAAACTATGCTTTTATGTTTTTTTATAAAAATTTCAAGTAGTTGGTTTGCCGGCATAGTTTCAGGTACTACAAGGATGGGGCTTATAATGTTTTTTAATTGTGTAGGCTTATGAAATAATGCCGAAACATGTACATAGCCGATAATGTTATCTATGGTATCTTTATATATCAGAATTTTTGAAAGCCCGGATTCAATAAATTTGATTTTTATGTTTTCCAAACTCTCCTTTTCTTCAACTGCCTGAAGATCAGTTCTGGGAACAAGGCATTCTCTTATTTTAACATTTGAAAAATCAAGTGCATTCTTAAAGAATTTTATCTCCTTTGGTGAAGGATCATCTTCATAGGCTTTTTCTTGTTGGTCTGAAATTAAATGATCAAGATCAATTCCAATATCACTATCTGTTTCCGGTAGCCCCTCCTTTATCTTCAAAGTTTTTTTTATTAAAGAATTTGAAATGCTTTGTGTTAATATTGAAAAGGGATATAATATTACATAAAAAACAGCCAGAGGAATTGTGAGTATGTTTAGGATAAAGACCGGATTCATCCGAAGCAGTATTTTCGGTAGAAATTCTCTTATAATTATAACGATTATTGTAGATATCAAGATTTGGATCAGCCAAATCAGATATAAATTATCCACCCATTGTTTGATACCCGATGTTGTTGTTTTAGCCATAAAAATTACAAACACAATAAGTGTGATATGATAACCGGAAATGATTGCAGAAATGAAAATCCCCGGATTTTTATAAAACTTTTCGGTAATTTTATTATGCAGAGGAGTAATTTTTCTGTTAAGCTCTATCAACAACCTGTTGGTTGATAAAAAAGTTAGTTCGCTAAGCGAAAAAAAAGCCAAAAAAATAAGAGTCAGAACAATTATAATAATTTGGTCCATTATTTATATTGATTGTTTTATATCAAAAATAATCAATTTCTTAATTAAGAAAGAGTAATTTGAAGTAAAAATCAGATTGTTTAATTTGAAGCTTGTTCTTTATTTTCTTCAATTTCCAGGATTCCGCTAACATTTTTAATAGTATAATTTTCTAATTTTTCGTCCGATTCAAAGCCGTATCCTGTAATTATTTGAGTTTCAGTAGTGATTTTTATAAATTCATCGGAGTAAATTTTTCCATTTTTGCTGTCCCAAAACATTTGTTCTGTATTTATCACATCACCGTTTGTATTAATACTTTCTACATCATATAACAATTCCCAAAGTTCTTCATTTTGATAATAGATTGCTTTTTTGCATTTTATCTGCGCATCAATATTTTCATTATCGTCAAAAACAAATAAATGCAGACCTTGTGGGAATTCGGTTGTTGGTTCTTTTCGCTGGTCGAACTGCAGCATTTCTGCTGTGATAAAGCGATATTTTAATGCTCCTGAATCAGTTATTGTTGCATTTAATTCGTATAAACTCAAGCCTGGTAGCTCTTCTCTATTTGTAAGTTCTTGTATTTTTTCGGGTTGATTTGGTTTACATGTAGTTAATATTATAATAATAGCAGGCAAAAATAAAATTCTGCCTGCTATTATTATAAATTGAATATATTTTTTTCTAATATTTAAAGACATGAAAATTATCTTGGTCGGACTGTTGTCCTTTCATTTATCCATCCTTCAACAGTATAGCTCCCACCATTTTCAAGTCCTCTAAAAAACACCTCTTCTGTAGCGGGAAAATGATTAGAGTAGCTGCTGATTAGTTCATTAGCTTCAATTTCAGCATCAGAATCAACCGATTTTGCTTTCATGAATTTATCTACTGCAGCCCAATATACAGCTTTCTTTTCAAAATCATCTTCACCCACTTGATTAGACGAAGCTGCATAAGCTTTTCCTATTGTCAAATAGGGTTGCCCCCAGTTAGGTCTTATATCTATGGCTTTTAAAGCATTGCGTCTGGAAGCCGAATAATTACCCTGTGACAAGTGTATTAATGCCAGTTGATTCAATAGTTCTCCTTTTTGATTAATATCATCTGTCAATGTAATTGCTTCATTATAATAATCAATAGTTTTGCTAATATCTCCTGATTTCAGGTACATTCTTGCCAAACCGTAAGCAGAAGCTCCGGACGGCTCGATATTATGTTGATATTCTGACACTTTATATAGTAACTCCGAATCTTCACACATAGCTCTTGCAAGTAATTGATTCACTCTGCGTAACCAGGCAAGGTCAAATTTGTTTTCTTCCAATTGTGGAGAATATATCTTTTCAATAACTTCACAATTAGCTACTCCACTATTTGCAAACATAATTTCTACTCCTTCTTTCACCTGATTAAGGACCTCATGTGTTGAGGCTAATGCCTGATCTTTTAGCTGATAATCGATAATATCTGATATTAAAGTGTAGTTTTTGATAAGTGTTTCAGCATCTACTTCTCCCATTCTGTAAAGTGAAACTCCTGCATTCATATAGGTTGCAAGAAATGGAGGCTGCGAACTTCTTTTTAACTCATTAACTGCATCATCTAAAAGGGCATAAGCTTCTCTTATTACTTGGTTGTTGTCACGTTTATAACGTAACATAGCAATTGCCTTTGTAGCTTTAATAACCGGCGTAGGAGTTCTGTGATGATCTCCAAAATATTTCATTCTCTGATCATAAACTTTCATTTTAAGCTGATACAAATCTTCAAATTCAGCTGCATCTTTTGTGTTGGCTAATTTTTGTCTGATCATTGAAATTCCATCAATATAAAGATTTATATGAGATGCCGGACATTCATTAAAGGCCTCTAACCATGGTTCCCATGCATCTTTAATATTGTTGTTACGAAAATCTTGAGTATAAAGTGAAAGATTCCTAAGACACTTAATACTATCTTCTCCAATTCCGAATTTGGTTCCGGATTCAGCTCCTGTTTGCGCATTTAATTGCGTTAGGGAAAATATTAATCCCAGGCTTATTATTTTAATCGCTTTCATGATAATTAAATTGTTTATAATATTTTAATGAGATAGCCTAATCACTTTTTTTACCTTAATTGAATCAAAAGTTAAATTAGCATTTCATCATTTTATGTTTATTCAATAAGAATGAGAACTTTTTAAATCAGATAATATTTTGCTGTTATTTTTTAATCAAATTTTCTTTTTCTAAACCAAATTTCATGCATATTTAAGTCAAGTGTAAACCTCGAATACGATTCTGAGATTTGATCTTTTTCAGATGTAAGTCTTTTTCCATATACAAATCCAAAATTTATAGAGGTATTACTTCTTCTTAATGGTAAACCTAATCCAAAACTTATGCCATAATCATTTAATTGATATCCGTTTATTTTTAAATAATCTGCATAATAGTGTATTCCGGTTCTGTAACGTATCCTTTGTATATATCTTTGACCGGTTCTTTCATTGGGAATCCACTCAATTCCCAATGATGTTAAATGGGTGTTGGTAGTTTCTGTTATATCATCAGGAAAATTTAAATTTTCCCATCTTTGTGTTGAATAATCAGCAGCAACAGTTAAATTATTTTCAATATTATATGATAATCCTAGGCCAATATTAAATGGGAGTTCAAAATTATCATTATTCCATTTAAAGAAGTCCATAGAAATTGTATCAGCATCAGGGAACAAATTGCCATCAAGTATGTTGCCACGACCTGAAGCAAGAACAGAAGTTGTTTCTCCATTTAAAGCTATTTTCGGTCTGACTATAGCACCAACAGTTAGGCGGCTTGTTAATGAATACTGAACTCCCAAATCAAGGATCAGGGAATTAATGTGGTGTTCAATTTTTTGTCCGAATTGATCTGCTGAACTATCATCGACAAATTCGCTAAAAAATGTCTTTTTTAAATTTCCAAACCAAAAAGATGCATGAACACCAAATGAAAGTTTGGGGTTAACTTTATAACTTAAGCCTGTATATGCTGATGTTATATTTCCTAGCCCCAAAGCTGTTTGTTTTATCAATTCATTATCTTTTGAATAAAAGTTTTCAAAATGATACCCGCTTTGTGCTATTGGTTTTATTCCTACCGATAATGCAAATTTTTTGCTTATAGGAAAACCAACTGCAAAATAATCAAAATTTAAGTCAGAGAAGGACTGGGTTTCACCTGCTTGTGAGATATTTTGTAAACCGGCACTGGCTCCTGTAACAAAGTAAAATGCCATGGAATCGATGGCACTATATGATGCGGGGTTTAAATTGTTAAGATATTGAGGAGAACGCACTCCAATAGCTGTATTAGCCATAGCATCAATTCTCCCATAGCCACGGTAATTAATTTCACCTATACCATATCCGGTATTTGGTGAAAAGGTCCTGTTTTGTGCAGTTGTAATGCTTACAGATACTATAATAGAGAAGACTGAAAGCAGTAGCCTAATTTGTTTATGCATTATAATCGAGTATACGGTTTAATCCTGACAACACTATATTTTGGTTTACAAAGATGGGTTTTTTTAATTTTCTGGCAAAAAAATCTGCATTTCCTCCTGTAATAATTGTATATATTCTTCCCCATTTCTCTTTGCACAATTTACGATATCCTTCTATTTCAAAAATCATTCCATTAATTACTCCTGCTTCTATCGACTCAGCAGTTGTTAGTCCGGGAAAAGTTGCTCCTTTATATTCTATAATAAGTGGCAGACCTGAAGTGAACTGATTCAAGGCTTTAAATCGCATTTCCAAGCCCGGTGAAATGCTTCCTCCGTGATATTGTTTATTTTTTAATAACAGATCGTAAGTGATAGCTGTTCCTGCATCAATAACTAAAATATTTTTTTTGGGATAAATTTCTTCTGCACCTGCTATTGCGGCAATACGATCTTTTCCGAGGCTTGCTCTACTTTTATATAAGTTGATAAAGGGAAGTTTTGTGTTTTCATCTAAAAAAATCACTTCAGGGATTAGGCTTTTTATCATATCAGTGTCTATTTTATTTGCCACACTACTGATAATTCCTCTCTTTGGTTTATACTTTTTTATGGTTTCCAGCAATTGTTGTTTATCATCGTTTGGAATACTATGAAAGGCTATCAAGGTATGTTGGTCAAAAAATCCCGTTTTAGTTGCACTGTTTCCTTGATCTATTACTATCTTCACCATATTAAATCTGACAAATCAACATATAATTTAAAAGCAAATTTAATCTTTTTATTAAATTAACCCTTAAATTATAATTATAGAATTTTTGAATCATGATTTCTTTTCACAAAATTGTGTTTAGATTTATGTTTCACAATCTCAAAAGTTTTATATAATAAAGTTATGCGAAAAATCCTAATTGTTGAAGATGATAAATTTTTAGCAGCAATATTTTCATTATTTATTAAAGATTTGGGATATAAATTGGTAGGGCGCTGTGAGGCTGGCGATCAGGCTTTGGAATTATGCAAAATTGAAAAGCCGGATGTAGTATTGATGGATATTCATCTTGAAGGAGAAATTGATGGGATTGAGACAGCAGAGAGGATACAACGAGAATTTGAAATTCCTGTAATCTTTGTTACAAGTGATACCAGCTCTTATATTGTAGAAAGGGCTATTATTTCAAACTCCTATGGTTATTTAGTTAAACCTGTTAAGAAAAACGAGCTTGGTATCTCTATTGATTTGGCTTATTACAAGCATAAGGTTGCAATCGACCAAAAACGACGGGAACAAAGTTTTCGTCAGTTTTTATCTGAGGCACCGGTTCCTATCGTTATTGTGCAGAAGGGCTTAATTCAATACTTGAATATAAATGCTTTAAAATTGTTCCATACTCATTATATTGAAGATATTATGGGTATGCCTTTCATTAATTTTATTCCCCCGGATTTTCAGACAATATTTCAGAATGTTTTGGATGAGTCGGAGGGTGCATCAGAGCCTGTTGAATTAACCGACATGATGATAACCGGCTTTCATGGGAAACCTTTGGATGTTACACTTAATGGCTCATGGGTTACTTTTAATGGGGAGTCGGCACTTCAATTAATTTTAATTGATATTACTGCAGAAAAAAAGGCAGTTAGAGATTGCCGAATTTTACGCGACTCTGTTTTTAAAAGCGGGAATGGGGTTATGGTTATTAATAGTGACATGCAGATTGAAGGTTTAACCCAAAGTTTTAGCAATCTTTTTAATATTGACAAAAAAAGTAAGTTGCGTGATATAGATATTGATCCGGTATTGATAAAAAAAATTATAGATGGTGAAGAAAACTCCCCACAACAAATTAAAATAAAGGCAGGTAAGCTAACTCATCGCTGTACCGCTATTCCTATTGGTAGGGTAAACTATAATAGGGAAGTTATTATTAGAGTTGATGCCTGAATTCGGATGAAATATTAATTATTGTTTTGTGCTTTCAATTCATTATTCCCTTTAATTTGTTTTAGGATATTTTTGATATCAGATATAGTTTTAACTTTAGGAATTGTCAACCGGAGTTTTCCGTTTTTTTCTTCAATTTTTGCCAACTTTGGATTGTTTTGCAACCATTGTAAAATGCTTGCAAAAGTTTGTGATTGATAAAATGGGGAATCCTTATTACTAATAAAGTTTATTTGTATGGTATTCTTTTTGTATGATAGTTTTTCAATTCCCAATTGTTCGGCACAAAACCGTATAGATGCTATTTGAAGTAAGTTTTCAGCTTCCGGCGGTAATTGTCCAAATCTGTCTTCTATATTTTTACGGAATATTTGAATTTGATCTTCTTCTTTCAGGTTATCAAGTTCTCTGTATAGATTTATTCTTTCGGAAGTATTAGAAATATAATTTTCAGGAAATCTGGCATTAGCATCTGTTTCAATAAGACAATCGCTAACAAATTTTTTTTGATGATTTGGTGATTCTGTATTTAATGATGAAAATTCTGTTTCTCTTAATTCAAGTAATGCTTCTTCAAGAATGCGATGATAGGTTTCATAACCAATATTTGCAATAAATCCACTTTGTTCTCCACCCAGGAGATTTCCTGCTCCTCTGATATCAAGATCCTGCATGGCAATTTGAAAACCACTTCCTAATTCTGAGAATTCCTCAAGAATTTTTAAGCGACGCCTGGCATCATTAGTGAGGGTTGAAACCGGAGGGGCCAATAAGTAGCAAAATGCCTTTTGATTTGAACGTCCAACCCTTCCTCTAAGTTGGTGTAAGTCGCTGAGTCCGAATTGATGGGCGTTGTTAATTATAATAGTATTGGCATTTGGAATATCAAGGCCGGATTCAATAATAGTAGTTGCAATTAAAACATCATGATCACCATTTATAAATTCCAACATAATTTTCTCTAAATTATTTCCGTCAATCTGGCCATGTGCTATTGCAATATTAATTTTTGGTAATAAGCGTTTTATATAAATTTCTATCTCCGGTATATTTTTTATACGGTTATTAATAAAAAACACTTGACCTCCTCTTTCTACTTCAAATTGAATTGCTTCCTTAATAATATTTTCATTAAATGTATGTAATTCTGTTTGAATAGGGTGGCGATTTGAAGGCGCAGTATTTAAAATAGAAAGGTCTCTGGCACCCATAAGAGAAAACTGCAGAGTCCTTGGAATTGGTGTTGCTGTTAAAGCTAAAGTGTCTATATTAATTTTCATTTGCTTGATTTTTTCCTTGACAGCAACTCCAAAACGTTGTTCCTCATCAATTATAAGTAGCCCAAGGTCTTTAAAAAACACATCTTTCCCTACCAATCTGTGTGTGCCAATCAGTATGTCAACCTTTCCTTCTTGTGTGTCTTTCAGAATTTTACGTATATCCGAAGTTTTTCGTAAACGACTTATATATTCTACTCTACAAGGGAATGCTTTAAGTCTGTCACGAAAGGTGTGAAAATGTTGCATGGCAAGAATGGTAGTAGGTACCAAAATTGCAACTTGCTTGTTATCAGAAACAGCTTTAAATGAAGCACGAATTGCAATTTCAGTTTTACCAAAGCCTACGTCACCACAAACAAGTCTGTCCATTGGATTTTTTGCTTCCATATCCTGCTTGATCATCAATGTTGTTTTAGTTTGATCCGGAGTGTCTTCATATATAAATGAAGCTTCAAGCTCTTTTTGAAGATATGAATCAGCTTGAAAAGCATAACCCGGTTCAGATTTTCGACGCGCATATAGGGCAATGAGATCTCTGGCTATATCTTTTACTTTTTTCTTGGTTCTTTCTTTTAATCTTGACCAATCCCCTGTACCAAGTTTATAGATTTTTGGTGCTTCTCCATCTCCACCTTTATATTTACTGATGCGGTGCAGAGAGTGGATATTGACTAATAAAATATCATTGTCTTTATAGATAAGTTGAATGAATTCTTGCCTACGGCCATTTTCTTCAACAGTAGTTAAACCACCAAATTTTCCTATACCATGGTCTATGTGAACAACATAATCTCCCGGATTTAATTGGGTAAGCTCTTTGATTGAAATGGACTGTTGTGCTGCTTTTGTTTTATCTGTTTTAAGAGAATATTTGTGATACCTGTCAAAGATTTGATGATCGGTATAAATGCATAACATTAAGTCGTGGTCAACAAAGCCTTCGTGAAGAGCAAGATTTATTTCATCGTAATGTATTTTACTTCCTCTGTCAATAAAAATTTGCTGCAAACGGTCCAACTGACGCTTATTCCCCGACAACATCATTATTTTGTAGCCCTTTTCTTGTTTTTCGAGAATGTCTTTTTCAATCAGCTTAAATTGTTTGTGAAAAAGTGGTTGGGGGCTAACATTCATATTTAATGTTTTTCCGGCCTTTATGTTTTGATAGTTTCCCCAGAAAATAAAAGCTTTGTTTAAAAGGTCATTAGCCAGCTGATCTCCGTTTATTAAACGTTCAGCCGGTGGAATATCAGAATAACCCGCTTTCTCTTCCTTTAATTTATACTGTTCACCTACTTTTTTATGAATTTCATTCATCTTTTCAAATACAAGAGTGGGGGAATTAATCCATATTTGAATATTCGAGCTAAGTGATTCAGGCAGACTTACATAGCCATCTGATTCGCCGTAAGAAAGCTCCGGAATAATTATAATCTCTTCAAAAGTTTGTTTTGAAAGTTGAGTTTCAATATCGAATGAACGGATACTTTCAATTTCATTACCAAAAAAATCAAGTCGGTAGGGTTCTTCATGGGAATAACTAAAAATATCTAATATTGATCCACGAACTGAATAAAAACCCGGCTCATAAACGAAATCACTACGTTGAAAACCAAGTTCTTTTAGGAAGTCTATTACAAATTGTTGATCTATTTTTTCTTTGTTTTTTATTTTAAGAGTATGATCATGAAGTATAGACTTGCCCGGAATTTTTTCCATAAGAGCTTCGGTATGGGTGATGAAATATTGTCCATACTTGGTTTTACCAAGCTCTTGAATAGCTTCGGTACGAAGAATATGACTGCTGTTTTCAAACTGTCCGAATTCTGGTGAACGTTTATATGATGAGGGAAGAAAAAACACAGTCCCTTCTCCTAAGAGTTGATTAAGATCGTGATAAAGATAGCCGGCACTATCTTTATCCGGCGTTATTAGTAGGTGAGAGACAGATTCTTTTAAGGAGGCAGATATAAGAGATATGGCAGAGGCTGATAAACCTTTTATGAAAAGGTTGTCCTTGGGCACTTTCATCCATTCCCTTATATCAGCTAAAATATGATGGTGATCGTATATTTTGAATAATTTTTCTGACAAAGCGATGTTTTTTCGGCAAAAATAATGGATTTTACCTTAATCTGTATATAATTATTACTCCTTGTTAAGCTTTACTTTGAAAACGGGCTTTAATCCCAGGTGCACGCCATACTCATTATAAACCCCATAAGCCAACACGATTGATAGTACTTCTTTATGAAAATGTTTTTTGTCACCCGAAAAAAACCAAATTTCTTCAAATTGTAATTCTTCGATCTTAGCTCTTGAATAATCAGCTTCCTGTTCTATCTTCTTAATATTATCAATAGTAAGTAGTACATCGTTAAAATAATCATAAGCTTTTATTTCACCGGAATATACCCTATTAAATACTTCATTAATAAATTCGAACCTGTTCATGTTCCTTAACTTCCAACTTTCCCATTCATCTTCCGGATGTGCATTATATATTTTAACGCTATAAATTATAGTATCTGCAATAATATCATCAAAACTTAAAGTTTGATCACTATGAACAAGTGTTCTGGTGGTTTGTGTTGTAGTCTTATTCCTTAATTTGATATTAAAACAGCTATTTAAAAATAGCAATAACAATAAAATAATATACAAATAATATTTTTTCATAATAGTTTGAATTGTATTATACTCTATATTTTATTCCCATTCAAACATCAAATTCAAGAGCTAAACCTTTATATTCTTCATTAAAGCTACCGTCATCATACACTAATGTTCCATTTACCCATGTGCGCCATATCGCGTGCTTAAGTCTGGTATTTACCAAAGGTGTCCATTTGCATTTATAATAAACCGATTCATCTGTCACCTTCCAGTTGGCTTTCGGATTAATTAATACAATGTCGGCATAATAGCCTTCACGAATAAAACCTCTTTTTTTAATTTTAAAAACGATAGCCGGAGCATGACACATTTTTTGAATTACCATGGTTTTTGTAAAAACTCCTTTTTCGGCTAATTCGAGCATTGCAGGAAGTGAGTGTTGAACTAATGGTCCACCTGATGGCGAGTTACAATAATCTTGTTGCTTCTCTTCAAGGCTGTGAGGTGCATGATCAGTAGCAACAATATCTAAGAGATTGTTTTTTAAGGCATCCCTTAATGCTTCTTTATCTTCCCGGCTTTTAACCGCCGGATTCCATTTAATGCGATTTCCCAATAAGTCGTAATCATTTTGTTCGAACCATAAATGGTGCAGACATACCTCAGCAGTTATCCTTTTTTCCTGCAATGTTTCATGCTTGTTTAATAATTTAAGTTCATCTTTTGTTGATATGTGCAGTAAGTGCAAACGGCTGTTGTATTTGTTTGCCAACTCTACTGCTTTTGATGAGGATTTATAGCAGGCCTCTCTGCTGCGTATGTCCGAATGATATCTTACAGGAATATCACAACCATATTTTTGCTTAAAAATTTCCAAGTTGTTTTTAATAATACTTTCATCCTCACAATGTGTAGCAATTAGTGTAGGTATTTCTCTAAAGAGATTATTAAGAGCATCAGGATCATCAACCAGCATATTTCCGGTTGAAGACCCCATAAAAATTTTCACTCCACAAACTTTTTTCGGATCAATCTTAAGTATCTCCTTGAGATTGTTATTGGTTGCCCCCATATAAAAAGAGTAATTGGCAAGAGAAACCTCAGAAGCACGCTTATATTTTTCTTCCAAATGGCTAATAGTTACTGTTTGCGGTTTAGTGTTTGGCATCTCCATATAAGAAGTAAGACCTCCCGCAACAGCGGCTTTTGATTCACTTGCTATATCACCCTTATAGCTAAGACCGGGTTCCCTGAAGTGGACCTGATCATCAATTACACCGGGAACAAGATACATCCCATCGGCATTAATGCTTTCACTGGCTTTGGGCAAGTCCTCACTATCAGAAATAACCTTGTCAATAAATTGCCCCCTTATGAGAACAGCACCTTTAAAAATCTGACCTTCATTGATGATTTTACAATTATAAATCAGAGTGGTATTCATGATGGACAGTCTTATATTTTTTAAACCAACTTCCTACTTTCATTTTTATAACCCCAAAAACAGCTTCACTAAAAATGCCTCCACTCATTTTGGAAGTACCCTGCCTACGATCTGTAAAAACAATTGGAACTTCTATAATGTTAAAGCCAAGCTTCCAAGTAGTAAATTTCATTTCAATTTGAAAAGCGTAACCTTTGAACTTTATTTTATCCAGATCCATAGACTCCAACACTTTTCTTTTGTAGCATTTAAAACCCGCTGTTGTGTCCATAATTTTCATCCCTGTAATTAACCTAACATAGGTGGAAGCAAAATATGACATTAATACGCGCCCCATGGGCCAGTTAACAACGTTAACCCCCGATTTGTATCTCGATCCGATTGCAAGATCGGCATGCTCAACTGTGCAAGCTCGATATAGTTTAGAGAGATCTTCAGGATTATGAGAAAAATCTGCATCCATTTCAAAAATGAAATCATAATTGTTCTTTAAAGCCCATTTAAACCCTTCTATATAAGCAGTACCTAATCCAAGTTTACCTTTTCTTTCAATTATATGCAACCTGTCAGGAAAATTGTTCTGTAGTTTTTTTACTATAGCGGCAGTTCCATCAGGAGAATTATCGTCAATAATTAAAATATGAAGATTTTTTATAGCTTGTATAAATACTGCTTTAACGATGGCTTCAATATTTTCGATCTCGTTATAGGTTGGGATTAATACTATGCTTTTACTCACTATATTGTTTTTTAAAACTGATACTAAATATTACTGATAAATAAAGCTAACTAAAACAAACATAATTTATTGATTTGACGAAGATAGTATTTCAACAGCATTTAATCATTCATTAATGATTAAATTTATAATCCATTTTAAAGATATTTATCAAGTTTTGTTTTGTAAATTGTTGTAATTAGTTGCTTAAACACCAATAGAATTAGAGAATTCCAAATGATGAAGTTGATAAAATTTAAAATAAATATATATTGGTTTTTTTCGTGAGTTCTTAATGTTAAATAATAAAAACTTAAGTTAATATATAAGTAACAAAGCCCTATTTCAATTAAATAATGCAATCTAAATTTTTATCATCGAATGATTAGTGAAGACCTTTATCTTATTGCTTTTAAGTACTAGTATATATTTAGTGTTTTTCTTGCAAAACAGATCTTTTTTCCGTATCTTTACGATCCTTTCTTTTTGTTTGAAAGGCTTGAGTTTAATTTTCAAAACTTTTCCCCTAAACCTTATTTGTTGAAAATTTATAATGTTTGTATTCAGGCATTAACAAATTATTTTCAAAAAAGGGGTTCAAAATTTTTGGAAGTGTTGTAAT
>CAZODA010000017.1:0-61270 GCA_964578485.1 uncultured Alkalitalea sp. | reverse complement strand
ATAGTTAAATATAAAATACTGCCGATAAAAAGTTAAAAGCGCATCAAGTTTTAAATGACGCGCTTTTAATAAGGCCCTAATTAAATAAACTCAAGCTCTTTAACTTTAACAGCTAACACTGATTTAATCTCTCCATCCTTACTTTTATAGCCTTCACTTTGAGGTGTACCTTCAATCAACACTTTTTTTCCTTTTTTCAGATAATCAGCTACTTTAGAGTTTTGATCACGCCATAAAGAAGCCTTTATCCATTCAGTTTTTTCAACGCGATTACCATCCTTATCTTTATAATCCATTGAAACGGCAACATCAAAATTAATTACCTTACTGTTTCCAACTTCTCTAACTTCAGCATCATTACCGAGTGCACCTGATAAAATAATTTTTAACATAATTAAAAATTTTTGGGTTAATAAATGAGTTAAATTCAAAACACTAAATTTATCAATAATATTTATTAAAGTCAAATATAAATTAGTAATTGAGTTTTCATAGTAACTATCAATTTGCTTTATTAAAATATTTGCTTTTCTAAAGCGTCATATTTCAAACCAAAATCGGCTTCCTTTTCCTTCTTCACTTTCCACAAATAGATGACTATTGTGTTTTTCCACTATTTCTTTACAAATAATTAATCCTAAGCCCGTACTTTCTTCACCCCGAGAGCCTTGTCGGAAGGTTTTACGTTCTATATCAAAAATGGTATCTATTTGTTCACGACTCATTCCAATCCCGGTATCTTCAACGGAGATTTTATTTTTACGCCCCATATTTTCCATTTTTATTATTATCTCACCGCCTACCGGAGTAAATTTCACTGCATTACTAAGCAAATTACGTATCACTGAAGCAAGCATAATTTTATCTGCAATAATTTCAGCTGTATTTGGTAGTTCCTGAATGATATTTATATTTTTTGGTTCGCGCAAGGACTCCAACAATTCTAACTCATTTTTTAACAGCTCACTAAAATCAATTAACTGTGGTTGAAAAGAATACTTTCCTAATTGTAACTGAGCCCAATTAAGTAGATTAAACAATAACTCTATCTGTTTATCAGCGGAGTTTAGCAATTCGGTATAATATATTTTCAACGACTCTACATCAAGTTCACCACTATGTTCAATTAATCCTTGAAGTGCATTTCGCTGGGCTATGGCAGGATTTTTCAGATCATGTGATATTACAGAGAAAAATTTATCCTTTGTAACATTCAATTTTGAAAGATGTTGTGAGAGTTTTTTTTGGATTCGAAGAAAATATAAAGCCAAGGCTATAACAGCAAACATTAGCAACATAAGAAACACTAATAAAGTATTTCTGCTCTTTTGCTTTTCTATTTCAAGTTCTTTTTCGGCAGTTTCGTATTTGACTTTCATTTCCTGAACAGCATTATGCAAATTATAATCAGACTGCCTACGCATTAACTCGTAAAATTTTTGATGATTATCAATCACTTGCTGCATATTACCTATATTTGCATAGATACCAACCAAATGGTCGTAAACTTGAATTAGCACAGAATAATGAGAAGGATGGCTAAGTGAAATAACTTTTTGAGCTGCTCCTAATGCTTTATTAAAATCTTTTTCCATCCTATAATACCTAATCAAATGTAAATTAGTATTAATCATTAACATAGGTATCTTGAATTGAGCGGCTAACATATTTGCCTTATCCAAATGTCTTAGTATCTCTATTCGATCAAGTTCGTTAATAGTATCGTTTAAACTATTCAAGTTAATATAGTAAGAAGCCAGTACAAGCAAATTCTGTATAATGTTAATTGTATCACTCTGTTCTTCAGCCATTTCAAGCGAGGTCTTAGCATAAATCAAACATTCATCGTTTCGCCCCATAGCTGAATACAATTGTGCCAAAGCACTTTTTGCAAGCATTAGTTCCTTTTGGGAGTTACTTTTTTGTGCCAAATTCTCGGCTTGTTTTAAATACCTATCGGCTAAAGTATCATTATACATCATATAATATACTTTACCTACAGTCATTAATGAGGCAGCTTTTGCAGCATCGGAAGACAAATTGTCACTAATTTCTAAAGCGCGAACGGCATCTGTCATTGCTCGTTCGAAAAAGGCAAGATTTCCTAACACCCGGCTACGTAGTAAATATATTTCTAACTGTAAATTAGGATCATCAATGGGACTCATTTCTACAGCATTGTCGAGCACAATTAATGCAGAATCGTTCCTTGCTTCCAAAAAAAAATGTTGACCTTGTTGATATAACACTTCTACACTATCGGCATTTACAAATTGAAAGGAAAAAAACAAAAAAAGCAAAATAGAAATAATGCCATTTTTAATTGCATATTTTGCCATTTCAACTGTATTGTTGATTCCTAATTTTTTAAAAATATTGTTTTTATGAAAATTAACAGTATGATAACTAATATGCAGTTTGTCAGCTATTTCTTTCGACAACAAACCTTCGCTACAAAGTTCAACTATTTCTAATTCACGCTTGGTAAGTTCAGGTGCTTTTTCAATTTCTTTACTCTTGGCCTTTACTATTTGACACAAGACTCTTGCTACATCTTTTCCCAAATACTCAATCCCGTTTGCTACTGATATGATTGCCTCCTCCAATTCGCTAAGAGAAGTAGATTTTGTAAGATAACCTTCTACACCAATCTCAAGAAGCTTGTCAACAACATTTTCAGGCATTTCACCTGAGAGAATTAATATTTTTATATCGGGATATTCTTGTTTCATCCTTTTGGCTGCATCAAAACCATGCATGTCAGGCAAAATCAAATCAAGAACTACCACATCCGGAGTATTATTTGTCAACATTTCAAATAATTCTTTGCCGGATGCCGCCTCACCGATAATCTCAATCTCCGGATTAGCTATCAATGCAAGTCTTGTTCCCATACGAAAAAGTAAATGGTCATCTACATTGATAATCTTAATCATTCGTAATCCTTTTGTATGTAAATTTTGAAAAAATATTCATCCATTTTTATTCAATCAAAAGCAAAATTAATTTTTATTTTGATTTAAAAAAACAAACTCCAATCAAGCAGAAAGCAAAGGTAGGCAATAGTCCTTAAAGATAATGCATATGCATAACAAACAAAATATACCTAGCAATTATAGTAGGTATAAACCACAAGAAGTTTCAGTTGACCCATCAATATGCCAACTGTATCTTTGGAAAAAGATAGAATGTGTAAAACTCAAGAAATAAAACCTATAAAACAAACTGCAAATCGTGTTCAAAACTATTGCGACTTGTTGGTAAACTTGTGCAAACAATGGACATGCTACAATAAAGGTGAAATGGAGGAAGAAAGACATAGAAATAAAAAACAACAGCTAAAGATTTGTTGCAAAATTTTCTATAAATTAAAGGAATTATTTAAATCAAAACATTTTACAAACATTTTAAACCTAAAAAGTATGAAAACACCAAAATTACTTCTAATCATGATTCTTGTAGTATTTGTAGTGCCGGCACAATCGCAACTCAACCTAAACAAATTAGGTAAACAAATTAAAGAAGCTATTGAGACTAAAGACTCACAAACTGATGTTGAAACTAAAGAGGCAAAAACAGACCAAGTTAAAACCGAAAGTAGTATAACTCAAGAATCGGCTGAAATTTCAAAAGGAAGCAAAACTTTGTATGTTTCAGAAAGTACAGGTAGTAACCGAAACGATGGTAGTAAAGGTGCTCCTTTTAAAGATTTACAAAAAGCAGTGGATGAAGCTCCCGATGGTGCTGTCATTTTAGTAGCAGAAGGAAATTATCAAGGTAAGTTGGATGCAGGATATATTTCCATTAAAAAATACCTTTCAATAGTGGGAGGTTATACTACTGATTTCTCGGAACGCAATCCCTTACAATACATTACAATGATTTGCCCAGGTGCAAGTGCTTCGGGTACAGGTGCAAACTATGGTTTGTTGGATATTTATGTTCGTGGAAACCGGAATGGAGTAATATTGATCGATGGATTAGTATTAGACAAAGGTGAAATGAACTGCTACTTTCTGCCTGATCCTGAAAATCCAAAAAGTGGAACTCCGGAAGGATGCTTGACAGGACGACTTGATCCTCCGGGATTTCAGTCAAGTGGGGCACCAAAAATGGAGGGAAAAACATCGGTTTCAAACCAATTAATACATGGCGATGTTGAAGGGCAAGTTACCATACGGAATTGTGTTTTGTTAAATGGAGCACACTTCGGAATACAGATGGGCAATATCGGAGGCCATTTCGATATCTACAACAATGTTTTTCTTGCCAATCGCATGGCTGCATGCGAAGTACGAAGCATGAACAGAAATCCGGGCGAGACTACCATCGACTTTCATAATAATACAGTGATGTTTGTCTGGCGTCGTGATCCTATGCCGGGAGATAAAGATTTGGGCTATGGCTTTCGTTATATGACAGGAATGAATGCAAATGTTTATGACAATATTTTTGGATGTATTGATTTTTCTGCCCTCGACAGAACTTATATAGATTCCGATAAATCAAAAGAAGCAGTTCGTGAAACATCGGCTTGGAACAATATTTTCTTTAATAATTTAGAAGCAGACATCACTTTACCTTCAGGAGGTGGAAGGTTCTTACGTGTATTTGCCAAAAGTTTCGAAGATGTAGATCAATTAATAAAATACGAAGGAAACCATGAAGTTACCCAAGATGAAGCCGAAGCATTAATGCAAGCAGTAGATGCTGCATACCTTAAAGGCTTCCTTAGTATGGATGGTAGTTCGGCGATGACACATAACCCCAATTCATCAGAAAATATCCTTCGTTCGGCATTGGGAATGAATCAACGCGGAACATCAAGCTATTCTGTTTCTATGTATATGAATCGTTATCCCTTAGAAAAGGCAACAAGCATGTTTGGTGCAATAAAAAATTATGGTGCACAAATACCTAAATAATTAGGAACAAAGCGATTAAATAAACATGCAAAATTAAAAGTAACAATAATTATTTTAGTGCGTAAGATAATGGCCAATCACAGAGATTAGCATTGAAAAAACAACTATTGGAATATAGACCTAAAAATATATTAAAAATTAAAAAACAAAAGACAATGAAAAAGAGAACATTATTTTTACTTTTAATTGTGTCAGGACTTCTTGCAAAAACTCATACAATAGCACAAGAGGTTGAACCTTATGTAAGAATCACTCATAATGAAGGTAACAATCTTGTGGAAGATTTTTTTTCAATCGAAGATGGAGTGATGAAAATTCTAAACAATGACTTACTTTTTATCTACTCAAAACGCCCCGAATTAAATCGTACTTACGAGTTTCATATGGTTTCAAAAATCCAATTTATGGAACAAAGCATTACTTCTGTTGAATTTCTGAAAGAAAACTCTGTTGTTGCTTTTATCGACAAAGACATGCTTTTACATTTATCATCGGATAAAAGCTTAGGAAAAATCAGTGTGTGGACAATTACCGGTGTAAATATAGCAAACATCGACTCCAAAGAAACTTCAGCTTCCATACCATTGCCGAAAGCAGATCAGGGTATTTACATTATACGCCTTACAGATCAAACTATTAAATTAATAAAACAATAATAGTTTACTGATCTGCTATTCATTTATAAAATAAGAAAACAATTATTATGAGACGATTATATTATACTATCATTGCTATACTTATTTTCCTTTCACTTGGAGCTCAAAACCGCTATATTGAAATAGAGGGTGAATCAATAATGTTAGAACAAGATATTGAATATTTTTTTGAACCCTCGGGTGTTCAAAATATCAACTTATACGAAGGAGAAACCTTGCTTAAAAGCTTTCCTCTTCCTGTAGAAATTAATATTCCTGAATATAAACCTGTTACAGGAGTAAAACTTAATACAAACAACCTGCCCATGCTCGTTGGCGAAGTTGCAACATTCACTGCCACAGTACTACCTGCCGAGGCAACAAACACAAATGTTATCTGGCAGTCGTCAGATAATGAAATAGTAAGTGTTGACGAAGATGGAACTGTTGAAGCCTTAAAAACAGGAAATGCTTATATTACAGCTACAACAATAGAGGGGAAAAAATTAGCCGGTTGCCTTGTGGGGATTTATGATGAAAGCGAAATCTTTGATGTGGTAATGCTTGATTATGGCTCTAATAAAGTTGAGATTGTCAAAATCATTAGGGAGAATCTTGACCTTGGAGATGAAGATGCCAACAACTTAACAAATTCTGTACCCATAAAACTTGTATCCGATTTCACATACGAAAAAGCTAAAGGATTAAGTGATGCTCTCAATAATGCAGGGGCAACAGCTTATTGGGGAAATGGCTTAGCGACCGATATTTATTCGGTTATTCTATTAGAAAACGGAAACGATATTGATGCCCAAGCAAAAACAGTAAGCAGCTATATGAACATACCAAAAGCCGATGCCACTGACTATTTTAACGAAGAACCACCGCTTGTGATCGGCAATAGTTGGAACTATTATCAAGCAGGCGATTTATCCGACTTACTACAAGATGATGGGGCTATTGCTATTCGCTGGCAGAACGGTAAAACGGGTATATATATATCTGATAATGATATAGAATTGCTTGAACAGCTAAGTACTCAAATCAATCATTTTATCTTTCCGAAAGATGCAGCAAACAAAAACCTAATTTGGGAAACAAATAACAACACCATTGCCACTGTTGACAACAATGGCGTGGTTACAGGTGTTAGTAGCGGTGAGGTTGTAATCACTGCAACAACTGAAGACGGTGACCACAGTGCTTCTTGTACAGTTAATATTATTGAAAATACAACTCCTGAACTTGAACTAAGTAAATATGAATTGTCTATTGAAGCAGACGAAAGCAGCACAATTGAAATTACAGCCGGAAGTGGAGATTATACTATTAGTATCGACAATCCATCTGTTGCATCAGTTTCACTCACTGACTCAGAGATTACCATTATAGGGCTCACAAAAGGCAGTGCAACGCTTAGCGTAAAAGATAATTACTCGGTATGGGAGAAAACAGTAAACATCATAGTAAAAAAATTATCATATGTTAGATTTACTACCAATAAACCCCAAGATGAAATGATGATACTTGACTTCGCCGTTGCCAAAGAAGCTGATAAAGCTGACTGCTGGATAGACCTCAACAACAACGGGATACGTGATGAAGGGGAAGATGTAAAATCCTTTACCTCGCATGTCAACACCAGTCTTGGACACTATGAAGTGGACGCTCCAATCGTAACAGTATATGGAGAAATTACAGCCTTTGTTGGAGGCTACAACGTCGTTGGCGGCAGGGGTGTAGGTGCCGGAATTACATCTATCGATTTCTCAAACAACAAGGATTTGACTATGGTTACTTTAACCTACTGTGAAGAACTTACTAATGTAAATTTATCTGAAAATCTTGCATTGACAAGTGTTAGATTTGATCTCTGTGGCTTAAACTCCATAGATGTAACAAAAAATATTAATTTATTAGGGCTGACTTTATATAGTTGTTACGAGATAAATAATATAGACATAACAAATAACACAAAATTAAGATCCCTCGATTTGGCATACACCATAGTATCACAATTGGATGTTTCAAATAACAGCGAACTTTATTACTTGCGTTGGGATATTAGAGGTATTGCTAGTTATGCTCCGGATGCTGTAAACAAGGTAATAAACGATTTGCCCAACCGTAGCGGGGAAAATGAAGGTTCATTGCTCCTTAAAAATGGCACAGAAATTTCGGAGGAAGAAATAACTATACTTACAGATAAAAACTGGGTGTTGAAATAAAAAGAAAAAGCGAAAACCTTTTGTAAGGCACAGCAAAAAAGCTGTGCCTTACAAAATTAATTGTTGTTAAATAACTATTACCCAAAACAGGACGGAGAGTTAACATTGTTCATGTAGCAAATCAAATCAAATCAACAAATTGACAAAACAATAAAACCATTTTTATCAATATTCATTTGTACACTAAGAAAGAACCATTATGAGACGATTATATTTTTCTTTTATAGCTCTCCTAATTTTCATTTCACTTGGAGCTCAAAACCGTTACATAGAAATAGAGGGTGAATCAATAATTATTGAAGAAGATATTGAATATTTTTTTGAACCCTCGGGTGTTCAAAATATCAACTTATATGAAGGGAAAATCTTGCTTAAAAGCTTTACTCTTCCTGTAGAAATTAATGTTCCTGAATACAATCCGGTTACAGGAGTAAAACTTAATACCAACAACCTGCCCATGCTCGTTGGCGAAACAGAGACACTCACAGCCACAGTACTACCTGCTGAGGCAACTAATAAAAGTGTAAGCTGGCAGTCATCTGATAATGAAACTGTAACTGTTGACGAAGATGGAAAGATTGAAGCATTAAAAGAAGGAAGAGCTTATATTACAGTCACAACGGTAGAGGGGAAAAAATTAGCCGGCTGCTTTGTGGGGGTTTATGATGAAAGTCAAAACTTTGATGTAGTCATGCTTGATTATGGCTCTAATAAAAGTGAGATTAACAAAATCATTAGGGAACATCTTGAGCTTGGAATAGGAGATGCCAACAACTTAACAAATTCGGTACCTGTGAAACTTGTATCCGATTTCACATACGAAAAAGCTAAAGAATTAAGCGATGCTCTCAATAATGCAGGGGCAACAGCTTATTGGGGAAATGGCTTAGCAACCGAAATTTTTTCAGTTATTACACTAAAAAATGGAAAGGATATTATTGCCCAAGCAAAGATAGTAAGCAGTTATATGAATATATCGCAAGTAAGTGCCAGAAGTTATTTTAAGGAAGAGCCACCGCTTGTAATAGGCAATAGTTGGAACTATTATCAAGCAGGCGATTTAGCCGACTTACTACAAGATACAGGGGCTAATGCCATTCGCTGGCAGAATGGTAAAACGGGAATATATATATCTGATAATAATATAATATTGTTTGAAAATACAAGTGTTCAAATCAATCATTTTATCTATCCGAAAGATGCGGGCGACAAAAATCTTATTTGGGAATCAAGCAACACCGCTATTGCCACTGTTGACAACAATGGGGTGGTAACAGGCCATGCCATCGGTGAGGCTGTGATTACTGTAACAATTGAAGGCAGCGATCAAAGTTCATCTTGTAGAGTACTTGTTAGAAAAGATGAAATTCCTGAACTAGAACTAAGTAAATATGAATTGTCGATAAAAGAGAACGAAAGCAGCACAATTGAAATTACAGCCGGTAGTGGAGACTATACTATTAGTATCGACAATCCATCTGTTGCATCTGTTTCACTCACTGACTCAGAGATTACTATTGTAGGGCTCACAAAAGGCAGTGCAACGCTTACTGTTAAAGATAATTACTCGGAATGGGAGAAAACAGTAAACATCATAGTAAAAAAATTGTCATATGTTAGGTTTACTACCAATAGACCCCAAGGTGAAATAATGATACTTGACTTCGCCGTTGCCAAAGAAGCTGATAAAGCTGACTGCTGGATAGACCTCAACAACAACGGGATACGTGATGAAGGGGAAGATATAAAATCCTTTACCTCATCTTCCAACACCAGTCTTGGACACTATGAAGTGGACGCTCCAATCGTTACAGTATATGGAGAAATTACAGCCTTTGTTGGAGGCTACAACCTCGTTGGTGGCAGGGGTGTAGGTGCCGGAATTACATCTATCGATTTCTCAAACAACAAGGGTTTGACTGTGGTTACTATAAACTACTGTGGGGAGCTTACTAATGTAGATTTTTCTAAAAATCTTGCATTGACAAGTGTTAGATTTGATCTCTGTGGCTTAAACTCCATAGATGTAACAAAAAATATTAATTTATTAGGGCTGACTTTATATAGTTGTTACGAGATAAATAATATAGACATAACAAATAACACAAAATTAAGATCCCTCGATTTGGCATACACCATAGTATCACAATTGGATGTTTCAAATAACAGCGAACTTTATTACTTGCGTTGGGATATTAGAGGTATTGCTAGTTATGCTCCGGATGCTGTAAACAAGGTGATAAACGATTTGCCCAACCGTAGCAGGGAAAATGAAGGTTCATTGTACCTTAAAAATGGCACAGAAATTTCGGAAGAAGAAATAACTACACTTGCCAATAAAAATTGGGAATTGATATTAATGTAAGAAGCGAAAATCTTTTGTAATGCACAGCAAAAAGGCTGTGCATTACAAAAGATTATAGTGCTTTAAATAAAATTACAACTTTAAATACAAGATCAATTTCATCAATAATTGAAGCTGCTTCCACCAAGGAATTCCCTTAATATAGATGTAGGTGGTATTTCACGAGGTTTTACAGGATTAAAATAACCAAAAAAGTGCAATAATCTTTGAGCTTCAGAATATTCAGGCTGATTGGGATGTACTTGCAAAAGAATGGGTTCTGCAAATGGCTTAAGCACTCCAAACTCATACAAAAGAGCGGTATTAAACATTATATCAGCTTCTTCTTGGTATGGAAAAATATGTTTCTCTTCGCCTCTTCTAACACTCGACCAGCGCGATATAGTTTCCTGAGCAGAATAATTTCTGTATCTGTAATCTCTTACTATCCTTCTGATCAATCTATTATCCGTTGTTGCAATACGCGTATGATTATCAATATTAAGGCTGGTTAAAGCAGAAACGTATATTTTATATTTAGCTTCATTTTTAACTGAAAGAGTAAGCTTTGGATTTAAAGCATGAATACCCTCTATTATGAGAATATTTCCTTCACTCATTTTCATTTTTTCACCATCATAAAAACGTTTACCATTTTCAAATGAAAATTTTGGAATTTCAACTTCTTCGCCTGAAAGTAAGGCAAGTAATTGCTCATTAAACAAGTCAAGATCAAGTGCTTCCAAAGCTTCATAATCATATTCGCCCTTTTCGTCCCTTGGTGTTTGTTCACGATCAACAAAATAATTATCAAGACTTAAATTCAAAGGCCGTATGCCCGAAACAAGCAATTGAATGGTAAGACGTTTACCAAAAGTAGTTTTTCCACTTGAAGAAGGTCCACTGATAAGTACTATTTTTAACTTGTTTTTTTGTTGGGCAATTCTATCTGCAATTTGAGAGATTTTTTTCTCATGCAAAGCCTCAGTTACCTTAATAATAGTTTCAGCTATACCATTATTTACAGCAGCATTTAAATCACTAATATTTGTTAAACTAAGTATTCGTATCCACTGGCTAAACTCACTAAAAATATCAAAAAGCTTATTTTGTATAACAAGCTCTTCCAATTCTTCGGGCTGTTGAGATTTAGGAACACGTAACAACATACCGTTGTAATATTTATTTAAATCAAAAACTTTCAAATATCCGGTGGAAGGAACAAGACAGCCATAAAAAATATTAACATATTCCTCCATCTGATGATAAGTGGTATAATATTCCCCCCTATGGCGAATTAAATCTGATTTACCAGTAAGTCCCTTGCTTTCAAAAAGTTTAATTACCTCATCACTTTCCTCATTATGGCGTATAAAAGGAAGGTCACGATCGATAAGCTCACGCATTTTTTCTGCAATATCAATAACCATCTGAACACTTAAATCACAGCCAAGGTTATCAAGCTCACAATAAACCCCTTTACTAACAGAATGCTCAATGCGTAAACGGGCGCCCGGAAATAACTCCTCTACTGCTGCATAAAGTACAAAAGAAAGGCTGCTTACATACATGCGCATACCGTCAACATGTGTAACATCAATAAAACGTACAGTCTTAGGCTGGAAAAACTCATAATCTGCCTCCCTCAGACGATTGTTAACCATAGCACCCAATATTGGGTTGGCAAGTTTTATATTCAATTTGTCGGCCACCTCCAAAAGTGCAGTACCCTTAGGAACTTTAATAAGCTTATTGTTATTCAAACATTTAATTTTGATATCTTTTTCAACCATATTGCCTCTTAGTAAAAATTACATTTTGTTGATTATTATTATAGTCCAAAAAAAATCAATTATGAAAACATATTCCTTGATTTTTTTGGACTATAACAAACGACAGGCCGGAAAGATATAAATTTTAAAAGGATAAATAAAATGATTAAGCCAACTTATACATAAGTTAAAATTATCAACCATACATGCGACAATTTTAGAAAACATACATCTCGTCCTATGTCATCATACAAAATTCAACTTCCCAGACTAACAAATAAAACTAAGGTTCCAATAACAACAAAAACAACTACTAAAGAGATAAAAAAGCCTACAAAATCTTGTTTGTTCCATCGATAAACTTCAAGATTTGAATTAGGAAACAATAAAATTTTATTTGATTCTTCAGGATTCGAAAATGTTTTTTCCAAATCTAAATCATCAACTTCTTTTCCAAGTCCTCTAACCCTAGTTCTCATTTTTAGGAAAAACTTAAATGACCGCTCATCACTTTGTGGTACTGTAAGCAAAGAAATAATAATTAGTATAATAAAAGGGAATACTAACCTTATGAGCATACGAATACTTTCATTCATTGCGAAGGGCAGTTTTTGCAAGTCAACACCTAAAGCACTTATAACAACTAACTCGGGATAAAAATATCCTCTTGCCTGTAGTTGGCCATTTTCATCAATTGAAGGTTGTTTTGACCAGAAAATGGCTTTTGAGGGATGCTCATATTTTTTTGAAAACTTCTCACCTACAACTAATGGTTTTGGTGCTTCACCCTGCACTATTCCATTATTATAGTTATCATTCCACAGTTCAATTTCTGCTAACCTTTCAACAACATCATATTCACGAGCAACATAGGACTGCTCTATCGGTTGTGGTTGTGTTTGAATTAGTAAGAATTCGCTTTTTTTAACTGAAGGAAATGCCGTTGATATAATAATAGGAATGAGATAAAACACCAATAAAGTTAGAATAATTGAAACCCATGCACCTTGTCTGTTGGCACGTCTCCATTTGAGTCCAAGCCAAAAGGCGGCAGCAAAGATGACAAAAAACTCCCATACAAATTTCAATATTTCAAGTATGCTGTCAAATTGGGTAGCAATAAAAGCTCCTCCAACTAAAAACAAACCACCGGCTATGCGTCCTATCCACACATAATGTTTTTCACTAGCATTTTTAACAAAATGACGATAAACATTATGAGTTATCAAACCTGATACGGTAAGCATTAAAGCATCTGCAGTTGACATAAGTGCTGCCATCATAGAAGCAACCATTAATCCAACGAGTCCTAAATTTAAAGGGCCTAAAAGATCTCTGGTTGCATGTCCCCATACTAAGTCAGAATTCTGGATAGTTCCTGAGTATAACAATATTGCCGATAAGCCTAACATTCCCCACAATATAGTACAGAAGCGTTTTAAAAACCCACCTGTTACGAAGCCAAAGCGTGCAGAATATTCATCTTTAGCAGCGGCATTGGTAACTAATTGGTTTGGTTGTGTAACAACGGTAATTCCTGCAACTAATGATGCTGTTATAATAAAGTACCAGGTAAAATCAATAAGTGTGGGAGAACCAAACACATCAAAAAAAGAATCGGGAAGTTTTTGATGTAATATTTGTAAGGCTGATTCACCACTATTTGAACCATAAACTGCCTTAATTTTAAACCATGAAAATGGAATTAATATTAAGGAAAGGACAATTATTAAGAATCCTTGCAGCATATCAGTATAAAAGGCTGCCTCTAAGCCTCCCATTACAGCATAAATAATAATTACGAAACATACTATCCAAACTAAAAGAGACTCATTAATATAAGAAAAAACAGATTGAGGATTTAATTGGCGAAGCTCACGTAGTTGTTCCCTTTCATCTGAATTTAAGGTTTCATAATCTCTTGCTTCGAGTGAATGAAGAACCAGAGATTTTTCATATTCAACTTTTTCAACAGGAGTAAAATCATGAATCTCTTTTGGAGTAATAGCCATTATTGTTTTGTTCATAGCGGTGTAGCCAACAGAAAGAAGTCCCATCATACCAACGGTTGCAACTATGGCATAAGTTCCTCCCATCAGTTTAGAGTTATATCTCTCTTCATAAAAATCTCCCATGGTAAGTATTCTCATCCTTCTATGCCATGGTGCCGTAATCCAAAACAAAGGTGTTGAAAACACCATTAGAAGTGAACTCCAAATACCGGCTGCACCATTTCTAAAAGTTGTGGTAGCCACACCAACGGGGCCATCAGCTGATGTTGCCTGTCCAAAGCTGGCAAATGTTTGAACTAATTTGCCAAACTTTCTGCCACCTAACAAATAATCTTCCTGATTTGTTATCCGTTTCCCGGCCCAGATGCCTATTCCAATTATTACAACAACATAAACACCAATTACTATTAAATCAATTATGCTTAAGCCGTACATATTCTAAGTTTCTTATTTAGTTAATAATTAAATCTGTACAATTTTCAATTTTCATGGGATCTTTTTCATCTGGGAAAGCTGCTTCTCCATCAAAGTTGGTGATTTTTAAGCCTTTAATTTGGGAAGCAAAAATAGATGATCCAAAATAATTAGGAAGGTTTGTTCCCCATTCAACCGAACAGTTGGTCAAAGAAATTTTAGCCGCTTCATTTAGATAAAATCCTGCTGTATCTGCCTTTAATATGCCAATTGTATCGGATGGGCGAAGATCATAGAGACCACCCTTATACTCTGTTGTTTTGGAGAGATAGACATTGACATTATTAAATCTTATGTTATTAACTTTTCCCTCTTCACCACCAACATAAATTCCATTTTCACTATGAGAAATAATATTGCTAAAAGTGATATTACGGATTTTACCTACTTTGCCAACCATTTGGCCTTTTGCAAATCTCCAATTGGCATCACGGGCATTTGATGATTGACGCTTAAAGGCAGTTACATATATGGGCTCAGCCTTACCCCACCATACATCATCAAATAAACGACCATGAATAATAATATTTTCGAAAATGACATTTTCTACAATTCCTTCATCACGATTTTGAATTCCAATGCCTCTATTGCTGGAAGAAATTATACAGTTTGATATAGTAACATCACGGACGGCGTCCATGTTTTCACTTCCAATTTTTATAGAGCATGAAGTAGATTTTAAAATACAGTTACTAATTGTAACATTAGCTGTTGGTCCATACTCCTCGTATTCTCTACGTGTTTTGGGACTAATACAATCATCACCTGATTCAATATAACAATCGCTGATTCTTACATTGCGTGAATGATCTATATCTATTCCATCAGAATTTCGGATTTTTAAATTATTAAAAATTCGTATCCCTTGTATAACTATATCTTCACATCCAACTAAATGAATACACCAATAAGCAGAATCTTTAAATGTAACATCCTTAATTATAAGATTTTTACAATTTATAGGCGTGAAAACATGAGGACGACGATCAAAAGTATCAAATGTTTTTAAAACATAAGCAGCCTTTTCTTCAGGACCCATAAAAGCCACTCCATTACCATCAATAACACCTTGCCCGCTTATTATAATATTTTCAGCATCCTGCCCACCTATCCAAATGCTTCCTTCACCATAATTTTCCCTGAAAGCACTTTGAGTATAAACCAATTCGTCAGGATTAGCACGTAAAACAGCATTTGCTTCAACATGAAATTCAATATTGGATTTCAAATTAAATGGTCCGCTAATAAATATACCACCACCAGGAATAATAACTTTTCCTCCTCCTTCTGCGGAACATTTATCAATAATTTTTTGAATAACCTGAGCATTATCAAATTTCCCATCTCCTTCAGCACCAAAATCATTTATGTTGTACACTCTCATATTTTTCAAATTATATTAAATTAAACAATAAATCACCTTTCATTTATTCATTATAATTAACATTACAATTTCACTACAATCATGCAACTTAACATTGCAAACCTTCCTTCAATTGGTTTTTATTTTTTGAGATTTCATAAAATAAGTATCATCTCCCAAGACTCTAATAAGGATTTCATTATCTCTAAGACTTTCTCCTTTAATCACAAAAAATAATTCATTACTTCGGACTGAACGTCTGAAATAATCACTTTCACGTAAAAATAATTTATCGTAAAAAAGCATCTTTAATTGCCTCCTTAGAACCAAGACCTCACGATATTGAGTATTGGGTCTTAAATCATTCATAGCATCTAATGCCAAAACTTTATCACTTTGCATGATTTTGGAAAGAGGAAATGACACTATTTCATCAAAATAAAATCGAATATCATCTATAATTGGAGGTAAACCAATTTGACTTCCTAATTTTCCAATAGGATGCATTTTAATCTCAGGAAAATGATTTGTATAAAGCCATAGTTCACTATCAAAAGCACCCCTTTCTTTAAGAGCCTCAATTAAAGCCAAAGTAGTAAACTTATGGTCAAGATGGCTGTCAATTGCCGGGTAAGGACTAATTATAATTTTAGGATTCAAATCTTCAAGGAGGTATTTAATATCATTAACCAAAGATCTCCAATTCGACATAGGAGTTAATGAATCCGGCAAATGATTACAATTATAAGATCTAAACAAGTTAATATCTGCAACACCAATATATCTGGATTTTCCTAAAGAATTTGTATCAGCATGCATTCCTGACAGCGATGCATCAAAATAACCAAGATTAATAGAATTCTTTATGGGTACGCCCCCTAAAAATGGTACAGTTATACTGTTCCATGCTCTAACCCTACCCTTTCTGCTATAATGTGTAAGCGTATCCTGAAACAGATTTGCATAGATCATGCTTCCGGCATCTCCTGCAGTAATGGTAGCAATAAAAACATTTGAAGGAAATGATGAGTAAAGACCATAAGCAGCTATTTCGGCATCATCAGGATGTGGAGACAATATCAATATTTGTGCATTTTCGGGCTTAATATTTTTATATGCGTATATTGTAACTTCAGGTTCATGCAGCCTACAACCTTTAAAATCAAGTTGAATTTCTTTTACTCCGGCTGAAACGAACTGACTAATATTTAGATAACGTATCCCTTTAACCCGGCACTCAAAATTCTGGGAAAACATCATACTACTGTCATCCTTCATGATAATCTCCGGAAGAAAAATAAATCCACTACAAGTAAATCTGAGTTTTAATTCTAAAAATGCAGTATTACAACCAATTAAACTTGAATCCAGATTAATTTTATTGTCTGTAACAATCAGGTTTAAAACCTCAACCTCACTGCTTTTAAACTGATATTGATAATCGGCCTGATGATCATATTCTATCTTATAAGACCTTTGGAATATAATATTCACTGCCAATAAAATCAGTAGTAAAGCAAAAAATAATATAATTATTTTTGAAACACTATAGGAAAAATTCTTTGCCATTGAATTATCGCTTTTCTCTATAAGATTACAATTCAAAAGGCCTTATCAAGAATGAATACTTATATTTATTTTCAAGCAAACGATATTCATCTAATGGGTATTCTCCCCAGCTATTATTCCCACCAACCCCCCTTTGTTTATGGTCAATATTGACAACCAATGTTTTTCGTTTTCTAATATCAATTGGATGTTGTTGTTTCTTTGTTAAACCGGGATCAAGATCTTCATCGAAATTAAAACGTGCATTGAAACAAATAGCTTGGTCAATTGCTTCAATTTTAATTCCAAAACCATCAGTACCGTATAATGAAATACTTCTCACATCAGTTCTATAACCGTTTTCCTGTGGTCGCTGATAATCAAAACTTAAATCATCAACCTTACCACTATATATACCAATAAAAGAAGAGGTATTTCTATCGCTATAATTTTCCCAAGGACCACGTCCATAATATAAAAAATTATCAAGCTCAAAAGGGAGCTGCATTTGCATTCCAAATCTTGGAAGTTCAGGCATTTTCTTTTCGCCCATATCTATACTAGCAGTAACAATTATTGAAGCATCATTCTGAATATGATATTTAATTAAATATTTAATATCAAGCCAAGAGTGTTGAAATTCCGCAATAACAACAACACCATCATTTTCCTGTGGTTCTATGCCAATGTCAACAATTTCAATATTGTCTCCAAAGGCTCTCCAGATATTCAACAATTTAGGCATATTATTGCCAAAATCATTATCCAAAGGCGCCCTCCAGGTATTTGGATGAAGTGTTCCGGTAATAAGAGGCTTGTTTTTATAAAAATAACGTGTTAACAAGCCTGTTGCCAAATTAAGTACACCTGTTGTATTTCCACTTTTAAACTTAAGCTCTTTCTCATCTTTTGTAAGCTCCAACTCTCCTAACACCTCAGTTTGCGAAACAAAATAATTGTTAGCTTCAAATGCAAACTGCTCATTGGCAACTATATGAGCAACCGGAATGAGATCTGTTTTATTTTTTTGCAAAGCTTGTACTTCAAGAAAATATTCTGTGCCCTCAACAAAGTCAAGGGAAGGCAACTTAAGTTGCACATTTTTTTTCTTTAGAGGTGGAATTGAAACTTTAAAAGTTCCGGAATCAACTTCATCACCATTTTTAAATAATTTCCATATAAAATTATAGGCATTTACATCAGTAAATAAATTATAATTATGCATTTCAATTATTCCTTTATTTAAATCTAATGCTTTAAACCACACAGGCTGATAAACTTTTTTCACCTCATTTAAAGCCGGATGAATTGTTCTATCGGGATTAATTAATCCATTGTCACAAAAATTCTCATCGTGAGTCCATCTATGTCCACCCAAGTCACCACCATAAGCCCAGTATTTTTCACCTTGGGCGTTAAATGCTTCAAGTCCCTGATCAACCCAATCCCAAATAAACCCACCTTGAAGGATGGGATATTTCATGAAAACATCCCAATATTCCTGGAAATTTCCTGTACTATTCCCCATAGAGTGGGCATACTCACAAAGGATAAAGGGTTTAAAATTTGCGGTGTTAAGAGCATACTTTTCAACATTTTCAGGAGTAGTGTACATTGGCACCATGAGGTCAGTAAAATCATTTCCTCGAGCCCTATCACACTGCACAGGGCGATTTGCCTTATCATGTTCTTTCAACCAATTGTAGGTAGCTTCATAATTTGGACCAAAATCGCTTTCATTTCCAAGAGACCATATTATAACACTGGGATGATTTTTATCCCTTTCAAACATTCTGATAGTCCTATCGAGATGCTGACCTTTCCAATCATCTATAAAAGAAGGATGACGTGTTCGATCAAAGCCATCAAGCCCATGAGCCTCAATATTAGCCTCATCTACAACATATAGTCCATATTTATCGCAGAGTTCATAAAACTCAGAATTTTGAGGATAATGACATGTTCTAACAGCATTAATATTATAGAGTTTCATCAATCTTATATCTGCCAATTTTGTTTCATAATCAACATAATGACCATATTTTTCATGATGCTCATGAATATTAACTCCTCTAACAATAATCGGTTTCCCATTTATTAACAACTGCTTATCTTTAATTTCAATTTTCCGAAAACCTGTATTGCATCCTGCAATTTCAAGAACTTGGCCGTCTTCATCAATCAATTCAATAAGAATTTTATATAAATTTGGATACTCAGCACTCCATTTCAATGGGTTGTTTATTTTTTCTTGGAATGAAGTTTTTATGAATTTATTTGCATCAATAGAAGCAAGATCAATTTTTTTCGAGAACTTAATTTTATTGTCCGCATCAAGCATAGATAGCACAATGGAGTGTTTAGCAGCTTTATCACCTCCTAAATTTTTAATTTTTATATCTACATCCAGAATACCATTTTTATAAGCTTTGTCAAGATCTGCTACCACAAAAAAATCTTCTATAAACACCTTTGGTCTGGCAATCATATAAACATCTCTTTCGAAACCTGCCAAACGCCAGAAGTCCTGATCTTCAAGGTAAGAAGCATCGCTCCACTTAAAAATTTGAACCGCAAGCAAATTCTCATCAACTTTCAAATAAGGAGTTATATTGAATTCAGCCGGCGTTTTTGATGCCTTGGTATAACCAATTCGCTGTTCATTCAAATAAATTGTAGCCGCACCAGAGATAGATCCAAAATGAAGAAAAATCTCTTTATCCTTAAAATCATCATTTAATTTAAAAACTTTTCGGTAAGTACCTATTGGAAGATCATCATTATCAACATAGGGTGGATTCTTAGGAAAAATATAGTTTATATTAGTATAAACAGAAATTCCAAAACCTTGCATTTCCCAATTTCCGGGAACTTCAATTGATGGCCAATGACTATGATCAATGCTTTGCAAATAAAAGTCTGTGGGGCGTTCATTTACATTTTCGGCAAAATGAAATTTCCAGGCTCCATTTAAAGATTGTACATTAGGACTATCCCATTTACTCCCATTCAAAAATTCTACGCGTGAAGAAAATGGCACAAAATCAGCTCTTGCTTGCTCTACACCCTCATTAACAATAGTTGGGTCTTCCCAAAAATTATTTTTACCAAAAACCAATACCGGTAATATTAAAAAATGCAATAAAAAAAGCTTTTTCATAATAATAATTTATTTAATTTCTTAATCTTCTATCCACAATTTCTTATTGGGCTTATCTCCCATATTTAAAATAAGTTCTGCCCCTTTATTAATATCAGAGTGTCTGAAATACCAATTACTTAAGGGTTCCTTATTTAAAGTTGCTGATTGAATATACGGATTGTTCTGTCCATTATTTTTTGTTTTAATTACCAAGAATGGAGAATGATAATATGATGGATGAAGATGAATAGTGATTTTATCAAAAATTGGGCTTCCTATTTCATAAATTGGATCAATGTCGCATCCCCCATTCATCTGAAATAAACCTATTTTCATTAAAACAGCAAGAGATCCCATTAATCCTTGATCCTCATCTCCATTATATCCAAAATATGGTGACAAACTTGAAAAAACACTATCAACAACAACCCTACTCCAATACTGCGTTAACCATGGTGCTCCTGCATGATTAAAAATAAAGGCAACCTGACTATTCGGTTGATTAGAATAATTTATCCAGGTTCGTCTATCATTAATATATTTAATCCCGCTTATAAGGGTTTTTTCAGGATGTTGGTTACAAAACCGAAACTCTTGGGACAATCTGAATTCCTGATTTAACCTTTCAACAGCAAGATCTTTTCCTCCCATTAATTTAAAAAGCTCCTGCAGGTCATGTGGAACAAACCAAGTAAACTGAGCTCCATTACCCTCAATAAAACCATTATCATACAAAAGAGGATCATAGGGTTCCATCCATTCTCCATTTATATTTCTTGGGACCATAAATCCCAGTTCTTCATTATAAAGGTTTTTAAAATTCTGTGATCTATGAATAAATTTCTCATAATCCTCTTCTACTCCAAGAGTATTTGCAAGCTGTGCCAAACACCAATCCTGATATGCATTTTCCAGTGTAATTCCTGCTCCATCTTGATGTGCACCATAAATGGTGTCGAACAATGGATATGGCACATAACCTCTCTCTATATAATATTCAAGTCCGGCACCTATTGAGGTGTTATGTTCATAACCAACTTTACTCATCAACCCACCGGGCAAATGATTTTTAATCAAACCCTTATATGCCAAACAAATGTCAAAATTTCTTATACCCTTTTGCCAAGCACTAACAAAAAACGGGGTTGTTGAAGCTCCATTCATCACGAAGGTATAATTACCTCCTGATGGTCCGCGTGGGATTAGTCCTCCATTTTTATAATATTCAACAAAAGAATTACAAAAATCCTCTGTTATCTCAGGGTAAACTAAATGCCATAAAGTGTTTAAAGTCCATTGTGCTCCCCAGAATGAATCAGAGTTATACATACTAAAAATGGGGCTTCCATTCTCAAGCAATGGAATCTGACGAATCATCATTTTTTCTCCTGTCATATCAGCATATTTCCCGTCAACATCATTTAAAACTCTTCTTCCTTGAAGAGCTTTCCAAAGGTCAGTATAAAATCGACTTTTTTCTTTCAATGTTCCACCTTCCACTATTATACGCGACAACATGTCATTCCAATGTTTCTGAGCCTCTTTAACTGTTTTGTTAAAATGCCATCCAGGCAGTTCAAATTTCATGTTTTTTTGTGCGCCACCTTCACTTGTATAGGAAACAGCCACTTTCATTAGCAGATCATCATGTAAAGGTTCTTTGAATGTCAATAAAATATTGCCTTTTTCCCCGCTCCACTCTGTAATAGAATCGGTTATATGTGGTGAAGACAGATAGATTTTTTCTATTGGTTTATTAAAATGTGCATTAAAAAAAACATATGTTGGTTTTGGTCTCCTAATGGTAGGGGCATTAACCATATATCCGCTTACTTCATAATCATTATGTTGAGTAAATCCTCCTTCACTTAGATACGAAGGTCCAAGTTGACCTGATAACTGAAATATCACTCCTGCTTTTGAATCTTTAGGATATTTATAACGATGAAAGCCAACACGATTAGTTGATGTTAGTTCTGCATTAATTTTATATCTTTCTAAAAACACAGAATGATAACCAGGTTTAATAACTTCATTTTTATGTGAATATAAAGACGCCCAGTTATTTAAAAGTACCTCGGCTCCCTCATTGAGAGTAACAGGCATTACTGCAACTCCTGATAATTGCCATTCATGAATATGGCTAAAGTCACGAATTGTATCAACAGAATATCTATATCCGCTATCCCATGCACCATCTACAACATTATCCGGAAACAAGCTAACCATTCCAAAAGGGCGGGTTGCAGATGAAAAATAAAACCAACGAGAATTTGCACCATCCAACAACGGATAAACCATATCAACAGGTTTCTTAGATTGCTTACAAGAAGGCAAAATCATAAAGAAACAAATTAAAATACAAACTATTATATTACTATATTTAAACATCAAATTAGAATTAAAAAAACACAACTTAAAAACATGCTTCACACGATAAAACCACAACAAAAAAGTTTACTGTAAGTTATCATTTTTTCTTTACTCCCAAGCGAACTAATTTATTAGAAGCAGGCAATTCTATCTCAATTAATCCATCATATCTACAGTTAAACTCCACAAACCGGCCATCTATATCTATCTGATAATCAAAAGCTGGATTCATACATACCATAATTGTTCTACTATGGGCTTTGGTTGCCATATCAAAGGATAAAACAGCATTATAAGCAGAAAAATCTTCATTAAAACTTTGTTGGTCAATCCAAATTTCAAAACCCGTGGTTACTGTTCCAGGTTTATAATATGCCGAGAACCATGTAAGCACAGGAGCTGAAAGAGATCCAAACTGATGCCACCCAGCTCCTCGGGCTGTTTTTGCAAAAAAATGCTCATAAGTATAATAAGTTTCATCGGTTTCATTTTTCCACACCTGAAGAGCACGTTCTGCAATCCTCCAAGCCAAATCAGGCTTTCCCATATCAAACATAGTTTTCCATATAAACCATTGATGAGGCATCCAAACAGCACCATTCCAATAACCATCAGATGTGTAATAAGATGCTTGTTTATCAACAACACAAATCCCCGCTGTTGTCCACATGTGATCTTTAGAAAATATTTTATTCAAAAGAATATTAGTCTGTTGTGAGGTACATATTCCTGAAAATAAAGGATAAGCCCCATCTAATCCCATATTAAAATTTTCTCCACTATCTGGATGTGTCAAGAAATTTGAAGGATCTTTGTTATCATTATGCACAACATAGCTAAAATAGCCACTTTGCTTATCCCATGCGATATTCTGCAAGGCGTTTGTAAATTTATTTATATCATTATCAAACATTTTAATATCAGCCTTATTACCTAATTTCTGTGCAGCAATACGCAAAATTTTTGCCGATCTTATCATATGTGCTGTTGTTATAACAGGTGTAACTCTCGTTTCTAATTGCTTATCACGTACCCATTTTTGAGGTGGATAATCGTCCCAACCTCCTGAATTATAAAAATAATCCCATGTTTTTAAAAGATTGGAATTAAGACATGAAGTAGTAGAACTACCAAGGCGTCCTACCATAAATTCGTAATATTGCTTTAAACGAGGATAAAAATACTTTAACAAATCTAATGACTGTGTTTTGTTCCATAAATCAAAAAAAGCATACATTTGAACAGGAACAGGAGAGCCGTGGTGAATAAAAGCCGACTGGCTTCCAACAGGCGTAGTATAGGTATTTAGAAATTCAACAGATTTATTGATATCAATTTCAGCCAAACCAAGGGTTATAAATCCTGCATCCCATGTATATAAACTATTCCACCATTTTCCGGGTGTAAAATGACGAATAAATTCACCTTGGGTATAAATTGGATAAACAACGTTTGATAATAAAACAGTCTTTATCATATTGCGACTAAAAGAAAAAGGCTCCCCTTGTTTTAAAACATCATCTGATATTTTATCTGTTTTAGAAGCTTTTGCAAGGAAAGTTTTCGGGTTTTGTGTGAATTTATAAGTTAACTCTTCAACTATCTGCTTGTTTCCACGACATATAATACTATAAACAGTTCTTTCACTTGTGGGCTCTAATTCAACAGGACTCATAAAAACATTGATAAAATGATTACTGCTGTCTCCGGGAAATACAAGATAATTATGTTCATGAACATATTTTTTAAAAATAACATCAAGTTCCTTATCTAATATTTCTCTAACAAATGAATTTGAGAAATCCCATGCCATGCCATAGTGTATATCTATATCGGGATATTTCAATATTAATGTTCCATTATCAAGATCAGCAGAAAATTCAGGTTTATTCCTTTTTAAGAGGGTTCGTATAATGATTTTATCAACCTTGTTTTCGGGACAAATAAAAATCCCATCAAATTCAACTTCACAGCCTCCCAAGGAAGTAAATTTTATATCAAGCCCACCATTTAAATCCTTATAGGGGATGGTTATTAATTCAAAATTTCCGGTTCCATTTATCTCTATTGTTGAATTAATACTTCCACTAAGTTTAAATGAATTATGTTTGTTAAGTCCCGAACGGCATCTAAGAATAAGAGATCCATCTGCAGGAACTTTTGTTTTTTCTATTTTGTATTGCACCCAATCACCTTTATCAGCACCAAAATTTTGTCCTATACCACTTCCTTCAAGGAAGTCCTGATCTCTTATTTCTCCTCTTAACCATCCATCATAAACTAAATTATCGGATGGTCTGGAAATAGCAAAACCTAAATCATGATAAGAAGTAGCATTAATAAAACAAGCCTCTTCAGGAACAACAGCATAAACGCCGGGATAAGGATCAGGGTAATCAATAAAACCAACAAGATTTAATTGAAGTAATTGAGACAAAGAAGTATTATTAACACAGTTCATTTCCACAATAACAGAAGCAGAATCTAAGGGATAATAAGAAACATCAACATATAACTTATCTTTCCATTCTAATTGATAACGATAAGTTATTTTTGAATAATCAGAAGTAACTTCCCAAGGATAATATGCTGATTCATAAAGTACATTTGGAACCATAACACGTCCTCTGTATAATCCCGGAAGTACAGATACATCAAAGCGTAAACCGTCAGACTTAACAGGAATATGAGAAATACCTGCATACTTTTTAGAATAAGGTCCCCAAGACGGCAAAGATACAACATCATGAGTATCTTTCAGTCCATCAAGTATTTCCGGCTTAAAGTAAAATCCATTAGCATTAAGAGATAACACTACTGAAAAAAACAAAAGCTGCAGTAACAATTTCCTCATAAAACAAGCATAAAATATTTGTGACAGTTTTATATGACAAATGAAACTATGCAATAATGAAAAATTCAACCACCATGATAGCCACTTTTATAGGTTGTTCCATTTTTTATTTAAAGCATTCAAAATGTTGAATTACACAAATTCGTACTAAAAAATAATTTATAATTGGATTATTTAGTTTCTGGCAGTTTATTTAACATTTCAACTATAGGACGTCCTGTAGCAACATTAGGGATTTTTATTTTTAATATCATAGAAACAGTGGGAGCAACATCTGTAATTGTATGGTATTCAAAACTTTCCCCTACAGGTATTCCGGCTCCAAAAAAGATCAAAGGAATGTGTGTATCGTGATTTTGAAAGGAATTATGAGTTGCAGCAGTACTAAAAACTGAATACCAGCCGGGTTCAAGAATAAATTTAACATCACCACTTCTATTATAGTTAAATCCATTTTGAACACGTACAGAAAAATTTTGTGTATATTCAAACTTATCAAGTTGTGATGCAGTAAAAACTTGCATAACACCCTCATAATCTTTAATATAATCAGAAACAAGATTTTGAACTTCAGTAAGATTCATTCCTTTTTCATTGATAAGGGACCTATTAAGATAGATCATTTCATTTCTACTTGTTAAGATCCATTTCTCTTTACCAAATTTATTATTTAAAAATTCATCCAAATCTTCAACTAATTTTTCGGTACTAAATATACCTGAAGGGATATTTATATCTTTTAAATATTGTGGTACTTCACCAACTCCATGGTCAGCACTCAAAAAAATGGTGTAATTTCCTTCTCCAACATTCTCATCAAGCACTTTCAACAATTTTGCGATCTCCAAATCAAGACGCAAATAAGTATCATTAATTTCCTTTGACAAGGGGCCATAAGTATGGCCTATAGGATCGGTACTTGAAAAGCTAATTTGTAATAAATCAGGTGCATTAGATTTTCCAAGATTTTCATGTTTTATGGCTTCAATTGCCAAATCATTAATTATGGAATTCCCCCATGGAGAACGGTTAAGAACTTCAAAATAAGGATTGTTATGAGGGGCCATTTCTTTCAGGTTATATGGGAAAGTAGATTTCTTTTTTCCTCCCATTATTTCTTCATACGGATTTTCATCATCAAGGCTAAAAGGATATTGATCTTCAGACAACAACAACTCCCAGGGTTTTTCAAGATATTTGTGGGCATATTTTTGGCTATTAAAATTACTCACCCATTCAGGAAGTTTATCGGTAAAAAAGGTACTTGAAACAAAATTGCCGGTGATAAGATCGAGCCAATAAACACCATCAGGAGTATGACCGGCGGAAAGAGCTGCGGCACGATCTTTTATTGAAATAGAAATTACTTTTGATTTATGGTTAGTACAAATTTTAAGCTCATCAGGTAAATTCGAAGCTAACAAATTACGTGTTGAAATTCCTGTTGTTGTCCCTTTCTCACTACCATTACCAACAATTTGTTCGTTGTGGTCATCAGCAGCATATACAGTTTTTCCGATTTGACGATCATACCAGCCATTACCAACAATTCCATGATAACGAGGAGTAGTTCCTGACCAAATAGTAGCATGTCCGACAGCGGTAACTGAAGGCAAGTAATTCAAATGAACATTCCTACAAACAAATCCTTCACGGATCAAACGTTTAAAGCCGTCTTCACTGTACTGGTCATAAAAGCGAAATAGAAAATCCTCACGCATCTGATCTACAACAATTCCAACAAAAAGTTTAGGTCTTTCAATCTTTTGAGCAAAAGATGTGCTAATAAATAATGAGAAAACAAAGAGTAAAAAAATGTTTTTTTTCATAAGAGGATGATATTTTTTTAAAGACTGTGGATATATTTTATATTCCACAGTCTTTTCTGATTTGAAACTCTAAAACACATAAAAATTAAATTGGCGCATAAATAACACCTAATTTATCTACATTAGCACCACTACGACCATGGAAGCCAACTATTTGCCATCCATTAGGAGCTGTATAAGTAACAGTGGAGTTTGTTGTGGAGCCACCGTTAACTTTTCGTCCCTGACTTGTAGTAAACTCTGCATAAAAAATTCTTGTAGTATTATTATACTTACCTGAACATAGTTTTACAGATTTTACATATTCACCTGAATTTAAGGTTAAGCTTTTTGCAGTACCACCACTTCCGCCATGAGAAAAAGAAGTGCCATTATTTAAAGAAATATTAACCTGATCAACTCTGCTGCCAGCTCTAAGTCCAATAGTTGTAACTTGCGGATTTGAAGGCAGATTATTTACATTATTAAAATTAGTACCATGTGGACCACCAAACTGATCACTCAATTTAAGATTGTTGTTGAGAGTATAATTGAAATTTGCCAATAAGGGGTAATGATCAGAAAGCATGTTACCATTAGCATCACGAAATTCATCATCTTCATAACTAAAACTCGTAGGAGTTAATTCAATGAAATTATTTCCACGATAAAATATTTTATCAACTACTTCACAATCATAATTTATTAATGTATCACCATATGGACAAACAAGGGCAGGATCACCTAAGGCGGGTTCAACACCATTTTTAATTAATTCAACCCATACATCCGTCATTCCACAGGAGGTACGTAACAAACGAACAACATCTTCAACACGAGTATAACGACAATTTAAATCACCCATGAATAAAACAGCATTTCCAGCAGAATTTGCATTTATATAATTAACAAGCTGATTAACATTTGCTCTACGCGCAGCAAGTTCAGAATTGGAAGCTCCTGCATTAGTATGTGCATTATACAAATCAAGATAAACCCCTTCTTGCAATCTTATCCTTTTCATTGTAAGACCTTTAGGGGTTAGGCAATCAACTCCATAACAATTACTCCATTTAACTCTGATAAAATCATCAAATGGGAATATTGACATAGAATTTAAACCAGATCCAATTCCCATTCCCCCGCTTGTAGGAGTACGATACTCATGGTTTGCATAAGCATAAAGAGTAGAATGATAGTTAAAATCTTCCTGGACATTTACAATAGAATAATTATTCAATTTTTGTCCAATTAGGGTAGTATTGGCAACGGCATCGCCACAACAATAGGGAAATAATAAACCGGCCACATTATAATTCAACACAGAAAATTGTCCATCAAAATTAGTGGTTTTTAAACGGACAAAATCATTTTGCTCATCCTCCACATCCACTTGGTCACATCCGACAAAAAACATTGCCAAGATTATCACTTGAAAAAACATAATTTTTCTCATACCAAAAGGTTTAAAAATTAATTAGCAAAACTTTTATTTTTAAAAAAAAACAACAACAAAAAATATCAACCATTTTAAAATTTGACAAAATTTCTCCTTAGCAGCTCTGCGAAAATCATTATAAAATGATCTCACAGAGTTGCAAAGAGAACTAACATAGAAAAAATCAAACTTAGTTTTTAATCACTTTTAGAGTATTTATTATCCCTTCGATAGATTCTACTCTAATTAAATAAATACCCTTTCCTAGAGAATCAAACTCAACAATTTTTTCATAAGAATTCACATTATCAAATAACTTAATAACACGACCATAACTATCATAAACCGAAAGTTTATTAATCATATTATCTGAATTCACTAAAAGAGTGTTAACAACAGGATTAGGATAAGCATTAACTTGAGATACAACTTTTCCTAAATCAATAGATGTTTCAACATAATTATTAACCACATTTACCGGACCAAAGGCTACAACTGCACCACCACTAATTCCTTGAACATTGCCTGGAGTATAAGTTAATGCAATTACAGCTTCACCATTTGAAACAGCAGTTTCAAGTGTAAGAATTAACCAAGATAAATTATCATTAGAAATTTTTACTGAATTCACGGCTACTTCTACTCCATCAACAGTAAGGAAAAATGCATCCTCCTGACCACTTGGATTAGCTAAATCATAATCAAATGTAAGAACGAGATTTTTTCCATCTTCTAAGGAATAAGCGTTAACAAAATTAGGAACAATAGTACCGCCATTAAAGTTAAATATACCTCTAAGTTCAAAATTCGCTACAAGTGAACTTTGAATTTTACAGACATAAGTACCTTGATCTTCTTCTGTAACAGAAGCAATAGTGTATTTATCATCTGTGCTTACAGGAGCCTCCTGATTATCTTTGAACCATGCAAACATTTCTGCATCAGCAACTTCATCATCAAATTCTAAAGTCACCTCATCACCAATTTTAACTGAAACATCTTTTGGCTCTTGAGCATACTGATAAGTATTGTTTAATGCGCCGTAAGGAGTAGTTTCATGAGCATCATGGTAAGCTTTTACATCAGCAAATGAAAAGAAGTTACCCGCCAATTCAATTTTTGCAGCTGAGGGATTATCAAGAGCAACAAAAGGTAACTCAGTTAACTTGTTCTCGTGGATATAAAAACGAGTTAAATTGGTTGCATTTGCCAAAGTTGAAGGCACTGCACCTTCGAAAGCACTTTGATGTAAATACAACTTGCTTATATTAGGCAAATTAAATATTTCTGCAGGTATGCTACCTGAAAATTTGGTAGCCTGAGTATTTAATTCGTCAAGTACCTGAAGATTCTCAATACCGGCAGGGATTTCTCCTGACATACGAGTAAACTTAAACTGAATACGCGTAAGCTTGGTACAATTCCATAACTCGGCAGGTAATTCGCCTGAGATATCAACATAAGTACGTTCACTTTCTGAACCATTAATTTCTAACCTATTAAGTTCGGTAAGTTGACCAATAGCAGGCGAAAGAACTCCACCAATATTCATTTGATTAAGTCCCAAGGAATTAACACGACCTTCTTCGTTAACGGTCAGATATTTCCACTCTTCAACCGGACCTGTAAACCAAGGAATACCGTCTCCATCATGCCAAATCCAGTTTTCACCGTCAGCAGCTTCATAAATAGCAGTCAAAGCAAGTAAATCACGTTCAGCACCACTAATATCCATTTTTAAATTATACTGGGTACGAATTTCACAACCGGGAGCCATAGATGATTGAGCCTTACAAGTATAAACACCTTCGTCGGCCAATTCATTCAATACTACATCAGTTGTAGATTCAAAAGCAAAAGGAGTTGCAACATCTCCAAAAAACCAGGCATAGCCCTCAGCATCATCAACAGTACCATCCAAACCAAAAGGACTTCCTTTTACCACTTCTTGGTAATCTAAAGGTTTTGCATACTGATAAGTATTATTTAATGCGCCGTAAGGAGTAGTTTCATGAGCATCATGGTAAGCTTTTACATCAGCAAATGAAAAGAAGTTACCCGCCAATTCAATTTTTGCAGCTGAGGGATTATCAAGAGCAACAAAAGGTAACTCAGTTAACTTGTTCTCGTGGATATAAAAACGAGTTAAATTGGTTGCATTTGCCAAAGTTGAAGGCACTGCACCTTCGAAAGCACTTTGATGTAAATACAACTTGCTTATATTAGGTAAGTTAAATAATTCTGCAGGTATGCTACCTGAAAATTTGGTAGCCTGAGTGTTAAGTTCATTAAGTACCTGAAGATTCTCAATACCGGTAGGAATTTCTCCTGACATACGAGTAAACTTAAACTGAATACGCGTAAGTTTTGAACAATTCCATAACTCGGCAGGCAGTTCACCTGCTACATCAACATAAATACGTTCATTTTCCCAGCCTTGAATTTCAAACTGAACGAGTTCGGTAAGATCACCAATAGCTGGAGAAAGGTAACCACCCATATTCATTTGGTTTAGTCCCAAATGGGTAACACGACCATTTTCATTAATAGCCAAATACTTCCAATCTTTAACAGGACCTGTAAACCAAGGAATACCATCGCGATCTTCAAGCCAGTCCCAATTTTCACCATCTCCGGCTTCATAAATAGCAACTAAAGCAAGTGAGTCTGGTTCATAAGCATCTTGAGCTTTAATTGTTGAACAACAAAAGCTGATCAAAAGAAAAAATAATAAAAAAGTAAGATTCCTCATATCAAATAATTTTTAGTGAAAATTTAATTAGTATTTAATAAACCTAATAAATTGTGTTTTCTCGTTTTTGGCAATTACATTTAGAAAATATATTCCATTAGCAAGGAAGCTGACATCAATTGAAGATATAACAGGAGCAGTAATTGTATTTATCAAATGACCGTTCGCATTATATATTATCACAGCCTTAATTTCAGACAAGTCTTTACCGGCTATTGTTATAGAATTAGTTGCTGGATTGGGATATACAACAAAATCTGATAATTGTTCTATTAATTGATTATTAACCTGCATATCGCCAAAAGATACATTTATAACATCATTCCCAACTACAGTATGGTAACGCATTGTAGGAGTTTGATTTTCCCATATATCATTATTTCTAAAATTAAAAGCAAGAACATCACCTTTTTCAAAATTTGAAATTGTAGCAACATAATAATTTGCCTTTTCCGGATGAGCAGTCATTAGCAAACCATTATTCCAATCATCATCAACACCCATCAAAAATGGATTTATTACTGTATCAGGATAGAGAGAAATGAAAGGATTCATATCCAGAACAAAAGTTACATTAAATACACGATAATTGAAATTAGTTATTCCCGAATATTCTTTATCAAGAACATTGAAAACCAAGTTAGTTCCCACACTAATCAACACATCTTCTTCTTCGACAATCGGTTTAATAGTAATAGTTGTAATTCCATTTTCAACAACATAAGTTGTGTCATAAGTAGTAACCTGTATTCTTTCGTAAACATTCCAGATATATTCACCATTTGGCAATTCAATAGTTTTGGACCATAAATTTTCTTCTCCAAGGCTTAAAGCTATGGGCAAAGCAGCCATGTTACCAGACACAAATAGATTTGAAAAATTACCCGGACCGTCATTTACAAAAAAGGTAACTTCGGTTAAATTATCTTCAACAAGATTTTCAACACTAAAATCATTTACCTCCTGAACAGTTCCACCATACAATCCAGTCAGGCTGCCGGGAAAAAATGAAACCTTAATATTATCGTCATACGGAGGTAGATTAGTATCAAGTACCAATTCAATAGTTTTAGAAATATTACTGTTAATTTTTCCAGGCAATAATACAGCTCCAACAACATTAACATCAAAGTCTGCACTAACAATAAAATCAAATTTATTAATTGTTGAAGCATCAATAAATCCATCAAATTCCATAAAAATGCCACTTCCATCTGTACGAGAAGAAACTTTTGTCAGGACAGGAGAAATTCTCATTAAATTTTTAACCTCTAAAGCTGAAAAAGATTCTAATACTCCACCATTTTCACAAACTACGGATCCCGCGTTATAACTTAAACTTACATCAGCATCAACACTAACCGGTGAGTCAAGACTTACAATTAATATTTCATTATTTATACCGGAACGTATTATTTCTTTCCCTGAAATAGAATTTCCTTCAACACTGACACTGAAATTTCCCGCATCTCCGGAAGACGGAACTGCCATAGGCTTAGAAAATACAATTTCAATTTTTTGTCCACTATAGGAAGTCCTAATCTCTTTAATAGCAGGAGCTATAGGCTGGAACCGAATATTAATTTTACTGGTATTAACATTATCATAACCACCTGAATTTTGGTCATGAAGTCTGATATATTCATTTTTGATTCTTGCAGTTACATAAACTTCTTGTTGAATATTGTTTATTGTAAAAGAAGGACCAGTCATATAGGTATTAATTCCATTTCTAAACCAGGTATATTCAGCATCCCTACCTCCAACATCAGTACTAACGGTAACATTTTCACCCTGATTTACAATAATTTCTCTTTCAGGTCCCAGATCAAACTGTTGTCTCGCTTCATATCCGATATCCATAGGATTTAAGCCATCACTTAAAAAATAATCCAAACTTTTTTCAAGGGTTGTATATGGAATGCGATTAGTATAGTAAAAAATTATATTTCGATCTCTCCCAAAATGTTCAAGTAAATGATCATGAGTAAGAAAATCCATTACAGGAACATTGGTCAAGCGATTTGTTCTAAGATTTAAGTAATTAATTTTAGTACATTTCCTAAATACATCACTTATAACTCCATCAAGCTGACATGCTTCAACATCAAACATTTCAAGCGTAGGGTGAAATAGAGACTCTGGTAACTCAGAACCATATAAACCAACATTACCATTTATCCGAAAATATTTTAGTGCTGTTAAATAACCAAGCTCTTTAGGAATATAACCTTGAAGGTTGTTATTTCCGGCTTCTCTACGTCCAACAACAGGTAGAAGGTCAACAACCCTCCAAGCGTATTCGTTAGTACTTCCAATCTGCTGTTTTTCTAAACGAACTCCAAACCAATCCTTGACAGGACCTTCTAACCACTTACCCATTCCTGCATGAGGATATAAGTCGGTATAGAATTCAAAAACAAAATCACTTAAATCGTCTAAACCAAAATCCTCCTTTGTGTTTGACAACCAATTAGGACCACCTGTGGCATGATAAAATGCAACTAATGCCAAAGAATCTTGCTCGGCACATTTGGTATAATCATCATAACCTTCAGCTTTTAATGAAGGAATAGCGATAAGAACAGCCAATACTATTAATATTATTAATTGCTTCATAATTCAAATTTACTTTTGAGTAACAACATCCATTATCATTTTAAAACTTAAACCTTCATATCCTTCACAATTTGTCGGATGAATTGCTTTAATCCGTAAAATTCCATACTTGGAAGAATTTGTGGAGGCAAAATCAGTTTTAAATCCAATTATATCACCAACTTTTAAATCTCCTAAGCTGGTAGTTCCTGAATCAATGCCATCTAATTGAGCAAAATATGCAAGATATCCATTGCTTAATTTATCAAAATCAGCATTATCCATACTTTCCATACGTTTAAAGAGAGATTTGTTTTTACTCTGAAAATTGGCAGAAAAGCGTCCATCATAAGGAGAAGCAAGCCATGCCACACTATTATTCTCAGTAATAAACACAAAATCAATTGCCTTTTGAACAGCAGTATTTGCCTCTGTAACTGTCGCATATGCAGTCATATTATGATATGTTGTTCCTGTTAAGGTTGAAAATCCATCTGTACGTGCAGAAGTATTTGTACACAAAACAACATCTGAATATGCAACAGTTGAAGGAACTGTTTGAATCGTAAATTTTTGTGTTTTAATTCCCTCTTCATCAACAAGAGAAATAGCAGCCTCAACTTTAGAAGTATCCTGAGCTATTACATATCTATATGCCAAATCAAGCTCTTTAGTGTTATTTTGGACGGTTCCATAGGCATGATCAATTAAGGGACTGTCCGTTCCGGATTTTATAACATATCCGGTTCCTTCATCACCATTATATTTTGCTGTATTTACAATTATTGACCTGATATTATAATCAGATTTTGCACGAATGGTAAACAAAATACTATCTCCAACAGCACCATAAGCAGGTGTTTCAAATTCTATGTTTAAGTCTGCTAATGATTCTTTGTAATCAATCCGATAACCATCTTCAAATTTAAAACATGACTGAAATACCATGGCAATTACTACATAGAATAAAATCTTAGTTACAATATTTTTCATGGTTGTTATTTTAATTTTTTAAATTATCATTTAATAAAAATGCTTTTAAAGGTGGTATTCTTATTTATCACCGTTTTTCCACCAAAACATCGAGTTCCAATGATCATTATACCAGTTTTCAAACTCAGTACCATAAGCATTATCAGAAGCCATTGAAGGATATTCTTCTTTCCATTTTGGCTCTTTAAATTCTACCATCTGTAACCAATCCTGTCCAAGAGGTTGAAGTAGCCACATTAAAGCCACGTTACGATCCCCTTCACCGGTAACAGGTATATCATAAGCTTCACGGTTTGCGTTCTCTATGTTAGTTCTGTTAGTAGAGAACTCTGAAGCCGGATAATCAGCTCTGGAAGGTAATTTTGTTCCACTACCTGTAGCATCATAATTAGAAGCTCCGGAAGAAGCTCTAAGAGGTGGTAACATAGTCCTACGAAGGTCAAAGTAGGGTTCAAACATCAGCAGAAAACTCGCAATCCATTTCTGTTCTGCAATCAAAAGTAGTTTATCTCTTCCACCATCCCATGCTACTGAAGATTGTTGAATATATTCATCTTGACTGCTGATAGCAGTATTCCCAAAAGCTCTTTTATATCTGTCTGAAGAAAAAGAAGCATCATATTGTTCAAATGAAGCCCTGATAGATTCTTCATAATACCATTGAGCCGATAGTCCACCTTCAAGGAAATCTTTTTCTTTAGCTTCAGCTAGAAATGAAAGCATTTCAGAATAAGTTGCTAAGGCCATTGGAAGAGTGGCACATTCAGGAGTAGCATTTCCGGTAGCATCTTGAGTTCTAAAAAATGGTCCTAAGCGAGATGCATAATTAACTCCTCCATTCCATGAAGAAGCATAAGCATTATCAGAAGTAATTCCATAAAGATGTCCTGCATATTTGTCAGACCCTGCATTTGAAGGAAGCACATTTTTCTTCGAATCTGTATGAACACGCTGAACAGGACGTGCAAAAAGTGGCAAACGTGGGTCTTGCAATGAAATTAAACGTTCTACAAAAACATTACTAAATGGTCCCTCATCAATTTTTGTAGTTGTATGTCTATAAATAGTTGATTGATATTGAACTCCGTCATAATGGAAGTACGCATTATCATCATTTGACTCCATTACAGGGTAAGTTCCGGGGTCGCTAATTATTTCGTTCAAAAGTGCTTTGGTTGAATCGGGCGCAACATGACACATATGCATAGCATAACGAATCAATAAAGTATTGGCAAATTTTTTCCATTTCATCATATCACCAAAATACACACGATCTACCTGTGCATTTGCCATTGCATTAGAATTTATTGATTTCCCTGCAGTCTTTAATTTTTGAATAAGAGCAAAATATAAATCCTCTTGTTTATCATATATCGGATTTATGGGAGCATCATCAATAATAGACTGAGAATAAGGAACATCGCCATATAGCAAAGTTAAACAGAAAAAGTTATAACATTCCCAGATGTCTGCTAAAGCTAAATAACGATTATCATCGGTAAGCATAGCAGTTTTGCGCATTGATCTTATATAACGAACTGATTGATAAGCTCCGCCCCATGGACCAATTCCACTATCATCAAAAGCATGCCATGCCTGATGACGATTCCCCTGACTTAAACTGATTGTTTTTCCATGATATGCGGTTACTGCGGCGGCAACATTCCAATATACGTAATCCCATCCACTAATGGTACTCCATATCATGTCTTGCATAAATTCACTCGGATCATAATCTGCCTCTTCATCAGTAAGAAGATAAGGAGGATCATTAGGATTGACATTAATATCAGATTCCCATGTATCACATCCGACGATTGTTATAATCAGAAAAAGGAAACTCAGTAATAAGAATTTTATATTACAATATCTCATAACAATTAGAATTTAAAATTAAAAGAAAATCCATAACTACGAACAGATGGCAGTGAAGAAACAGCATAACCAGGAACCTTCACTGAATAACCGAAGTCACTTGATGTTTGAGCATAACCAAAGGTCTCTGGATCAATATGGTTCACTTTAGACCAGACAAACAAATTCCGTCCAACAATAGCTACAGTAGCTGATTTTATAGGTGTTTTGTCTAAAATATGTTTTGGTATTTCATAACCAATCCGTAAAGACCGTAATTTTAAATAAGTATTATCAAAAAGTAAGTTTTCAGGAACAGTTTCTTCCATCATGGTTCTCATATAATCCTGGCCAGACTTACCTTCTGTGAGTATTTGATCAAGAGACACATATGAACCATCTTCCATTTCAACATATCCAACAGGTATTAAACTCGTACGATCTTCGGAAGCCTTTGACAAACCAAACAAATTAAGCCTTCGTTCCATTTCATTATAAATCAAACCACCATAACGGAAATCAAATAATATCGAGAAAGTGATATTTTTATATCTAAAATCAGTATTTAACGAAGTTACCCAATCAGGATTGTAGTTTCCTAAAGCTACATATCCTGTCTTTCGAGTATCACCGTTTAAAGTAAAAAGTTGATCTCCATTATCATTACGAACATAGGAACGACCATAAAAGGTTCCTCGTCTTTGTCCAACACGATCTTCAATATTTGCAAAAGCATTTACTTTCTGACTCTTTGAGAAGTCGGGAAGAGAATCAATTAATTCTGTTACCCTAGTCCTGTCTCTAGACCAGTTTAACTGAAATTCTAATTGATAATCACGCCTTTTAAGAGGAACTGCAGTGATAGACAATTCAACTCCATCACTTTTTACTTCACCTGCATTTAACATGAAATAACTATAACCGGTTGCAGATGAAACGGGCATTTTTAGTATTTGATTCCTGGTAATAGCCTCATAAACAGCAATATCAACTCCTAAGCGATTGTTAAACAAACGAAAATCTGTTCCTATCTCATTTCCCGTGGTTTTTTCAGGCTTTAAATAAGGATCTGTCTTAAAATCAACTTCATAGGGCCGGGTTTCACCAGTACGAGAATCAGTAATCCAACCAAATTTTTGTTCCTCAATAAAATATGGCTCCGAAATATCTTTTCCAACCTCGGCACTACTTAATCTAAGTTTCCAAAAGTTTATAAAATATGGCAAATCAAACATTTCAGATATTATCCCGGAAAAAGCAACAGAAGGATAAAAAAATGAATTATTGTCGGGATGCAAAGTTGACGACCAATCATTACGTGCTGTAATATCAAGATAAAGCATTCCTTTATATTCCAAATTTAAAAAACCGTATAAACTGTTACGTTCCATTTTAGAAGTCCAATTATCTATAATTACAGGCCTTTCTCGATTGTTTAAATTCCATAGATCAAGATATTTTAATGAATTTATAGAGCCTCCAATATTGTTAACTTCATATCTATAATGAGTTCCTCCAATAGATAAGCGAGTTACAAAAGATCTTATACTTTTAGTATAAACAGCGAGGATATCAGCTGTTTTTGATAAATTGTTACGTTGGCCTGTACCATAATAACCTTCAGCAGCTAAAGGATTATGAGCTTGATAAGTACTATAGGCATTTTTATCATCCCATTGATTGTTTTCATAAATATTTGCATAACGCCCTGTCAAATCCAATCCAGGCAGTACTTCCCAATCAACAGAAACATTCATAATCATCCTTGTATCATAGTAGCCATAAGTGTTCTCATGTAAAACAAAATATGGATTGTTGTCGCTACGGCGATAATTGAATTGTTGAATTCCTTCCATACCGGGAATCCAATAATCCTTCAACGCATTTAAATCAATGTTTCTTGGAGTATAGCGCACTTCAACATTACGATTGTTGGCGCAATAAACACGATTATAATTTAAACCGGCTCTTAAATTTAAAGTTGGGGTAATTTGAAAATGTGAATTCAAATCAAAACGATTCTGGTTTAAACCATTATTTGGCATTATTCCTTTTTGATCGGTATTTGTATAAGAAAAACGAAAGTTCCCTTGCTCGCCTGACTTAGAAACAGCAACATTATTAACAAAAATATGCCCTGTTTCATAAAAGTCCTTCACATTATTTGGATATGCAATCCATGGTAAGTTTCCATTAAACTGTGGACGTAATTCATCATCAAAGGCAGGCCCCCATGATTCGCGAGAATCATCAAACAATCCATCCCCATTACCATTTAAATACGAATACTGAAATCCGGATCCTTGTCCATAAGAATTTTGATATTTTGGAAGTACCAAAGGACTTTGAAAAGTGATATTAGAATTAAGCTCAACGCTGACGCCTTCTACACCTCTCCCAGATTTTGAGCTTATAATAACAACACCGCCTCCAGCTTCTGCACCATAAAGGGCAGCAGCAGCAGGCCCTTTTAAAACAGAAATACTTTCAATATCATCGGAAGCAACATCATTAGCCTTTCCTCTAACCCCGTCTATAATATATATAGGATCATTATTTCCGGCCATTGATGATTCACCACGAATTACAATACGTGAACCACCACCTCCAATACCACCATCGGCCTGGATAATATCAACGCCTGAAATTCTTCCGGAAAGAGCATTAACAACATCCAACTCCTTCACACTTGACAAAACATCACCGTCAACTTTTTGCACTGCATAACCAAGAGCCTTCTCCTCACGCTTTATCCCTAAGGCAGTTACAACGATTTCAGAAATTAATTCAAAAGTAGAACTCATCACAACCTGAATATTAGTACGACCATTAAGAGGTATTATCTGTGATTCCATACCGAGGCAAGTGATTACAAGTGTATCACTCGAACTTGCACTTAACGAAAAACGACCGTCTATATCAGTTATAGTACCAATAAATGTGTCTTTAATAACAATATTGGCAGCAGGTATCCCCATATTATCATCGGCAGAAGTCACTACTCCTGTAACTTCCTGAGAATAACCTATGGTACTACCTAAAATTAACATGTAGAAAAAAAGTGTAATTTTATTTCGCATTATGAATAAATTTTAATTAAGTAATCATTAATTCGAATTCTAAAATTTTTAAACAAAGAAAAACAGCTCAGGCATCAAACATTATTTTACATAATAAATACAGGTTGGTTAATGAATAATTAATGTATTAGAAATCAATTTTTGAATTTTTCAATACTCCGTATTTTTAAATAAAACTCATGAAACAAAGTTATCTGCAAGTTGATATTATTTTTAAAGCTTTTTTAACACTTTGTAATGGGAAATTACCTTCTTTGACTAATTATCTGTATTTTTCAGAAAATTTAACCTCTACTTAAGACAAGAAAATTATTAACTGAAGAGTCTAATTATATCCTCCAAAAAAGGAAGTTTACAACAAAAACAACATGTTGTAAAAAAGATTGAGATTTTATAAGATATACCGTTTTAAATTAAATTGGCATAACTTATTCGGAGTAAGCAGATTTATATTCAGTTGGGGTTAAATGTACTACACGCTTAAATTGATCATTGAAATGTGAGAGATTATTAAAGCCACTCTCAAAACATACCTGATAAACGGGAATGTGTTTTTCGGCGAGTAATTTACAGGCATGACCTATTCTAAATTCTGTAAGATACTGTACAAAAGTTTTTTTAGTATGTTTTTTAAAATAACGACAAAAAGCCGTTGGTGTCATATTTACAAATAAAGCAATATCTTTCAACGCTATAGGCTCTTGAAAATTTTTAATTATATATTCCTGAATTTTATTAAACCTAAAAAAATCATAGGTGTTTGGGACATTTATATAACCAACGCTGGAATGATATCTATACTCAACCGAATTTGCCATTAGGTCTAATAAGGTAATTAGCTCAATGATCCTGCGACTTTTAGTTTGTTTAAAAACCTTTTTCATTTGTTTACCCAAGACTTCCCTTGACTTACCAACAAACTGAATCCCTCTTCTTGACCGGTCAAACAAATTACTAATTTGAGCCATTTCTGGTAAATTTTGAAAAAAAGAGTCAAACACATCTCTTTTAAACTGAACAATGAGAGCTTTTGTATTAAGCTTATGTTGTTGATTTATATATTCAGGGTCACTTTTCCACCAATGAGGAATATTTTCACCAATAATGCTGATTTCTCCTTCGGTAAAGCTGTTAATACCATCTCCAATGTATGTAGTTCCTCTACTTTTCAATACTAATAATATTTCAATTTCAGGATGAAAATGCCACGGCACAACAAAATGAGGAATCTCCTCATCATAAAAAATTATTGATTCCTGGGGCTCAGGTGCCAACTTCTGAAAAAAAGGTTTCATCAGTTTTGTTGACTTGATAGTATTTTCTTCCATAACTTAAAATTATAAAATATACTCAAATTTATACATCTACATTTTGTATAAATAACACAACAAATTAGAAATAATCTTTAATTATTTATGTCATCCCTTTCCTGATTAAATTATTTCATCATTTAAATTAGCACATTTTTTTGTACAAACAACAAACTTAGGGTAAAATTCCATTACTAATTGATAAAAAAATAGATAAAAAATGAAACTCATAACTCTAATTTTACAATTTGAAAAGTTAAAATCCTATTAGATAACTTATAATCTTTTTATCATTTATCAATGAAAGTATCAATAAATAATTTATATAATAAATGTTATGGGATTAGTGGAATAGCTGCTTTTAATATCTTTAATATTGAGCAGATTCATGGAGTTTTCAAAGGTGCTATGAAGTCTGGTTCCCCTGTGATTATACAATTAACTCCTGTTGCCATTAATTATATGCATCAGGAAATAATCAAACACTTAATTGATGCTGCTGAAAAAATTTATTCTGAAGTTGAATTTGTTGTTCATCTTGATCACGGAAATTATGAAGATTGTTGCCGGGCTATTGATTCAGGAATTTTTCAATCAGTAATGATTGATGCTTCGCATAAAACATTTCAAGAAAATATTAAAATCACCACAGACATTGTAAAACGTGCACATAAAAAAGGAATTTTTGTAGAGGCCGAACTTGGCGTTCTTAGCGGGATAGAAGACAATATTACTGTCGATAAATCTGAATCTTATTACACCAACCCTTTAAAAGCTAAAAAATTCGTTGAACATACAAATTGTGACAGCCTTGCAATTGCTGTAGGTACAAGCCATGGTGCATATAAATTTTACCATAACAAGGGTTTACAACTTAAAATCTTAGCCGAAATACAAAGGCTGCTACCCTCCTTTCCTCTAGTATTACATGGAGCTTCTGCTGTACCTGAAAATGAGATAAGCAGAATAAACGAAGCATTTGGAGCAATAAAGCATAATGCGAAAGGAATTGAACCTGACGATTTATTAAAAGCCATAAAACTCGGCGTTTGTAAAATTAATATAGCAACAGATTTACGACTAATTTGGACTCGCACACATCGAGAATTTTTTAAAAATCATCCTGAAAAATTTGATCCGGTATTACCTGGGAACAATTATATACAGGAATTAGAAAAATTCGTTGCAGAGAAATGCACTTTTTTAAAAAACATCAACTAAAAGAAAAACATTATTATATGTCAAAAATACAAAAAAAATTACTTTTAAAAAGCCTTTGCAATGACGGCGATTGTTACCAAAGGTTTAATAAAGATGGTAAAGATTTTAATCATCTTAATTTTGAAGCACGCAACATAGCAAAAGGGAATGAATGGAAAGGCGATACCCAGAATCACGAATATTTATTTGTTCTTCTTGGTGGAAATTTTAAAGCAATAACTTCTAAAGGAGAATGGAGTACGACAAATGGCCGAAAAAATGTCTTTAATGGCTTAGCACATGCTCTTTATCTCCCCCCTTTCACAACTTTTTCAATAAAAGCAACAAGTGAATTTTTAGATTTAGCATGTGGTTGGACTATTGCTGAGGAAATTCATCCAGCTCAATTTATAACTCCTGAAGATGTTAAAAACATGGGGATTGAATTTCGTGGTGGAGATAATGCAAGTCGACAAATTAACAGTATTCTTCCTCCCGGATCTAATTGTCATCGTTTAGTATGTGTTGAAGTATATACTCCTTCAGGGAACTGGAGTTCTTATCCTCCACACAAGCATGATGAAGTAAAAATAGACAAAAATACCGGTGAATTAATTGAAGCAAACCTTGAAGAAATATATTTTTACAAAACTGAAAAAGCTCAAGGATTTGCAATACAAAGGGTTTATACGGCAAATCAGGATTTAGATGAATTACTTTATGTAAAAAACAATGAAATAGTTCTAGTTCCGAAGGGATATCATCCGGTAATAGCCGGACACGGATATAATATTTATTATCTAAATTTTTTAGCAGGAAGTCATCAAAGCCTTAATAACACAGATGATCCTAACCACAAGTGGATATATGGAACTTGGAAAGATATAGACTCTAGGTTACCCTTGGTTACAATTGATATGAATAAAAATGACTAAATTTATGAATTCCGATAAAAAATATGATGTTATTACATTCGGCCGTTCATCTATAGATCTTTATTCTGCAGATATTGGGGCTAAATTTGAAGATATCACAAAGTTTAATGCTTATGTTGGCGGCTCACCATTAAACATTGCAGTAGGAGCCCGAAGATTAGGACTAAAATCAGCTATCATAACAGGAATTGGTGACGACCAAGTAGGGGATTTTCTTTTAAAGTTCTTAAAAAAAGAAGATGTTGAAACTGCTTTTATTTCACGAAAAATTGACGCAAGAACAAGTGCTGTTTTATTGGGAATTGAGCCTCCTGATAATTTTCCACTTGTTTATTACCGTAATAACTGTGCTGATTCAAAAATTGATATTGATGACATTATTAATACTGAAATAAATCAAAGCCGCATTTTGGAAGTATCAGCAACGGCACTCAATGTAGAACCTTCACGTTCAGCAGCATTTTTTGCTGCAGAAGAAGCACAAAAAAATGATATTCCGGTATTAGTCGATCTTGATTTTAGAGCTGATCAATGGCATGATCCACGTGCATTTGGTGTTACAACCCGTGCCTTCCTCAAACAATGTAAAATTGCAATTGGAACAGAAGAGGAGATATTGGCAACCATGCTTACAGATCCAAGCCAGATAGTTATTAAAAACCAACAAATTTCAGCACCGGAAATCACCGGTGATATTAAAAAATCTATAGAAGACATTCTCCTTATGGGTATTGAAGCGTTAATTGTTAAAAGGGGAGAATTAGGCTCTTCAGCTTTTCTCAACGATGGAACTGTTATTGACATTCCGAGTTTTCCGGTAAAAGTTATGAATATACTTGGTGCAGGCGATGCTTTTGCAGCAGGCTTTATTTATGGATATCTGAATAATTGGAATTGGTACAAATGCTGCCGTATGGGAAATGCCTGTGGCGCAATATTGGTTACAAAACCCGGTTGTTCAAATTTTAATCCATATTTAGATGAAGTAATAAATTTCATAGAATCTAAGGGAGGCTTTTAAAAAACTTATAAAACCTTATAAAAACATATTTTGTGAAAGTTTTTAAATTTTACAGCCATTTTTTTAGCTTTTAAAAAACAAATTATTTAAGCATGCAAACTATTAAATTAACAACAAGTCAGGCTGTTATTAAATTCTTACAAAACCAATATATTGAGGATGAAGCTGGTGTTGAAAGGTTTTTTGCAGGATGTCTTGGAATTTTCGGACATGGGAATGTTGCAGGAATCGGGCAAGCACTTCAACAAAGTCCTTCATTCAAATATATATTAACCAGAAACGAACAAGCATCTGTTCATATAGCAATTGCTTATGCTAAAATGAAAAACCGACGTGGAGCATGGGTTTGTACTTCATCCATCGGACCTGGAGCAACAAATATGATTACAGGAGCAGCTTGTGCCACCATAAACCGCTTACCGGTATTAATTATACCTGGTGATATATTCGCGGGCCGACATGTGTCTCCTATTCTTCAACAATTAGAATCACAGCACACCCAGGATATTTCTGTTAATGACTGTTTTAAACCTGTTTCACGATATTGGGATAGAATTAACAGACCTGAACAAATCATAAGTTCGCTTCCGCAAGCCATGAGAGTATTATTATCCCCATCTGAGACTGGTGCGGTTACTATTTCAATCCCTCAAGATGTCCAGGCTGAAGCTTACGATTTTCCTATTGATTTTTTTAAAAAGAAAATTCACAATATTGCACGCCTAAGGCCTGATTCATTAATTTTAGAAGAAGCAGTTAAATTAATTAAACAAGCATCAAAGCCGATAATTATAGCAGGAGGTGGGGTAATTTACAGCAAGGCAAGCAAAATTCTCGAGAAATTTGTTAAAACAACAGGAATTCCTTCAGCCGAAACTTTTGCCGGCAAAGGATCACTGCCCTATAATCACCCCATGAACCTTGGAGCTATTGGTGCCACAGGAACAAAACCTGCCACTATTATATCTGCCGAAGCTGATTTGGTGATTGGAATAGGAACGCGCTATAGTGATTTTACAACTGCCTCTAAAACTGCATTTCAAAATCCTAAAGTAAAGTTTATCAATATTAATATTACAGAATTTGATTCCTTTAAACTTGGAGCTCTTCCCTTAGTTGGAGATGCCAAAGTTTGCATAGAAGAATTACTATCTAAACTTAAAGGATATAAAACAAAACCTGAATATATAAATAAAATAAAAGATTTTAATAAATCCTGGGATAACTATGTAACTGAAGTATATAAAATTAAAGGAAAAACTTCTGTTAGTCAAGCAGAAGTTATTGGTACCCTTAATGATTTTGTTTCACCAGAAGATGTTCTTGTTTGTGCAGCAGGAAGTTTACCGGGCGATCTACACAAGTTATGGCGTACAACAGATCCTAAAGGTTTTCACCTTGAATACGGATATTCAACTATGGGCTATGAATGTGCGGCAGGACTTGGAGTGAAAATGGCTGATCCAAACCGTGAGGTATGGGTAATGGTTGGAGATGGAAATTATCTAATGATGAACAATGAAATTATTACATCACTACAGGAAGGAATCAAATACAACATAATACTACTTGACAATCAAGGGTTTGCCAGTATTGGAGCTTTATCACAATCCCTAGGTTCCCAAAGATTTGGAACACAATATAATTATAGAAACGAACAAAGTGGAGAACTTAATGGGGCCCCCATCTCAATTGATTTTATCAAAAATGCACAAAGTTTAGGTGCAAATACAATAAAAGCATCAAATATTGAGGAATTAAAATCAGCATTAAAAGAAGCAAAAAGAAGTAAAAAGACTACAGTAATTGTAATCTCAACCGACTTATATTCAAACGTTCCAGGTCATGCGTGGTGGGAAGTTCCCGTAGCACAGGTGTCTGAAATGGATACTGTAAACAATGCATATAAAGAATACATTAAAAATAAAATGAAACAAAGAAATCATCTATAAAAAATATTAACAGGTTGATTTTTAAATCCTAAAATTGATACAAGCTTATACGCTATTTAAAAAAAAATATTCATGGACAAAAAAATAAAAAATTACATTGATGGGAAATGGCTTACATCAAAAGGCAATTTATATATTCAGGTTAATAATCCAGCCACAACAAGAGCCTTAGCCGAAGTTCCATTAGGTTGCCAAAAGGATGTTGAGATGGCAGCTGAGGCAGCTGTTAAAAGTGCAAAAGCTTGGCGCGATATCCCGGCAACAAACAGAATTCAGTATCTGTTTAAAATGAAGCAAATATTACAGAATAATGCTTCGGAAATTGCTGAAATTTGTACTAACGAATGTGGCAAAACTTATGCCGAATCAAAGGCTGAAATTGTTAGGGCTATAGAAAACATTGAAGTAGCATGTGGCATTCCTACTCTTATGCAAGGGGATTTTTCAGAGGATATTGCAAAAGGAATTGATGAGTTTATGATAAGGCAGCCAATTGGCGTTGGAGCTTGTATAGCACCTTTCAATTTTCCAATTATGATTCCCTTTTGGTTTCTTCCTTATGCTCTGGCATGCGGTAATACCTATATTGTAAAACCTTCCGAAAAGGTTCCAATGACTATGACGAGGATATTTGAGCTTTTTGAAGACCTTGACTTACCAAATGGCGTACTTAATCTGGTACATGGAGAAAAGAAAGTAGTAAATGCCATACTCGACCATCCTGATATAAATGCTATAAGTTTTGTTGGTTCCTCTGATGTTGCAAAATATGTATATCAACGTGGAAGTGCTAATGGCAAGAGGATTCAAGCACAGGGTGGTGCAAAAAATCCGGTTATTGTGATGCCGGATGCCGATATTGACTCAACTGTAAGAATTATTACCGATAGTGCATTTGGATGTGCAGGACAACGTTGTTTAGCAGCTTCATTGGTAATACTGGTGGGAGAAGCTAAAAACACCTTTACGCAAAAACTTCTTGATACGGCAAAAACTAAAAAATGTGGTTATGGTATGGATCCTAATGCAGACATAGGGCCCGTAATTAACATACAAAGCAGAATAAAAATTAAACAACTAATCAACCAAGGTCTTGAAGAAGGATCTTCATTACTACTTGATGGAAGAATGATTACAATAAAAGGCTTTGAGAATGGACATTTTATTGGTCCTACAATTTTTGGAGCCATTAAAGAAAGAGGCGTTATACATACTACTGAAATTTTTGGTCCTGTATTAGGACTAATGTATGTTGATTCGCTAGATGAAGCTATTGATAAAGTAAATCAAAGCTCCTATGGAAATGCTGCATGTATATTTACAAAGAGTGGAGCTGCAGCCCGAAAATTCAGACATGAAACCCTTGCAGGAAATATAGGCGTAAATATAGGGGTTGCTGCACCTATGGCTTTTTTCCCATTTAGTGGATGGAAAAATAGTTTCTTCGGTGACCTTCATGCTCAATCACACCATGCCATAGAATTTTATACACAAACAAAAGTTGTAATCGAAAGATGGCATAATGAATGGACACGTAAATTTTAAAATTTTTACTAACTATGATAAAAATTGCTAACGCACCCTGCTCTTGGGGCGCTCTTGAATTTGATTTTGAAGAAGAAGCTGTAGGCTTCCATCAAGTTCTCGACGAAATTAAAGAAACAGGATATTTAGGAACCGAATTTGGTGATTGGGGCTTTTTCCCTACCAATCCCCGGGAACTTAAAATGGAACTCAAAAAAAGAGACCTCTCACTTATTGGTGCCTTTGTACCCATATTTTTTAAAGATGCAAATAAGCACAATGAAGCTGTTGAACATACAATTCGTATTGCAACACTAATGAAAGAAGCAGGATTCCCGAATGCTTTTATTATTCTTGCAGATGAAAATGGAAGCAATGAAGAAAGAACTATAAATGCCGGAAGAATTAAGCCTGCAATGGAACTCAATTCTGAAGAATGGCCAATATTTGCCAAGGGCGTCAACATGGTTGCACAGGCAGTTAAATCGGCCACAGGACTACGTTGTGCCTTCCATCATCATTGTGCCGGATATATAGAAACACCTGAAGAGATTGATAAACTTCTTTCCCTTACAGATCCCTCACTTGTAGGCTTAGTATTAGATACCGGTCATATTACTTTTGCTGGAGGCGATCCTTTAGAATTATTGAAAAAGTATAAAGACAGAATATGGCATATTCATTTCAAAGACTGCGAGCCGCATATTGCTAAAAGATCAAGAAGAGAGAAAATGGACTATTTTCAATCAATTAGAGCAGGTGTATTTTGTGAGCTTGGTAAAGGCACAGTAAACTTTAAAGGGATTGTTGAAGAATTACAAAAATATAATTATAACGATTGGATAGTGGTAGAACAGGATGTACTTCCGGGCATGGGTAATCCTAAATTATATGCACAACAAAACCGAAATTATTTAAAAACTTTAGGGCTTTAAAATTAAAACCAATAAAATGAAAACACTAAAATTAGGCCTTATTGGTGCAGGGCGTATTGGAATGGTACATGGGGCTACTTTAACTCAAAACATACCACAGGTAAAATTAATCTCCGTTGCTGATATTGATTTAAAGCGCGCAAGGATGTTGGCTAAAAAATTCAAGGTTGATAAAGTTACGGATAATTACAAACTTATTATGGAAGATCCTGATATTGATGCTGTAATTATTTGCTCGCCAACTGAAACCCATGCAGATTACATTATTCAGGCAGCAAAGGCAGGTAAGCACATTTTTTGTGAAAAACCAATAGATCTGAATCTTAGTGCTATAAAAAATGCTCTTGATACCGTTGAAGATTGTGGGGTGAAACTTATGGTAGGATTCAACAGAAGATTTGATCCCAATTTTATGAAAATACATCAAATGGTAATTAATGGTAAAATTGGTGATCCTCATATTTTAAATATTACCTCACGCGATCCTTCTCCTCCGCCAGCAGAATACACAAAAATATCCGGAGGAATGTTTCTTGATATGACAATTCATGATTTCGATATGGCACGATATATTGTGAACAGCGAAGTAATGGAAGTTTATACCAAAGCTACTATACTTGTTGACCCATCATTAAAACAGTTTCAGGATGTAGATACTGCCATTGTTACTCTCTCATTTGAAAATGGAGCAATAGGAGTAATAAATAATAGTCGAAAAGCTGTATATGGCTATGACCAAAGAGTTGAAATATTTGGATCAAAAGGTATGGTTAAAATTGACAATAATTTTCCTAACAATCATCAGTATTACTCTTCCGACGGCGTTCATAGCACGTTACCCTTAAACTTTTTTATGGAAAGATATTTAGAGGCTTATTCTAATGAAATGAAGATTTTTTGTAATGCTATTTTAAAAAATGAAAATTTGCCGGCAAATGGTTTTGATGGATATATTTCAGTAGCAATTGCTATAGCCGCCAAAAAATCACATGAAGAGAAACGGCCGGTGAAAATGAGTGAAATAATATAAAAACCATGAGATTTAATAAGTTTTCTTTTCTTCTGTGTATTTTAATTATTTTTTGTTTCAATAACATTAAAGCACAACCTTATCATAAATATATAAATCCAAAAATTGGCACTGAGGGTCAGGGTAATGTTTTTATTGGTCCGTCATATCCCTTTGGGATGGTAAAACCGGGCCCTGATTGCAACAAGCATTCAAATAGTGGTTATGATGCCGACTTAAATGTTGCTTTATACGGTTTCAGCCACGTTCATGTAAGCGGAACAGGAGGCGGGGCTAAATATGGAAATATTTCAGTACTGCCATTTTCAGGTAACTTTAATACTATCCATCAAAAGTCGTTACGAACAAATGAAAATGTATCCTTAGGAACTTATAATGTAAACCTTAAAGAGTGGAATATTGATGTTGGATTAACTGCTTCTCATAGTGTTGCTTTTCATAAGTATCATTTCCATAGTGACGATATCAAAGGAATTAAAATTGATTGCGGATTGTTCCTCGGAGAAGAAGATATCCCCAATGCCAGAGAAGCCCAACAGTTTGTAGGGTCTGAAATTGAAATTATTTCCGACACCGAAGTCAGAGGCTATTCCCGTATTCGTGGTGGATGGAATAATGGCTCAGCATATACTGTATATTTTTACGCTGTTACTGATCAGCCTTTTTCAATCTGTGGTACTTGGAAAGGAAATAGTATTGATCCTAATCTAAAGGTACAATTCGATTCAGGCGAAAAAACCGGAGCCTATTTAATTTTTGAAAACACGAAATCAGAAACAATACAAATGAAGGTGGGTATTTCATTTATTAGTTCTTTAAAAGCCAAACATAATATTGATAATGAAATACCTCATTGGGATTTTAATCGTGTAGTTAAAGAAGCGCAGGATAAATGGGAAGCATTAATATCAAGAATAAAAATTGATGAGAGTGCAAGTATAGAACAAAAAACAATGTTTTATACTGCACTTTACCATACTATGCTGATGCCTGTTGATCGTACAGATGAAAATCCAAAATGGAAATCTTCAGATCCATATTATGACGATTTTTATGCTCTTTGGGATACTTATAGAACCTCATTACCAATGATTACCCTAATCTCACCAACCCGACAAAGTAAAATTGTAAACTCCCTACTTAACATATATCAACATGAAGGCTACATGCCTGATGCGCGTAGTGGAAATTGCAACGGCCGTACACAGGGAGGTTCAAATGCAGCTGTAGTAATTGCCGATGCATATTCAAAAAAAATAAAAGGTATTAATTGGGGAACTGCACTAAAAGCAATGCTTAAAGATGCTACCATCCCTCCCGGTGGAAATGAAGAAAAAGAAGGGCGAGGCGGATTGTCAGACTATAATTCCCTTGGATACGTATCCGACAAATATGTAAGAGCTGGAAACAGAACATTAGAATATGCCTTTAATGATTATTGCTTAGCACAGGTTGCAAAGGGAATTGGGCGCATGGAAGAATATCAGCGTTTCAATAAACAAGCTGATAATTGGAAAAATCTATGGCGCGAAGAAACTGAGAGTAAGGGATTTTATGGCTTTATTATGCCGCGTAATGCCAATGGAGCATGGATAGACAGCATACGTTGCGATATGGCAGAAGGTCGTCAGGATTACATAAAATACACGCCTTTATCTCAAGATTGGCCAATTTGTCTATGTTGGTGGTGTGGATTTTTTTATGAAGGAAACTCATGGGAATATTCATTTTTTGTTCCTCACGATGTTTCAGCCTTAATAAAAAAATGTGGTGGTAAAAAAACATTTAAAGCGAGGCTTGATACATTTTTTGAAAATGAATATTATGATGTCAGCAATGAACCTTCTTTTCTCACCCCCTGTTTGTATCATTGGATAGGGTTGCCGGAGTTAAGTTCAAAAAGAGTCCATGATATTATAAATAAAAATTATTCTGCTTCTTCATCAGGAATTCCCGGAAATGACGACTCCGGTGCAATGTCATCATGGCTTGCTTTTCACATGCTTGGAATATATCCAAACGCCGGATCATCATACTATTTGATAAACTCACCTATGGTGAAAGAATCAAGCTTTAATTTTGAAAACGGAAATAATTTCATAATTGAAGCAAAAAACTTTTCAGCGAAAAACCCATATATAATATCGGCAACTCTCAATGGAAAAATCTACAACCGAGCATGGATTGAGCATGATGATATTATTGCCGGAGGAAAACTTGAACTTATTATGGGCCCTAAACCTTCAACATGGGGACAGGAAAACCTGCCTCCATCAAAAACCTATTAACGAGTCGAAAAACACAACTCTCAGTATAATAATTATAACGCAATAAATTTATCGTGATAAGAATTCAGGTTCTTTTAGCAAAAACTGGCCCGTATAGCTTTTTTTGTTTTTGGCAATTTTTTCAGGAGTACCGCAACATAACAATTTTCCACCTTTACTGCCACCCTCAGGCCCTATATCAATAATATAATCGGCACTTTTTATTACATCTAAGTTATGTTCAATTACTATCACAGTATTGCCACGATTTACAAAGCGATTTAAAACATCAAGTAGCATACGTATATCTTCAAAATGAAGACCTGTTGTTGGTTCATCAAGAATATAAATAGTTTTTCCTGTATCTTTTTTTGCCAGTTCAGAAGATAATTTCACCCTTTGAGACTCTCCACCTGAAAGAGTGGTGCTGGATTGACCCAATTTTATATATCCAAGACCGACCTTCTTTAGCATATTAGTCTTATTATGTATGGATGGGATGTTTTTAAAAAAATCTGATGCCTGGTTAATTGTCATATCCAATACATCACTTATTGATTTTCCTTTAAATCTTACTTCAAGAGTTTCTCGGTTATATCTTTTACCACCACAATCGGGACATTTAACCATAACATCAGGTAGAAAATTCATCTCTATAACTTGATGACCGGCACCCTTACATGTTTCACAACGCCCTCCTGCCACATTAAAGGAAAATCTACCGGGTTTATAAGCCCTTATTTTTGCCTCAGGTAAATCAGAATATAGCTTTCTAATTTCATCAAACATTTTTGTATAAGTAGCCGGATTTGAACGAGGTGTCCTCCCCAAGGGAGATTGATCAACTTCAACTACCTTATCAACATACTCTAATCCCAAAATTTTGCGATAAGATAAAGGCTCTTTAACACCTTTGTAAATATGTTGGTTTAAAATAGGATATAAAGTTTCATTGACTAAGGTCGATTTTCCACTTCCCGAAACCCCGGTAACACAGATGAAGGTGCCAAGAGGAAATTCAACATTCATATTTTTCAAATTATTACCGGAAGCTCCTTTCAAAACAAGAGAATTGCCAGAACCCAGCCTACGCGTCTCAGGCATTACTATACGCTTGCGTCCATTTAAATAATCTGCTGTTAAGGACTCTGAATTCATTATCTGAAAGGGGCTGCCCTGACTTACAACTTCACCACCAAAACGGCCGGCACCGGGTCCCATATCAATAATGTAATCAGCTGAAAGCATCATATCACGGTCATGTTCAACCACCAATACAGAATTCCCACCATCTCGGAGTTTCTTCAAGGATTCGGTGAGCCTGTGATTATCACGCTGATGTAAACCAATTGAAGGCTCATCAAGGATATATAAAACATTTACAAGTTGTGAGCCTATTTGAGTAGCAAGACGTATCCTCTGACTCTCACCTCCTGATAAAGTAATGGCCCCTCTATTTAAAGCAAGATAATCCAAGCCAACAGCTATCATAAAATCTAAACGCGATCTTATTTCTTTCAAAATTTCAGATGCAATAGTCTTCTGCCTTTCAGATAATCTGTCCTCGAGATTATCAAACCAAGACCTTAGAACTACAAGATCCATTTCTGATAGATCTGCTATATTTTTACCATCAATTTTAAAATGAAGTGCTTCCTTATTTAAACGTAAACCTTTACACTCGGGACAAAGCCTATGAGTAATATACTGATTGGCCCACCTTCGAGCCTTCGATGAATTCTCACCATTTTGATGTTCCCAAATATAGTTTATAACACCATTGAAATTTAAAAAATAATTTGAGGTCATTCCTAAAGGAGTGTTTTTTAAGGTTAAAGGTTCATTCGATCCATGTAAAATCGCCTCAAGCCCATCCTCAGGTATGTTTTCTATAGCTGTTCTTAGAGTGAAACCATGTTTTTCCGCCAAAGCTTCCATCTGCCAAAATATAAGCGAATTCCGATAGCGCCCTAAAGGAGCTATACCGCCTCGATGAATACTTAACTTTGGATCAGGGATGATCTTCTCCATATCTGCCTCTTCAACAGTACCAAGACCTTTGCATTTGGGACAGGCCCCTTTGGGAGAATTAAATGAAAAAGAATGTGGTGCAGGCTCATTGTATGATATTCCGGAAGTTGGGCACATCAATAAACGACTGTAATATGCAGGTTGAGAATCATCTTTTTCCATTACCATAATAGTATTTTTGCCCTGCTTCATGGCAAGCTTTACAGATTCCTCGATACGCTTACGATCTTTTTTATCTATAACTAACTTGTCAACAACTACTTCAATGAAATGATTCTTATAACGCTCCAACTTCATACCATGAAGGATTTCACGAATTTCGCCATCAACTCTTACATGTAAATATCCTTTTTTCCTGATTTGCTCAAATAATTCTTTATAATGCCCTTTACGCCCCCTTATCATAGGAGATAAAATATAAACCCCTTTACCCTGATAACGCGAAAAAATCAAATCAATAATTCGGCTATCAGAATATCTTACCATTTTCTCACCCGTTACATATGAATAGGCTTCCCCGGCACGTGCAAATAACAATCTTAAAAAATCATATATTTCTGTAATAGTACCAACTGTAGAACGAGGATTTTTACCTGAAGTTTTTTGCTCGATAGAAATAACAGGACTAAGACCGGAAATTTTGTCCACATCAGGACGTTCCATTCCACCAAGAAACTGACGCGCATATGCAGAAAATGTTTCAATATACCTGCGCTGTCCTTCAGCATAAATGGTATCAAAAGCCAGAGATGTTTTACCGCTACCACTCAAACCGGTTATTACAACCAATTGATTACGTGGAATTGATACATCTAAATTTTTTAAATTGTGTACCCTGGCACCTAATATCTCAATTTGTGAACTTCCTTTCAAATACTCATTGTTATCAACTAACTCTTCCCCTTGCATAATATAGGCTCTCCTGAAAATATAACCTGCAAAGATAACAAAAGAATATGAGAGATTTTATCTTTTTAAATAAAGGGATAAAAAATAAAAATGTGACTTTTTTAATTTAAATTAAATGCTCCCGGTTGAGGAAGTTTTAATGTATATAACTTTCCGGAGGGATTGCTTAGAGATGTACTCCTAAGCCAAGGATTTAAATCTTTCAATTCTTTATAAGTGGTACCGTGCTCCAAAGCAAAATCAGCAAAATCTTCAACCGACTTGCTAAGATCTATTTCGTATGTAGAAATTGGATAATACAAATCCTCTTTGGAAAAATGAAATCCATATTTCGCAGGATCTGAAAGGATTTCTTTAACGGCAAGTATTCTAAATACATAACGGCCTGTTTCTTCAGCCAACAATAAATCATAATAATTATCAACCTTTTGCAAATTTATTTGTCGATCGATTCCACGATTACCCGCATTATAAGCAGCTGCGGCAAGGGTCCATGATCCATATTTTTGATATGACTTTTTTAAATATTCCGCTGCAGCAACAGTACTTTTCTCAAGATGGTAACGTTCATCAACCTCACGACTAACCTCAAGTCCGTAATCTTTTGCTGTTCCTGCCAAAAATTGCCAAATACCAACAGCTCCTGAAGGTGAAACCGCTCTTTCCATAAATCCACTCTCTATCAGCGCAAGATATTTAAAATCATCGGGAATATTTTCTTCTTTTAAAATTGTTTCAATAACCGGAAAGTAGCGATTTGCCCTTTTTATCAATAATAAGGTCTGACTTTGCCAATAGGTGTTAACCAACAATTCCCTATCGAAACTTTCACGAACATATGTCCTTTCAAGAGGAACAAATTCTCCGGCAAAAAAAAGAGAATCAGGAACAGCCAATGCATGAATGCTGTAATTTTTCCTAAAAAGATCCTCTTCAAAATACTCCCCCGCATTTTTTAAAACAGGGGAAGTCGATTGAATAAACAATTGAAAGACCATTGTGAGAACAATGATCATAGTAATTCCGGATAAAACTTTTAAGGCAGGAAACACATTTTTTTTACTCATACAAAAAACTCCAAATCAGCTAATACAAAAAATCCATAAACTCACCAAAAAACAAACAATCCTGATCAATATTTATCAAACAGGTGTTTCATGCAATTGTTTACGTTTTATGAAAGCGCTAAGTTACGAAAGCAATTGAAAAGAAACTATTGAAATATAAACAAACAAAAACACTCATTTCAGAAAGTATGGTACAAAACATAACAAACAATTAAATTTTAATTAAATTTGTTTGTTTTCTTCCCTATCTCAAGCTTAACATTTCCTTTTAAAAACTATTTATTAATTCAACATTATGAAAAATTATATTTTATTATTTGTTTCAATTTTTCTTTTATCTATTGCTTGTACAACATCAAATACAACAAATAGAGTTCTGAGGAAAAGTGATCTGCTTATTTCACTTGAAATCCACAATCCGGGAAAAACAAAAATTAACGGAGTTCATGAAGTTGCTTTGGATAATTCTGAGATATTAAAACTCAGCCAATATTCAGGAAACCTTCTGGCATTTTCAAATGGGAAATTAGTACCCGTAGAATTATCGGATAATACCGGTAATTATCAATTAAATGTTGTGATTTTTGAAGCATCTGTTCCTGCTGAAAAAACTATTAAAGTAGATATATACGCTACTCCGGAAGATTTATATCCCGAATTTACAAAAAAAACTCAAGCCGAACTGTGGCACCGAACAACCGGTACATGGCGTAATGGCCGTTACCACGGAGGAGGAAACTTTTTTAGATTCGATTCCCTCAGAGTACCTGAAGGATTTACCGATCATACTTATTTCATAAAATATGAAGGCCCCGGATGGGAATCTGACAGGGTTGGGTATAGGATGTATCTCGACTGGCGTAATGCAAATGATATATATGGTAAAAAGACAACAGACATGGTCTTACAGGATGTTGGAGTAGATGGCTTTGAGACTTATCATGAAATGCAAGAATGGGGTATGGATGTTCTAAAGGTAGCAGCTTCCTTAGGAATAGGCTCTATTGCTTGGTTTGATGGCGAAAAAGCAGTGCGCGTTGAAACAAGCGATAGTGTTATGTGTAAGATTGAAGCTGATGGTTTGATACGCTCTCAGGTAAAAACCTGGTATTATGGATGGGAAACCGGAGCTACTAAAGCCAATTTCCTATCATTAAAAACTATTGATGCCAACAGCAGATTGACGCGTGAATTTCTGACTTTTGAAGAACCACAAAACAATGTCTGTACCGGCTTTATTATTTATGAAAATATTGAATTATTTGAATTGACAAGTCCAAACGAAGAATGGAAAGCGATTGCCACATGGGGAAAACAAAGTCTTGCCGATGATAATATGGGACTTGCAATTATATATCCTGCCAATCAAAATGGTAGAATAACAAAAGATGGACTAAGCCATATTGTTGTTTTTGAAAAAGAACTTCAAGAGGTGGAATATTATTTTACGGGTGCATGGGAACAAGAGCCCGACGGAGTAAGAACTATGGAAGAATTTAAGGACTTTCTTGAAGCTAGCCTCAATCAATTAGAAAACCCTATAGAAGTAGATATAAAACAAACAAGATTGTAGCCCCCTTTCGGGATTAATTAACATCAATTTCTAACGACCATGTAGGAGCCCCCTACATGGTCGTCAGAAAGAAATAAAAATCTATCGCATTAATCTGACATAAAATACTCCTCCTGCAATAGAGCCCTCATGGGCTTTGAAAGTAACATTAATTACAGAGTTTTGATTTCCTTCTGTAAGTTCTGCCGGAAGTTCATAATCAACATCAAAAAACTTATCTCCTACTGAGCCATCAAGATGCACAGTTTCTAAAAGTATGTTATTAACTAAAATATCAAAGCTCCTATCCTTATCAAGTCCATAATAAGTTATTCTAAGGGCTTTAGCTTCATTTTCCGGATTATTCAAATCATAGGAGAACCAAGCATGCGCATGTCGCCAATGACGATTTTGGTGAATTCCTGTTTCAGTATTTTCTCCCTTAAAATTATGTTCCGATTCGGGTTGTTGTTGACCGGTTTGTAAGTGATCGATAGTCTGCTCTTCAAGTTCAAGTAAAAGCTTTTCTTTTTCTAACAATTCTTCACGCGCAGAATTTGCCTCATCGCTATTACTAATTTGCCAATATACTATATAACGGGCATCATGCAATTTGTAAAAAGGAATTAGCTCCATATCACTTTTGTCGGAAGGGAAAATCAGCTCATTAGCAGAAAATGTCAATGGCTTTCCCTCCATCGGCTTAACTTTTTCAGGCCAAGTTTCATCATCAATAATCAACACCGGAGCCTCTTCACGCGAACGCAAAGGGCCATGGGCTACGTGTCCCATGCGACTATCATCAGCAACCAAGCCTATCAGATCATCGGTATCAGTGACAGCAGAAAGTACCACAGGGCCATATAACAAAGCCATAAAAGGAGAATGATCGGGCAATTCTTCACCATAAATATACATAGGTAAAACAATACGAATCTGATCACCGTCCTTCCATTTTTTCTTTAAACTCACATATTCTCCGGCTTTACTTTTAACTCTTTTTTTCTTACCATTTATATAAAGTTCTAAAGAACCCGTTTTAACCCATTCGGGATGTCTGATATTAATTGAAGAACGAATTGGAGCATTTGTTTTAATGGTTAGTGTAGTTTCTTCAGATTCGGGAAAGGAGGTGTTTTGAATAAGCCCCAGCCCTTTTTCTTCCCAATTTAATACCGATGGAATAAAAAGATTAACGAATAAATCATCATCATTATGAGTATAGATTAACTCACCATATTTCGAATGATTTTCTATACCCGAGCCAACACAACACCAAAAAGTATGTTCAGGATTTGAATATACACGGTAATGTCCCGGTCGCAGAGAGGTAAAATAAACCAAACCACCATGTTGCGGATGGATGGTAGTTAAAATGTGATTATATAAAGAACGCTCGTAATAATCAATATACTTCAAATCACCACCTTTAGCAAAATAAAGCTGTTTAGAAAGCTTCAGCATATTATGAGTGTTACAGGTTTCAGGTCCTTCCCTCGTTTCAACCATCGAAGAGAAATCATCTACCGGATGAAAATGCTCATGAGTTGAATTTCCTCCAATTGCAACAGTGCGATGGTTTACAACTGTTTCCCAAAAGAAATCAGAAGCAGACTCCCAATCTTTATCTCCGGTTAACTCAGCTATCCTCATAAAACCAATAACCTTGGGTATTTGAGTATTGGCATGCATGCCTGTGAGTTTATCCTCATGCCTTAATAAGGGTTCCAATACTAAATTATGTGAAAAACGACGTGCTAGTTCCAAATATCTTTCATCACCATTAATAGCGTATAGATCGGCCAATACTTCATTCATTCCGCCATGCTCCGAAACCAACATATTTTGCATTTGTTCATCACTCAGATTACTCACTAACTGATAACACCAATCCGACAAATCAATCAACATTTCAAGAGCTTGCTCACGTCCGGCATAAAGCCACGCATCACGTAAACCTGCAAACAATTTGTGAATGTTATATAAAGGAACCCACTTGCCATTTAAAGAAAAGTTAGCGGCATGGATTCTGCCGGCAGCAATATCTTCCCACATTTTGCTGCCACCGGGAATACCTCCTACATATCCGTTACCATGGGCTTCTTGACAACGTGCAAGTTCACTCAGCATATAATCAAGACGGTGGCCTGCCTCTTCACTTCCCTCCGATGCAACCATTAAAGATAAAGCTGAAAGGAAATGTCCTCCGGTGTGACCGTCCAAACCCATGCTCTCCCAATTCCCGTATCTCGGGGCCTTGGGCTCAAAACCGGCATCAATAAGAAAGGGAGCTAACAATCGATCTAAATCATGAGCCATTACATAGGCTTCATTTAATTCAGCTGCCTTAGAAAAAGGACTTTCCAATAGTCGTACAGAGGAAAGATGAAAGGGCTGAAGTCCTTCAGTTTCAACATCTGAAGAAGAGCAAGAATTAATGAAAAAAAGAATTCCTGCAAGAAATAAGGAAATAAAATAAAATGGTCGATGCATTATTGCTTATTTTAAAATTAATTTATTCCCAAAGTTATAAAGAATTAATAGATTTTGAAACAGAGAAATGACAGTCATCAATTATCAGTCATCAGTCATCAGTCATCAGTCATCAGTCATCAGTTATCAATGATCAATGAACAATTAACAATTAACAATTAACGATGAACGATGATCAGTCATCAGTCATCAGTAAACAGTAAAAATTATAGTAGGGACATGTCGTGTCCGTTTGGAGTTTGGAGTTTTGGGTTTTTGAGCGAAGCGAAATCCCGTGACCGCGTAAGCGGGAAACGGGAGAGCGAAGCCGAAACGCACGAATAAATGGGTCAACGAATTCACGCAGATTAACACAAATTTATAGGCTGAAAGCCTTTGTTTACACCCACTAACTGCTCCCCTTTTGAAGGGGAGCTGTCCGAAGGACTGAGGGGTTTAACAGACTTATTACTCCACTCAAAATTATTTCCTATCTCTTGCAACAAACTTTCAGAATGCTTCCATATCTAATTGATTTCCACAGCCTTCAGCTGGTTGATTTCTTCTGCCTATGAAGGTTTACCTCCCGCCTTTCGCCTACCGGCGCTAGTCGGGATTTCGCTGCGCTCAACCACCCGCTCTTCGAGCACCTCCCCTTTGCAGGGGAGGAGTTATTTGCATAAGCCTGTGGGCTTTCATCCTACTAATCTGCTAATCCACTAATTTGCTAATTTCTTCATTCTGATGTTTTGGGTTTCGAGTTTTGGGTTTCGAGTTTTGGGTTTCGAGTTTTGGGTTGGTTGGTAATATTTTTTCATTTCTTCATTTTTCATTTCTTCATTTTTCATTTCTTCATTTTTCATTTCTTCATT
>CAZODA010000016.1:0-62914 GCA_964578485.1 uncultured Alkalitalea sp. | reverse complement strand
ATTGAACAATTCGACTTTATTGTGGTGGACGAATGCCACCGTTCCATTTATAACCTTTGGAAACAGGTGTTGGATTATTTCGATGCCTTTTTGATTGGCTTAACCGCCACGCCCGATAAAAGAACCTTTGGTTTCTTCAACGAAAACGTGGTGAGCCAATACACATACGAACAATCGGTTACCGATGGCGTAAATGTGCCTTACGATGTGTACACCATTGAAACTGAAATTTCGAAAAGTGGTGATCTAATAAAAGCAGGTTGGTTTGTTGACCGGCGTGATAAGTTGACACGCAAAAAACGCTGGCAACAGGAAGACGAAGACACGGATTACACACGGAACGATTTGGATAAAAAAGTAGTAAGCCCAAGCCAAATCAGAAATATCATAAAGGAATTTCGCAGGGCATTACAAACCGAGATATTTCCAAACCGTTTTGACGAAAAAGGAGATTACGAAGTGCCTAAAACCCTAATTTTTGCTAAGACCGACAGCCATGCTGATGATATAATTAAAATTGTTCGTGAAGAATTCGACGAGGGCAATGATTTTTGTAAAAAGGTTACTTACAAAATTGACGAAGATCCGAAATCATTACTGAACCGTTTCCGAAATTCTTACTACCCAAGAATTGCTGTAACCGTTGATATGATTGCAACCGGAACCGATGTTAAACCTTTGGAGGTATTGCTTTTTATGCGTGATGTGAAAAGCATAAACTACTTTGAACAGATGAAAGGACGAGGCTCTCGCACCATTGACAGGGATAAATTAATGCAGGTTACCCGTACCGCCAATAGCAAAACCCACTTTGTAATTGTGGATGCTGTTGGAGCAACAAAATCAAAAAAGACAGACAGCCGACCATTGGAACGCCAACCCACCATTCCGCTTAAAAATTTGTTGGGTGCAATAACAATGGGCGTGGAAGATGAAGACCTTTTCCTTTCATTGGCTAATCGTTTAATCCGTTTGGAAAAACAAATTACCGACAAGGAAAAGGAAAAATTTTTGGAATATTCGGGAGGTAAAAACCTAAAACAGATTACCAAAGAGCTGATTAACGCTTTTGATCCCGATGAAATTGAAAAGATTGCACAGGAAAAAATCAAAGCCTATTGTAATACAGTCGCAATGCAGCGAGGTACAGACGCAATGCATTGTGCCTCAATAGAAGCAGATTTATCGCCTGCCGATATCGACAATTTCAAAAAGGAAGCACAACAGGAATTAATCCAACAGGCTGCAACCACGTTCAACGGACAATTAAATGATTACATTGACAACATTCGTAAAGAGCATGAACAGATAATTGACCATATCAATATCGACACGGTAACCAAATCGGAATGGGACAGTTTTACTACCGAAAAAGCAAAGGAAACCATAAAAGATTTTACCGAATATCTCGAAAAAAACAAGGACGAGATAAAGGCATTGAGTATTTTTTATAATCAGCCTTACAACCGCCGGAACATTACTTTTAAAATGATTAAGGAGGTAATGGAAAAGATAAAATTAGAAAAACCCTTACTGGCTCCTAATTATGTTTGGAATGCTTATACAGCTGTTGAAAACGTAAAAGCAAGTCAGCCCAAAGACGAACTAACCGCTTTGGTTTCGTTAATTCGTCGTGCCTGTGGCATTGATGGAGAATTAAAACCTTTCGACAAAACCATAAACGAAAATTTCCAAAACTGGATTTTCAAACAAAACGCCGGACAACACAACCGATTTACACAGGAGCAAATGGATTGGCTGCGCATGATTAAAGACCACGTAGTAAGCAGTTACCATATTGCCTTGGACGATTTGGATTATACCCCATTTGATGCTCAGGGCGGGCGTGGACGTATGTTTCAATTATTTGGTAAGGAAATGAATAGCTTAATTGAAGAACTAAACGAAGTGCTCGCTGCATAATTACATTTTACTTCTAATTGACATTTGCATTTTAACATTATGTTTCTATATTTGTAAAACACTTTACAAGATTGGACGTTTATATTGACGATAAGGAACTTGAAAAGCTTTATGAAACCGGAAAATCAAAGAAATTGAAATTACGGCCGGAAATCATAGACAAATTCTTTGCTACCATTCAAAAGATTGATGCTGCGAAGGATATTTATGATTTATGGAAGGACCCGTCTCTCAATTTCAAAAAATATGAAAAACATTACTCTGTGAGGTTGAGTGGTAAGTATCGCCTTGAGATGGAAATAATATGGATGAATGAAGAAAAAACCATAGGCGAATTTCACCTTTTTGAAATTTCAAACCATTATGGAGATTAAAAAAACCACCAGCTATGGCTTCAATTAAAAACTTAAAAGCAGCAAAAAAATTCGGCCCTGGTTATTTTATTAAAGAACAAATGGAAATACGAGACTGGGTGCAGGAAGAACTTGCCGATGTGTTGGGGCTTTCGCCAAAACACCTTAACAGTATTTTGCTCGACAAGCAACCTCTTAACATTGGAAATGCTAAGAAACTTGCCAGTGCCTTTAATACATCGCCCCAATATTGGCTAAACCTCGACAACAATTACCGTTTGTGGCTCGAACAGGAAAAGCAGGAACAAACAACTGCCGATGTAGAAGCCAAAGCTATTATTTATAACCGTATGCCAGTGCGCGATATGATGAAAAAAGGTTGGTTGCAGCCTACCCGCGATATTAATGTACTCACCGGCGAAGTGAAAAAATTCTGGGGAATATCCTCATTGGATTTCACTTTTTTAGATGAAGACGTATTGCCTCTTTGCAAAAAATCAGAAGCATATAACCAGTTCAACGCATCCTATGCCGCCACTTGGTATCAAATGGCAAAAACTTACAGCCGTACCTTTGAAGTTCCGACGTACAACAAAATAGCATTGGAAAACTTATATAAAAATATGGTTGATTACACAACCCTTGCTAATGGAATTAAGTTGTTTATAAAAAAACTGAACGCCTGTGGCCTTACTTTTTTCGTGTTGCCACACCTTGAAAAAACGTACCTTGATGGGGCAGCATTTTTGCTCGATGGCAAACCGGTAATTGTTTATACGGCACGCTTCAAACGTATTGATAATTTTTGGTTTACCGTAGCACACGAAATTGCGCATGTACTAAAACATCTTAACGAGGAAACCCCATTTGTGCTCGATAATCTGCACGAACAAACCACCGACAAACAAGAAGAAGAAGCAAATAAATTGGCAGCTAAACACTTGAGTCATATCGAAATACTTGACTTTCTTGAACCACACATAAATTATCTTACTGTAGGAAAAGTTAAAGAATGTAGTGTTAAATACAATGTGCATCCGGCAATTATTATAGGGGCTTTAGCTTTTAACAAAAAACTATCGTACCGCAACCAAAACCTGTTTAAGGAGAATGTGCTGGAACTTATCCCTAAACAGTTTATTCACAAATCTTTATTAGCTGTATTATGAAAGAGGATTGGGTAGAACTTACATTAAACGATATAATTTCTCCAGAAGGAATTTTTTGTGATGGTGATTGGGTTGAAAGTAAAGACCAAGATATTAATGGTAAAGTTCGACTCATTCAACTAGCAGATATTGGAGATGGAATTTTTAAAAATAAATCGAATAGATTTTTAACTTACAAAAAAAGTATAGAACTGAAGTGTACATTTCTGAAACAAGGCGATATTTTAATTGCACGAATGCCCGAACCCCTCGGTAGAGCTGCAATATTTCCACTAATAAAAGAAAAATATGTTACAGTGGTTGATGTTGCAATAATTAGGACAGGTCATACTTTTGTTAACAACCATTTTTTACTTTATTGCATTAACAGCCCACGTATACGAAAAGAAATTGCAAGCCTTCAAAGTGGTTCAACAAGAAAAAGAATATCCAGAAAAAATTTATCTAAAATCCTTTTCCCCCTCGCCCCTCTTCCCATTCAACGCGCCATCGTCCGTAAAATCGAAACCCTCTTTGCCTCGCTCAACCGTGGCATTGCCGACCTTAAAATTGCACAAGAGCAACTGAAGCTATATCGGCAGGCGGTGCTGAAAAAGGCGTTTGAGGGGCGTTTCGACTCCGCTCAACGACCACCAGTAAAAGATGGTGAATTGCCTGAAGGTTGGAAATGGGTAAAGTTGGAGGAGGTTGGCAAAATTATTACTGGCAGTACACCTTCAAAAACAAGGTTGGAATTCTATGAAATAATTGAATACCCATTTTATAAACCCACCGATTTAGAACAAGGGATTAATGTAGTTAATTCAATTGATGGTGTTTCTAAATTAGGATTTTTAAATGGGAGACATATCCCAATTGGCTCAATTCTTATTACTTGTATTGGAGCAACAATTGGGAAAACGGGATTAATAAAAAAAGAAGGAATATGTAATCAACAAATAAATGCTATTATACCTTCAAAACAATATGAATCTAAATTTATTTACTATCAAGTTATATCTTCATATTTTCAGGAACAGATAAAATCTAATGCGTCTTCAACAACATTACCAATTTTGAATAAGAGCAAATTTTCTAATTTGGATTTTATCAAGATTCCCCTCACCGAACAACACGTCATCGTTCGTGAAATCGAAACCCGCCTATCCGTTTGCGACAAGGTAGAGCAAAATATAAACGAAGCATTGGAAAAAGCCGAAGCTCTAAGGCAAAGTATTTTGAAAAAAGCATTTGAGGGACGCTTACTGAGCAAAGCCGAAGTAGCCAAATGCAAACAGGAAGCCGATTACGAGCCGGCCGCAAAGCTGCTGAAGAAGATACGGGGAGGGAAAAGAGAATGAGGGATGGTGAATTATGAATTATAAATGAGGGAAGGTGAATTGTGAATGATAAATTATGAATTATGAATGAGGAGTTAAAACTATTTATGGCATGAACAAAAAACCCAATATAATTCAGGAAAAAAGCCTAAGCTTTGCAATTAAGATTGTTAATCTACATAAGTTTTTAAAGGAAAAAAAAAGAATATATAATGAGCAAGCAGTTGCTTAGATGTGGCACTGCTATTGGTGCTTTGGTTCGAGAAGCTGAACATGCTGAAAGCTTGGCAGATTTTGTTCACAAATTGGCAATTGCACAAAAAGAGGCAAATGAAGCAGACTATTGGCTGGAACTATTATTGAAAACAAATTATATAGACAATGAACAATTCCTTTCATTAACATCAGATATTAAAGAGGTGAGAAAAATTCTGGCATCCATAATCATAACAAGCAATGAAAAACTAAATAAACCACAAAAAACCTAAGCCACAATTCATAATTCATAATTTATAATTCATAATTCAAACTCATAATTATCCACATGACCGATTCAGCAATCATATCAAAGATTTGGAACCTTGCCAACGTTCTGCGTGATGATGGTGTTAGCTATGGCGATTACTTGGAGCAAATTACTTATTTGCTATTCCTTAAAATGACCGATGAGCTCAACAAACCGCCATACAACAAGGGATTGAAATTTCCACGCATTAAAGATGTGGAAGGTAAAGAAATTGTCAATGGTGAGTTTTGCAATTGGGAAACCTTATCGGGCAAACGGGGTGCGGAGTTGGAATCGTTTTACGCACAATTGCTTCGCAGCTTGAGCACCGAAAAAGGAATGTTAGGGCATATCTTTACCAAAAGTCAAAACAAAATTCAAGACCCCGCAAAGCTTTCAAGGGTTATCAGCATGATTGATCAAGAACAATGGTCTATGATGGGAGCTGATGTGAAAGGCAAAATATATGAGGGCTTACTCGAAAAAAACGCCGAAGATACAAAATCGGGAGCGGGACAATATTTTACGCCCCGAGCCTTGATTAGAACCATGGTTGCCTGTGTTCAACCAAAACCACAAAAGACCATTGCCGACCCAGCTTGTGGTACGGGCGGTTTCTTTTTAGCCGCTTACGATTGGATAGTGGAACACAACCAACTCAACCGTGACGAAAAGGAATTTCTAAAAAACAAAACGTTTCATGGCAACGAGATTGTGGCAAACACGCGTCGTTTGTGCCTAATGAATATGTATTTGCACAATATTGGTGACATTACCAGCGATAGTTTTATATCATCAAGCGATGCCTTGGTAGCCGATTCGGGCAAGCGTTACGATTATGTGTTAGCAAATCCACCCTTTGGCAAAAAAAGCAGTTACACAGTAATTAACGAAGAAGGCGAAGCCGGAAAAGAAGATTTAAGTTACAACCGTCAAGACTTTTGGGAAACAACCTCGAACAAGCAACTAAACTTTTTACAGCATATAAAAACCATGCTCAAAGTTACAGGACAGGTAGCTGTTGTTTTGCCTGATAATGTATTATTTGAGGGCGGTGCCGGAGAAGAAGTCCGCAAACAATTAATGCTTACAGCCGATTTACATACTATTTTGCGATTGCCAACAGGTTTATTTTATGCGCAAGGTGTAAAAGCAAATGTATTATTTTTCGACAATAGAGCTGCAAGTAAAGAAGCACAAACAAAAGAGGTTTGGTTTTACGATTATAGAACCAATATTCACCATACCTTGAAGAAAAAACCAATGACCACAGCCAATTTGGCAGAATTTGTTAAGCTTTATAATCCTAAGAATCGCCATAAACGCACCGAAACTTGGAGCGAAAAAAATCCAGAAGGTCGCTGGAGAAAATACACTTATGAAGAAATACTGGCAAGGGATAAAACAAACTTGGATATTTTTTGGCTTAAAGACAAAAGCCTAACCGATTTGGAAAATTTGCCCGACCCCGATATTTTGGCAAGCGAAATTATCGAAAACATTGAATCGAGTTTAAATAGTTTCAAAGAAATTATGGAAACAATAAATAGCGACTCTGAAGAATTATAAATGATGAATGATAAATTGTGAAATAACGAATGTAAAAGGCATTGATTATCACAACTTCAAATTAGACTTGATAACGGGACAGGATAAGAAAGATACAATTTGAATTGGAGCGAAGTGAAAATCGACGAAGTCAAAGCAATTCACAACGACAAGTTCTACCTCGAATAAAATTTCAAAGTATATTGACAGTTTATTACTTCGAAATCCGCCCTGCGCCTAACCATCAAACCTTCTTTTTTTACAAAATTATTGTTTCCTAAATAAGAAACTTTTATCTTTGTTTAATAAATATAGAATTAAATGGAAGATTATAAATTCCGAGTGCATTTTTTAGAAGAAGCAAAAAAATTTTTAGATAATCTTGATGAAAAAACAAGAAATAAAATTATTTATAACATTTGGAAATCCTGAATTACAAACGATAAAGAACTTTTCAAGAAATTGCAAGACGAAATTTGGGAGTTTAGAACAAAATTTAAGAAAACCTATTATCGACTCTTTGCATTTTGGGATAAGACAGATAAGACAGACACTATTGTAATTTCGACACACGGATTGATAAAGAAAACTGAAAAGACACCAAAGATTGATATTGAAAGAGCTGAAAAATTAAGACTAAAGTACTTCAACGAAAAAACACAAGCAAATGAAAACATATAGTTTAGAAGAATTAACCGATAAATATATCGGAGAAAAAGGGACAAGAAAAAGAAATGATTTTGAAAATGAACTTCGTCTTGATTTATTGGGACAAGCAATAAAAAAAGCAAGAAAAGAACGAAATTTAACTCAAGAACAATTAGGAGAACTTGTAGGAGTAAAAAAAGCACAGATTTCAAAAATTGAGAACAGCACAACTGACGCTCGATTTACTACTATATTAAAGGTCTTTGAAGCTTTGGGTGCAAAAATAAATTTTAGCGTAGAATTAAATAATCAACAAATAACATAGTAAATTGCTCTTGTCAAACGACTCTATCGTTAAGTTAGATATTAACCATTTGCATTCACTTATTAGGTCCTATCTCGTTGAGGAAAAAGAGAGGGAAACAGGAGTGGAAATGATTCCTGTAACCGGAAATCCCGGTGGATATCTAAGGACATACTATATTAATACGAAAAGTGGAAAAATAACAGAAAATATTTATCAATAAAAACACCAACAGATAACAAATCATGATATGAGTTTTGATATATTAAAAACTATGGAAATAGTAGAGACTATGGAGAATTTCATGGAAGAAATTCGACCTCCGGAAGAAATTCGTGACCAGCTTGACATCTCATATAAAATTGATGGACAAAGCATTGTAATCTATGAAATTCGACCTCATTGGGATGATCCGAATAAGAAAATTGAATCTCTTATAGCAAAAACCACCTACATTAAATCTAAGAACCATTGGAAAATATTCTGGCTTAGGGCAGATTTAAAATGGCACTCATATAGTCCGGTACCGATTGTAAAAACATTGAAAGAATTTAATGAAATCGTAGAAGGAGATAGTTATGGATGTTTTTGGGGATAAAAATTAATCTATAATCAATTATCTGATTTGTCAATATTTACCGTTTTTGTTCAACGAGGCTATAAAAGGCTTCAAACAATCATTTAAACCTGCCATTTGCAAGGGTCTTAATCTCCCTTAATAACAGTTGTAAAATCACTATGCAGGCACAAAATATTTCTCTTCTCCAAAGAAGATACGTCCTAACTGATCTTTAATAGCAATGACAATACCTTTGAAGGGCTTATTCTCCACATCGATAACTTCGCCCACTATCCAGTCTTTTTCTCCGGTCAACTTCGGCGAAACCTTTGCTATATCTCCCTTTTTCATTGTAACAACTATTTTTATTTTATTAATAAAGTTTTAAAACATATTTAAAATAAACTTCCGCTTTCATTTTCTATGTCATTGAACTTTTTGAAGCCCGGCATCGGACATTTTTCCAAAGCAGGGTGCTTTTCGAGTTTCGGGTCATCAATGATCAGTTATCAGTAAAAGGTTTTGGGTTTCATGTTTCGAGTTTCGTGTTTCGAGTTTTGAATCAGTTATCAGGTATCGACTCCGCTATTAGCCACAATGCAAATAATAGGCTGAAAGCCTATCAATAAAATTGTTTTACAAAAGGTAATTTCTATTTTTTAAACGAGATCCCCTAAAAATCCTGCCTCAGAAAATTTTTATGTTGCTCTTACAGAGCACAAATGGTGCTAGTATTCATCAACCCAAGGCGTTGCCCTAGCCTGTCCCGCGAGGCTCGCCGATGCGGGAGGCTATCATATTTAAGGCTTTCAGCCTACTATTTGCATGAAGACGGGAACCTGTCCCACCACTGCGGGATCATAATAATCATCATCAAAAAGAAAGGACCTGGCCTATTGAGACAGCTTCATCTTTGCGGGCTTTTGGTTAATAATCTTTGCGCCCTTTGCGTGAGCCCATTGACAATTCCGTAATTCGTCAATTTACTAATTCACTAATTTGCTAATCTGCTAGTTAACTAATCTGCTAATTGCCATTTTTACGTATATTTGTGTATTAACATACATTTAAAAGAGCTTCCTTCATAACTACTTAATTCAATGATAATGAGAAAAATATTGTTTCTTCTACTATTCCTGCCAAGTTTGATTCTTGCACAAACAATAGAAATATCAGAAAGCGAGTTAACAGCACAACTAGACTCCGTCTTGGCAGAAGGACATTTGCTTTACAGATATGAAAAAGCAGCATGGATTTCAACAGATTTAGCACAACAAAATATAACTGTAATAAAGGATTATGGAGGTTTTTTCACCTATGAAGAGCAAGGAGAAATTAGAGTAATAATTATAGGAAAAAAATCTCAGAATTGTATTGCTGAGTATTCTTTTGAAAATAATTTTAACAAACCAAAAACGGTAAAAACTGAAAGTAGAGAATTATCGAACAAAGAAAAAGACTTGCTTAAAGTTAGAGAGAAAATATTGGAAAATCTATCAGACAAAAAATATGAGGTTTCTATTCCTGGCGGCTATAGCCCAAATTTGATATTATTGCCGTTTGTAGAAAAGTACAAATTGTATATCATAATGGGAACTTCACAAAAAGATGTTATCCCATTTGGGAACGATTATCTTTTCATTGCTGACAAGAATGGTAAAATTGAAAATTGGCACAAATTTCATTCTGGCATAATTCCCGGATACACAAAAATGAATGGAAGTAAAGTGAAAGAATTAATTCATAGCCATTTGCGGACAACCCCATTGATAACAGCAACAGATATTTGCACATTTATGCTTTATGCTCCTTTGTACGATATAGATACCTTTTCTGTTTACTCGCCAGCCTTGGGAAAATATATGACATACAGTTTGAAAACCAATAAGATAACAGTAAAAGAAAAATAAACTGTGGCTAAACAGCAATTTGGCAACAGCCCTGTTTTAGTTTGTTATTTAAAGTTTTACTATTAATTTTAAGTTTTGGTTTTTCGTTGCGGTTTTTGGTAAAAATCCCAGCCCAAAACCAAAACCCCGGAACATTAATAACAATAAACATTATGCAACAATTAATAGAAAAACATAAAAAAGAATTAATAGCTATTTCTAAAGCTCTCAAAATTAGCAAGCTATACATCTTTGGGTCTTCAGTATCAGGCAACTTTAATGATGATAGTGATATTGATTTTCTGATTTCTTTTGCTGACAGTTTAACTATTGATGAATACACAGAAAATTATTTTAAACTACAATATAAGTTACGAGAACTTTTCAAACGGGATATAGATATTGTAACAGAAAGAACTCTTTCAAACCCATTCTTTATTGAGAGTATTAATGAATCAAAACAGCTCATTTATGAAGCGTGAAGTAAAGAAATACCTATTTGACATAAAAACTTCTATCGATTCGATAAATGAATTTATTGGAGAAAAGAGAGATTTTAGAACACTTAAACAGATAAAACTTCATATATTTTACACCCAAAACGTATAGGTTTTTATAATTCAAATACTTCATGGATACAGACGATTTATCAAAAGAGGCATATTATGCAATATTAATGGAAGCAGAGAGATTAACTCCTGATTTGACTTTGCATTATGGCTTATTATCAAGTGATTGTGAAAATGAGGCCGAATACCTTGATGAAGCCGAAAAGCTGACCAAAGAAATATTAAAAGCAGATGATTTTGAGTTAGATGATTTGTTTTGGGGTGATCCGCCAAAAAAGAACAAATTGATTAAAACTTGTAAAAAGATTTTAAAAAATATCGAGAAAGTTAAAACCATTCCCTTTGAGAAAAGAGATTTTGATTTTTAAATATTTGTAAGTTTTTATGATTTTGTTTTTAGTTGGTATTAGCTGTGTGGGGAAAACAACAATAGGGAAAATATTGGCCGAAAAGATTGATAGTTGCCAATAAATAGGACTCTGAGCGGAACGAAATCCCCGATTCAATTACAAATTAAGACGAATTACGTAGCACTGAACTAATAACCCTAAACTTGAAACTGGGCGTTTCGGCTCCGCTCTCCCGTTTCCCGCTCACGCGGTCATCGGGATTTCGCTACGCTCAAAACCCGAAACCCAAAAAGCAAGATACTTTGGGTACATTAGCAAGAACCTTTTATACTATATTATTTTTCAATTTTTCGCTTCCATTCCGGGTATGCATCCAGTATTTCCTGTGGATGCCTTGTGTACCAAGCATAACCAGCTCGTCTTTCTCTTTCGATATCTGTCAAAACGTCCTTTTTTATTCCATCTCTACCGGCAAAAATTGGTTTAGTAGTTTTTAGATCATAGAAACGCGCCCAGATAGCAGGAGCTCCAACAGAATCAATTATCCTGCTATCAAACAGCCTATCTTCATTAATAAACCGTTCATAAACCTTGTTTTCTATTTTATTATTCTGAAACCACATAACAGCCCCTTCCACAGCATTTATAATTTCAGCAGAAGGTTGTTCTATGGTCATGAGCAATTCTACAATTCCGGCAGATTCGCTTCCACTAAAAGAAGCAAGTTCATATGTACGTGCCTTAGCAGGTTCTAAGGTAAATTCATCATGCTGGGCACACCATACTATAAGATCCCCATTTACTACAATCTGGGTTTTAAGAATACAATCAAGGCCTCTATTAAAAGACTCTTCAGCTCTAATAATATGCTCTTTACTCAGGTTCATAGAGACAAAAATCTCCCGCTCTCTAATAATATCATATAAAAGATGCATAATATTGACCATGGCATTATCATTATATGTAATATGAGAAGCATAATCTGCAGTTATTCCGGTTCTGTATGGATAAAATTGTGGCCATCCCCCATTCTCATACTGAGCTTCAAAAATATAATCAAGTGCTTTTAAAAATGCTTCACGGTAACGTTCATCTTTAATTTTATTATACATTTTGGAAAGAAACCTCATTTCAGTTGTAGTGGCATCATTATCAAAAGTTGCTCCAAAGCCTGTAGATTTAATACGAGCCATTTCTCTCTGATTCACTCTTCTATGAAAGTTTGTATTTTTTGGCCATCCTCCAACTTCAGTTTGATATTTTAAAACACTGTCAGCAACCATGATCGCTTCTGCAGAAGAGTACCATTCATCCGGCATTTCGGTGGCTACATACAACCAATTGAAATTCCTAATATTTTCTTGTCTATTCTGCGCGCAAATATTTATTAAAATAAACAAACTAATAAATGTAAATTTAAATTTTGTAATCATAATGTGCATTTAAAAATAACTGATATTCGAATAAAAAAATCCGACTAATTTAATAAAGACCGGTAGTACATTTTAATGCACCGCCAGAGATGTCTGCTTTTAAGTTACAACACCAAAAAGTTAGAAATAGGTAAAAGTACAAATTATAATGGACAGCCAGCTAACAAATTCTGACATAAAGCATCAAAAGATTCAATGCCTTTTCTATCATATCGTGGGTTCCGCTTCCGTCTCCCACATATTCCACAACCATTTCTGCATATTCGATAGCTGCAGTAAGGTCAGGATTACGATTGGGTGATTTCACTGATTTGGCTTCGCTAAGCAAAGCCATTAACTCTTCCAAATCTTCTAATTCAGGCAGGTTTCCCGGCCTCATTGTATTGATAGCAGCATTAAGAGCAGATGCAGTTTCATTTATTTCAATTTGACTAAAGTTTCCATCTTTGTTATTGACAATTTTTTCAGCGAGGACGAGCTGTTCCATAAGTCGTTTAAATCCATTTGGCGCCCAAGGAGGGTATTCCGGTACTTTCTCAGCAAGTGCTTTCCATTTTTGCTGTGCTAATTGTCTCTCCTTGGCCACAAGCAGGTATTCTGCCAACACAGTTTTATCTATTTCACTTTGCCTTGTTTCCAATTCGGCATTTGAGCTATCAGGCATATTGATTCTGAAATAGTGGGTAGAATTATCGTGATGAAAATAATCGGGCCTGAATATTTTATTTCCAAGTGTTAAAGTATAAAGATTGGCATTCGTTCCGGTTTTACCTCCAGTAGCTTTATTTTGAACGACAGATCCCAAGTCAGATTCAAGATTGATAACAGCTTGTTCCCAATTTTCTATACCGGTTGCTGTCATTGCCATAGGACCATACATCAGCACCCCCGCCCACATGGGAGTAAAAGAGGTATTTGTTTCATTTACACCGCTTGCTGCTATTTCCAATTTATCAGGACCAAAATCAATGTGGGGGCTAAAAGGCATGGTAATCTCCACCACATCGAAGGTAGTCCAAGTTCGTTCAGGAATACTCACATAGCTACTTGGAGTATAGGTTGTGGCGATAGAAACTCCGTTCAATTTCACATCAAAATCTTCTGTAGCCCAGTAGGGAACACGAAATTTCATAGAAAAATCGGCCCTTCCTTCCATTAATTGTATGGTAGATTTTTCAGCAGGCCACAAACAATCCTGTTTAATAATCACCTTCTTTTCATCCCAGGTAAGAGTTGTTGGTAGATATAAAGCAAGCCAAATAGTATTGTCAGATACAAAATAAGCTGCTTCTTGATATTTTACGTGATTTTCAGATCCTGTTCCGCCGCAGCAGGTAGATTGCGGCGTTCTGTTACCCCATGGTTTGGAAGCATTTAAACCCACTGCATACTGATAAGTTGTCTGGTAACAACTGTGATGCAAGGATCCAACAAGCTGATTGTATAGCAGTCTTTCATAATAATCCATATATTTTGCATCATCAGGATTAAAACTATTCAGATCCTTGGTGAGTTTGGCTAAGTTATACGCACAGCATGTTTCGTTAATATTCGGTGCCGGGTACAGATTTCTTTGGTTATCGGATATTACATTAGTTGCCATACTCAAAATCTGGGTATAGGGTTGTCTAAACATTTCGCCGTTGCCTACACCTCCTGTAGCATATCGATAACGCCCTTGTATCATATTCCAAAAATTTTCGGAAAGATGATAATAGTAGGGATTGTTATTTCCTCGGAAACTGCGGAGTGCACTGGTTATTTTAGGTATATGCTGATTAGCATGGCGAGTACGGATATCATCAATATTTTTAAACAAGGGATCGTAAAATGCCGGACTGTCAAAATAATTTGACGCTTCCAACAAACGTGCTTTTTCTGTCGAATCAGTCACCATTTCAGAAAGTCGTGCCAAGGATTCGCCTGTACCACCATCTTCTCCTGCGATATATATATTCCACATTTCATAGCGATTTCCGGGCATGGCTCTACGCTCTTCCTGTGTCCCATCGGTTTTTACAAATGTTCGATAATGCAAGCGATTCCATATCCACAAGCCCATATCCTTAGCAATTAATAATGCTTTATCTGCAAGCTCTCCATCGTCAACATAAGTAGCTATATCGATTAAGCCGGCCAATTGTTTATGGATAGAATAGTAAGGTGCCCATATCCAATCGGAGTTATTATATGCGCGATACATTTCAATCAAAGCAGGGTGATGAGCAGGAATGGCATTAAGATAGCCATAACCATACTTTTCCCATTCAGTTTTATAGATATCGAAATCTTGCCAGCTGCCGCGCATGGCACGCAGCTCGGCTTCAGGAGCAAAATCTCTTGCTTCCCAATACCTTCCTAATTCATCATTCCAGACAAAGGTTCGTTCCTGGCACTCACGCAACTCATCTACCATACACCGCATGTTATCACGCAAGAGGCTTTTTTGCCCCTCATTAACAGCACTTGCAAAGGCTAAAGCCAATGCCGACATATAATGACCTGAACCATGTCCTTTAAGCTTGGTAGTAGGTGAATCCCAACCATCGGCCATTTTATATCCTTCAGTACTTAAGCCATAGGTATCGCGGTAGTTATACAGTTGTTGTGAAACATCCCAGCTAATAATTTCTTTAATTGCCAATTCGCGATTGGAGGTCAACCTGTTATTCCCATCAATAACAACTTTGTCTAATGGAAGAGGATTAGCAAGCGGAATATGGGAGGGGCTGTCATAAAATTCTTCCACCACCTTAACGGAAGCACTTAGCGGATATCCTTGTGGAGTGGTATTATCACCTATAATAAAACCTTTTACTGTATATTGACTGCCAACAGGATTTTTCATCGAATCTGCTTGTTCTTGTTCTATGGCGAGGGCAGAATTCGACCAACGAATTTGTCGATATTCCGCTTTACCATCGGAGTAGGTAGTCCATACTTGGTATGGCAAGCGGGGTACAGTACCTACCGGACAATCCACTATTATTGCATCTGTTGCAATAATAGTACGACTATCTGTTGAATGAGCACTTAACTGAGGCTGCTCTATTTTAAAAGAAAGCCTAGCCTTCTTCTTTCTTTTTGATTTTATTACATAATATCCTCTTTCTTCTTTTATTATTTCCTTTGGGAGGAGTATTTTCTTGTCATCAGGAGGTTCAATATTTAGTAACGCATCCCCATCAAAAGTAATCTCCACTTCTTTAGTTGAAGGATTATAATCCACCTCTTCCATTTGCCCTGTAACAGTAGTCAGGTACAAAGATTCGGGGGCAATAAAAACTCGATTTTTACCTGCCGTAGTTATTTCGGCCCTAATCCATTCTCCTTCTTCTTCAATATTCCCGCTAAATATAAGCCATCCGAATTCGGGATGCTTATAAATATATGTTCCTGCATTAACGGCATAGCCATAAAATCCACTTCCATAATCACCGGCATAGCCGTCTATGGCCAATGTTGAAGGATAGGAATGGAAAGCAGCCGGACCAAAGCCGTCTTGAGTTACATTAGCCAAGGGACCCATAGAACCGGCATGTCCAACCCTCAAAAGATATAAGTCTTCCGGATTATCCCGATAAGCAGCAAGTACCGGTATTGCGTTCAATCCCGAACCATAGTGATGCAATTGTCTTTCAATTCGGGCTAATTTTCCTCCATAGACAAAATCCCAATATCTACGGGCACTTCCGTTGTATCCCCAATGCGGGAGTGTAGGCATATATGCAAGAATGGCATTAAGAGTAACATCAGCCTTATCGGCATAGCCAAAATAAGAAGTCCACATATAAACTTCTTCTTGCCCGGTAGAATCCCATGGCATCTCACTTCCAAAGGGGAAATTTAATGAGCTCCAGTGATCGGCCCTTTTTTTCATTGTATTTTCAAGATCGCCGGCCATTTCCAAAAATCCTTCCCTTTGCAAATCCAAAAGGATATAAAGAAAAACAGAACCTTCCATTTGCCCGAATTGTGCATAGTATGGAGCAAATCTCATCATTGCTATGGCTGTATGATAAGCATTTTCAAGGCTTTCTTGCCAATTTATTCCTTTTATACCATGGTTTCGACCAAGATGATACAGCACCCAATGAGCTGCTGCCACATGTGGATAGTTATAGGAGCGACCAAGGTCTTCGGCATTTTCTTTCGACCATGCTTCCCAACCAACAAAACGAATTGAATCGCTATATGTACCTTCCGGCATCAACTCCGGTTCGTAGTAAAACAGGCTCTTCCTCACGCCATACTTGGTAGAGCCTGAATTATGCTGTATCGTGCCCCACATCGTTTCATCTATAAAGCTTTTAATTTTCTTATACTCCTGATAATCCGGTCGTACAAACTGTTTCATCACAGCCGCCAGCCAACTGCCGGCTCCTGCTTCATCACTTAAGCCAACAAACCAAGAGCGCCTCTCTTGCTCAAGGATTTGTTTCTCTTCATAATCATAATTGATAATGGAAGGTGAACGCCCAAAAACATCATCCTTATTTTCATACCATTGCTTTGTGACAAGGAAATTCCCCAAATCATCCACCACCTGTTGTTGCGATTTTATCACCTTATAATGGATAGTCTGCTCTTTTCCATCCCCATATTTAACAGTTAGTCTTGCTCTACCCCACTTCTTCCCTTTCATCTCATATTCAGACCATCTATTTGCAGTATTCCCTTTATGCGTCAGTGTCAGTGCATCTTCAGGATAAACGGAAATATCACTTATTTTATCCGGATATTTTATAAAAAGTTTTCCTTTTTCGTCAGCGGGTAAGACATAACCGGGAAATCCTATTGCTACGGGCATTCTTTGACAAATCAATTCATCTTCAATCTCCCTGATAGAGGGAGCAAGAACGAATTTAAGAGAAAAGTTTTTCGCCTCTCCGGGAACCAAAATTGTGGATGTTGGCTCATTCCAGGGTTCAGCATCTTTCCATTCCATCTCAGCATTTGCTTTACTATGAATAAGCCATTCATGAAATCCCTCAAATGTCACCCCTTTAGGACTTGGATCATCGTTAAGAGGATTATATGCTTCAAATGCAGCATTATCTTGTGGCAAGACCAATAAGGCGGCACCTTCACCATGCAAACGATTTACCTGAAGGTAGCCCGCATCTTTTCCTATATAGGGGTCAAAGAACACATTATTATGATGTGCCTCATCAAGACTTTTTCCTTCCAAAATATTATTGAAAATAAGAGGAATGCCCAAAGATCCAATTTCAATATCCACCGAAGAAAGGTTGATAATCTCAAACCTCAGCACCAAATCTCCTTTATCTGTCTCCCAAAATCTCTTAATACCTACCGGAATATCCTCCGGTAAAGTGGGTGCTAGATCAGCGGCAGCAATTACATTAGCAGCTGCCTGTAATTTATGCACCGGATTACGACTATGCGCAGTGGAATATTGTCTCCAAGCATTATTTCCGCTTTCTCTTAGAGTTATATTTATATCCCCCGGTTGATATAAGCCATCCTTATCTCTTTGGTATATTCTGTCGCCGGGAGTATAATCAAAAGATGTATCAGAATGCGGAGTCAAATGTTTCACTGTTTGAGAAGCATTCACCAAAGTCAGAAGAAAAGATTTTGTCGTAAATGTCTCCTCTCCCTGTTCCATAAATAAGGTGGAGGGCTTTTGTGCAATTCTCTCCCAAGGTGATTGGGCGAAAGATTGCTGAAGACCTAAAACAAAAACAAAGCAAAATGTTATTTTCAATAATTTCATGAGCTATAATTTGAAAGAAATTTACAAGTTCGAAAGCACATATCACGGCGTAAAATAAGGTGTTAACAATAAATTAAAGATACAAATTAATTTGATTTGGAACCTAGAAGAAATCAACAGAGTCAAAGTAAAAAAAGAAAAAAGGCAAGGCACTACAAGCATAATTTAATAAAAATTCGCTGTAGAGCTGTAAATGCTATAAACTAGCCAAGGCTGAAATGTAAGTGGAGAAATAAAGCTTGGTGGTGCATAAAGTATCAGAGAAACTCTTTAAACTAATTGGAGCTGATGGGTATAGCTCAAATGCAAACGCAGCATTAAGTGTAGCCAAAGAATTAGTCAAATAGATTCTTTGTCATTTACTAAATAAATCAGTTTCTTCGCTAAAAGAAAAATCAAGTTTTATTAATTCAGTTGCTTATTAATTAAACTATATATGAGGAATATGAAAGAATGGAGAAATAATATAATTTCCCAAAAAGAAAGAGTTGCAATTCCCCTTATGACTCATCCCGGAATTGAGTTTCTAAATCATACTGTTTCAGAAGCTGTTAGCGATGGATCAATACAATATGCATCAATAAAAACAATGGATGAACGCTTTCCTGCAGCAGCATACACCACTATTATGGATTTAACGGTTGAAGCTGAAGCCTTTGGTGCAAAGACATTAATTCCGGAAAACGAAATACCGGCGATAACAGAGCCTTTATTATCTAATTTAGATGACATAAAAAACCTACAAATACCATCTTTAACAAAAGGGCGAATACCTGAATTCCTTAAAGCATGTAAATTAACTGCTGACAACATAAAAGACAAACCAATATTTGGTGGTATGATAGGGCCATTTTCATTAGCCGGGCGACTTTATGACATGTCGGAATTGATGATAGCTTGCCATTGTGAACCCGATATTGTACATTTATTGTTAGAAAAATGTACTGAATTTCTTAAAACATATTGCATTGAAATAAAAAAGCAAAACGTTCAAGGTGTTATTATTGCCGAACCTATTGCCGGGTTATTATCGAATGAAGAGAGTAGCGAATTTTCCTCTCGCTATGTAAAAGAAATAGTTAATGCTGTTCAGGATGACAGCTTTATGCTTGTCCTTCACAATTGTGGTAACACCGGGCACTGTACAGCTGCTATGGTTGAAACAGAAGCTATGGGTTTTCATTTTGGAAACAAAATTGATATGGTAGAAGCTATCAAAGGCTGTCCAAAGGATTCATTAGTTATGGGGAATCTTGATCCTGTAGAAATCTTTAACTCATCAAAAACAGAAGTAGTAAGGGATGCAACAAGAGCATTACTGGAGGCTACAAGGGAATTTCCAAACTTTATTTTATCAACAGGATGTGATGTTCCACCGCATATTCCTATTGAAAATATAAAAACCTTTTATGAAGTATTGAATGAATATAACCTAAAATGAATCTGATTAATTATTTTCAAACAAAATTAAAAAGCAGACATCTTAATTACAAAGAGTTATATTTACTTATGGGCTATGGCACTCATACTCCAACAGAAGACATATTACAGATTATTGATGAAATGTTTGCCTTCTTGCAAACAATTTGCACAGCACATTGTGGATATAAAATTTTCCGAGGTAAAAGGATAGACAAAGCTGTTGTAGAAATTAAAAATCTAACTTTCAATACAGGAATAATTATTGCTACTGCAATGAAAGAGGCAGAACAAATTGCTGTTTTTACCGCTACACTCGGAAATGAATTTGACAAATGGTATCAGCAAATCAAACAAGAGGATGATATATTGAAAGAATTCATAGCCAACTCATTAGGTTCAATATTAGCAGAAGGAGTTGTAGAAGAGCTAATAGAGATATTAGCTGTTGAAGCGAAAGAAAATGGGCTTAAAATCAGCAATAATTACAGTCCGGGTTACTGCGATTGGCCCTTAATAGAACAAAAAAAACTGTTTTCTCTTTTGCCGGAAGGAATATCAAAAATAGAATTAACCAATTCATGCCTTATGCTGCCTATTAAATCCGTGAGCGGTATTATTGCAGTAGGACCAAATGTTAGGAAAAGAACTTACCAGTGCGATATATGTAAGATGGAGAACTGTGTTAGAAATAAGAAATTCCTTGATTAATTTTTATAACTTGTGGCTTATATAAAAGTCTTACTAATCCAATTCAAAAATTATGTTAGCACCTAAGTTTCATTTTTATTTTTCAATAATCATTCTGCTTTTTGCCGGATGTACAAGTAAGGCTAAATTTCACATACTTAAAATAAGTGGTGCAGATATAGCTTACAATGGCTCCCATTCTTCACTGTTTTTTGGTTCACTTGCCGAATTTGAAGATGAAAAAAATATTTATATCACTGTTAGTGAAGGCGATTTAATTGGTTTTGAGGCAAGTGAAAGTGATCAGGTCACATTTTTAAGGTATAAAAGTTCTTTTGGCACTTCCCTTGATCTGGAATTTGATAAAAACAATCCTGCCTTTACTTTTATTAATGGTAAGCTTCATTCTATTGATTTACGATATGACAGTCTCCCACCGGTTTTACCATCAGGGCTTGGAGAAAAGGCCTTATCGGGTATCGACTTACTTATGATTGATTTACCTTTAAATGATATTTTATTTTCCTGGATTGAAACAAATCTCCCTAATAAATCGGGAATAAATCTTGCCGTAGAAGGAAATGATGAAATAAACCAGCTTTCGAAGCTGTTGAATCATTTAAATCCCAATTGGGTTGACATGCAAAATCTACAGTGGATAAAAGCTGATGAAGGGTGGAAAAAAGGAATGAAAAACACTGCCCTTTTAGCGGTTTCACTTCCTTTAGAAGGTGACGATTATTTTTATTTAGATATTCCAAGCTTGAAAACTCTTATAATTGCAGGAAAAGATGAAGGCATAACTTCAGATCATGATTTTGAGCGACTTTTAAAACTTGAGAACCTGATTCATTGGGGAAGTCCTGTTTTTGACTTTTCAGTACTTAAGGATAATAAACAGTTGAAAAGCTTATTTGTAATGTTGGTAGATTCCTTTATATCAACAGAAATCTTAGCTTCCATGACCAAGTTGGAAGCATTAGGATTAACAGGCTCGGAATGGCAGGGCGATTTGCCGCATTTACCGAAACTAAAATGGACTTCCTTACCTGTAAATATTACTCAGTCTTCTTTTACCACTTGGTGTGCCCAACATCCCAACATTGAAGTATTGGAGATAATAGAAAATGAAAATATTTCCGATTATAAACCATTGGAAAATCTGAGACATTTAAAAAGTCTCAGCTCCTTTAGTGATGCTTCACTTGAATCTCTCCCTGATCTTAAAGAATTGGAGCTGCTAACCATCTACCATGAAAACTTTCATGAAAGAAATAATGAAATAATGGCTGTTACAGAAAGGATGCCCCAAGTAACAGTTGTTCCGGGAAAAGGATTTTGCCTTGGCTCGGGATGGATCTTATTGCTATTACCGGTATTTTTCATAATAATTATTTTCAGAAGAAAAGAAAGTAAAATATAGTTTTATGAAGCTGAATTCATTTGTTTCAGCAAATTCTCTATTGGGGATAGCCATTATTATTACAATGGCTGTCTTTGGTTATTTCTCCGGAAATACTATTCCTGCTTTTATTTCTTTGGGAACGGCTGCTCTTCTTATTATAATTACAGCAATAAAAAGTGAGAATATCATATTTTTGTTAGGGCTTCATAAAAAAGGAAATAGCTCAATATTATGGCTGTTAACAGGAATTATTGTTGGAATCCTTATTGGGATTTTCTACCGCTTTCTTTATTCTGAATCTCTTTTTCCTATAACCTTAGGTGTTGTTGCGGTTATCGGACCAATAATAGGGATGACAGAAGAACTTGTTTATAGAGGATTTATACAAGGACTATATTTAAAATTTCATCCTGCACTTGGAATTATTATTGCTTCTGCAGGTCATGCCGCTTATAAAGGACTCCTTTTAGCTTCATCATCTGTTGGCATATTTATCAATATAAAATCATTGATCTTATTTACCTTCATTGTGGGTTGTTTATTTGGCTATATGAGATTCCGATCACAACAGGTTTATGGCGCTATGCTGGCACATGCAGCTTTTGACATTATAGTATATGGTGATCAGTTAAATTTCCCGGCTTGGATTTGGTAACATAATGAATTGTGTCTTGCAAAAGATTAATGAGAAAGGTTTTTAAAAAAATACTTTAAATTTATTTGTTGAAACAAAAAACAGTAAATACAATGGAAAAGGAAGCAATAATAGGAATTGATCTCGGAGGTACAAATATGCGTTCAGGAAGAGTAGTCGATGGTAATATTATTACTATTGAAACCGCAGGAGTGCCAAAAACTGAAAGCTGGAAAGAAGTAATGGATATCTTGGCCGGTACAATACATAAAGTATGGACATCTGAAGTTAAAGGCATAGGTATAGGAGTACCTGGTCTTGTTGATGCAAATACCGGGATGGTTTTTGATATGCAAAATATACCATCATGGAAAAAAGTTCCTCTTGGACAAACTTTATCAGATGAGTTTGGAGTTCCTGTTTATATTAACAATGATGCTAATTGCTTTGCAGCAGGAGAGCGGTTTTTTGGAGCAGGTAAAGGATTTGATGATTTTGTTGGTTTAATTACAGGTACCGGATTAGGGGCAGGAATTATCAAGTGGGGGCGCCTTCTGCAAGATCAAAATTGTGGTTCGGGAGAATTTGGAATGATTCCCTATTTAGATAAAGACTATGAGAGTTATTGCAGTGGACAATATTTCACCTCGCTTGGTACTTTAGATGGAAGTGGTCTAGCCGCATTGGCTGCAAAAAGAGACTGCTATGCACTTAAAGTATTTGAAGAATATGGGCGACATCTGGCTAATGCCATTAAATGTATTCTTTTTGCAATAGATCCGGCAGCAATTATTCTGGGAGGTTCGGTTTCGCGATCTTTCAATTTCTACGAAAAAGCTATGCATGAGGAATTATCTTCCTTCCCATATTCACAGACTATTAAACGCATAAAAATTTTTCCTTCACAAATAAAAGATATTGCCATTTTGGGCGCAGCCGCTTTATTTTTAGAAAAGTTATAAAACATCTTTATATATAACTTTGCACATTTTCTTTTGTTATTACGTCCAAAGGCAAATAATGGATAGATTCTGCTTGTTTGTTAAAAATCAGGTAATCGGCCATCAGCTGTACACCATAGAAACCCTGCCCTTTTGGATTTTGATTAATTAAAAAATCAATTATCCCTTCATTTAAAAATTCAATATTTCTTTTCAGCAAATCATAGCCAACAAGCAGAACATTTTTAAGACCTCTGCTTTTAATATAACTTGCAATGGCATAGGCTCGTGAGGTGGTAACAAAAAATCCTCTTATATCCCAATGCTTTGAAAATAATACATCTAATTGCTTAAAAAAGGACTCTTTATCATTATGTCCTTTCAAATCAACTGAAAAAGTTTGATAGCCAAATAGTCCATATTCATCAAAATAATCAAGGAAGCCCTGTTCTTTTTTCACCAAATGAGTAGAATTAGGAACATCTTCATCTATATGTGCAATAATAAAAGTGCCGGCATTTTTACTTCCATAATGTAATAATTTGCCTGCCAACAATCCACTTTGATACGAATTTTGCCCTATATATACCAGAGGTTCATAATCGGGGATATTGGTATTAAACAAATTAAAAGGTGTTTTTTGGAGTTGCCACTTTCTCATAAACGACAATGCTTCTCTATAAAAAAGTGGTGCTGCCACAATTCCGTCATAAGCAATTTCAGAGATGGCTTCTGCTTCTGATTTGAACGACTCCGGATCATCCTGTTTAAACAGGTGTTTAATAACTTCAACACCATATAACCTTAGTTGTTCCTGTGCTTCATCAATTCCTCTGAATGGTGCTTCCCAATATTCATCATATTGAGGATCCGGAATTAATGCAGCAATTTTAAAACTCCGATTAATTACTAAAGCCCTAGCAATTACATTAGGCTTATAATTTAATTCATTAATTACCTGCAGAACACGGTTTTTTACTTCCGGTGATACTTTACCACGCTTATGAATAACCCGATCAACGGTACCGGTTGAAACACCGGCTTTCTCAGCGATATCTTTAATACGTGGGGCTCTCCCACCAGTCTTATTTGACGAATCACTCATTTTTCAAATTTCCTGATAAAAACCTTTTAAAAATAATGAAACCCTTATGTGTGCAATATTTCGAAAGTCAAACCCTGATTTTATGTCCTTTTAGGGCATAATAAAGTATGTATATAAAAATTGGAACTGCCACCCAATACGCATTTTGGGCGCCAAAAACATCTTTCACATAAGCATACAACAAAGGAATTAATGCACCACCTACTATTGCCACTACCATCAGTGAACTACCTGCTTTGGTAAACCGTCCCAGATCGGTCATTGCCAATGGCCAGATAGCCGGCCACATAAGTGAACAACCAAGAGCCATAAAAAAGACGAAATATATCGATATCTGCGGAGGGCTTAAAACAACCATAAGTGAGCCTGCAATTGCAATTGAAGACACAATTAATAAGGCCTTTGACTGGCTCAAATATTTTGGTATCAAAATTATTCCTGCCAAATATCCTATTACCATTCCAATTGGAGCAATTCCGGCATAAAATTCGGGATTAGGCAAATTTATACTCTTGGCATAATCAACCAAGGTGCTTAAAGAAATTGTTTCAACACCAACGTATAAAAACAAAGCCAAAACACCTGCCAATAGATGAGGGAACTGCCATATAGAAGTTTTTTTGGCAGCATAAGGGCAATCATCCAAATCAGTTAAATCTTCACCTTTTGCTTTCACTTCGGGCAATGGAGCAAGCAATGCAAATATTCCTAAAAGAAGGAAAATGCCAATGATGATAATAAAAGGAACTTTAGTATCGGTTAAACTTACCATATCAACACTTTTCCCTATAACAAGAGCTAAGAACACAGGAGCAACAGGCCATGCCATTTTATTGGCAATTCCCATTATACTGATTCTTTTTGCTGCACTTTCAATGGGCCCTAAAATGGTAACATAGGGATTTACACTTGCCTGAAGAAAGGTATTTCCTATACCGCTTATAAAGGATGCTGTTAGAAACAAAGGCAGGCTTTCTTTCTGCGCAGAAGGTATAAAAAGGAAAAAACCTGTTGAGAACAACAGGAAAGACAAAGCCATAGTATTTTTGTATCCAATTTTTTTTATAACAAAAGAAGAAGGGTAGCCAAAAATTAAAAATGCTGAAAAAGTAGCCGCCAAAACTAAATATGATTCTGTTGAAGAAATCTCTAAACCTTGATTTAAAAGGGGGATAAGATAACTATTGATTCCTAAGGCAAAGCCTATTGAAAAAAACATAGTTCCCAATATAAGCATTGGGAAAAAGTAATAATTGGAATTTTTTATTTTTTCTTCTCTTTTATTCATAAAATCAAACAATTAATAAAACTACATTATTCATAATTATTGTATTTTATAAATTATCTTGAACAGCAGGAAAGGGTAACGCTTAAAAATAATACTTAAAAACTAATTTATTGCCTTTGCTACAGAAAAGTATTTAAAATAAAATCCGATAGACTCTATGTAACCGTGACAGCTATATATATAACATGAAAATAATTAATAATTATTCAAACGCGAGGCTGCCTGAGTATCTAAAACAAACACACAATTGTTATGTCGTTGAAGAAAGGTAGCTGGAACTTCGGTGGAAATTTCACCTTCAACAGCCTTAAATACAACATCTGCTTTCTTTTGTCCCCATGCCATAAGGAATATTTTTTTTGATTTGAGGATCGTTTTAACGCCCATGGTAATAGCCCTTACAGGCACATTTTCAGCACCTCCAAAAGCAACAGAGGCATCATCAATAGTAATTCTATCCAAATTAACCAAACGGGTTCCATCAGAAGGTAATGACCCGGGCTCATTAAAACCAATATGTCCCGATCGCCCTATGCCCAACAATAAAACATCTAAGCCACCCAACAATTCTATCCTTTTATCATAGCCATTACAATATGTGTCGATCTCCTGATATGGAAGCGTTCCTTCAGGTATATGAATATTTTCGGGATTAATATCAATATGAGAGAAGAAGTTAACAAACATAAATTTATGATAACTATGACTATCCACAGAAGACATAGGAAAATATTCATCAAGATTAAAAGTGACAACATTTTTAAAACTTAAACCTTCTTGTTTATGTAACCTGATTAATTCTTTATACACTAAAACCGGTGTATTGCCGGTAGCTAATCCTAGTATTGTTGACTGGTTTAAGCAATTTCTGTTTTTAATAAGTGTGGCTATCTGCCTTGCAACAAAAACAGATCCGTTTTGACGGTTATCGAACACACGAACAAAAATCTTTTTGCTTTTATTCTTAAATGTATTCATATCCTTTTCTATATTTTCTTTGCTTATTTAAGTTACAAAAAATGTTGATGCCTGCTTATCAGCTAATCATATAGTGCCTACATCACAATATTCGCTTTTACCAGACTTCAAAAAAATTTATTTCTCAACGAAAATAAGAAAAGTTTTTCAAGAAAATGAAACATTTTGAATAAATGTGTTCGAACACACAAATAGTTTTATACTGAAATTAAATTATTAATGTTGATATTTTTCTAAATATTCTATTGAAGTTGATTATACATTTGATGTTGATTTTTCAATATTTTGAACAAGGAAATGCAATCTATTTAAAATATTAACTTTCGTAACACCTGAATCAAAATCTAAAAACAGCATATTAACCCATGGGTATAAATCTTTGATTTTCATTTCCATTCCTTTCCCAACTATATGGTTGGCAATACATCCGAATGGTTGGATACATATTATATTATTTATATTTTGCTCCGCAAAAGAGGCAATTTCAGCAGGCAACAGCCAACCTTCACCATACTGATTATTAAGGTTCAAAATTTTTTCCGCTATTTTTGCTGAATGGGAAATTTTATGCGATGGTCGATAAAACTTGAAAGTCTCCATTAGCTTCTCAAACTTATCAATATAATGGTTAGCCACCAATTCAAAAACACTTTTCAAATAATTCACAGGAGAATGTTCTTTAATATATTCGTCAACTTGCACTTTTGAATTAACGAAGGCTTGCATAAAAAAGCCTGCCAGCGGTGGAACGATAACTTCAATATTATTTTCTAACAACCAATCAATAATATAAAATTGCCCGTAAGCATTATATTTAACATATATCTCCCCCACTAAGGCAACTGTTTGAATTTCTTCACTTATAATAGGCAGAGAATTGAACTCCCCAATTGCCTGATTTAGAAGTGTAAGTAGTTGATCACTATTACCATCTTCCAACATTTTTTTAGCCTTATCAATATATAAGAGTTTTAAATTTTCTGATGCTCCATCTTCAATCTCCCTTGCTGCAGTAGAATGATACATTGCAGAAAGAGAGTCGGCAAATAAAAGACTAAGAAAAGCCGGCTTTATAAGCTTTACCCAGTTTGGTCTAAACCCCGGCTGCTTGTTTGAAATATTTCCGGCAGACACTGAAATAACAGGCACATTTTCAAATCCCTCATTTACCATAGCCCTCTTAATAAGAGCAAGATAATTTGTTGCTCTGCACTGGCCACCCGTTTGTGTCATTCCGATAGCTATTTTGTTTAAATCGTATTTATTGCTTTTTAATGCTTTTATTATATCGCCAACAACCAAAGTGGCAGGATAACAGATTTCGTTATTTGCATATTCCAAACCCATTTCAACAGAGTCTTTATCTGAAGGGGGAAGGTTTTCCAATTTATATCCTGCCAATTTTCCAAGGGAAGGAATAATGGGGGAGTAAAAATCAGAAAACCAAGGTACTAATATGGTTTTATCTTTATCTGCTTTTCCAAAAACAGCTGTTTGATTATTAACACAAAGTTGATTTTTATTCTGCAATTCTCTTTCCGCCTTAATTTTTAATGATTCAATAAGAGAGCGAAGCCTCAACCTAATAGGGCCCGGACTTGAAATGTCATCTATTCTGAGCAAGGCATAACACAAGTCGGTATTTCCTGCTAAATCACTAATCTCATCCATTAAAACAGTATCAAGCCCACATCCAAATGAATTTAGCTGAACAAAGCCGGGAGCATTTGTTTGTCGAGATGCCCACCATGCAGCATGAAGTATTCTATTTGGATATTCCCATTGCGATATAATTTGGAAAGAGCTAAATCCCTCATCTCTATCTTTATATGTAATATCTTCATTAATAACATTAACACCTGCGTCGGAAAGGATTTGAGACACTTTTTGATGAATCAAATGGTCGATATGATAGGGATGTCCGGCTACCAAAACAACAAGCTCATTATTTTTTACAGCCTTATTAAAAATATCAAGATTTTTTTGCCTTAGGTCCAATTTAAACTTTCTCTGGCATAACAAAGCTTCTTTAAATGCTTTATTAAAAGTTTTCTTATCGCATCCCAATTGCTTAAAATATTTTAAGCATGCCTTTTTCAGCAAAGCAATATTATTGAAATTTATAGCAGGTGAATCAAAGGGAATATTACTTGCTTCACTCAATATAGTCGTATTTTTTAATACTTCGGGATAACCGGTAACTATAGGGCAATTAAAATTATTAACAGTTTCTTTATATTCCTTTTTCTCGAAAACTACTAAGGGCAAAAATATTCTGTCAACCTTATGTTCTATTAAATTTATAATATGTCCATGGGATAACTTTGCCGGAAAACAAATATTATCAGACATTAAGGAACCAACTCCCTTTTGGTAAAGTTTGTGATTACTTTCATCGGAAAGTATAACATTAAAGCCACAATTTGTAAATAAGCTGTGCCAAAAAGGATAATTTTCATATATATTTAATACCCTTGGAATTCCAATATTAATTTTTTCAGGATTATATGAACTTTCAGAATTACGACTAAATAAAGCTTCTTGTTTAAAATCAAATATGTTTGTTCCGGGTGAGAGCGATGTTTTTTTGTTGGAAAAGATTTTTTCACACTTATTCCCTGAATAACAAATACTTCCATGCGGAAACTTATAAATAGTAAGCTGACAATTATTGGTACATCCTTTACAAACAGTTAATCTGGTATTATAGGTGGCAGCATTTTCAAGATTTTGAAAGCCAATAAAACTGCTGAGTCTGCCTTTAGATTGGTATTTATTTAATGCATATAAGGCAGCACCATAGACTCCCATTAATTCGGGCATGTCTGAAATTACAATTTTCTTTCCCGATAAAATTTCTAAGCATCTGAAAACCGCATCATTTTTAAAGGTTCCACCCTGAACAACAATATTATCACCAATTGAAGAGTTCCTTTTAATTCGTAATACTTTATACAAACAATTTTTTATGACAGAATAGGCCAAACCTGCCGATAAATCATTAATTGTAGCACCCTCACGAAGAGCTTGTTTAACTTTTGAGTTCATGAAAACAGTACAGCGTGACCCCAAATCGTAGGGCGCTTCCGATTGTGTAGCAAGGCATGCAAAATCATCAGTGCTATAACCAAGAGTGCCGGCAAAACCTTCAATAAATGAGCCACAACCTGAAGAACAGGCTTCATTAATTTCAATATTTGAAATACTGTTGTTCTGAACAAAGATTGCCTTAATATCCTGTCCTCCAATATCAAGGATAAATGATACTTCCGGCTCGATTTTTTGTGCCGCGAGGAAGTGTGCAACAGTTTCAACTATGCCTTCATCAATATTAAGAGCCGATTTTATTAACTCTTCACCATAGCCCGTTACTACCGATCCTACAATATTAATATTTATTTCTTTTTGCTTCAGCTCAAAACCAACCTCCCTTAAACCTTCAACTACAGTTTCAAGCGGTCTTCCATTATTATTACTATAGAAAGAATATATAAGCTGACCTTTAGAATTTAAAATAACAACTTTGCTGGTTGTTGAGCCTGAATCAATGCCTAAGAAACAATTCTCACAGTCTTTAAATTCACTTTTATCTAAGGTAATAAAATGGCGCTTATTTTGCCAACTCTTAAAATCTATGCGATTTTCAAACAAAGGTTGCAAGGTATTATTACCGGTATTTATAGGCTTTATTGCCTTCACTTTATTTATGATCTCATTTAACTCTTCAGGCTTTTGATCATCAGGAACAGATAAAGCACATCCCAAAGCAGTAAACAATTCTGCTCGCTCAGGAACAATAATTGCAGACTTATCTATTTTAAGAAGCCTTGAAAACACTTCCCTCAAATAACTGATATAAGTTAATGGGCCACCACAAAAAAGAATATCAGGATTTATTGAGCATCCACGTGCCAAGCTGTTAATAGTTTGATTAGCAACTGCCTCAAAAATAGAAGCTGCTATATCGGCAGTATTAATTTTGCGACTAATTAAATTTTGAATGTCAGTTTTGGCAAATACTCCGCAACGCGATGCGATAGGATAAATTTTTGAGGATTGCCATGCTAAATTATTTAATTCCGAAATACTGACATCCAGCAAAGCTGCCATTTGATCGATATAAGCCCCTGTTCCTCCCGCACAATTACCATTCATACGTATATCGGGATCCCTCAAATCGTTGAATAATACTAATTTTGCATCCTCGCCGCCAATATCAATAAGGCTTTTTGTACCGGAATATTTTTTTAATACCAATGAAGCCGCAGCAACTATTTCCTGTATAAAATGTGATTCTATACTCTCTGCAATGCCCATGGCTGTAGATCCGGAAAATGCATGACTTAAACTAATATTTCCGAAATCATTGTATAAACCATTCAATAAATTTAAAAGAGTTTCTATAATCCGGGTGTTATGACGGAGATATTCCGAAAAAATTAAATCTTCAGATTCATTTATTAATGCAAGCTTTGCCGTTGTGGAACCTATGTCTATTCCTAATTTAAATTTTTTCATCTCCGGGTTTTCTATTTATTCGCTTAACTCCTTTTCATTAGTATATATTTTATAAAACAAGGCTGTCTAGATTAAATCTTTAACCGCTTCACAACCACGTATCTTAAATTAAATATTTGTATTATAGTGAGGCAATATGATAATCAAAAAGATCTTCCTTTCTGTCGATTAATACACTTTTTTATCGTTAAAAAACAGCAAAAAGATTTTATGCTGAATAAAAAAGCTACGAATCAAAAAAGATAATTTTTAAAGTCATTTTTTCAGGAAATGCAATTCATACCTTTTTCAATAGCAATCTTAACCAAAGTGTCCGGGTTGGAATTACATTTTAAAATGTTATGGCGACATAGTAAATCATCCTGATTATAATTTCTGAATTGCTGCCGTAAATAAGGCACCATCAGCTTTTATAATGCTGTTTTAATATGCAAAATATTTTTGACTTAAGCTAAAAAAATAAAATTTTTTAGCTAATTTTTAACAGAAAATGAAGCTGTTGTAATTCGTAATTGGTCCATATAGTTTCGAGTTTAGGGTTTAGGGTTATCAATTAGTAAATTAGCTGATTAGTTGATTAGCAAATTAGGTAATCGAATTTTCGCAAATTAACACGAAAGGATAGGCTGAAAGCCTCCGGGCTTGAATTATGTAAATAACTACTCCCTTCAAAAGTGGAGTAGTTATGAGTAAGAAAAAAGTAATCTCTGTTTAAGCAAAACTGGTTCCCGTCTCCTGCTCACGCGGTATTTGGAAACCTGTCCCGTTGTTACCTGTCCCGACTTGGCGGGAAACGGGATTTCGCTACGCTCAAAATGACCAAAATAATCGAAACTGGTCGTTGAACGGAGCCGAAACGCCCAGTTTCAAATTTCGGGTTAGCTCAAAACCGCCGGACCTTCGCCGATAAATAATTCCATAACCAATGAAGACAGGGCATGCCCTGTCTCTACGACATTAATATTATTTAATTTGCGGAAATAAAATAATTCGTGTTAATTGGTGTAAATTCGTTGACTTAATTCGTAATTGAATACATCATTCGTGCGTTTCGGCTCCGCTCAACGACCGCGTCTTCGTAATTGAATAAAACACAAAAATCATCATAAAACATAAAAAGTAATTAATTCAAACTTTCATATTTGGAAACATCTTGTATCTTTGCATCAGCAAAAAATTGACTATAGTCAAAAAAGCACTTTGATGCTTATTTGCTAGAAGTTTCATATATACAGTTTTGCAAATTTGTTAAAACACAATATATTTTTTATTATTCTTTAGCCATAAGGCTTTAAAAAAACTCAATGACAATGGACGAAGGCCCGTATCATAGTATGTTTAACAGATTATAAACTTCTGTAAGGTGACTTTTGTCTCCTTACAGTATTAAAAAGTAAGGAGATAAACTATGGTTGAGATTACAGCTAATTTCCATGAGCTTATTCAAAATAGGGAATGGAAAACTCTAAAAAACTACATTAATGAGTTGGATGTTGTTGAAATCACTAAGCTGATTGAAGAATTATCAGATGATGAAGAAACTATCCTATTCAGACTTTTAAACCGAAAATTATCTAAGGAAGTTTTTCAACTTCTTTCCTTTTCCAAGCAAGAACAGATAGTTGAAGGGATAGCCAAAAATCGGCGTAAGCTTACCAACCTTATCAACGATATAGAGCCTGACGACAGGACTGCTTTTTTTGAAGAACTCCCCGGTACAGTTTCTCAGCGTTTAATTCAACTCCTTACACCTGAAGAAAGGGAGATCACCATTCAACTTTTAGGTTATCCCGAAGATAGTATCGGCCGATTGATGACTCCTGAATATATTGCTGTTAAACCAACAGACACTATTGAGCACACCTTTGCACACATCAGAAAATACGGCAAAGACTCTGAGACTCTCAATGTAATTTATATTATTGACAATAGCTGGAAGTTAATTGATGACATCAGGATAAAAGAAATTCTACTTGCCTCACCTGAACAAACCATTGAAGAGTTAATGGATTTTAACTTTGTTGCCCTTAATTCTATGGATGATCAGGAAACTGCAATTAAAACATTTATGGATTATGACAGAGTAGCACTGCCGGTTGTAAATGCTGAAGGTATTTTAATCGGGATAGTAACTGTTGACGATATTCTTGATGTTAAAGAAGAAGAAACAACCGAAGACTTCCATAAATTTGGTTCATTTCAGTCTGCTGTTTCAAATCCATTAAAAGAGAGAGCTTTTGATCTTTATAAAAATCGTATTTTCTGGCTTCTTGCCCTTGTTTTTATGAATGTTTTTTCGGGTGCTGCCCTTGCAAGTTATGAAAACGTAATTCAATCATTTGTATCATTAATTTTCTTCCTGCCATTATTAATTGATAGTGGTGGAAACGCCGGTTCACAATCGGCAACTTTAATGATTCGCTCACTTGCAGTTGGAGATATTAAAGTAAGTGATTGGTATAAATTAATAGTTAAAGAATTATTTGTGTCTTTACTCCTTGGTATAACTATGGCATTAGGTGTTGCTGTGGTAGCAAGTTTTAGGGCTCCTGAAATAATCTTGGTTATTTCCCTCGCCATGATTTTTACAGTAATGACAGGAAGTTTAATAGGACTAATACTTCCCTTTATTTTTACCAAGTTTAATTTAGACCCGGCAACTGCGAGTGCACCTCTTGTTACTTCTATTGCTGATATTTGTGGAGTTTTAATTTATTTCTCTATTGCATCATGGTTTTTGGTCTTTTAAAATCAAAGTCTTAAAACCCGATGCAGATCCCTAATATTAAATATTACTCCATTGCTATTACTATGTTTTGCTCATTCTCTTCCCCTTCTTTTATAGCATAGGTGATGGCAAGTGTTTCATTATCATCAAAATATTTATTCTACCTTAATTGCTAAGGTTTGAAAGCCTTTTTTTACTGAGAAATTTAATTAATTTAGACCTTTATTTTAATTGTAAAAAAAGGTTTTACAATTAAATAATCTTTGGGAAATCTAAAAAATTTAAACACATAGGCATGGTCAAAAAAATAAGTTATTCTTTTTTGGTGGTTTTTTTATTACTTTCTTGTTTTTCATGTAGCACAGATATATGGAAAGATAATCGATATTCACCTGAAGAAAGGGCAAATGATTTATTACAAAAATTGACCCTTGAAGAAAAGGTGCAAATAATGGTTGATCGAAACATGGCTATTGAACGCCTTGGAATACAGGAATATAACTGGTGGAATGAAGCTTTGCATGGTGTAGCCCGTGCTGGTCGTGCTACTGTTTTTCCGCAACCCATTGGTATGGCTGCTACATTTGACCGCAACATGGTAAAAAATGTGTTTTCTGCTGTTTCGGATGAGGCGCGTGCAAAACATCATTTTTTTAGAGAGCGTGGTGAATTCGATAGATATCAAGGTCTTACCATGTGGACACCCACCATCAATTTATTTCGTGATCCTCGTTGGGGAAGAGGTATGGAGGGCTATGGAGAAGATCCTTTTATGAATGCAGTACTTGGCAGTGCTGTTGTCACAGGTTTACAAGGCATCAGAGATAATGACTATGATAAATTACATGCCTGTGCCAAGCATTATGCTGTTCATTCCGGTCCTGAATGGAACCGTCATTCTTTTAATGCAGATAATATAGACCCCCGTGATTTGCATGAAACTTATCTTCCTGCATTTAAAAAACTTGTTGTTGATGCTGATGTACGTATGGTTATGTGTGCTTATAATCGTTTTGAGGGTGAGCCTTGTTGTGCCAGTAATCTGTTGATGATTGATATTTTACGTAATGAATGGGGATTCGATGGAGTTGTGGTGTCTGACTGTTGGGCTATAAGTGATTTTTATGATGAAAAGGCACATGCGACGCATGCTGATGCTGAAACAGCATCTACCGATGCTGTTCGTGCCGGTACGGATTTAAATTGCGGAGACAGTTATAAATCCTTGGTTAATGCTGTTGAACGTGGGCTTATAACTGAAGAAGAAATTGACATTTCTGTTTTGAGATTATTAAAAGCCCGCTTTGAACTTGGTGAAATGGATGATGCCAAAAAAGTAAAGTGGTCAAACATTCCATTTTCAGTAGTTTCTTCTCCCGAACATGCTGCTATTTCTCTTGAAGCAGCACGTAAATCAATGACTCTTTTACTCAATAAGGATGATATACTACCTTTAAAAAAAGGAGGGTTAACACTTGCTTTAATGGGTCCCAATGCTAATGATTCTCTTATGCAATGGGGAAATTACAATGGAACTCCTGCTGAAACAAAAACCATTTTACAAGGAATAAAAAATGCACTTGGCGCAGATGACACTTTAATTTATGAACAGGGCTGCGAATGGGTTGACGATAAAATATTTAAAAGTGCATTTAACCAATGTATCAGTAATGGCAGTCAGGGCTTTACCGCCTATTATTGGAATAATTCCAAGCGCGAAGGTTCTCCTGATGTTGTAACTCGTGCCAATACACCATTTCATTTCCATTCAGGTGGTGCAACAGTTTTTGCTCCAGGTGTTAATCTCACCGGATTTTCAGCTCTTTATAAAAGTACTTTCCATCCCGAACAAAGTGGAGAAGTATTTTTCCATTTTTATGTTAATGGAATTACAAAATTATTGATAGATGGAGAATCTGTTTTTAGATATCAATCGGGTCACGGAGGACGGAAGCATGAGTTCAGGATGCAAATGGAAGCAGGGAAAGCTTATGAAATAGAATTGGAGTATGCACATTTTATGTCGGAAGCTGAATTAGATTTTAACATAGGTTACAGGGCGGAACTGGATATTAAAGGTTCTGTGGAACGTGTGGCAGATGCTGATATTGTAATTTTTGCTTCAGGTATTTCACCCTTTCTTGAAGGAGAAGAAATGGGAGTTAACTTCCCGGGATTCAAGGGAGGTGATAGAACAGATATAGCTTTACCTGCAGTACAAAAAGAACTTTTAAAAGCTTTACACAAAGCAGGAAAAGATCTTATCCTAATAAACTGTTCGGGTTCGGCAATAGGATTTGAAGAAGAAGCAGAATATTGTTCAGCAATTTTACAAGCATGGTATCCCGGACAAGAAGGAGGAACTGCTGTTGCAGAAGTGCTGTTTGGCGATTACAACCCAGCAGGACGATTGCCGGTTACTTTCTATAAAAATGTAGAACAATTACCCGATTTTGAAGATTATAACATGCATAAGCGAACTTATCGTTTCTTTAATGGTGAACCGTTATTTCCTTTTGGTTACGGACTCAGCTATACAACTTTCAGTTATGATGAGCCTCAATTAAATAAAAACGCAATAACTCTCAACGAAGAAGCACAACTAAGTGTTAAGCTTGTTAATACAGGAAAATTTGATGGAGAAGAAGTTATTCAGCTTTATTTACAAAAGCCTGATGATGCTGAAGGACCTTTGTTAACTCTTAGAGGCTTTGAGCGTGTTTTTATCCCCAAAGGCGAAAGTGTTGAAGTTGTGTTTAATCTCGACAAGGAAGTGCTTGAATGGTGGAATGAAAAGGCAGGTCGTATGATTATGTCACCGGGAAAATACAAATTATTAGTTGGTGGATCCTCACGCTTACAGGATTTACAAGCCATAGACCTTCTTATTACCGAGCTCTGAATTTAATCCGATAACTTGATGTCCTTTCTGTACAAGAAAGTGGCACTAATGAGGATTACCCGTATTATTTGCCGGACCCCAGCGATTAACTATTACTAAAATTCGTAGAGGCAAATATAGTTTTGTAAGTTTGCAAAAACTATTGAACATAAGTCTGAATTTCAAATATGGCAAATAAAATAAAGCCGATTGAGCTTGGAACCAAAAATATATGGCAATTATTAATGCAATATGCAATACCATCAGTAATTGCCATGACCTCTTCATCTTTATATAATATAACAGACAGCATTTTTATTGGCAAGGGAGTTGGCAGTCTTGCCATAGCAGGCTTAGCCATCACTTTTCCCCTTATGAACCTTGGCGCCGCCTTTGGCGCAATGGTAGGTGTAGGTGCTTCAACTCTTATGTCGTTACGCTTAGGCCAGAAGGATTACGAATCAGCAAAAAACATTCTCGGTAATGTTTTCATTTTAAACCTGATTTTGGGATCTATCTACATGTTGCTTGTGCTGACTTTTATGGATCCTATACTTAAGTTTTTTGGTGCCAGTCCCGAATCTCTTCCTTATGCAAAGGAGTATATGACAGTTATTACAATTGGCAATATAGTTACACATATGTACCTTGGATTAAATGCTTTGCTACGTGCTACCGGAAAGCCGAGAGTCTCGATGTTTAACGCCATATTTTCTGTTATTATAAATATTATACTCACAGCACTATTTATCTTTGTTTTTGATTGGGGTATTAAAGGTGCTGCATGGGGAACTGTTATTGCTCAAGCACTTATGCTTATGTGGCAAATACGTATTTTTAGTGATAAAAAAGAATTTATTCATCTTGAAAGAAAAACTTTTAGGCTGAAATTTGATATTGTTAAAAATTCTCTTGCAATTGGCTTATCTCCTTTTCTGATGAATGCTGCTTCAAGTTTAGTTGTTATTGTAATAAACCAAAGTTTATCACGCCATGGTGGTGATTTAGCTATAGGAACATTTGGGGTAATTAACCGTGTATATACTTTGTTTCCAATGATAGTAATGGGATTAAACCATGGTATGCAACCAATTGCCGGATATAATTTTGGAGCAAAGCAATTTTTAAGGGTAAAGAGTGTACTCACGAAAACAATTTTATTGGCTACAATTGTCTTGTCAATTGGCTTTATTGTAGGGAAATTCTTCCCTATATCTGTTTCTTCACTTTTTACTCATGATGCAAAATTAATTGCTTCATCGGCTCATGCTTTATCTTTAGTAGTAACATTTTTCCCACTGCTTGGAATTCAAATGGTAACAGCCAACTTTTTCCAAAGTATTGGAATGCCGGCCAAAGCAATCTTTCTGTCATTAACGAGGCAGGTTTTATTTTTGCTTCCGCTACTAATAATTTTATCATCAAATTATGGCGTTAACGGAGTGTGGTATAGTATGCTATCTACAGACTTCTTATCAAGTATTGTAGCAAGTTCGTTTTTACTGTGGCAGATACGATTACTTAAAAAGAATGGTTCAATTAATTGATTTATAATAGACATTAAACATTATGAAAACCAATATTATAACTATAGGGCGAGAAACAGGGAGCGGAGGTAAAATAATAGCAAAACGCTTATCGAAACTTTTTGATTATCCGGTATTCGATAAAGAATTATTGACTATTGCCTCTAAAGAAAGTGGCGTTGGAAAAGAATTTTTCGAAAAAATGGACGAAAAAGTGGGGAGAAGTACCTTCGGAGGATTATTTGGACATAGGAATTCATTAATGGCTGAAATTTTTTCAGGATATTATCTTAGTAATGAAACACTATTTCAAATACAAAGTGATGTTATAAGAAAAATTGCTGATGAAAAATCCGCCATTTTTGTAGGACGATGTGCCGATTATGTTCTAAAATCACATCCACAACTGATAAATGTTTTCATCTCAGCTGATATAAATGACAGGGTAAAAAGAATTTCCAAAAAACAAGAACTATCAGATGAAAAGGCACGCGATTGGATAGAAAAAATGGATAAAAAAAGATGCCTGTATTATAATTATTTCAGCAATCATCCATGGGGAAAAGCATCAGCCTATGATCTTTGTATTAATTCATCAGTACTTGGAATTGATCAAACAGCAGAGTTTATTTATCAATTTGCAAAAAAAAGATTTGAGAAAAAAGAATAGATTAGTTAATTAGCAGATTAGTTGATTAGTGAATTAGATAATCAATTACGAATTACGAATTACGAATTACGAATGACAGTAGAAATGATGGTAGGGACATGACATGTCGTGTCCGTTTTGGGTTTCGGGTTTCGGGTTTTGGGTTTAATTAGTAGATTTAACTTTTAGGATGCAAACCTAACGGAATGCAAGATGATTATACTATTACAGGTTTTACCGAGCGATTCATTCCTAACGGAATGATTTTTACATATCGCATCTTTTCTATCAATGTTTCATTCTTACCAAATGGTTTTTATTTGCGCAACAGCTTGATTTTCCGCAATCCGTAGGATTGCAACGCTCGGTAGAAGATATGTTAATCTCTCTCCACCCACATTCCGTCAGGAATGTGACCTTCTTCTATTTCCTGAAAAATTATCAAATTTAAAACCACGAAGTGGTGAAATTATTGTAGCAAATGAGTTACCATCAGTTAGTTAGTTCCGTAGGAACGAAATGTTGGGAGAAAACAAAACGTAACAAACATTTTAACCCGTACGGGATGAAAAATGCTTGAGGGTACATTTTTCTACCAACATATTGTCCCTCTGGGGCAATAATAATTAATTATTGAATTTGCCCAATGGCAAAGTGAAGCGAAATCCTGCCGAGGCTTGCCGATGGCCCTTAGATTTGGCAGACTATAATATGATAATCTTTAATAGTGCTATTACTATTAAATTGATAATCTTTAATTACAATAAATCCAAAATGTCCAATTAAAATTTAAATTCAGAAAAAAGAGCCATCCCACTCCATGGAATACGGATGGGATGACTTCCCTTCAAACATAAAAGTATTTCTTTATTATTGAAATATAATACAAATTTTACCGTCGTTGGATTGTAATTCCCATTAACCCAATAATTACATCATTTGACAAAGTTTCCATTTCAAGCCTCAATAATTCTTTTTCTGAATCAATAGGAATGTCAAGCAATGTTGCTGCACCACAGGGAATAGTGTGCCCATATAATCCTCCTAAAGGAAGTACTTCTCCCGGCTCTCTGGTTACAACTCCATTTTTCAATAATAACCTATAGGGTTTTGGCGAAGAACGTCGAAAAGCATAATTATCTTCAAATGCATCTTGATCAATTGTATACCAATTCTCTGGATTTATTAATTCCATATTTTGTCTTGACCCATCTTTATATACTACTGTAACAGTCCCATTTACTATATGAGACTGCATATGATTCGTAGAACCAGCCATTAAAAGATACACGTGATCTCCCTTTCCATCAAGATCGAAAGAAAGTAAATTTGGAAAATTATCCCACAACGAAGTAAATGCTATATTTTTTCCCTCTGCAAAAGAGCGAAAAGGTACACCCAATGAGTTTTGTAAAACATTATTTCGAATTAAGCTACGAATTCCCGAGTCATCTATTTCAGGAATTTCAAGTGGACGACACCATTCCCCCGCGCCATATTTAGTAATTTGAAGTGTAGTATACGGAGGTCGAGGAGAAAGATACTCATTCATAAAAATCTTGCTTACGCTATCATTGAGCAAATGATCAATATTTATCATTTCACATTTTGAAGGATCTAAGTTGAAGAATTCTTCATAATATACGGTGGGTTCTTTCTCAATTTGAATATGAACAGGTTGCCACCATGTGAAAGAACCGATTTTATGTTTCACGAAAAAAGTACGCTCACCATTACTCCCTATCACAGACCCTTCTATTAAATTACCTTTAATTTTCGGTTGGGACAATACATTTTGTGGGTCATAAATATTCAAAGGAGAATAACAAAATTGAATGGAAACAAGGTTGTTTTTCCTTGTAGATATTTCTTTTGGAATTGTGTTCAATGAATCTCCACGCCATTTCACTGTGAGCTCATAAGATTTTTCTGCCCCAGTAACTATTTCCATTACAGGATATCCTACAGGATCGTTTAAGAATTTATATGACACTTTTTCACCATTGATTAACACATATTCCACATCAACATAAGGAACAGATAGCTGAAATCGAAAAGTTGGGGTTTTAGTAAAAGAAGGTGTTATTTTATAATGGTCAATTTTTCCATTTCGTGAAAATTCGTATGTAAAATCAGCAGTTATTATACTAGCCTCATCCCAAGAAGAAGGAAATCCCGGTTTAATAAGAACCTCTCCCTCCAAGAGATTAGGGATAACTCCATACAAGCCCTCTACAACAGCTCTAGACGTGGTTCCAAGGGGATCAGCAAAATCCCGATAGACCTGATTGGTATGTCTATCATAATAACTATTTAAACCAAAATTACCCGGACTAAGTCCTAGATACATATAATTAAGAATAGCTGCCTTAAGAAGTTTCGTCGCTTCCTCTTTCCTACCTGCCTGCCAATAAGCTAATGCAGTATGAGTAGTTTCCGGCATAGCAACATTATTGATACTCCAAGCATAATGAGACCAATTCGTTGTTGAAATTTCAAATAATTTTTCATCTAACCCTTCAACCAATATCGGGATATGGGGTATTTCTCCATCTATATATCTTGTGGCTTCATAGGCCTGAAAAGGTGTCGCTGTATGGCTATCTATTGCATGATATATTGTCCATAATGCGGCACTTTCATGAAGTCGCTTATAACCCAACAAATCTTTGTATTCTGCCCAATGACCTTTTTCCGATAGCCACAATTCACGATTCAAGGCTCTTAATATTTTTTCAGCTTCACGGGAATAAGGTTCCGGATCTTCCCCAATCATTTCAGCTAAACGTGCAGCCATAGCATTAGCACGATAATTATAAGCTGTAGAATGAGTAACACCTCCACCTGCGTAATATAAAGCATCGCTCGACCAGATACAACAGTAAGCATCATAAAGACCATCATCATCAGGATCAAAATTCCGCTTTTCCCATTCTAAATGAAGAGTTAAAGTTGGCCACATAGTTTTAACATAATCCAGATCACCAGTCCATAAAAAATGCCATAAAAGTTCATCTATATAACCAAGATTCATATCGTAATATGACATTTCACCTGGATTATCTGGATGAGAACAAATATAACCGTTGCTATACATCTGTGTTCCCCATTGGCGCCAACTACGGGCCAAATTCATTGTGCTATCTTGAGTGGGGTGAGGAATAACAGGCTCTACATCACGAATTTGCATGTCCTTATATGTATTAAAATGAATACGTGCTCGGTCATGCCAGCCTATTACATCCCCTAAATAAGCTGCTCTCCATCCGAGGCAAGATTCACGCCAACCGATAGCTCCGTGTAACCAAGATTTTCCTCCCCAAACACCTTCAGCGGCAACAGCAAGATTTCCTCCAAGCGGATTAAGATATTCATCCGGGGTAGATATCACAATTGTATTTGCTAATCGTGAGCGATCAGCTTCTGCTTCTCTAAACAATTCTGGCAGAATCCTATAATCTTCATTAACAGAAGATTTAGGAAACAATCCAATATAATATAATTCAGAATCCGAATTTATTTTTAAACCACCCATTAATACAGGACCCTCATCCACCTCTAAATTTGAACCTGGAGGAAAAACAGAAGTCACACGATCACCTTTAGGAGAATAAAGTCTTGCTACATTATCCTTGATCTCGATTTTATTCCCTTCCAGATATTCTGATTTAAGCTCAAAAGAATCAGGAGCATCCCGGCCGATATCACCATTACGGAAAAACAATGTCCCACTAATTCCACCATAACACCACTTCAATCGAGCATTTTTTTCCAAATTTTCGATCTTAATCTCAAACAAAGCTCCATCAGTTTGTCGCATGACAAGTGCTGAAATTCGTATCTTACCCTCACCCAATCGAGGATCCGTAATATAATAATCTCTTCGCCCGGCCGTATAACGGCTTTCAATACTTTCCGCATCATTAAGTAAAAAACTATCAGAACCGTATTCAATTGAAAAAGTGAGATTTCCCCCCATTCCTGGTAAATAAAGAGCAAATTCAGGCATGTCCGACGTTTCAAGCCTAAATCCGGAATAAACACCATAAAGCGCTCGGGTGAATTTATTCTGCCCATTAATACAAACGAAACTTTGGCCGTCAGGATAATAATTCAATTTACGATATTTAGAAAAATCCCTATCCTCAGAAAACCCAAAACAAATAACAGTTAATATTAGTAGTAGAATATCTTTTCTTTTCATTGTAAAAGATGATTTAATTATTAATAATTTCATTTATTTGTAGACGTATCAAATCGCACCATCCACATTTTCCATAACAATAAAGAATTAAAAATATTCTCTTATATTTGCTCTAAACGAATCTCTTTTCATTATGATTTCATTAACTCCAGAGAAGGAGCACGATTGGAAGAATAGAATAAGCAAGTCCGACGAACAAGCATTTTCTGATTTGTTTCATTCTCTGTATTCCGATTTGGTTCTTTTCGCCAGTCGTTATCATAAAGAAAAGGAATTATGTGAAGATATAGTTCAGGACGTATTCACTAAATTATGGTTAGATAGAAAAAGCATCGAACAGATCATTTCAATTCGATCTTATTTAATGCAGGCTGTTAAAAATCGATGTCTCGATCACTTAAGACATTTTTCAGTTCGACAACGCCATCACGACCAAACCCAAAACACCTCTCTAACTGAAGATTCTTCTACCTATAACTATGTCCTTTATTCGGAACTAAAAGATAAATTAGATGAAGCATTGAGAAAATTACCAAAAGAATGCCGAGAAGCTTTTGAACTCAATCGTTTTTCTACTTTAAAATATAAAGAAATTGCAAAAAAATTAAATGTTTCTCAACGCACTATTGAAGTCCGTATTGGGAAAGCAATCAGCATTTTACGTGAGCTTTTAAAGGATTTTCTTCATCTTCTTATTGTGTTTTTTTTAAAAAACACACTTTTCTAAATGTGGTTTATCGTTTTAGAAACGTCTCATACGTTAGGGGGAATAAGTTTAAATGTACATGAAAATGGATAAGAAATACAACAATATAAAAATCAAGATTACCCGTTATTTCATAGGGGAAGCCTCCCCTGAGGAAAAAGATTTGATCAAGTCATGGATTTCAGAAAGTAAAGAAAATTATATTGAATTTTGCAGCTTGCGTAATATTTGGGAAGTAGCTAATCCCACCTTTGATCCTGCAACTATTAATTCGCTATCAGCATATAAGAAAGTTACTAAAAATATAAAATCTAAGCAAACCATCCCTTTACGAAAAATTTTATATTATTGGCAGCGAGCAGCAGCTATTTTAATACTCCCCCTCCTAATTTTGACAGTTTATTTTATCCTAGCAGATCCATCTCTTTTAACTGAAGAAACAACTGCTTACAACGAAATTCGAGTACCTGCAGGCACCTCTGCTAAAGTCACACTTCCAGACAGTTCTGTAGTATGGCTTAATGGTGGAAGCTCATTAACATATCCACTAAATTTCACCTCTTCCAAACGAGAAGTCAAACTAAATGGAGAAGCTTTTTTTGATGTGATATCTAACCCTAACAATCCATTTACAGTTGTCGCCCCAGATTTCCGAGTGGTTGCAATTGGAACAGCATTTAATGTTGAAGCCTATAATAAATCCGATATTAGGGCAGTTACCCTTTCTACAGGAATCATTAATATAGAAATAAATACAGGCCAAGTGATAAAACTGAAGCCGAACGAACGTCTTGTATTAAATAAATTTACTAATCAATATTCAGTAAATCATTCTGATGCTGAAAAATGGTCATCTTGGAAGGACGGTATTATGATGTTTCGCGATGACGAGCTCGGATATATATTCAATCGTTTGAACTTAATTTATAGTGTTGACATTCAAATTACAGACGAATACATAAGTCGTTATTTATACAGGGCTACTTTTAAAGATGAATCCCTGAACGAAATATTAGATCTAATCAAATTATCTGCTCCTATCGAATATAAAGATTATGGTCGTCAAGTAAAAGAGGATGGTACAGTTGCTCGTCGAACAATTAAAGTCTATCTTAAATAATCTGAATAAATTATTTTAAACAAACAGTTTTTATAAAGCTACTCCAAAAAACAGCCTTTCTTTTTAACAAAAACAATTGATATTTGATGCCGTATTTTTCAATATTAGCTTATGTTAATCAATTAACAACACAACATTTATTCAAATCTTATGCGCTGGAACAAACAATTCTAAAAAAGCGTTTTTTGCTTTGATTATCAAGCTAATAAAACGAAAAGTAAAAAAACATCCTTATTGTTTTTTTATCAAAAAGTTGTGTCCCTTATAAATTTTATTAAACACAATTCACAAAATTTATTTTTAGTCTTATAATCAAAGAAACAAGGGGTATTTACGAAAAAGTCTTCAAACAATTTATCTTATAATGTGGTTTTTTTTTCCTGCTACGTCTATTACTTGAAACTATGTTATAAACATGAGGCCGGCTTATTGATTCACAAATCATAGTATGAATCAAAACTTAACTCGAGTCCCATTACAAAGGCAAAGATCCTTAAAAAATTAAATTTTTAATAATTATCCTAAACATTCTAAACTATGGAAATATTCTTTAAAAGAACTCCGAACGAAAGTTCGATTCCGAGCAGATTTAAACAATCATTAAAATATTTTTTGATTCTGCTGATTACTACCATTTTTTCCACAGAATATTTAATGGCACAAAACGCGAGTAAGAATATAACTTTGGAACTCTCAAACGTTACTGTGGAACAAGCAATTAATCAAATTGAAGAAAAAAGCGATTACCATTTTCTATATAATAAAGACATTGTTGATGTTAGTCAACGGGTATCACTTTCGGTAAAAAACGCTTCAATCAACGAGGTATGTAAATTATTGTTCACCAACACCAACATATCTTATATTCTTGATCAAAATCAGATTGTTCTTAACCGTAAAATGAATTCTGAATCAAACAATCAAATTAAGGGGATAGTACGCGATAAAACAGGCTTACCAATTCCAGGAGTTTCAATATCTATTCAAGGGCGACAAATAGGAACAGTTACAGATTCAGAAGGTCGTTTTACCATTACTGTTGAAGATAATGATATCTTACTTTTCTCTATGTTAGGCTATAAATCACAAAATGTTACTGTCCAGCAAGCAGGATCAACTGCAATTATTTTAGAAGAGGATTCGCTTATGATAGAAGAAGTAATAGCTATAGGGTACGGAAGTATCAAGAAAAGCGATCTTACAGGGGCCGTTACCAATGTTAGTTCAGAAAAAATCATGAATTTAGGAAAGACAAACGATCCAATACAAGCCCTACAAGGTCAAATAGCTGGGGCAGATATTATTAGTGGAAATGCACCTGGCTCCTCTTCATCGATTATCATTAGAGGTTACAATACCTTGATGCGTAGTGGAGGTGATGCGCCTTTAATCATTCTAGATGATGCGCCCTTTCTTGGACGATTAAATGACATCAATCCGGCTGAAATTGAAAAAATCGACATACTTCGAGACGCCTCATCTACAGCAATATACGGAGCCCGAGGTGCAAATGGAGTAATAATTATTACAACTAAACGAGGAAGTGAAGATCGTGTTTCTTTCGAATATGATGGTTTTTTTGGAATTGGCAAAAACTACAAAGACTTTGACGTTATGGATGGTCCAACTTTTGCAGCTTATCGTAAGGAAGCATATTTAAATAACGGAATTACAGATCCATTCGATAACATCCAAAACCGAGTAATCGAAAATGGAAATTTTGTGAACTGGCAACGTCTTTTATTCAATGATTGGGCAATAAAAACCAACCATAATATTACCATAAACAACTCTTCAGGGCTTAATCGTAATATGGTTGTTTTAGGCTACAACGAGGATAAAGGGATACTAGATAACATGGGCTATCAACGTTTTACCGGAAGGTTTACCGGAGATATGGAACTACACAAAAAATTCACTTTTGGTTATTCTGTAGCTATCGCCCATTCAAATTGGGACGTTGGTGATCCCAATGTCTGGCGTTTAGGAACCCGAATGGATCCTGTATCAGAAGTTTACGACCCAAATACTGGGGAATTAAATTTTTTCACCAACAAATGGATGTCTGATAATTCCTTACCCAATCCATTATACGGTATAAATGCAAACGATGTAGATGTACGTGTGATACGCAACAATATAGCAGGAAACTTATATGCCAATTGGACTATAATAAATGGTTTAACCTATAAAACCACGTTCACTTACAATTTTACCAACTCCGACGATGGACGTTACTATGCCAAAAAAAGCACCATTGGAAATAATGTCAGGGACCACGCTGTATTTGTAAAAACAAAAGAACAACAAGTTTCTTTTTCCAATATCTTAACTTTCAATAAACAATTGAAAGAAAGTCACAAATTTAATGCTTCTTTAGTACATGACATGCAAAAATACGAATCCCCCTTGTTACGCCTCCAGGGATATGATATGCCCTATTACGGCAAATGGTATAATGTAAATGAAGCACAGCAAAATCTCTCCTATGTTTCAGGATTAACCGAATGGTCGCTTCTATCTTTTATGGGACGTCTAAATTATACTTTCAAGGAGCGTTATTTATTAACTTTAACGGGGCGCTATGACGGATCTTCCCGTTTGGCCAAAGGAAACAAATGGGACTTTTTCCCCTCCGGAGCTTTTGCTTGGAGAATTATTGAAGAAGATTTTATGAAAAATGCTGATGCTATCTCTAATTTGAAATTAAGAATTAGTTATGGGATATCAGGTAATACAGCGGTTGATACATATGCTACGCAAGGTCAATATGGACGATTTCCGTATGCATTCGGTACAAGTGAAGTACCTGCCTGGGGGTATGTTCCAAGTATTATTTCCAATCCTCAATTAGGTTGGGAGAAAACATCGGAATGGAATTTAGGACTAGATTTCGGTTTCTTTAACAATCGTCTGAGCGGGAATTTAGATCTCTATCGCCGAGATACTCGAGATTTACTAATGGAACGGAACCTCCCTTCTACAAGTGGCTACACTAGTGTTTGGGATAACGTGGGACAAATTAGAAACACTGGCATCGAATTTTCCTTTCATGCAGTTCCTGTATCTAGAAAAGATTTTACCTTAGCAATTAGCGGTAATTTCAGCTATAATAAAAATGAAATCGTAGAACTTTTTAACGGCAAAGAAGACAGTCCTGCTAACAACTGGTTCATTGGGGAACCAGTCAGTGTACAACGTTTATATAAATATATCGGAGTATGGCAGGAAAGCGAATCTGATTTAGCAGCAGAGTTCAAAACTATACCCGGGAAGCCCCGTTTTGAAGATGTAGATGAAAGCAAAAGCCTAACTACTGAAGACCTTTTCATCTATAATCGAATTCCTAAATATCTAGCGGGGCTAACAATTTCAGCTAACTGGAAACAGTTTGATTTTAGTGTCTATTCTTATGGTCGCTTCGACTATGGTGGGACACCTGGGGTCTATACTTATGAATTAGGATCGACCCGTTTCAATCAGATCACTCAGAACTTTTGGACTAAAGATAATCCAACCAATGACTTTCCTCGACCGGAAATGGTTCGTATGGGTGAGCTGTCGGCCAGTGATTTTGTATGGAACGACTACTCTTTCGTCCGGGTAAAAAACATTAACCTTGGTTATACTCTTCCTGAATCAGCATCTCGGAAAATTCGATCACAACAAATTCGTTTCTATCTGGCAATAGACAATCCATTTCTTTTCACTAACAGCTCATACGTAGGCTTAGATCCGGAAAACTCTAACAGCGAAGCGGATGCCCGACCACTAACTACCTATTTAATTGGTCTCAATATGAAATTTTAATCAATTAATCTGACATATGAAAAAAATATATATTATTAGCTTATTTGTACTGGGTTCCTGTTTTATATCTTGTGAAGGTTTCCTCGAAGAAACTCCTTACAATAAAGTAACCCAAGGGAATTATTACACCTCTTATGAAGGCATTACTGGTGGTATTAATGGACTTTATGCGCGTCTAAAAGAATATTATGGTCAGGAATTCTTTATGAATGTCTGCGAAGCAGAAACTGACATAACTATTTGGCCTCAAACACCGGGGCGGCCTCCCGTAATGGCCTCCACCGGATATGTTTCTAGCTTATGGAACATTCTATATATTAATCTAAACCAATGTAACGAGGTAATCTATTCTTTAGAAAATTTCGATATTCCAGGATTAAGTGAATCATTACGGTCACGTTATCTTGGCGAATCTCGTTTCTTACGAGCTCATACCCTAGACCATTTGGTAAAACAATGGGGTGATATCCATATGGAATTAACTCCCACATCAGGTATAGTTACAACGGCAAAACGAGTCCCGGCAGAACAAGTTTGGGAGCAAATTATAGCTGACCTTGAATTTGCTGTAGAAAATCTTCCTGAAACTTACACTGCATCAAGTGATTATGGAAGGATTACTTCATATGCGGCCATGCATATGCTTTCAAAAGTTCTGCTAACTAGTCATAGATCTGACAAAAATGCACTTCAACGTGCACAAAAATTAGCAGAAGACATTATTAATTCTGGTCATTATTCACTTTTTCCAAGCACCTACGGTTTATGGGAAATGGCTAATGTCCGAAACAGCGAGGTGATTTTTCCAGTGGTCTTTGCAGACGATCCGTTAGTAAATGGAATCGGAAACCGGAATCATTCCTTTTTTGTAGCAGACTATACGCAACACAAAGGTTTTACAAGAAGTGTAAATTACGGTATGCCATGGATTCGTTGTAAAACTACCCGTTACGGGTACGAACTATACCAAAATCCCGGAATTGACACTTGGTCAAACAACAGAATTGCTGATAAGCGAGCAAAAGACTGGTTCCAAATCGAATGGAAAATTAATATAGGTAAATCATATACTGAAACCCTTTTTAATCCACATACTTTAAAAGATGAAACCGTAACCTTTAATCAAGGAGAATTAGCTATGATTGCTTGCCCTTGGTTCAACAGTGAAGAGTCAATCGATTTCATCAAAAAGATGTGGCCTGTGTGGGTATGGATTCCAGATCATATGGAAGCTACCATAAAAGCTCAAGGAGGGATTCAATCCGAATCAAATCCGAGTGGAATATGGCCATCCAATACAGCAATTAGTAAGGTTTTAATGTTTACCTATTTACGAAAGCATCTCGATCCAACCCGTTCAAATCCTAACTATCAACCTGGACATCGCGACGTGTTTGTTTATCGCCTTGCTGAAACATATCTGCTAGCTGCAGAAGCAGCTTTCCTATTAGGAGACAAAAAAGTGGCAGCTGATCATATCAATGTAGTTCGTAAACGAGCAGAAAGAACAGAACCAGAATTTGTCGATAAATTAATGATTTCTGCTGACCAAGTTACCGAAGACTTTATACTTGACGAACGAGGTCGTGAATTAATCGGTGAAATGCATTATCGATATGACTTGTTGCGCTTCGGCAAACTTCAAGAACGAATGCTTAAGAACAAGGATAAAATATGGTATTTTACTCCTGCATATGAATTCGAGGAGCATTTTGAAAAACGTCCTTATCCAAGAGATTTTTTATTAAGCATCGATAATCCTGAAGATTTTCCTAACGATTCACGCTATGGAAGTTAGATTAATATAATCATGTAATTTTAGTTGAATCCCGGTGATGCATAATTCATACATACCGGGATTCCTAAAATCATAAAAGGGCATTACATTTTTTTCAACATTAATAAATTAAAATAATCATGCTAAACAAAATAAAATTTGGATTAATAGCATTGTCATTAATAATAGTTAACCACTCGGTCTTAGCCAAAGTAACCGTCTCCCACCTACAAACGGAAGGAATAGAAAATCATCCTTCAATTGATAATATAAACCCTGTTTTGAGTTGGATACTTCATTCTAACGAAAGGGAAATACTTCAACAAGCCTATGAAATTATTGTATGGGAAGGCTCTCCGAAAGGCAAGATTAGCTGGGAGAGTGGAAAAATATTATCAGATCGTTCTGTAGGTATTACATACGCTGGAGAAGCTCTAAAATCTTCAACCGCATATTTTTGGCAAGTTAGAATCTGGGATAATAAAGGTCGGATGTCTGACTGGAGTCCTATTTCAATGTGGCAAACTGCTATACTAAATAATACCGAATGGCATGCTAAATGGATAGAACCTGAACAAGATTCCGACGATACAAGATCTCCTTATCTACGTGTCCTATTCAATTCTACCAAACATGTAGTTTCAGCGATTGCACATATAACTTCTCACGGAATGTACGAGGCCTACATCAATGGACATAGAATTGGAGAAGATTATTTGACTCCCGGATGGACCAGTTACAAAGATCGATTGCAATACCAGACTTATGATGTCACTTCTATGATGAACAAAGGAGAAAATGTAATTGGAGCGATTCTTGGTAATGGATGGTATAGAGGTGTACTAAATTGGATTCCCAGAAAAAACATCTACGGTAACAAACTAGGATTCCTCTTTCAATTAGAAATTAAGTATAGCGATGGAAGTAATCAAACCATCATTTCAGATAACAGTTGGAAAAGTTCTACCGCAGAAATCTTATTTTCAGAAATTTATGATGGGGAAACCATTGATGCAAATTTTAAGCAAAAAGGCTGGAATAAACCTGGATTCAATGATGCTCTCTGGAAACCTGTAAAAGTGGTAAATTATGGTTATGCTAATTTAATCGCCACCTATAATCAACCAATTCGCAAGCAAGAAACATTTAAAGCCAATCAGATCTTAACTACTCCTAAAGGAGAAAAAGTAATTGATTTCGGACAAAATATGGTAGGCTGGGAAACCTTTCGGATCAAAGGGCAAAAGGGAGATACTATACGAATTTGGCATGCCGAAGAACTTGACAGTGATGGTAATTTTTACACTGACAACCTACGTTCGGCAAAATGTCTAAGCACTTATATTTTATCTGGTGAAGATGATTTTTTCGAACCCCATTTCACATTTTATGGATTCCGTTATATCAAAATTGAAGGATTACAGAAAGAAATTGATCCAGCTAATTTTACTGCTATAGCCTTATATTCTGATATGCCTTTACATGGGAGTCTCGAAACCTCACATCCATTAATCAACCAACTTCAAAGTAATATCGTATGGAGCCAAAAAGGGAATTTTCTCGATATACCTACCGACTGCCCCCAACGGGATGAACGCCTGGGATGGACAGGTGATGCACATATGTTTTTCCGAACTGCGGCATTTAACAGAGACGTCCGAAACTTTTTTAAAAAATGGATGAAAGATCTTTCTACAGACCAATATAGTGACGGTCGCGTACCGTATGTGATACCACACACATTGCCAGAAGACCATGCTGCCTCAACAGGATGGAGCGATGCTTCCACAATAATTCCATGGCAACATTATATGGCTTACGGCGAGGATGAAATTTTAATAGACCAATATCCCAGTATGCGTGCGTGGGTAGAATATATGATACGAAATAGTGTGGACTACCTTTGGAATACAGAAAAATTCCATTACGGAGACTGGCTTTTTTACAGCCCAGACGACGATCGTGATGGAATGGCTGCCATTACAGATAAATATATGATCGCACAATGTTTTTTCTCACACTCTCTTCAAATGCTTATAAATACGGCAGAAGTCTTAGGATATACCCAAGATGTAGTTAAGTATTCCGAGGTTCAAAAGAATGTTAAAGAAGCTTTCCACAAAGAATATATGACGCCAAGCGGGCGACTGATTTCTGACACTCAAACCGCTTATGTATTAGCATTAAATTTTGACATGCTTCCAGAAAGACTTCGTCCCCAGGCAGTTGAACGTCTAGTAGAAAATATAGAACGTTATAATAACCACATCACTACTGGGTTTCTGGGAACACCCTTTATTTGTCATGTCCTCTCTCGTTTTGGACGTACCGATGTAGCTTATCGCTTATTATTTCAACGCACATACCCATCCTGGATTTATCCGGTAACCGCCGGAGCCACAACAATTTGGGAACGATGGGATGCTCGCAAACCTGATGGGACTTTTCAAACGGATAATATGAATTCATTCAATCATTATGCCTATGGAGCGATAGGTGATTGGATATACCGTATTTCTGCAGGTATTACTGAAAGTGCACCAGGATATCGCAAGATAACTATTAAGCCCCATCCTGGAGGAGAATTCGAATGGGTTTCCGCACGTAAAATGACCCCTTACGGTCAGGTTGCTTCTTCATGGACTCTTTCAAATTCCACTTTTGAGCTGACAGTAGAAATCCCGGCCAACACCACAGCACGAATTCTAATTCCATGTTCCGATCCTGAAAAAGTGAAGAAAAATGGAGAACCCTTAACAATTAATATCTTTTCCAATGGATATGCCGAATTGGAAGTTGGATCAGGTAAATATATTTTTTCCTCTTTAATAAACAAATAAATTAAAACAATGAAAAAAAAAATAAAAACCTTTTTCTTATATACCAATTTGTCAGCTTTGTTACTGATACTCTCATGTAAGACAAATCTGAAAGAACAAATTACGGAATTTCAAAATTTCCCTACCTCGGCTGATCCTATCATAATTGGCGAAAAACTATCAGAACGGTTTCTTTCACGCCCCCATTCAAACACCGGTTCATGGTACACCGAAGAACAAAAACGAATTCCAGATATCTTCAATCATCCTGTAGGATATGTTGTTTATCCAGATGTTTGTGCTTGGTATGGTGCATTGGGTTATGCTAAATTAGCTCAAAACAAAAAATTATTTGAACGTTTAACTTCTAGAACAGCTAAAGTTGTCTATGGTGATGAACAAAATCTTATACCGAAACCCAACCATGTAGACAACAATATTTTTGGTATCATTCCTCTAAAGATTTATCCCACAAATAAAGATAAGCGATTTCTAAACTTAGGGCTTTTTATGGCTGATGAGCAATTTCGAGAGCTCTCTCCAGAAGAATACAACAAGCTAAGCTCTAATGAACAAAAATGGTATGATATGGGACTAAGTTGGAATACTCGAATGTGGATTGACGACATGTATATGATCACAATTTTACAAGCCCAAGCATTCAAAATAACCAGAGACAAAAAATACATTAACCGAGCCGCTAATGAAATGACAGTTTATTTAAAAGAGCTACAAAAAGAAAATGGATTATTTTATCATGCAGATAATGTACCAATCTTTTGGGGACGAGGGAACGGCTGGGTAGCTGCAGGTATGGCTGAACTACTTTGTCATCTTCCAGAAGACAATGAATATTATCCATTTATTCAAAAAAGATTCCAAAAAATGATGTCAACTTTATTAGTACATCAAAATGAAAAAGGACTCTGGAATCAAATCGTAAATGATCCGCATGCTTGGACCGAAACATCCGGATCCGGTATGTTCACATTTGCTTTCATTACTGGAGTTAAAAACGGATGGTTAGACAAATCAATATATGCACCAGCAGCACGTAAAGCTTGGATTGCACTATGTTCATATATTAATCCTGAAGGCGATGTAACTGATATTTGCATAGGTACAAATAAGAAAAATGATTATCAATACTACCTCGACCGAGATCGTATGATAGGAGATCTTCATGGACAAGCTCCGGTTCTATGGTGTGCAGCGGCATTATTAAAATAATTTTCGCGTATGACAAAAAATAAAATTATAAAAATAACAAGTTGGTTTATCCTATCAATATTTATTTTACTTATTGCATGCTCTAAAGACATTGAGGATGATCTCCCATTTCCTAACGATCATAACACAAAAGACAAATTTTCGGATGAAGAACTGACCACACTCAAAGATGGTTTTGATTTACGGCGAGAACAAGCATTTGAATCTTCACGTGGCAAACCATTAAAACGAGGAGCCGTCAGTTCATCAATCTCATCTTCTGGTATTCCATTTTATCGAAGTTTGAGTTACAGCTTGGTAAATTTTGCCGGTAGATGTTTTTGGTTAGAAGATCAAATCGAAGCTGCCAATAATGCATTGATCGAACATTGCGAAATATACATTGACAAACCTGACATTTTGAGAGATGGAGACAGTTTCTATTGGTCAGCAGATGAATTATGCCGAATAGTAGAATTTTGGGGAAGTAATGGAAGCAAAACACCTGGATTATTGCAAACAGATACTGAAGACCTCATATACCAAGTTATGTGGCAATGGGCAAAAGAACAATCAAGAGTTGAAACAAGTATTGAAATTTGTCCATATTTATTTATCACTTCAGCTAATATAACAACAAAAAGCTGGGATATTGAGGGCTCCGAAAACCATCATATTCAACGTATTAGCACACGTTGGCATTTTGCAAAATTATTGAAGGAGCATCCAAACTATAACTTACTTCCCTTTGATGATGGCTACACTGCCGAAGAACATTATACAGCTTGGACAAAATTTATAAAATTATTCCTTAAAGAACGTGCTCGTAAAGGACTATTTATTGAATTTGCAAATGACGCCTACGGCATGGAATCATTGAAAGGCATTTATAATTTTTATGATTATGGAGATAAAGAGCTTCGCGAACTAACAGGTAAATTTTTAGACCTCTTTTGGGCAGTCTGGGCACAAGAACAAATCAATGGAGTTAGTGGAGGCAGTAAGGCTCGTGTATATCAAGGACGCGAAAGCGCAATCGGTGCTACTCATTTTCGGAAATTAGCCTGGTATTACTTAGGCATTGGAGAGATAAGCGAAATTAAAGAGAACATTTTTTCTTTTATCACAAGTGATTACCGCATACCAGCAGTAGTAATGGACTTAGCACTTGATCCCGCTGGCCGAGGCATATACGAAATCGTGCAACGTCGATTGGGTCTAGCCAAAGACGGGATGTATAATCCTCCAGTATATCGATTAGAACAATATCAAGGATTAATTAGATATTCGTATTGTACACCTGAATTTATTATGGGCACATTTCATTGTGAAGCTCTTCCCGAAAATTCCTGGACAATGATCAGCAGTCAAAACAGGTGGTTAGGTGTAATCTTTGAAGGGGATCCAAACTGTCGAATTTTTCCCCAATGTGAAGGACTATCAGGTCCGGTTTACAACCAACATTGGGGTGTGCAAAGTAAAGGTTCTATGATTGTACAAAAACTTTTCAACGGCACACACAGTAAATATGCAGGAAAAATGCGAATATGGTTTAGTGGTGTAGGCCTTGACAGTATAATCGAAAGAGAAGGCTGGCATTTCACCTCTTCAAAAGGAGCTTATATTGCTGTCAAATTTGTTAAAGGCAACACTACATGGGAAGATGGAAGCACTCCATTTTGGAGCGGAAAATGGTTGGTTGGTAGCGAACAATATTCACCAATAATAATCGAAGTTGCTCGAAAATCCGATTTTGAAACTTATCAAACTTTCCAACAAGCAGTAATAAACTCAAAACTAGAAGTCAGCACATACTCAATCACTCGTACTTCTATCTATGGTGACGTACTTCAATTACCTACTGATTACAATCGACTTCCATCCGTGAACGACCAAACACTTCGCTTACAACCAAATAAAGTTATGGACAGTCCATTTGTAAAATCAGTTTTTAATTCAGGAGAATATAGAATTCAAAAAGGAAGTCGTACACTAACTTTAAATTTTAATCATTAAAATTAGATTTAAAATGATCATTTCGTTAAAAAGAACTAAAATTATTTTCAGTAGTCTCTTTATCTTTACTTGTTTAAATGCTCAATCATTGAGTAATCATGAACTAAAACAAATTAAAAATGAATATGAATCTCGTAGGGAAGCTGCTTTTGAGCTGCTTAGAGGGAAACCACTTGTTCGAGAAAAAATAATACCTCCAATCTTTTCTGAAGGTTCTGATTTTTCACGACACTATAGTTACTCCCTTATGGATTTCGCCTTCACTTGTTTTTGGTTAGGAGAACAAGTCGATAGTGCGAACAATGCATTAATCGAAAATGCCAATTATTACATTAATTATCCAAGAGCATTTACTGATAAAGACAGCTTTTACTGGGCAACTGATGAAATGTGTAAGATGTTGGAATTTTATGGTTCAACCGGATGTCACCAACCAGGTTTGATTCGACCTGATGTTGAAGAACGAATATTTTATATGATGTATCAATACTCAAAAATGCAATCTCAAATTGAAAAAGCCGAATGGCGTAATAGCCGTACATGGTTCATCGACGAATCGGAAAACCATCATGTCCAACGCTTTTATGCTGCATGGCATTTTTCAAAATATCTTAAAGACCACCCTTATTACCAAAACAAAGTATATGATGATGGACATACTGCTGCAGAACACCATAAAGCTTGGAATGCATATATTAAGGAATGGATTCGTGAAAGAGCTCGTAAAGGATTATTCGTAGAAATCGCCAATGATGCTTATGGACTTGAAACATTAAAAGGAATATATAATTTTTACGAATTTGGAGATCCCGAACTTCAGGAATTATCTCGGATGTTACTTGATCTTTATTGGTCAGCTTGGGCTCAGGAACAAATTGACAACATACGTGGAGGAGCAAAAACACGAGTTTATCCTTACGAAGCAACAAGCGGGGAAACTGTTTTTCAGAAAATGGCTTGGTATTATCTAGGAGTGGGTAAAATTAATCCTCCACACAATAACTTATTTACTCTTATTACCAGCAATTACAGAATGCCGGATGTGGCTATGGATATTGCTTTAGATAAAAAAGGAAAAGGGGATTATACAATCTTACAGCGAAGACAGGGGCGTGCAGAAAAAGGATATTATACTCCACCTGATTATCGTCTTATAGAAAAAGGCGGTTTACTTCGATACAGTTATGCTACACCTGACTATATTGCTGGAACATTGTTTTGTGAAGCATTACCATATGAAGAATGGGCTATGATCAGTAGTCAAAACCGTTGGAGCGGTATAATCTTTGAAGGAGACCCAGATGCACGCATCTTTGCATCCTGCCAGACCGGGCAAGATAACCGTCGCTACAACTCTATTTGGAGTGTCCAAGATAAGGGAGCAATTATATTCCATAAATTACAAGATTCAATTCACAGCCGTGGAGCACATAGGTTCCAATTGTGGATAAGTAAAGCAGGTCTTACAAGCCCAATACAACATGAAGGGTGGATATTTACAGAAAGCAAAGGCACTTATACTGCAATAAAAAGTATAGGTGATTTTATTATTGAAGAAACAGAAAGAGGATTCTGGATTGTGCCCAATAATCCTTATGATCCTATAATAGTACAAGTAGCACGAAAAACAGACATCAAAAACAGAAAAGATTTTTACCATAAAATGTTGCGAACCCAAATTTCTAAAACTCCAAACCAAATCCGATATACCTCATTAGAGGGGGTAGATTTATTTTTACCGTTAAATTATGAAGGTGTACCAACAGTTAATAATCACGTAATAGACCTCCATCCAATATATGTAATGAAAAGTCCATTCATTAATGCGCTGTTCAATAGTGGAATTTATAAAATAACTAAAGGAAACCGAGAACTTGTTCTAGATTTTAATTAAAGGAATTCTTAAATTAATTATCTCAATATGTCTTTAAAATTTAATAAAAATATTGTATTAATCATAAAATCAACCAGTTAGTTTTATATTGTCTTTTCAAGGCGCAGGAGGTGTTGAGCGAAGCGAAATCCCGTTTCCCACCAAGTCGGGACAGGTATAGCGGTAGAAGGATTCATCAACATGGGGCGTTGCCCCATCCTCTTCCGCCGAGACTTAACAAAGGCGGAAACTATCATATATAAGGCTTTCAGCTTATCATTTCGTGTTAATTCGGGTAATTAATGGACCCATTCGTGTTAATTTGCAAAAATTCGATGACCAAATTTCTTAATCAACTAATCATCACATCAACTAATCTGCTAATTTACTAATTGATAACTCGAAACTCAAAACCTTTTACTGATGACTGATAAACTCAAAACCCTAAACTCGAAACACAAAACTCTCAATCCAAGCTGCTTCTGGTATATTAAAAGAAAGAGCCCTTGCGGCTTGAGCACAAAAAAAAGGAAGGTAGCACAATTGACTCCGGAATGATTATTCTTATATTTAGTATAGAAATATCATCATTCCTGAAAAAACACATTCACAAACTAAAATCTAATAATTAAATTCCTTCTATTACATCATTGCAGATAATCAGACAATTAAGTACATTTACACTGCCAACGGACAAGAAAGCAATGGAAAATTGGAGCGTAGCGTAAATCCCGATCCTTATCGGGAAGGCTCCAAACGGAGAGATAACCCGTTACAGTGGAAAGTTTATTTATGAGAATAACACTTGAAAAATTATAGATGTAATAGTTAGTGGAAAAAGTTATTATTAATTTTTATATTTGTTGAAAACAATAAATGCAATGAAACTTCAAGCACAGAAGCTAGAGTTGGTTCAGTTAATCTTAAATACTAATCAACCAAACTTACTTGAACGGGTAAGTAAAATACTCAAACAGGAGAAAGAAATTGACTGGTGGGATGAATTACCTCTATCCATTCAGCAAGCCATTAAGGTGGGGATTAAAGAAGCAGAACAAGGAAAGACTGTTTCTAATGCTGATGTTATGAAAGAAGTTCGTTTGAAATATGATGTTTGATATGGAAATAATCTGGTCAAATCAAGCACGGAAAGATTATTTTACAGTATTAGATTATCTTAATAAAAATTGGGGTCAAACGAAGTTAGAAGTTTTGTTGAAAAACGGAGGAGGTTCTCAAAGTAATTAAAAAACATCCTCAAACATTTATTGAATCTGCTCAGAAAAGAAACGTTCGAAAAGGCTTTGTTACAAAACACAATAGTTTGTTTTATAAAGTTAATTATAATAAAAAAGAAATTGTTTTACTTGCATTTTGGGATAATCGTCAAAATCCTACAAAACTTAAATATTAAAAGTCGTTGTTGTGGAGGTAGTTAAATTCTTTGAAATGAAATTAATCTCATAGTATATAAAAAATATAAACCTCGTAAATCAATATTATCCTTCCAAAACTATTGAGTATATTTACACTGCCAACAGGCAATTGGAGCGTAGCGTAAATCCCGATTACTATCGGGAAAGTTGCAAAAGAAGGCTCCAAACGGAGAGATTACACATTATAGTGGCAATTTCATCTATGAAGGAAATACTTTAAAACAGGTTTTACACAGCGAAGGTTTTGTAGATATGAGCGCAACGCCGACTCATCATTTTTATCTGAAAGACCACCTTGGCAATAATAGAATGGTTGTTAATAACCGCGGAGTCGTGGCGCAACAAACCGATTATTATCCTTTTGGATATACCTTTAATAAAAGTAGCAGCATAGACAACAAATATCTTTACAACGGTAAGGAAATGCAAGAAGATGATATAGGTATATCCAGCTTAGATTGGTTAGATTACGGATGGAGGATGTATGACCCAATTCTGGGGAGGTTTACAACCATTGATCCATTGGCGGAGAAATATAACAACCAATCATCGTATCTTTATGCATATAATAATCCAATAAGGTTTACCGATTATCGTGGATTGGGGGGCCAAGACGAAGTTAAAGATGAAGATGATGATGAAGAAGACGAACTTGAAAAGTTATTGAGACTAATCCGCGAAAGAAATATTGAGTATAAAGAGTACGATGATTCTAATGTAGATCAGGCAATTGCTGATTTTGACAATACAGGGGAGATTGTTGCAGGACAAGGGGGTGGGAATAATTATGCTACTGCCGTTGCCGTTACATTAACGGCTGAGAGTTTAGCACCTGGTTGGGGAGTTGCGTTGATTGAACCAACCCCTGTTGGAGAAATTGTTATGGGAGCAGCAACTTTAGTAGCTACAACAGTTTTTTTGCTCTCTCATAAAAAAAACAGGTTAAATCCTAATTTAGATGGGACTTCAACTTCTCGTGGGAATCCAACAGATTGGAATTTCGACCCAGAAATAAAAAGGTTACAAAATGACAAATATTATCCACCATACAATAAACCGCCATGGTGGTTTTGGCCAGCTGTTGGGGCTGCTGGAGCATATGAGTTATATCAGATTTGGCCAAAACCAAATATAATACAACCAACAACCCCAGTTGACAAAACTTATATTGCACCTAAGCCAATTCATCCTTATTTTTACGAGAAACACAATAAATATTAGAGATATTTATTGTGTTTCCAAATATTATAATGAAATAAAAGACATCTTTATATGAAAATACTCTTTCTAATCCGAAATTTATTTAGAGGAATTCTTCTAACATCATTATTATTTCGATGGTTTATCATGAGCGTGTTAAATAGTTATAGCTGGGATGTGATCTCATATATATTATTGGCAGTAGGATTAGTTGGAATGATAATATTCGAAATTATAGTTTACATAAAAAAGAAAAGATTATGATTAAAATATTATTGAAATACTCATACCGCATTATTTCTGTGCTATTCTTGATAGGCTTAATACTTGTAGCTTTTGTTAGGCAATATATAACTAATGAGCTTTATATCTTGATTGTCAATTATTATTTCTGGTATATCTTTGGGTTATTTTCCGGAGTGTTCTTAGCAAGAGCAATCATTGAAAATTACACAAAAATGATAAAGAACGAAAAGTTAAAAGAACAAGCTAACTAATTATTTAAGGTGCTTTGACAAGAATCGTTGATGTTTCAGGGCTGATTAAAAGTCGCTATATTGGTAGAAGCAATGTTTATACGCTGCCAATCTGCGTTTTAAGCTGACTGATCATCTAGGCACAGTTCGTGCTGTAGTAACAGGGCAAAAAAATAGCATAGGTCAGGTAGAAATAGTAAGCGCCGAAGGTGCGCAGTATAATAGCATAGGGTGAAGCGAAGCGTAGCCCTATGTTAGGGTAATTTTCTATTCATTTAAGCCCTGAAAGGGTGTAATACAAAAACTTAACAAGATGGGACAATCATTGGTTAAAAATTATATACATATTATCTTTAGCACAAAACATCGTGAGCCACTGATAGATTCAACTATAGAAGCAGAACTATATAGCTATTTAGGGGGTATATGTAATAAATTAGACTGTCATACAATAAAAGTTGGCGGATACTCTGATCATATCCATATCTTATGTTTGCTATCGAAAAAAATAGCACTAATAACATTGATGGAGAAGTTAAAATCACACTCATCAAAATGGGCTAAGACTAAAGGAGTGGGATATAAAAATTTTTATTGGCAAGATGGCTATAGTGCCTTTTCAGTAAATCCAACAGAAGTAGATGTTGTAATTGCGTATATATCTGAACAACACGTTCATCACCGTAAGATGACTTTTCAGGAAGAATACCGAGCCTTTTTGAAAAAATACAAGGTGGAATATGATGAAAGGTATGTTTGGGAATAGATACTACGCCCTTGCAGGGCTTAGAGAGATGGGGTATGCTTACATAGGGCTACGCTTCGCTTCACCCTAACCTGTCCCGCCGAGGCTTGCCGAATGCGGGATGCTAATGTCTTGCGCCCTTTCAGGGCTTATTTGTGTTATTGCCCTGTACCATAGGGTGTTGCCTGACCTGTCCCGCGAGGCTCGCCGATGCGGGAGCCTGCTCCGCCGAAGGTTGAGCGAAGCGAAATCCCGTGACCGCGTAAGCGGGAAACGGGAGAGCGAAGCGAAATCCCGACTTGCGTCGGGACAGGTTCCCGTGACCGCGTAAGCGGGAAACGGGAGAGCAAAGCGAATTATTTCATTTTAGTCAAATTGCGGTTTTATATTATAATCATCAATTTCGGACGACCACGTAGGGGCGCCCCTTATATATTTATTTTTTATTAATT
>CAZODA010000015.1:0-63239 GCA_964578485.1 uncultured Alkalitalea sp. | reverse complement strand
CATTGACTTTTAAGCATATAAGAGGAAAGGTTCACCGACCTCTCTCTCCGCAACAAATAATTATCCCGCTTCAGCGGGATATTTTATTTCCGGATAGTTCTGAAGAGAGCTTGCTCTGTGAAAGAACAAACGGAAAATAAAAATATACCCAAAGGGTAAGATATTTGTTGAATCCCCCCCCCCTTACGGGATCACAGCGAATTCATTGCGGATGTAATCCCTCTCTCTCCGCAACAAATAATTATCCCGCTTCAGCGGGATTTTTTATTTTTAGTAGAGACCTTGCATGCAAGGTCTCTACAGAGGGTTTTACCACGTATTATATCATCAAATTAATACAAATTATCAATCATCAGTTAGATTTCTTTTATCCTAATGTCTTTATATTTGATTTTCAAATCGTCACCATGGTGTAGTTGAAATGCGATATGTCCTTTTTTGCCCACATTGTGTTTGCTGTGGATTTCGTCATCGAGAAGACCTGTGGCATCCCAATCTGTCTGCAAAATACCGTTGATATAGGTTTTGATACTCATTCCGTCGCAAATCAACACCACGTCGTTCCATACATCATCGCCATCTTCGGCATATTTAAAAATAAACTCCTCAGGCTTGTACTCGTCTTTCATATCCCAGTCGGGCAAACTCGGATAAACCCATCGACGTACCTCGTTCGTTTCGTCATATATATATCCCGTGCGCCACGATTTGGTCGTTGCCGGAGGATTGATATCCATCTGAGGACCGTTCATCCAACCGCCGCCATCAGCCGAATAATCATAACGGCTTCGGAATTGCAATCCGCTGTTTCCTTTCGATTCTCTGAACGCCTGAAATTTGAAGTGCAGTTCAAAATTATCGTATTCCTTCTCTGACACCAACCATATATGATTATGCCCCTTCATACCAGTTGAATTACAAAGGATAGTCCCATCTTCGACCGTCCAAAACGTTTTTTCTTTATCCTGAGGCTGGCAGACAACATTCCATCCCGAAAGATCTTTGCCATTAAATAACTCCACCCATCCATTGTCCTGCGTACATGAAATAAGTGATGAAAGAACAAGAAATGCAACACTGAGTAACATATTTTTCTTAATCATGATAATAGAATATTTACTTGAACTGTAAAAATTTAATTTAGGCAAAATCTACTGCTGTTAATAAGTTTCTTTTCCATATCGTTTAACTATTGCAATACTATTCAATAAATTGTATTTTATCCAAAGCAACCACAGCTTTATTGTTCCTGTTCCATACTCTTATCTCCAATCGTTTCGTCGATTTCAAAGGTTTTTCTAACTCGACTGACAACCTTTGATATCCGTCCCGATTTGGTATTTTAACATTAGCTATAATTTCACCCGTGTCATGGTAACGAACCTCAACTGTAGCTTCCGAAGAGGTACATTCCATAGTTAGTTCGAGATGTTTTAGCTTTGTGTTTTTTACATCCAGATTATTAAATGCTACTATCCCTCCATCACTGAAGATCACATCCTGATTGCGATTCGATTTATCATTTCCGGACAGCCTAACTTCAGAACAATAGTGATGATCAAAATACTCTGCCTCGATGATTTTACCCGAGTATATATTTCGCGTAAACAGTGGCTCCTGTGTAACACGGAACCAATCTATATCTATGTAACCTCCCAGTTTCTGCGTGGCATAATTAAACAAGCCATAACGGTTTCCGCAGAAAATACTCAAACGGAATTGCATAGTAAATTCTTCTCCCAACGGCAAGTATTTAATATCATCAAGGCTATAAAAGAAGTTCACTTTGTTTGACATTCCGTTTACCTTTGCACGCAGATAAACCGTAGAACCTTTGATGCTTACAGAGCTTTTCACCTCCTCATTGACTGTCATTTGCAGTTCATTACCTTCTTTAGTTTTGCTTATTGTCAATGTGGCAAATGGATCTTGCAGAATAACAAGGCCAGCTTTGTCGCCTACCTTCATTTTCGATATATCTATTTTTGCAATGCCTTCGCTGTGAGGTCCCAATATACGTTGACATACAGTGTTTCGTGCATTTAGCAAAGAATCGGTCAATGTTGCCGTATATAACCGTAAAACTCCCAGTTTTTCGGTTAAAGAGTATTTCGATTTATCTGGATTATGATTAAATTGCCACTGAAGGGCTAACTTAGAAGAGTTGAATTCGTCTGTCGTCGGAAAATGAATTATTTCGATGCTTTCTATCGGTTTCTTTAGCGTCATATTTCCGTCCATCGTGTTCCCGAGTGTCGGCCAGTTATCAATCCAGTTAACAGGTACCAAATATGGGACACGTCCCAATCCCAGATGGTCTTGAAATATCATACTCCAATAGCTTCCATCGGGAAGATTAACCAAACTTCCCTGATGCAATACCATCGGGGCATAATTGGCCGTGTAGTTCATCATTACACGCTCTTCGAACGGGCCTGTAAGCGATTTAGATCTCAAACAAACCTGATTACCCTGAGTCCCTCCGTAAGTACAGTAGATATAGTAATAATCGCCTATTTTATAGCAACGATTCCCTTCCAAACCTTGTCTGTGTCCTCTGTAAATTTGTTTTTGCTGGCCTTTAGACTGTAAAGTCACTGGATCGAGTTCCGTTAGAAAAATGTCTGTATTACCTGATACCACATACACTCGTCCATCATTGTCTACAAACAGCCCCGGATCATATAAGAACACATCCACTTTATGCTTTGTCCATGGCCCGCGCGCATCGACAGATGTGTAGATGTAGGACCCTTCAGTCAGTGTTGTAAACAATACATGAAACATATCGTTAAAATAACGAACACTCGTAGCCCATTGCCCTTTGGCATAGCGATTACCACCATCCAGATCATAGTACGGATGTTCTTTAAACTCCTCAACCACGTTTGATACGATTGTCCAATTAACCAAATCTTTGGATTCCATGAGTGTAACACCGGGAAAATAATGCATACTGGTAGACATAAGGTAATATGTGTCGCCAACACGAATAACTTCCGGATCGGGAAAGTCGCCCCAAATTACTGGGTTTGTAAATGTTCCGTCTCCGTTATCCGTCGATTGAGCAAAAAGCTGCACACTAAACAGTGAGACAACTACGACAGCAATTAATCCTTTATAAAATATTTTCATAATATTGATGCTTATTTATTATTATTTTTCAGCAACTCCCCGCAAACTTCATTGATATAGTTTATGCTTGGGATCAAATCTATCATTTGATTGTAGAAGTCGTGTTCGTATTCTAAGACAATGATTGGTTCAATACCACCTTTATAAAGCTCAGTCAAGATTTCACGAATCTGTCCTTGCCCCTGCCCGAGCGGTACATCTACTCCGTCGGCACCCAAATTAGACACGTCTCGGAAATGAAAATGATACATCCTTCCGGCGTCGATAAAACTTTTCACGATCAGTAGCGGCGCAAACCCACCACGCATAAAGTGCCCCACATCGACCGAAGCTCCCAGATATTGACTGCGTCCTTTGGTGTCTTCTAACGAAAACTCCGGATTCCAATATGCGATAGGCTTCGGATGATTAGTAAATACCATCGTCACTCCATGCTTTTTCAATATTTGTTCGTAAAAATCTATCGGTTTGCCTTCCGGTGCACGTTTAGGATCTGTAACAATGGTTAGGTTAAGCTCTTTTGCAAATTTCACGATATCCTCAAAGCCATTTCCTGAGCCATCCATCCATTGATAGTAGCTAACATGCTCGATATTCGCATCGTTCAATTTTTGCTTCAATTTATCTTTCCAGTCTTGAGATAATCCGTGCCCGAATTTTACATCACTTTCGGGCGTAAGTCGCATTCCTGCGACTCCTTCAATATAATTTAACCCGAGCGCCGCCGTCATATCTATCGCTTCAAAGAACGAGAACCGATTAAATGTATAGGCTTGGATTCCTACTTTCCAACCCATTTTCTCAGCATTCGGAACACCGTTAGTAAGTTTACCGTAACAGGTATATCCCTTCGAGAGATAGTCTTTCGACGAATCTTGAGCAGAAACACTAATGCCTATCATTAATAGACCTGCGAAAATAATTGCTGATATTCTTAGTGTGTTTTTCATCGTTGTGTTTTATTAAGTTCTTCAATTTCAATATCTTTATACCACAATTCACATGGATTTTTATCTTCATGTATTTGGAAACCGATATATCCTGTTTGCGGAATTGTAGGATCATATTCCATGTAATCCAAAGTAAGTACCCCGTTGAGCCATAGGCGGATTCGAGGCCCTTCTGCACGGATTACGTACGAATTCCAATCGTCGGTCTTAACCTGTTTCATTGCTTCTGCCATATTGAGCGGTGTTCCGAGAAATGTCCAACGACGTTGTTCATCGTATAGCGCACCCCATTTCCATGACAAAATATCGGCCTGATAACCAATCATTTCGTGTTTGATTGTCGGATGTCCCTGACTTCGGAATTGAACACCTCCGTTCCATGAGTTTGTTCCTTCGGGGTATTTCGTTTTGAATTTCAGACGAAGCTCAAAATCGTCGTATTCACGATCTGTACATATAAATTCATTGCGAGGAATAGGTTTTTCCATCGTCCCGCCCACAATAGCTCCATCCTCAACACGAAACCATTCCATGCTGCTTTCGCCATTGTTACCGTGCCAACCTTTGAATGTCTTTCCGTCGAATATTTTCTTGCCTCTGAATTTGCTCAATATGTCTATCGACCCGAACGTCGCCTCATCTTTTGTCGGTGTTAGTGTCAACCAATGAATATCAGGTAAAGCTTCCTCATGGTTTTTCTCTTTCAGTGCTAATTGGACCCCATTTATTACAACAGGGAATATTCCGTCCTTAGAAATCGTAACAACGCCCAAATCAAATACCTGGTAGTCTGCCCAATTTTGGGTCGTTGCTGCCAGTACGGATAATTGCTGATCGCCGATCGTGATTGAAAAAGCCGCACCTGAATATGGCTCTGAATAGCGCATTGCCACCAAATAATTTCCTTTTTTTATTTTTGTATTCCATGTTATTTTGTCGCTCGTATTATGCAAACCGTGTATCGTTGCTTTTTCCGAATCCCAATCCTCAATTCTCAACTGCCCGTCAATGGCTGCATCCCTTGCCCAAAGCTTCACAAACTGCCCCTGCGGATTATTTTGAGCCACTTCACGAGCAACTTTCTTTTTACCTTTTTTGAGCAACTCTGCACTTATAGTCTTCAGATATTCGACACTCGGAACGATGTATTTCAGCGGTTGATCCATATCCCGTTCATACTCGAAAACAAGAATCGGCGCAGCTCCTCCAGCATACATATATTCAAGCATATTTTGAATTCTTGCATCACCCTCACCCAGAGCAACATCCCGACCATCCATACCTAAGGCATCTACGTCACGAAAATGGAAATGGTACATTCGTCCCGCATCAGTGTACTTTCTCACAGCATTATAAGGGTCTGTTCCATCGCGCATAAAGTGCCCCACATCGACCGAAGCGCCGATATATTTACTGCGGCCTTCGCAATCAGCCAACACATCATCAGGATTCCAGTAAGGCGAACCGTGGCTCTTCGGGTGGTTTGTCAAAACCATCGTCACGCCATATTTTTGGCACATTTCGTCGTAGAAATCCATGCTCCCAAAGCCCGACTCTACACGGATTGGATCGGTAGTCAATATAAGATTCATCTCTTTACAAAACTGGAAAATCTTCTCGACCTGTTCCGATTTTTTCTCTATGTCATCCTTGCTCGGACGGCAGTAGAACGATACTATTTCGACCCCCTTTTCGGCACATCGATCTTTGACTTTTTGCTTCATCTCGGCTGACATCCACCAAGGATTGAACGATTCATCTTTACCTCGTTCTATTTTTTGCCACGTTGTGGCTTCTACATATTTCAACCCCAAATCCGAAGCCGCATCGATAGCATCGAAAAGCGAGAATTGATTAAAGGTATAAGATTGAATTCCGACTTGCCAGTCCATACTGTCGAAATCGGAATTCATCTTCCGAATTATTTTGGGGCTTTGCTTGTCCACTTTCAATGCTTCTGGCTTTTCCATAGCATTGATAAACAACACTGATGCAAATAAGTAGAGTGTAATTAATAAAAAACGATCCATCGGTTATTGTTTTTAGTTTATACTTTTTATCTCTTCAGGTTAACAATGACATAGGGTGTTTCTTCCATTAAATCGGGGTAAATCTTCCCATTCCCTTGATTATCCATCACTTCAATAAAATACATCATATCAAATTTTGGATCGATTTCTTCAGTAGGAATAATTACCTGATAGGCATTTTTTTCGGCTGTAGGCACCATCTCTAATGTTGAATAATCCAATTTTTGATTAACAGCCCGATACCGTAACCGAACCCACTTGATTTCATTTTTACCCGTAACTTTAGCCTGTACTGTAATTGGTTTATCAATCGAATTTTGCTCAACACGCTCCAAATCAACACAGAATAAATGGCTATTATCCGAATTCTTATCAAATCGGTATGTTGGTGCATTAACAATATCTCCTTTCGGTACAAAATCACGTCGTTGTTGCTCCAATCGAACCAAATCCGCTTCAAGATCATCCAATTCATCCTTCCAATGTCCGGACAATTTGTGGTTCAGCCCATCGAAATACGAAGAACGAATTCCAAACATTAAATCCGGCGCATAAAAATCTCCTGCCGAAGTAACAATTTGTCGCCATGCCTTTATCGCTTTTTTTTCATATTCAATCGCTTTTTCCAGAGCCCTAATATCATTCGTGTGTTCAAAAATACGATAACTAACCGCAGCAGGTATCCTACGTGAATGATACAAAGCAAGATTAGAGAGTATTTTCAAGTCAGTAATCGTAGAGTTAAACTCCTTGCTACGATTTTTACCTGCTGCTTTTTTGGCTTTTCTGATCAGAGCATTCAGTTTGTCTGACATCTGTTGAAGCCAAACACTGTTTGTTGACGGACGTATCTTGGCTGTTTCGCCCCCATGGATCAGAAGTTGTGCCTCCTCATCGAAGCTAGCAAACTGCTGTATGTCACTTCCTTCGGCTTTCGCATACTCGTGTAGATCCCCAAGCCGCTGTTTCTCCGCCCACCCACGAGTGGTTGGGAAAGCTCCATAAGGGTAGCACGAAGCTACGATACGTGGTAAAATCCAACTGGCTTCATGTAGTGCCTGCTCTATGATATGAGCTGTTTTCTTTCCAAATCGTTTTTCAAATTCCTTATCCCAGATATCCGACGACTGATTCGGATTATAGCCCAGTCTTCCGAAAACCTGAAAGAAATGCCAATAACGTTCAAATTCATAGTCGTAATATTGATATTCGGGTGCAAGCAGATCGAAAGGCTGCATATCGTGCGGCATAGACTCCATTTTAGTTGCCAGCGGCTCAGTTACCTCATAGGCATCACCTCCGTAAAGTTTTGCACTCTCCACAAAACGACGGGCGTAGTCAGGATTTCCCCACAGTAAAATACGGGTTGTGCCGCCATTCCACAGTCGCCAATACATCTTGTACTCTTGTGGATAACGAAGCATGTCTGCATAACTTTGTCGTCTGTCGAGCTGATTCTGGCGATTGATGTGAGTCGAATGGTATGGCATACCCATCTGCTCCATCCAATATTTAGTCTCGATTCGGAAATTAATATCCTCGTCGATAGCCGCCTGAATTACCGATTCGGGCATATCTTTTGCCCGTAAAACAAAGTTCATGTCCGGAGCTACCGCCTTCATTGATTTAAAAACATCGCTCCAGAACGCCTCCTGCTCATCATGTTTGAGTCCTGATTCACCATGCATTCGGAATTCAATCCCGTCGAGTTTTGGTACAAGCCTGATAAACTTAGATAGCGCGGCCTTGGTATAAGGGATCAAATTCTCGCCATTTACACCCCAAACCAACCCATAAAGCGGTTCCTTTTCAGCATTTTCAACTCCCGCTACGCCGCCTGTTTGAATTCCTCCGCGAAAAATATGATCCCATATAGCTACTGATACTCTGATCCCGCGACTGTGAGCCAAATCGATCAACTTATTCAGAGTCTCAAGATTTTTTGCCTGTTGTTGGGCAGTTAAGCCCACCATTTCAACATCAGGATAGTCCTCCACATCAAAAAAATACGGGTAAGGAGGCGCTAAAAATCCACCATTCTCATAACCAAATATAATCACAAATGAGTTAAAACGATTCTCAGACAGCATATCAAAGTACCTCTCCCAGTATATCTCGTCGTAGAATTTACTTTCCCACAATGTCCGATTCATAGTATACATCGAAATCGCACGTGTTGTCATTCCCGGACTTTCGGTTATACCAGACAGCTCTTTAAGCGGATTTTTCTGATCACTCCATTCAATTTTTGCTGCAACATCAAGCAATGCGTACATTAATCCCTGCTCGTCATGCCCTGCAACAACAAGTACATTTTTATTTTGATATTTTGTTTTCCAGATTGTCAATGCTTCCGCCGTAAAGGGTACGCTTCGATTTCCTTTACGCAAAAATTCAGACACATAGCCTGTCCCTGGCGACAATCCTACGACAATGACATTCTGCCCCTCGACATCCTCAAATTTCGAAACCCGTACAAGTTCGATACCTTTATCGTTCAGCGAATTTTCCAGTCTCTCGATTGCAAATTCAACTTTTTCTGAAATCGTTAAATCAATAACAATAGAATATTTTTCCGACGAAGAGTTTGTGCTACATTGGAAGTGCGTAACTGCACATAAGACTAGAATGGAAAACTTAATGATTTTGTTAGTAATGCCCATAATTTTGTATGATTAATATTTTATCATTCACGAATTTAAAACAATACAAAACTAATGGCTTAACATTACAGATATTCTATTTAATAATACAGAGATAAATGGTTTGAGAGTAGTAGGATGCTGTTTAAACTTCCGTAGGGGACTTCCCAAAGTAATCTTTAAATGCGCGGCTAAAAACAACGATACCCGAAAACCCGCACATTTCGCACACTTCGGTCACCGAATATTGATGCCTTTGAAGCAATTCTATGGCGTGATTCATCCGAATAGATTTTATGAATTCTGATGGCGACTGTCCGGTCAATGCCTTCATTTTCTTGTACAGCAACGACGGGCTGACGAACATTGCCGAAGCAAATTCATCACGTCCAAAATCAATTTTTGAGATGTTTTTCCAAACAATTTCCAGCGCTTTTTTCACAAACCGGTCATTCAACTCATTTGCAAACACAGTGGTGTTATCTTCGACAGGTTTGATTAATTTCAAAGCCTTTTCCTGCACAATTTCTCGATTTTTTAGAATTGTATTGATGCGCTGAAGCAGAATTCCCATATCGAAAGGCTTTGTTACGTAGTCATCCGCTCCCAAGCCTAAGCCCTCTATATGTTTCGTCTTGTCTGACAACGCCGTCAGTAAAACAACCGGGATATGAGAAATTTCAAAGGTCGATTTTATGTGCTTACAGAGCTCAAAACCATCCATTTCGGGCATCATAACATCCGAAATTACCAAATCGGGCATCTGTTTTTCGATTTGTACCAACGCCTCAAAGCCATTGCTAGCCACCGTGACGTTATAATCATTTTGTATTGTACGCATCAGAAAACGACGCAGTTCATCATTATCCTCGACAATCAGTACATTCGCTTTGGAGTTAGAATATGCCAGTTTTTCAAAATCGGAATCTGCCGTAAACACACTGTTGTCTTGAATCTGAACATTCGTCTGTGCCTCAACTTCTATATATGGCACCTCAATTCGGAAAATAGAACCTACGTTTTTGGTACTCTCCAGCGACACCAGACCATTGTGCATTTCCACATAATTGCGTATCAAAAGCAATCCTATTCCTGATCCTATAATCTTGGAATTAATCGCATTTTCACCCCTGTAAAACTCTTTAAACAACTTATTAATCTCTTTTGACGAAATCCCGATTCCGTGATCTTGAACGCTCAAGATCCATTGCACAGGTTCGCAAATAAGTTCAACATCTACCTTCCCACCTTCAAACGAATATTTAATAGCATTCGACAACAGGTTTTCGACAATTTTTATCACTTTCAGTTCGTCAATTGCCGTAAGATAGCTCTCTTGAGTCGTCGTAAACGACAGTTCTACGCCTTTCTGCTGCGCTATCGGCACAAACAACTGAACCTGCTGATGAACCAATCGTACAACATCGGTCATTACCAGCGACAGGCTCTCTTTGCCCACATCTGCTTTCTGGAAATCTAATAATTGCGTCGTAACCAGAGCCAGTTTTTCGGACTGCTCCTTTGCTAACTGCAAATAATATCTCGATTTTTCAGACAATTCCTCATCCTTATACGCCTCCTCAATTGGATTATTGATCAGCGTTATCGAGGTGCGTATGTCATGTGCAATGTTAGTGAAAAAGCGGATTTTATCTTTCGCATACCTCTGCTTCAACCTCTCAGTGTAACTCTTTACAAGATAGGCAACAATGAGCGTCGCAACGACAAGTATAATAGCATAAAACCACCATGTATTCCAAAATGGCAGAGTTACGACGATATCTATTGTCCGTTGGTCGATAATTTGCGACAACGAAGTGTCGTGCATTCGTATTTTAAGATGGAATTTACCAGAAGGAATATTGGTATAGGTTATCGTGCTCAACTCCGACGATTTATTCCACTCCTTGTCCAGTCCTTTGAGCTGCCAGGAAAACTTGTTTTTCGCAGAATTTATCCCCATTGGCAACAACTCAACAGTTAGATTGTTTTGGTCGTGATTCAACACCAGCGAATGATGTTTATTGACTGGTGTGTTCATTATAATTTCGGGGATATCTCGGATTGAGCGTCCCGAAATATTTATGTTTTGAATATATATATTGCCCTGCGGGGTGTATTTATCGTTGATTATCGAAGGATTGAACATAACTATCCCTTCGTTAGAGCCAACAAGGATATTACCGTCTCTCAATATCGTGTGCGATTTTGAAAAATAGAAGTTACTGACTGTATAGAACGAATAAGGAAACGAAAATATAGTAAAATCATTTAGATCGAGTCTGCATATTCCTTTTTCGGTCGTCAATATCAGATTATTATCCGCATAAATTATATTATTCACATAATCGGACAGCAATCCGTCTCGTATCGTAAAAATTTCATTCTCGGCTGTTCGAAAATTATATTTCAAGATCCCGTAACCGCCTGTTGCAATCCAAATATCGTCTTCATGCACCAATATATCTTTCGAAACATATTTAGTTAGCAGAGTATTCATCTCTTTGGTTTCTGTGTCCAGTAAAATCAGGTTATTGAAACTTGCCACAAGCAATTTTCCCGCAGTTAATTCCGAAAAGCAACTGGCCGCAGAAAGCGGGTATGATTTTAGTTGCTTCTCTTTACTCATATAACGCACAACCTGATTTTGCGCTCCGCCAATCCAGATATCGCCCTCGCTATCCTTGAAAATATCAAGCACATACTTATCAATAAGGCCAGCATTCCTATCATCTGACACCATATGGTTCACTTTTCGCCCTGTATCCCTGTCCAGCACCGAGATCCCTGAAGAGTAACTCCCCGCCCAAATATTGCCAGCATCATCCTCGCATAGCGCAAGAAAAACCGACGAGGCATCCTCCTTATTCTGAAGATAGTGATTCCACTTGTCTCGCTTTCTGTTCCATCGGCTGATGCCGTTATTGGTTGCAATCCAGATATCGCCTCTACTATCTTCCAAAATCCGATTGACATTATTATCGACCAGCGAATTCGGGTCATTCACCTGATGTTTGATTTGTGTCATCAAAAATACATCCTGATCGAAATAGGACAACCCTCCACTATATGTACCGACCCAAGTACGACCATTGCTATCGAGAAAAATATCATAAACGCCATTACCTCGAAGCGAGGCCGGATTGTTTACATCTTCCTTATAGACATTCAGTACTGCATTTCCTTTGTCAGTGATCTCCCAAACACCTTTCCCATCAATCCCGATCAGGAGTGTCGAGTCAGTTCCTTGCTCAATAGCCAATATCGGCTGTTTAGGAAAATTCGAAATGGAAGTTTTTTGCAGTTTTTTTGTTGTAACATCGTAATAAAACACCCCATCGGCACGCGTACCAACCCATATTTGGTCACTACGATCGTAGTATAAACTGGCAATATGATAATCCAACTCGAACAACAACTGTAATTCTAATGTAGTCGTATTTAGCAACTTAACATCCTTACTGCCAGCCAATAGCAAATGATTTCTATCATAACAAAGAATTATCCTTGAGTCTTCAGCTATCGTCTTCAGCTCTCCGTTATACTTCAATAATCCAATTGATGAGGCGATCCAAATCGCCCCCGCATTGTCTTCCGCTATGTTATGAATATTCAACTGCTCATTGCCTAATAGCTGTCGTAAATCTAAAATCGGATCAAACGTCGCCAATACATCGTCATAACAGAATATCTCACCATTATTAGCATAAGCATATAGATGGTTTTTATAGGTAATTTTTTCCCAAGTGATATCTGTGTTTCGATAAGGTAGCTGGCAAATATGAAAATCTCGGTCTGTGACCCGTATTATTCCATTTTTTGATGTTGCCCAGATAAATCCGTCATCGTCTTCACATATCGAACGCACTTCACGAAGCGGTACGCCAAAAATATTATTAATGCTATGAAATCTCATTTCTGCTGCCAGATTTAAAGTCATAAAGCTAAACAGAAGCAGAATAATTATCTTTGTTTTTATTGAGTTATTCATAAGCATGTAAACGAGAAGAACAAAGATATAAATAAATTATGGTTACCTTTATTACACATGTCCTTAATAGGATATTATTAATTAAATAGATAAGCTATTTGTGAGGCCTATTATTATAGAACAAGTCAAAAGTTAGTGCAAGGCTATGATTTATGACCTTGCACTAAGTTTTTACCTAAGCATGAAAATGTATTTTATTGAATTCCAGTCCTACTTTACAATTTCCCATTCAAACACCACTCCGTTGGTTCTGCTAGGGTTTGAGCCCGGCCAGTCGGCGGCATAAGGTTCGCCAGTCAATGAGTCAATACCCACATAACGATTGGTTTTCAGTGACAACAGCATACATTGGTTACGAAGCATATCCTGCCACATGAAAAGGCTGGCATCGCTCTCCTGATCCATTAACCTTACATCGCCCGAAAGTCCCTCACCCGCAATAGTCAGGAAGCCACTTCCATCCATTGCTTCCAAAGCAACTCGCCCCTGTCCGCGATCATGTACACGAAACTGACTACCTCTGGCATCATATTCTCGATCTCTAACATTTGCATTACGCAACATACGACGCGGGCTTGTCCAGACCAAAGTATTGTTGGCTAAATTTTTCAGTGTAATCACTTTTCCTACCGGTAAGTTGTTAGAGCGGTCAGCAAACGGCTCTTCCATCTTGAAGTTATCGAACTCGGCATAACCTCCATCCTTGCCTTCGGTATTATATGCAAAAAGCGCAAAACGGACGCCTTGGAATGTTTTCATCTGATATGCCAGACGTAAATCTACACCCAGTTCTTTGAAGTTTTCGCCATCGAGACTATAACTCAATTTTGCGAGATCGCGATCGAAGTCTCCTTCGGCACGCAGGTATACTTTATTGGTCGAGATAGCTTCATCTATCTTCTGGTTTGTCACAAAATCATAGAAACGAATAACATCCCCTTTGTCGGTACGCAGCACCCCAATCCAATAATATGGCACATTTAACAAGCCCAATCCTGCAACATCGCCCTTTTTCATTGACTTAGTATTTAACTCCACCGTAGCGTTTGATACCGGTCCTACAGCACGCTGAGTTAATGAATTTTTCGCGTGCATAAAACTCTCTGCAGGCATGGTATTCAAGCGTAATGCGCCATTTTTAAGTGCCCATTTTTTCTCCTGTGGATGGTGATTCCACTGCCAAATCGGCTTCAGAACTTTCCCTGAAAAGTCATCGTCGCGCTCATAAGTCGTATGAGGCATTGTTTCCTCAGCCACATTCGGCTTGAACCACGTACGTGGCGAACGCCCCAAGTTGTTTTCCACACCAAAATACGGCCAGCCATCTTTCCATGTCACAGGCGATAGGAATGTTAGGCGCCCTGCCGACTTCACATCCATCATCGAAAAACCCCACCATTCACCGTTAGGCAGATCGATGATCCCACCCTGATGAAGCGGAACGGCATAATAAGCATTTCTATTAGGAGCCTCGAAGGTTAATTTCTCTCCTTCTTTTGGGGTGTTTGACCAATAGCCGTATTCGTTTGCCCACCAGCCACGCTCCGTCCCCATCGTTTCACGATGGCTGATCACCGCTGTTTCGTATGGCCCGTCGATTTTGTCGGCACGAGCACACTGCATACGTCCTACGGGCGCATAGTCGGCACTAATTATATAGTATTTACCATTGATCTTGTAGAAATGATGCCCTTCACCCATTCCGCTACCTTTTGGGATAATCACCCGTTCGCTACCCTCTACCACACCACTGAAATCGGGTTTCAGTTCAACCAAAATGACCTCATCATAGCTATGTACGGCATATATACGGTCATCATCATCGAACAGAATTCCGAGGTCATAGATTTTACCACCCATATTTTTGTGCTCCCATTTTCCTGCCGGATCCTGAGTCGAAAAGACTTGCAATCCGTGATCGTTTACGTTTACAAAAACATAGAACGTACCTTTATGATAACGAATAGCCGGTGCCCATATTCCGTTTCCGTAGATACCTTTCTCTCCTTCCAGATGAAAGTCAGGACCTAAATCAAGACGGTCGAAGATATAGCTTACGAATTCCCAGTTAACCAAATCTTTGGAACGAAGTAACGGAAGCCCCGGCATTGAGTGCATCGAGCTGGCTACCATATAATAATCATCGCCAACACGTATTGCATCGGGATCGGTAAATTCGTCATAAAACAACGGATTCGTGAATGTCCCGTTACCATTATCTGCCGTCCATGATTGCGCAGACACATTACCCCCCACGAGGACTGAAATTAAAATAAATAGTATCTTTTTCATATTTTATTATTGTTTAAATTGCCAAGTATCAAGGCGGAAAATGTCATCGCCTTTACTCTTGAATACCAAAAACAGATCACGAACTCCCACCGCATTATTTACCAATACCGACATCTCTTTCCAGTTATCTTTTCCTCCAGTGTTTTGCACTTTGCAGCTACCTATCTGTACGCCTTTCGTCTCATCTCTTATTTTGTAAATTTCCAATAATCAAAATTAAATAGCTCATACGGCGCGCCTCCCTTGAAAACCAGATACAGATCATGCACCCCAGCTACAGCTTTCACATCGGTCGTATGTAGTTGCCAACTATCCCATTCCCCGGTAAAAGGCACTTTCAACGTTCCTATCAAATCACCATCCTTTGCCCCGAGTCTTATTTCGAGCTGTCCTCCATGATAGCGACTCGCTACGTTAGCCGTAAACTTGGTTGCACCATTTATGAAATCAACATTACGCACCTTGATATAGTCACCATCATGCGTTTCGTTCACGAAAATCCCAACCTTAGTATCTTGCGAAGTACTCACACCCTCCGAAAAGGCAATCGTCTCGGCTTCAGTGCGCACATACGGATTCAGCGTTGCTAACGGCTTCACTATACCCTCGGTCATTGTCATCTCCGGAATCGACCCATCGGCATTGTACGTAAACTGCTCAACACATGTCGAACGGCAGTAGCTATGCCCCTGTGGCAGAGCATCATTGTGGTAGAATAAATAGGAATTGCTCTTGTAATCGATTACGCCCGGGTGGTTTGTGTTGCTCCCCATCTCCGTAGGCATCACCACTCCGCCCGCCTTCCATGGACCGTTAGGATTCTTGGCTGTAGAATAGGCAATCAGCTCCGGAAATTCGGCCGCATATATCATATAGTAGGTTCCGTTGCGCTTGTACACCCACGGAGCCTCCGTGAAACGCCCCGTAAAAGCATTTTTGTCGCGGATATTCAGCGCCGTAATCTCACCATCGAGCGAAATCATATCTTCTTTCAGCTTCACCATGTAGCAAGCTCCGTTACCCCAATACATGTACGCTTGCCCGTCGTCGTCTATGAACACCGTCGGGTCGAGGTCATCCCAGCTGTGCTTTGCAAAGTCTGTGGTCATATCGTTCGTAACCAAGGCCTTACCCAATGCATCCTTAAATGGCCCGTATGGCGAATCGGCAACTGCCACACCTATCGAAGAGCCGGGGCTAACCTTATTTTGAGACGAGATATACCAATAATATTTGCCATTGCGTTCGATACATTGCGCAGCACTGGCATCACCTGCCGACCATACAAAGGCGCTTGTTTTCAAGGGCGCACCGCAGTCTGTCCAGTTAACCATATCAGTCGTGGTATAGAGGCGATATTCGCGCATCAGATAAGAGTTGCTTGGCGCATCTTTTTCGTCGACACCTACATAAAGAAATAGAGTGTCGTTAAGCACTATCGGAGCCGGATCGGCAGTGTAGCGTGTCTGGATAATCGGGTTTTGCGAAAATCCAAGCTGGGATGCAACAATTGCAAATCCCAGCAGGGCGAATCTTAGTTTCATTCTTTTTTTCATCTATTTTATAGGTATTAAGTTAGTTTACTTCCGTGATTTTGGTGCCTTTCGTCACTCCTGCCTCGTTGAAACTGTCGATTGAGAAATAATACGATTGGTCTACGTTCAAAATATTGATCGCCACTTGGGTGGCGTCGTACACCTGATAGGTTTGATATAACTTATCAGCTTGGCTTCCGAAACGAATATTGTATCCGATATTGATAATACACCTCAGCCTGCCTTCCTGAAACCGTAGCATCCTGATCGGCAAAGTTCACCTGAATAGCATAGATTGTCGATTTCTCGGCAAGGTAATGAAAATTACATAAAGGCAAGTCAACGTTTAGTGCAAAAGGTTGTCTAGATAGGCTGCCTATGCATTAAAAACTTTTCACCCTTAATTATGAAATGACATGCTGATGACTGTTTACTGATCATTGATGACTGATCATTGATCCATTTTATTCAATTACTTGTAAATGCACCCACCTATTTGCTTTGGTTATAAAAAAACCTATATTGTAACTGACTATCAGAACGGAGTTTCTTTTCGTTATAATATAATCCAAAACCTATAAAATAAATAGTGTAAAAATTGGAGTTATGTTAATCAAGACTTAGACAAATTGAAAACAAATTAAATATAGTTATATGAAAGTACAATTTATTAGCTGTGTTCTGTCAATAAGTTTGCTCTTAGCAAGTTGTTTTACACAAAATGAAAAATCTTTAGCAAGTTCTGAAGGCAAATCAGGCGATTTAGGTAATGGTTATTATCTTAATCCTATTCTTGGGGGTGACTATGCAGATCCAACAATTGTACGAGATGGATCGGATTATTACATGACCCACTCCTCTTTTGATTACTTGCCCGGATTAAAGGTGCTTCACTCCAAAGATTTAGTGAACTGGCAACCGATAAGCTACGCTTTAAGGGAATATTTAGGTTCGGTTTGGGCACCTGATATAACTAAGCACAATGATAAATTTTATATTTATTTCACAGTAACCGGACTTAAAGGTGGCAACTATGTCGTATGGTCGGAATCTCCTCATGGTCCTTGGAGTGATCCTATTAACTTAGGCATAAAACATATAGATCCGGGCCATATCATAGGTGAGGACGGATCACAATGGCTGTTTATAAGTGATGGACATAGAATAAGGCTTACAGATGACGGACTTTCTGCTGTAGGAGAGATAGAAAAAGTATATGATGGATGGGAATATCCTTCCGACTGGATAACTACCTGCTTTTGTCTTGAAGGACCTAAAATTCGCTACATCAACGGATATTTCTATTACGTGAACGCACAAGGTGGAACCCTTGGAGCACCAACTGCTCATATGGCAGTATTGGCTCGATCAAAATCAATTCACGGACCGTGGGAAAACTCTCCTTATAACCCGCTTATTCATACAGAAAAGAATGACGAACGCTGGTGGAATAAAGGTCATGCATCTTTAATAGATACACCCGAAGGCAATTGGTATATTATATACCATGCTTATGAAAACGGATATTTAAACCTTGGACGACAAACCCTTATGGAACCTTTAGAATGGACGAGTGACGGATGGTTACAAGTCCCTGAAAACATAAGTCCCGATAAACCGATAAAAAAACCCATAGAATCGAAATCACAACCCGGCCTTCTTGATCAATTGGCTGAGTTTCGAATTGGCTATGAATGGCGATTCTTTAAAGATTACGATCCCTCCCGGGTTTCTGTTAAAAACGGAGAAATAACTATAATGGGGAAAGGAAAAAATGCACAGGAATCGGCACCACTCTTGTTTATCAGTGGCCTTCATGCTTATGAAATTGAAGCTGAAGTTGAAATTGAACCAAAGGCCATTGCCGGATTTGTAATGTGGTATAATGAACAGTATATGGTTGGAATGGGTGCAGACACTAAAAATCGTTATTCTTATCGACGGAGTGGTCCAAACCGAAGAGGAACTCATGAAGAGCAAAATAGAATCTGGTTAAGAATCAGAAATGAAAACAATGTGGTTTCGGGAACTTATAGTCTTGATGGTGTTACTTGGGAAAGAGATCAATGGGGTATGGAAGTTGGAGGATACAACAACAATACTCTGGGTGGCTTCATGAGTTTGCTACCCGGAATATTTGTAAGCGGAGAAGGAAAAGCAACATTCAAGAATTTTAAACTCACTGAATTATAGTTAAGGTCTAAATGTTAATACATTAAATCCAAAAGATTATATAAAATAGACATAAACTGATATAGAGCTTTCTTGATCTATTGATTGCATTACATTTATGAGAAACAAATTAAATCATTGATAAGGATATTATTTTATGAATAAAAAAATAATTGCTTCAATCTTACTTGTAATGTCTTTTAACCTGTATACACAAAACAGTATTGACGAACAAGTTGTTAGGCTCCGACAGGAATTGACAATCGAAGAAAAAATCGATCTTCTTTGTGCCAAAGCCCCCAAAATAGAAAGACTTAATATGATCAAGTACGATTGGTGGAGCGAGTGCCTACATGGAGTAGCGAGAGCAGGAAAAGCAACTGTTTTTCCAAAACCACTAGCTTTGGGAGCTACTTGGGATGTTGATTTGATAAAACGTATCAGTGTCGCCATCTCCGATGAAGCCAGAGCAAAACACCATAAAGAATTACTTGAAAAAGGATATTCTGATATACATTTTGGTCTCACTTTCTTCTCCCCTACTCTCAATATAGCGAGAGACCCTCGCTGGGGAAGAACATCAGAATGTTTTAGTGAAGACCCACTGATTACAAGTGAAATGGGTGTTGCCTTCATTCAAGGTCTGCAGGGCGAAGATCCTCAGTATCTAAAGCTGGTAGCTACAGCAAAACACTTTGTTGCAAACAACGAAGAAGATAGAAGGCTCGACGGCTCCTCCGATGTGGATGAAATATCTTTACGTGAGTATTATTTCCCCGCTTTTTATGCTGCAATAACAAAGGGAAAAGCCACATCAGTAATGGGAGCATATAATGCACTAAATGGAGTTCCTTGTTGTGCCAATTCTTTTCTTCTCACTGAGGTACTTAGAAATGAATGGGGCTTTAAAGGTGTGGTTATTTCAGATGGTTCGGCAATAGACAAATTACACACTCATCATAAATATGTTACTTCATTAGAAGAGGGTGCTGCATTAGCATTGAAAGCCGGATGTGATATGTCATTACGGGATGAATACCGTCAGGGCTTACGCGATGCCTATGCTAAAGGACTTATTGACGCTGCCGATATTGACAAGGCAGTAGAAAGGGTTTTGAATTTACGTTTAAGACTGGGAATAGATAGGCCCCTGAATGGCAATCCCTATACAAATATTCCTTATTCAGTGGTTGAATGTGTAGAACACAGACAATTGGCACAGGAAGCGGCTGAAAAATCAATTGTATTGCTTAAAAATGAAGCTTTACTACCTATAAATTTAGACGAGAAAAAAATCCGAACAATAGGATTGATTGGTGATGCCTTCAATTCGGTATATTATGGAGATTACAGCGGTACACCGGATCATAACCCCGTTTTATTGGATTGTTTGTATGCCGATGTTGAAGGAAGAGCAAAGTTGAAATGGATCAATGAAAAGACTGAAGAAGAATTAATCCCCGCCAATTACCTCACCCGCTCTGCCGACCTGGCATATGATGGTATCTTAGGATTTACAGGCGAATATTTCGATAACAATAATGGCTCGGGATCCCCGATACTGATACGACAAGATTTGAATATTAATTTCACGCCCGCCAACGATAAACAATTAATGCAGTATCAGCATCTTTCAGCTTGCTGGACATCAACCTTGCAACCACCTTTGACCGGCCGATATACCTTCACTTTTTCCGGCTCAGGCGAAGTGAAAATATACATCAATAAGGCAGTGGTTTTTCAGCGAACCAACCATTACCGCATGCATGAAGTTTTTGAAATCCCTCTAATAAAAGGTGAAAAATACGATATTAAAATAGAAAGTAAGAATATAAATAATCAATCCCCATTAAAATTTACATGGCAAACTCCCTTTGATGAAAATGGAGAAACACCTGAAAAAATAGCTCAACAATCTGATGTAGTTATTTTATTTCTGCGTGATGATAATTCTTCAGAAGGCAGAGATAGGAAAAATCTTAAGCTAAATCCTTATCAATTAGAACTGATTGATAAAATTACAAAAATAAACCCAAACACGGTCTTAATTTTAGGGAGCGGTTCAACGCTTTCTCTCAGTAATATTATAAGCAAGCCCAAAGCATTATTAAACGTATGGATTGCCGGACAAGGTGAAGCACAAGCAATCAGCAATATACTATTAGGCAAGGTGAATCCATCCGGCAAAACAGCTGTTACTTTCTATGCCAATGAAGAACAACTACCTGCTATGAATGATTATAATATTAAAAACGGAAGAAGTTATCAATATTTTAGTGGAGATATACTGTTCCCTTTTGGATTCGGACTTAGTTATACCACATTTGATTATTCTACTCCTGTATTAAATAAAAATAATTTTTCAGACAAAGATACGCTGAGCGTCACAATTCGTATCAGTAACACCGGACGGTTTGATGGAGAAGAAATAGTACAATGCTATCTTTCTTCACCCGATTGGGAAAAAGAAAAATTGAAACAAAAACTTGTTGGTTTTAAACGCGTTTTTCTTAAAAAAGGAGAAACAAAAGAGCTATGTTTCACCTTATCAAAAGAAGATTTATTACGTTGGGATACAGGTGAAAAAGATTGGAGAGTAGTATCAGATAAATACGAAGTCTCTGTTGTACCACACTCAGGAATAACAAATCCTATATCCTTCCGCTATTATTAATCACCGATTGAAAATAAAATAGAATCATAGAGAATATATCATATATTTACATATCAATTCATGTCGTCACAAAAATTCGTTATGAAAAATAGTATATATAATTTTGATATTAAGATTAACCATAATTTAATCAGCGATATTGATGATTTTTCTTCAAAATGGTCGGCTATTGAACAAGGCAAGGAGCAAAGCTTGAAACAATTGAAAGAAATAGCGACCGTACAAAGTGTAGCTGCTTCCAATCGAATAGAAGGAAGTAAAATGACAAATGAAGAAGTTGAACTGCTGCTCAGTGAAATTGATAGTTCTAAGTTTGTGGCCCAAAATTCACAGGAGCTTGTAGGTTATTTTGAAACGCTTGAAGTGATTACAGAAAACTTTAATGAAATCGATATTAGTGTTAGTAATATTAAGAGTTTGCACAATTTGTTATTGAAGCACAGCCAAAAAGACGAATGGCATAGGGGTGATTACAAAAAACTTTGTAATGCATTAGAAATAACACACGCTGACAACACAAAACAAATTGTTTTTGAATCAACAAAGACCGGTCTTGCAACAGAAATTGCAATGGAAAATCTAATTAATTGGTACAATGCTGAAAGCGAAGTTCATGCTTTAGTGAAAATATCTACATTTATTTATGAGTTCCTAAACATCCAACCGTTTCAAGATGGGAATAGTAGCTTAAGCAGACTTTTAACTTCACTGTTACTTTTACAAAATGGATATAAATGGGTGGAATATATCAGCTTGGAAAACGAAATAGAACATAGAAAATCAGAATACCAAGATATATTACGTACTTGTCAAGCTCAACCGCCCAATGAGGAGATCACTCCATGGACAGACTTTTTTCTGGCTGCCCTAAGAAATATACAGCAACAATTAATGCTGAAACTTGAAATAGAATAATGTAATCAAAACATCCTGCTTTTCGGGTTTCGGGTTTAGTTGTCAATTACGAATCTTCAATTAGGAATTACGCGGTCGTTGAGCGGAGCCGAAACGCCCGAATGATTATCCAAGGATTCATGCGAAGGGCGCAAAAGATAGTCTATGATGACACTAATATTAACCACCTCCCGCCAAGCATTTTTTTTAACTAAAAACAATATTTCAAATTGTGCTTGGCGTACTCCTCCTTGAAAAAAGGAGGAGAGTTTTTCATTATTACACTGATGAATGAACTCGAAACCCGAAACCGTCAAGTCTCTAAGAATGGAAATTAACATGCCATTTTTCCGACAATCAGATGTTCTTTAGTTGCGTAAAAGATTAGTACACTATAAAAATTAAATTGTCCCCGTATAGGCATAATATAAATCGTTAATTTTAGCTTACTATATTTTTTAAGCATCAAAATCAACTATTCAAGTAGCAATAATAATATTGAAGAACATAGATATTAGATAGCGATACATATGCCGATATATCCGATTAATTACATTTTAAAGCTTTAATTGTTTTTAAAAAACCATCTTTCATGAAGAAAAGAAACAAGCTATTTTTATTACTGCTTACAACCTTATACCTAATTTCATACCCATCGATATTTGCAAAGGAAAAGACCGACCAAAACAATACCACATTTAGTATTGATTTGTATGTTGATAAATTGGGAGTGGAAATAAGTCCAACCCTCAATGGTATATTTTATGAAGATATCAACCAGGCAAATGATGGGGGAATTAGTGCTCAGCTAATTCAAAACAATTCTTTTCAAATGTATAATCACCCTGTTAATGTTGATATCGGACCACCTGATAAGCGTTCTTCAGAATTTTCCAAATCACCCACTGACATATATAGTTGGACCATTGTAAAAAAAGGGGATGCCAAAGGTGCAGTAACCACGATCAACTACAAGCCACTAACGGTGTTTCCTGAATATTATAATTTTGATCCTGATGATGAATATGATGATGCTTTAAAATATGAACAATACTGTGTTAGGGTAGATATCGAACAGGCGGGAATTGAATTCGGATTGGCTGCCAACGGCTTTGGCATAGCACCACATGGATCTGAAAGAGAAGGTTTTTATTATTCCAATAATACCCAAATACCTTCTATTCCGATAAATGCAGGAATTAAGTATGAACTCGGTCTTTATCTCCAAGGTGTAGACTATAAAGGGAATATCAAAGTTTATCTTGAAAATGCAGAAGGGAAATTAAATTCCAATGTATTAACATTTAAAGATTTGAAAGGAAATTGGAGTAAATTTACCGGAGAACTTACTGCTTTAAGAAATGAAGACAATAGAATGGCTATTGTAGGTGATGCTGCAGGCACATTCTACCTTGATTTTGTCACTTTGGTTCCTGAAAAATCTCTCTTGTGGAAAAATGGTAAATACGGACATTTCAGAAAGGATTTACTTGAAGCATTGGAAGGATTAAATCCGGCTTTTATGCGTTTTCCAGGAGGTTGTGTAGCTGAAGGTCCTAATTATTGGGGACAGTATTTTTGGAAAACAACCATAGGACCCATAGAAGAGCGGATTGGTATCCGTAATCATTGGGGAACCTGGACTTCCCAGCACATTGGATATTATGAATATTTATGTATGGCTGAAGGCTTAGGAGCAACACCCATTCCGGTTGTTGGTGTTGGTGTAAACCATGGAGGAAGAGGCAGATATTCATACCTTGCACCATTAGAAACAGAAAAGCAACGAAAACGATTTTATGATATTTATGTTCAGGATGCACTCGATTTAATAGAATTCTGTAATGGAGATATTTCCACAAAATGGGGTGCCAAGCGCGCAAAATTTGGTCACCCTGAGCCTTTTAACCTGCAATATTTGGCAATTGGCAACGAAAACAGAGGAAATGAGTTTTGGGAGCGTTTTGGCATTGTCCACGATGCCGTTGTAGCAAAATATCCTGATATTAAAATTATTTCTACTTCCGGCATGTTTGCTTCCGGAGCTGATTTTGACCTCAACTACAAATATATCGATGAGGAATTTCCCAATACAATTGTGGATGAACATTATTATATGAATGCAAATTGGTTTTATTCAAATCTTGATCGTTATGCTCCAAACAGCGTACGAGGAGGACAAGGGAATAGCTATGACAGATCAAAACCAACCCGTGTGTTCATCGGTGAATTTGCAGATAATCAGCAAAACAATGCCTATGTTTCAACATTAGCTGAAGCAGCCTATTATACGGGGATAGAACAAAATTCCGACATGGTGGTAATGGCAGCCTACGCTCCCCTACTTTGCAAGAAAGGCTTTAGCAAATGGCATGCAAATCTGATTTACTTTGACAACAGAGGGCTGTGGCGCACTTCAAATTACTATTATATGTCACTGTTTTCAAACAATATAGGAAATAAGACTTTTGAAACATCTCAAGTTAAAAAATCTGATAATACTATTGACAAGAATATTTACACTTCTGCGACTATTGATTCTCATTCAGGTGAAATATTTTTAAAAGCAGTAAATCCCGAGAAGATAAATAAAGAAATGACTGTTAATATTCAAGGTGATGGAAATAAACGCTATCAAGCAATGCTGATTTACATGAGTTCGGAAGATTTAACTATCAAAAACCAAAATGAACAAAATTATTATCATGGTGCACCGGATATTGATACTGTCTGTTATGATGAAGCAATTACTCCGGATAAAAAAGACCTTGGTATCGTAAAGGGATCTTTCAAAGTTACTATTCCTCTTCATTCGGTGAATGTAATAAAGCTTATTCCCATGAAATAGAAATTGACAAAAAATAGAAACAAACTATTAATATAATAACAAGTCTAAATATTAATTATTTATTCATTTTCAATCATATTTAAAACATGAAAAAAATATTATTCTCCATGGCAGCTCTAATAATATTGATGAGTTGCACCAAAAAAGAAGAAGCGCTGGAATATTATCTGATGACTTATTTCAAAGATCAGACACACAGCGTGTATATGGCTCTTAGTCACGATGGATACACCTTTACAGATATAAATAATGGTGATCCTGTTATTAAAGGTGATACAGTAGCGGAACAAAAGGGGCTGCGCGACCCACATATATATCGGGCACCAAATGGCTCATACTACCTATCGATTACCGATCTGCATATCTTTGGACAACGTGCCGGCTACCGCGATACTCCCTGGGATAGGGATGTAGATATCTACCATTGGGGTAATAATCGAGGATTGGTGTTAATGAAGTCTGACGACCTTATAAATTGGTCGTTAACAAACCTGCGTATAACCGATATCCCCGGCTTCGAAGAAGCTTGCAATGCATGGGCGCCTGCTACCATTTGGGATGAAGAAGAGGGACAATTGCTGATTACTTGGAGTATGCGTTTAGGCTCTGAGGCACAACTTAAAATATATTACGCTTATATAAACGAAGAGTTTACCGAGTTAACATCTAAGCCCCAAGTACTTTTTGAATACCCTGAAGCATTGGCTTATATCGATTCAGACATTATCCGCAGCGGTGATAAGTATTATCTGTTCTATACGCCAACAATGGCAGTACCTAACGCTCCCAATGAAATTGGTATTAAAATGGTCCAATCTAATCGTGCAAACGGTCCTTATGCCGTAGAAGATAGATGGATTGATCCTGAAGAAGTCTCCTGTGAAGGACCAACAACCTTCAAACGCCTTGGGACCGACACCTGGGTAGTTATGTATGATGTTTATGGTAAACGTCCCAATAACATGGGATTTTCAGAAACAAAGGATTTCGAAAACTTTGTTGATATTGGACATTTCAATGAAGGCGTTATGAAAGGTACTAATTTCGAACGCCCAAAACATGGTGCTGTCACTCACCTCACCAAAAGTAAGGCAAAACAACTCGCTGAACATTGGGGATGTGATTTTTAAGCTATTTTTCTTTTACAAACTTTAGCCCTAAAACATAATAATGTGGGAGATCTTTAAGAATTTCGCTTGACATATCAGGCTCAATCTCAGATTCACCACAAAAACGAAATATATCATAGAGTTCGTCATACCAGCTGGAGCCAAACAAAATTAAAGGAATAAATTCATCTTCTTTAAATGCTTTAATTTTGAAAGGGCGCGTATGATATGAAAAGAATATTTCGTCTGAATCTTTTATGCTAAGGCCTTTCATTTTAAGTGGGCGGCTCATACGGCCTATACCCGGAACATTAATTTGAAAGAATTTCGTAGAATCATTTTTTGCCGGATAAATTCCAAAACTTATTTTTTCAGCATGAGTTATTGCTTGTGATTCAGAGTCAACGAATTGTCCGCCACTGTTAATATATTCTTGTTGTGAAGATTCAGAAAAATCTGTTAAGAGGGTTTTGTTTGAAAAAGTGTTAAGATTTGAGCTTGATATTTCTTTTTCTGCTTCATTTTCTTTTATTATGAATTCAATATTGTATCGCTCATTTAGCATTTCAGAAATATCAAAACTAAAAAATTCATATCCTGTTGCGCTGAGTAAATTAATTATATCATCTAATTCAATGTCTTTCTTTTTTATTTGTTGACTGAACAAAGCATTAGATAAAATCAACATACAGAAAATAATTAAAGTCTTTTTCATTTTTAACAACTGATTATATTTGTTAAATTAAACTCTCAAACATAATAATATTAAAAAGCTGTCTCACCAGGACAGCTTCTATCTTATAATTTATTGATTAAAAAGTCTCTAATTTCTGTTGTCTCCGGATTAATGGCAACAATAATTCCATTTTCATCAATTAGAAATACACTACCACCTGAATTTCCAATTCCATATTTTTCCCATATCTTTTCCTCATCCTTAAGTTCTATGAGATTTTCCCATGGGTATTTATCCAATTTTATAGCAGCTTCAGCATCTGCAATACTTTTTTCACGGGCAACCCCTATAACAACAAATCCTTTTTTAGAAAATTCCTCATAAATAGGAATTAACTCTTTTCCTTTTCTACGACAGGGACCACACCACGATGCCCATAAATTGAGTACAGCAGGTTTCCCTGCAATTCGATCAGATAATTTAACAGAACTGCCCTTTAAATCTATTGCCTTAAAATCAACAAATGAAGAACCTTCTTTAAAAGACAAAGAAGTTAATAGGCTTTCCATTTTTTCTGAATATGGATGTTCGGGATATTTTGGGCCAAAAACATCCTTATATAAATCTGCATATGGCGTAATATCATTTGTTTCTTGAAAATCTTGATTCCTACTAATCATTGTACCTAAAGCTGATAAAAGAATATCATAGGCAACTAAAGTTGGATTATCCTTTATGTACTGCAATCTCTTAGCCGTAAATTCTTGAGGAAGATTCTGATAAAGATTTTGCTCAATTTCAGTGATTTCCCTTATAATAGGTTCAATGTCAATATTGTTATTTTTCAATTGCTCAACTGCTTCAATAAGATCATTTTCAGATATTTCAGCTTTATTGAATATATCACCAAATTTATTTTCTAAATATAGTTTGGATTTTGTGAGAAATTCCTTGTCAATAGCCTCTTCCTTTAATAAATATGGCCTTAAGAAATCCCAATATTCCTTTGTAAGCTTCCCCCCTTCTATACGAGTTTCAACATATCTTTCGCTTGGATATAAAGTGAAATTTAAAGTTTCTTGCTCAGAAAAAAATGATATACGCCTCCAAGAACCGGATTCATATTCATCAAAAAACGCTAATTCATATTTTTCGCTATACTCGCTATTCAAAACATATTCAAATTTCCCATCAATAATTGGAATATTTATTCCATGAATACGGGGATCTTCATCGTATTTGTATAAAATAAACTGAGTGCTTTGTGGACGATCGATAACTTCTCCTTTTATCGTACATTTAATCAAATCACTTTTACAACTTGATAAGATCAATATACTTGCTACAAGCAAACATAGTATTCTTGTAAAACTTCTAATATTCATTTGTTTTCTGAGCCAATTTTCTTTATCGGTTTTTAATTGTTCAACTTTTTCTTTTGGTAGAGAATCGACCAATCGAAATGTAACATGATAGAATACCTTTTTTTGAAACCAATGTGGTAGCTTCCCTTGATGTTTATTAATTTCCTTATTAGGGTTAAAAAAAGGCTCGAAGTTGGATGCTTCGAGTACATTAAAATCACTTTGTTCCATAATCCGATATTGTTTAGTAAAAATAATGGATCAAAAACTATTTTTAAAATTATTCATTTTTTTTAAATAAATCAAAAAGCAAGACCTCTAAAATAATGTACTCAAAGCATCTTGCTTTGAGAAAAATTGAATACCTGTGCTTCAACAGAATTAAAAGTCATCAGTGTAATAATGAAAAACTCTCCTCCTTTTTTCAGGAGTACGCCAAGCACAATTTGAAATATTGATTTTGGTTGAAAGAGGCGCCTGAAGGTTGAGCGAAGCGAAATCCCGCAAATTCGGGAGAGCGAAGCGAAATCCCGCAAATTCGGGAGAGCGAAGCGAAATCCCGTTTCCAACGGGACAGGTTCCCGCCGAGGCTTGCCGAGAGCAGGAGAGCGTAGCGAAATGTAACATGATAGAATACCTCTTTTTGGAACCAATGTGGTAGCTTTCCTTGATGTATAATAATTTCCTCATTAGGATTAAAAAAAGACTCGAAGCTGGAAGCTCCGAGTACATAAAAATCACTCAGTATGATTATCTTATGTTATTACTATAAGCCAAGTTGTTATAAAGTATTATATTTGTCAATACTCATCTATGGGATATATTTGTTCCTTTAGATAAGTTGCTAATTTTGTCTAATACTTAAAGTTATATGTATGAACAGGATAAATTTTGTTTTCGTTTTTATACTTTCGGCAATCTTAATGGGGTGTGGTGGTAGTAGCAAGTCTTCATCCGGAGAAAAAGCTGAAGAGTCAAAAGTTCAGACCTTTTGTTCTGATTCTTTCAAGCACCAATTTAGGGGTGAGCATGATGGTTATGTTTATGAGTTATGGAATCAAAATGGCACTGGAGATGCCTGCATGACAATAGCTGCGGGTGCTTTGTTCAGCGGAAGTTGGGATAAAATTGATAATTATTTAGCACGCAGAGGATTGTCATATGATCAAACACTGCTTCATCAAGAAATTGGCCGCTTTACTGCTTCTTATGCTTGTGATTATAGGCCAACCACCGAATCGGGGAATTCCTATCTTTCTATTTATGGCTGGACAACGGAGCCCCTAACTGAATATTATATTGTTGAGGATTGGCGTCGCTGGATTCCATCAATGGCAGAAGGAACTCAGCTTAAGGGAACTCTTGAAGTTGACGGCAGTATATATGATATTTATGAAAGCACTCGTGTAAATCAGCCTTCTATTATTGGCAACACAACTTTTCCACAATATTTTAGCATTCGTAGGGATGTTCGTAATAGTGGCAGCATTGATATTACAAAACACTTCGAGAAATGGGAATCCTTGGGCATGGAGCTTGGTAAATTATATGAGGTAACATTTGTAGTTGAGGGTTACAAGAGTAATGGTAGTTTTGAATTTACAGAATTGGAAATAATAGTTGAATAGTAAATTTTCAACCTGGTAAAGGCAACATTTGTAAGCTTAACCTCTGTTTATTAGGATGTTGCTGATGCTATTAATGCTTCTGCAATATTTTATCTACCACGACGGACAGCTTGCATCAGTTGCCTAACCATTTAGTTGTAAGTATTAAAATAAGTATTTATCGTTTCTAATTTAAAATCATTTTAAGCGGTTTTGAATTGATATTCTGAAACAAAAGAAAATTTATCTCATTCGAGACCTCCGGTTACCTTCAAATATTCAGTTTCTTTAATTTTAAAATTCACTTTTGCTTCGATGGCATTGCTATATGCTTCTTGCCATTGTGTTTGCGCATCAAGGACATCGAAGAGTGTTGCCATGCCAAGTTCATAATTATTTTGCCAACGATTTAAATTATCTTCAGCTTGTTCCAATCCAATTTTGGCTGTTGAAATTAAAAAATAAGCATCCATCAAATTTCGCTCAGCATATTGCACTTCAATTGTTAAAAGCTTAGCGTTTTTATTCAGCTCTTCCTGTTGAATGTCACGAGCAATTTTAGCACTTTTAATTTTTTTTGTTCCCTCCCCAAAACTAAAAACCGGAATATTAAGTGAAGCCATTATCATCGGTATCGGTTTATCCATTTTAACAGAAGTTCCACCCATTTCCATCTCTCCCAAATAACTTAAACCCGCCATTGCACCAATATGCGGAAGATAGTCGCTACGCACATTTTTAATATTCAATTCTTTTAGCTCAACTTGTTTTTGAAGCATGCGATATTCAGGACGACTTGTCAAATCGTAAGTGCCAAACACAATTTCATTTTCAGAAATAGTATCGGTCAATACTATTTCTGTATTTAAATCAACGCCAATAATTCTACAAAGCTGCATGCGTAAAAGCTCTTTACCATTTATTGCTTTATGCATTTGATATTGTATATTACTTTTTCGCGAAGTAATCTTTAACAACTCACTATCTGTAGCCATTTGAACCAATATCATATCAGATACGCTTTGATAAAGCGTATCTAAAAGCAACTCATATTGTTTCAACAATTCGATTTTATCTCCTATAAGAAAATAATTCCAATAGGCATTTTCAGCTTCAGCGATAACATTCATACGTGTCATGGCGCTAAATTCTTCAGTGATTTCTATTCCTTTTTGCGCCATTTTATTTCCTGTAAGAATTTTCCCTCCGGTAAAAATCGGTTGTTGCAGATTTGCACCAAGTATATAAAGATCGGTATTAAGATCTACCATAAGATTTTGAGGGATCATTTCACTTAGATCTATTTCTATTCCCATTTCAGGAAATGGAATACTTAAGTTCATATCGTCCATACCAAGTTCAATATCACCATTTATATAGGCATAAGTAGCAGAAGCTGATATTTTTGGGAAATAAGCTGTTTTAGCTATTTGCTTTTCAATTTGAGCTTGTGTATTTTGAAAACCGGCAATTTTTATGTCTTCACTGGTTTCAAGTGCCATTTCACGACATTGTTGAACCGATAAATTTATGGGCTGTGCTCGCGCATAAATTATACTGAAGGCTATAATAAGAGTTGACAAAATCTTTCTCATAATCATTTTTTTTGATTTCATACTGTTGTTTTCGGCTTTTTAACTCTATACAATAAGGCATAAAATATCGGAAGCAGAATTAAAGTAATAATGGTTCCTATTGTCAATCCTCCAATTACTATAACTGCCAAACTTCCATACATAGGATCGGGAATTAGCGGAAGCATCCCCAAAATAGTAGTTGCAGAAGCCATAACTACCGGACGCGTACGATTAATAGTGGACTCAATAATAGCTAAATATGGCTCTGTACCTTCGTTTGTCATTCGCGTGATTTCATCAACCAATACAATAGAGTTTTTTATAAGCATACCCAACAATCCAACGGCACCAACTATGCCCATAAAAGTAAATGGAGTTCCTGTAAGAACTAAAGCAAGTACACATCCTATTGCTGCAAACGGCAGGCAGAACAATATCAACAACATTTTTTTGATACTATTAAAAAGAAGGAGCAAAACAATAAATATAATAACCAATATTAAAGGGAGATATCCCAAAATATTTAAAATTGCAGTATGCTGGATTCTATCTTCTCCTATCCATTTTATATCGTAGCCGGAAGGAAGTTCGATATTTTCAATTTGCTCTATTATACTATTCTTTGCCATACTTGGAGTAGCATCTAAAGATGGCTCGCATTGAGCTTCAATGGCTCTGTCGCCATAGTATCGAAAAATAACACTTTCCTCCCATTCAATTTTTAAACCTTCAGTAGCCTGACTAAGCGGAACGGCGCGAAAAACATCATCTGTAAGCTCATCTACAGAGATATTACCCTGCAAAAGACCAGGCAGACTAATATCATCGAGCACAACATTTGGTATCATACTCCAAACCGGGATGTCTTCTAAATTCGATATTTTTTCCTCATTATCATCGCAAACTTTAAGATTAATGAGCAATCTTTTGTCATTTTCGAAAACCATTCCAACAGGGAGTCCTTGCGTAGATGCCTGAAGAGCATTAGCAATATCCTCGCGTCCTACTCCTGCCCTTTTGGCATATTGATCATTATATTTTGCATATATAGTCTTTGTCAGCGGAGCCCAATTATCACAAACAGAATAAGCATCAACTAAGGGTGATTGTTTCATAATTTCCTGAGCTTGTTCGGAGAGATCATGTAAAACAGCAGGGTCGGGACCGGTAAACATAACCTCCACAGGATGACTCGTATCAATAGCAAGTGAAAATTTCCTTATACGAATGTAAGCCTCGGGATATTCATCGCGTAATTTCTGCTGAAGCTCAGGTAGTAAACGATAAGCATCCTTATAACTGAAGAAATTTAAGATTATTTCACCATAATTTTCTCCTCCAGAAGCCATAGCACGTGCCAAAGAATAACGCCCCGGGGTTTGTCCCTGACTTATAGCTATATTTTTAATCTCTTTATATTCAGACAATTTTTCCGTAATTTCCAACAAATCGGTCTTTACACGCTCGGAGTTTGTTTGAGTTGGTAAAGTATATTCAACATACAACTGATTATAATCGAAATCGGGAAAAAACTTCATTTGTACAATCGTAAAGCCAAAAATTGCTAAAGCAAGGCATGCCAAACTGATGACAAGAGTGGTAAATTTCCTATTAATAAAAAGCGTCAAAGCCTTTCGGATAAACGATTGTATATGCGAATCATTATTCGTCGTATCAGACTTTTTATTTTTAGAGGATTTAAATGACGACGACAACATTTTATTGGCAAAAATAGGAACTTGAGTAATAGCAAGAAACCAACTCACAAATAATGAAATCCCCAATACCAAGAACAAATCGCTCGCATATTCACCAATGGTATCGGGTGATAATCCTACGGGCAAGAAGGCTGCTACTGCAATTATGGTAGCACCAAATAATGGCCATACAGTATTTTTAACTGTCCTGAAAAGATAATGTTTGGGAGCTAAGCCCTTTGCCCTATCCACCAATATACCATCCATAATAACTACAGCATTATCCACCAACATTCCCATTGCCACAATAAACGCTCCAAGGGAAATTCGTTGTAAGGTACCCCCAAAAACAAGCAAAATCGGAAATGTTCCTAAAACGGTCAGTAACAATCCTATACCAATAATTACTCCACTACGGAATCCCATAGTGAGCATGAGTATGGCAATAACAATTAAAACAGAAGCTGCAAGGTTTAATAAAAAAGAACGAAGTGCACCTGAAACACGATCAGGTTGAAAATAGACTTTTTCATATTCAAATCCAACAGGAAGAAGTTTGGCAAGTTCTTCCATTTTTTTATCAGTACGTTTGCCAATTTTTGTAACTACGACATCAGATTCCATAGAGATCAACAAGGCGATGGCTGGTTTTCCATCAACCCAAAATCCATCCGTTTGTGGTTCGGCATATGATCTTTCAACTTTCGCCACATCTTCGAGTTTTACTAAACCCGAAGTTGTTTTAATCATAATATTTTTTATATCCTCTTCCGATTTTATTTTTCCATCAACTGCCAATTTTATTTTTTGATCGTCGGAATCAAGATATCCTGCATTTACAGGCTTATTAAGAGCATCAATACCTGTCATTATTTGCAAAGGATAAATACTGTTGCGCGCTAAAAATTCACGGGGAAGTGTAATGTTAATTTCTTCATCACGCATTCCAAAAAATGATATTCTTTTTACGCCATCCACCTTCAACAATTCCTTCCTCAACATTTTGGCATATTGCTGCATTTCACTATAAGAATAACCATCTGCAGTAATAGCATAAAACATCCCATAAATATCACTTACATCATCCACAACAATGGGATCCATAACACCTGGCGGCAGTTGCAAGGAGGCCAGCTGCACTTTTCGCCTAAGGATATCCCATCCCTGTTCCAATTCCTCCGGAGGAACCGACAATTCAATAGATACATTTACAACCGACATATTATCATAGGAGGTGGAAGAAATACTTTCAAGATTACTGATTGTTGTCAACTCCTCTTCCAAAACAGAGCTTACTTCAAGCTCTACTTCATGAGCCGATGCACCGGGATAATAAGTTATAACCATAGCCTCTTTGATAGACATAGTTGGGTCTTCCAACTTAGGCATAACGGAATAGGCTAATATTCCGCCAACAACAATCATCAATAGCAAGGACCAAAATAAGGTCTGACGATTATAGAAAAATTTACTCAATTTCATAAAAGTCCTCCTACATTAGTTTTTTCCGGTTCAGGAATAATATTTACCTTATCGTTTTCATTTAACACTCTGATTCCGGCTTTTACAATCTTGTCATTTTCAGAAATACCCGATAAAATTATCATAGCTCCATCACTGCTGATTCCACCTATCTGTATATTTCGTTTTTTTACAGTATTATTTTCAACGACCCATACATATGATTTATCCTTTTCGCTGAAAACAGTTTTTAAAGGAAGTGTATAAGCAGTACCCTTTATGTTTTTACTATCATCTATAGTTATCACAACTTTTACATTCATCCCTGCAATCAATCCGGAATTTGGAGATTCGGGTACAAAACTTATTTTGTGTAACTGACTGCTGTTAGACTTTTGATTAATACCAAGAACTTTTAACGGTACTTCCTCATTTTGAATAAGATTCGTCTGACATGAATAAGTTATAAAATCATTTTTCCGCATATAAAGAGAAGCAGGCAGTTCAGCTTCCACTTTGACCGTTGATAGATCAATTAATCTTACGACAGCTGTTCCTGCACCGACCATTTCCGATTTGGAGAAATTAACGGCTTGAATATAACCTGAAACAGGCGAACGCAATACTGTATATTCTATAGTGTTCTTATCTGCCTGAAGTTGAATACTTAAAGCACTAAGGCCTGCTAAAGCTTTTTCGTAATCATTTGCCGCTATATTATTACGCTTAAAAAGTACTTCTAAGCGCTCAACCTCAGCTTTTAACTGATCGTATTGAATTTGACTCGCTTCAAGTTGCAACAAATAATCCTTCCGATCGAGCTCTGCTATAACATCTCCCTCCTTAACAAAATCGCCTTCATGAACTAAAAAACGACTAATTTGACCGGCAGTTTTAAACCCAATATTCATTTCATTTGAGGCTTTTACAACGCCGGGTAAAGTACGATGCTTTATATTGCTCATTAAAACAGGAGAGACAATCTTTACATTTTTAACTGCCTCATTGCTTTCTGTATGGTTATTTCCCATACAACCCAGTAGCAGTCCGGCAGTTAGTAATACTATCAAAACCCATTTACTTTTCATAAAAAACCATTTAATTATATCTTAATAAAATATTAATAACGATCTACACATTATTTCAGCACAAAATAAAGATGATTGACATTAGAAAAAAACTATAAAGGCAGAAATTTTTGTTCACTTTGATGGATTCTTTCTTTTATAATCAAAAAATATTCTAATTTAATGTCAATAAAGTCGAATATTATGTACGAAACAGCTTCTTATTACGATTATTACTCGCTTCATAAATTGGTAGATCAACAAAGCGGTATTAAAAATTTTTTCATTTTTGATGATATTTTTGCCTTTGCAGAAAACTTTCATTACGACATGATCATTAATTTTCCGCTACGACTCGGCATGGTAGCTGTAATAATGTGTAAGAAGGGATTTATTAAACTACGTATAGGTTTAGAACATTTTACAGTAGAACAAAATATGACTTTAGTAATTCTACCCGAACAAGTTTTTGAATTATTGGAAGTTGGTTCAGAATACAAAGCAAGATATATTTTATTGGAAGAGAACTTTTTTGACGTCCATAATGATTTTAGAATGTCATTAGACCTGCAATATCAGTTCTTTAAACAACCATGCGTAAAATTTCCGGAAAAAGAAGCAAAAGAAGGAGATATTATTTTCAGACTGATAAAAGATAATATCCGAGATAAAAATAATATGTTCTTAAAAGAAATTGTACAAACCTATGTTCGTTTGCTTTTTTATCTCGTCAGTAATATTCTAATTAAATCAAACGAAAAAACAATAAAAACCCGAAAAGAAGAAATTTTTGAAAACTTTATCTCACTACTTCAAAAAAACTTTCGGCGTGAAAGAAAAATTAGTTGGTATGCCGATAAAATTTTCCTGACACCAAAATATCTTTCAAAATTAATTTTTGAAGTTAGTGGCAGACATGCAGGTGTTTGGATAAGAGATTATGTGATTATAGAAGCTAAAGCTTTGCTGAATTCAAGCTCACTTACTATCCAACAAATTAGTAACGAATTGGGATTTTCAAATCAATCTCACTTTGGCAGTTATTTTAAACGTTTTACAGGAGTATCACCAAAACAATATAAAAATAGAAGAATTACGAATTGATATTTCGTAATTTTTCATCTTTCATTAATAATTAATTGGCATCCTTCGTTGACCTAATTCGTCTTCGTAATTTGTAATTCGTAATTGATTTTCGTGCCCTTTGCGTGAACCATTGACCTCTTCGTAATTGAAAATTCACTAATTTGCTAATCACTTATAACTCATCACTATTTTACTGATCATTGTTTACTGATAACTGATTATTAGTGTCTTATAAATAATATATCAAAAAGACAGCTGTGAAAATACCAATTCCAAAGCTTAGAAGAGTCCCAACAAGCACATACTCAGACTTTAAACTATCCTTTTCGCCAAAACGAAGTATTGATTTGGCCGCTATAAGCAGTCCTACAGCCTCTAAATACCCCATCAACATAAATGTTAGAATTAACAATCTCTCCACATTTCCAATTAATTTTCCGGCATTGGGTAATTCCAGAACTGTTTCGTCGGTTTTGGGTATGCTGATATCATAAAATTTAAATATTTCACGAATAATGATATTGGTCGGTTTAGTACAAAAAAGAAAAGCTACGGCAACTATAAGTGTCCTTTCAGAAAACTGCCTCATATCGATCCAAGTGTCATACGTGAAATTGATGCTATACCACCACACAACAGCTACAATAACTGCTAAGTGTAGGATTTGATCGCCAAAAAAGAGCAAGCGTCTAAGCGGCTTAACTTTAAATAAGCTGACTTTTAGAATGTCAATGATAGTGTGAAGCAGGGTAATAACAGCTGCTCCTATTACAAATAGCCATTGAAAAGACAAGAGCCAGGAGCTGATGAAAACAATGCACAGATGCATTAAAAAGTAAGGACTTTTAATCCCTGCATTGCTCTTGCCTTCAACCCACTTATCAGTCTGAAGGAAATAGTCAGCTAACAAATGAGCTAAAATTTGTAGTGTTAAAAAATGGGTGAAAGTCATAGAGTTAAAGTTTTGATAGCTGAACTGAAACGGTTTACAGTCTTTTCAATTGCATTCCAACCTGCGCTTCGAGAACGTTGATTTACAGCAGACTGACTTATATTTAGTTTCTGGGCTATTTCGTCCTCATTCAAATCTAAGAGCTTTAAATAAATAATTTCGCACTGACGTGCGGTATTTTTACTAATAAGAACATCTAACAAGGCCAAAACAGGGTCAAATTCATCCACAATTGCCCCTGTGGAAGCATCAATAAAAAGGGTGGATTTGATAACAGGCCGTTTCCCTTTAGAGCTATGCTGAAAGCTAATAAGACGACCCGACAGATAAATGGCTTCACCATCGATAATTCCCTTTTGAGCATCAAAACGTGTGATTTCACCCACACCAATTGCTAAGCGAATAGCATAAGTATGAAAAAGACTTATACTTCGTTTCCGCAAATCACTGTCAATAGCTGCCGATTTTATGTAGCATTTAATCAGCAGAGCTATGCGCAAGGCTATCTCCGGCTGAGGTAGGTAACATTCCAAATAGTCACCCTTAATAACTCTCGCAAAAATTCCATATTGCCGGTCTAATAATTGTATCAGTTGATCAAATCGCTGTTCCAACAATACACGACCTTCAAAACTCAAAGCTGTAGAAGATATTATGTCGCCCGAAATCGTAGCTTTCATATGTTTCTAATAAGACAAGAATAAATATACATAAGTTCGCTGATCTTGCCCAATTCTATACCATTGGACATTCCAATTCAATAATAAACATATTACAAATATAAGTATTTTAACTTATACAAAACAACTATAAGATAATATACTTATTCATGCATTGTATAAGTTTTTAATCTTATATTTATCAGTGTTGGTAAATACAAAACATCAGGGATCAATGAACAGTCATCAATGATCAGTAAACAGTAAATTAGTTATAAATTATAAATTATGAGTGATGGGTTAAAATGTTGAGGATGTTGAGGACTACATCGTTGAGAATGGTTTAGTTATCAGTGATCTGTAGGGACATGACATGTCGTGTCCGTTTTGGGTTTTGGGTTCAGTCATAAATTATAAGTTATAAGGGATAAGTCAATTAGCAGATTAGTTAATTAGTAGATTAGAAGATTAGGAAATGAAGGAATGAAGGAATGAAGGAATGAAGGAATGAAGGAATGAAGGAATGAAGGAATGAATAGGCTGAAAGCCTTATATATTACAGCTTCCGCCGTCGGCAAGCCTCGGCGGAACAGGCTCAGGCAGCGCCCTGGGTCGATGAATATCCCCACTATCTGCGCTCTGCAAGAGCAATATAAGAGTTATTGAACATATGTTAATCATCATTCAACATTTAATTTTATGTTGCCTCTTCAAGGCGCAGGAGGAGAGGTATTCACAGACCCCACGCGTTGCGTGGGGCTATATTATATAAGGCTTTCAGCCTATTTTTTCGAAAAATTAGTGGATATTAATCTTTGCGACCTTTGCGTGAACCCATTGACCTCATCCGTAATTGATTAGAAACCTTAAACGTACATGTCATGTAAAAAGACGTTTCATGCAAGGTCTCTACGATTATTCATAATCGAACGACCACCTAGCTTTGCTCCAAGGTGGTCGTCAAAATTAATAGTAATAAACAAATTTTTATTTGCTGTATTTTTTAGCTTTTAGGATAGTTGGGACATTCCATACATCTTCACTTGCTTTCACTCCATAAACAAAATGTATATCATCATTTATTGCTTGTATTGAACTTGACATTCTACGGAAAGAAGTATCAGAATAATCGTCCTCTATTTTTTTCCAAGTTGAATTCTCATAAACCAATAATTCCATATGCATGTCTTCTATAGTAGTGCCTGTTATTACAGAAATGATAATATTTCCAGATGCATCGACAGTGATGGATTGTGGAGCGAGCATCCCCTGAGTTTCCTCCATAAGTCCATCAACATTTGTGGTAGAAACCACCTTACAAATATCCCCTTTTACACCCATTATTTCATATTTAAAATAAAGAGAACCATTGGATTTTATAAGATCAAAATTATCAGCATTATCTTTAGACCATTCAAGATCGCTCACCCATGACGACTCGCCTGCTAAATGCTTAATATGCAGAGTAGTAATAGACTCATTCTCAACATGGCTTTCGTACCAGATATAAAGTGTACCATCAATAGTTTTAAGTTTGGTATTAGTAATGAAACCGCTTGCTACTGTGCTGCCAACCTGCACCCAATCCGATCCCTGATATTTGAAAACTTTAACATCATCTTTAATCATTAATGTTAAATACAACTCATTGTTATATACAGCTATATTAGCATAAGAAATATCTGCAATATTCAATAAACCCGTTCTTGAACCTTCAAGTAATACTGATGAAGAAAAATTCTCCGACCATGTACCATCATTTTTAAACACATAGATAGTATCTTCAGCTAAAGCAGTCAAATATATTACCCCTGCAGATACAGTATAATCAAATTCATAAATATTTTCGTCACCGCTAAGTTCACTCGGCATTGTTCCGCCAACATTTTCCCATCCGCTACCTGAATTTTTCATAATAGCAGGTTTACCATAGCCGGCAAGTGTTGAGTAAGCATCAAAATATCCTAAATAAAGGTTTGATCCATCGGCACACATCATGGTTCCATGTTTGGCACCGGTAGCAGAACTATTTATTTCACCATAGTTGTGAACATTATAGCTTGTTGTGCCAATAGCCGGATCTGAAGTTGTAATGTCTTTTCCATCTATAACAGATGATTCATAAAGATATTTTTCATCAACTATATGATGTAATACATTATCATAATAAGCATAATGATCATAAGAATATATCACTTCTAATTTGTAATAATAGTTTTTGGCAGGGTCGTAATTAAAGTCATATTCAGAAAAATATATCTCAGAATCCATCTCATCTTTTGATAGGTAGTGACTAAACCAATCTGTATAACCATGAAAATTTGCATTTTCAGAACGAATAACAGAAATTCTACAATGATTCAGGTTATGTAATTTACTTGGAAGCTCATCAGTGATTTTAACCATTATATGATCATTATCTATGTACTCAATGCTGGCAATTTTTGGTGAAGGAGAAAAAATATAACCTGTGACTACATCGCTCCATTCGCCATATCCAGGACCATTTTTGTGTGTACGTACCCTATATTCATAAACTTCTCCGGCTTGCAATTTATTATCGGGTAAATTCCAACCTGTATCATCCAAATAATAGCTTGCTCCCCAAGAAACTTCATCCCATTGATTAGTATAGGGATTTTTTCGTTGAATATTATAAGCTTCAGCACCCTTGACTTCCTCAACAGCCAAGCGGATAACATTAATGTATGTACCTTCTGAAGCTGTAAAGCTTTCAATTGGAGGAAGTTCATCTTCTTCACAAGATGTAGTTGCAATTAGAAGACAAAACATCATCAAATAAATAGAGTTTTTCATGGAAGTAAAAAGTTAATTGTTAAACTACTTTTACCTTGTCTTCTACGTTAACAACTTCTGTAATGTTACATGTAACAGGAACTTATGGAAACATTCTGAATGTTTTTCTCAACACATTTTTTAGTTCATTTTCATTTATTCTAAGCTTACAGATTTCACCCTTTAAGCGACAAGGCTGTATTTGAAGAAAAATCACCTGTTGTATTGGTGTGGTTCAGAATAAAACAATATTAATTGATATTTGCATTTAAGTAATTCACAATAATTTGTGAAGGCTTAGCAGATTTCAATTATTTATCTGCATAGATCAGCCTTGTAGCAAATAAACAGACTCATTGAAAATATTTCAACGAAAAGAATCAAAATAGATAAAATTCAGGATTAGAATTATCAAGTACAATAATATATATGCTTATAAAAGTATCCCTTTAAATTTATGAATCAAAAAAATAAGAGCATTTTTTTTAGTTGTTTTTTCGATTTTTGAGCTTTAATCACAAACACCTCTGTCAAATCATACAAACAGTAAAGCTTAGCAAGATCAATACCTTTTCCTTTATCTTCAAGTATTAAAGCACTGCGCAATTATTGATTTTTTGAATTTACTTAAGATCATTTCGAAACTTCCGGATGGATATCATCCTCTGATTAAAGAGTTAAGTTTATCCATAAGCAATGTTACAAGCGGATGAGGGACCTTTAATTGAAAATCTCCAATTTGTTTAATAGGTAAAATTCTTGGTGAAGTGCCCGTGATAAAAGCTGCTTCAACAAGAGACAGATCTTGTAACTTTAAGGGCTGCATATAAACTTCAATTCCTTCAGATCTACAAATATCTAATACTTTTCCCCTGATAATTCCGGATAACACCATATTATCTGGAGCAGTTTGTAAGTGATTGTTAACAATAAAAAAAAGGTTGGAACGGCTGCCTTCTGAAATTAAAGAATCCTTATATAAAACCGCTTCATAAGCATTATGCTTTTTTATTAAATTGTCATTATACTCTCTCAAATTGGGTTGAGCAACTTTTAGTTCAGGATTTAATCGAAGATGTTCTATAAGAATACAACACACCCCTTTTTTAAGCATTTGTTCGTCAGGATAATAGCCCGGAACGAAATATATATGATAATGCTGAATTTTTGATTTACCGGAAGAAAAAAACAATTCTATTCTAACATTTCTGTTTTTTTCGTTTGCCTTCTCAATTAATTTATAAACTAAATTTTTTATTTCCGATTCTGTAAGATCAAAAGTCAAATCCAACTTTTCAATACTTGTTTTAAGTCTCAACAAATGATCACTTAAAAAAACAGGAGCTCCGGATTCTATCCTGAAAACCTCATATAAGATTGATGTATCATCATAATAGGATGGCAAATTTTCATTGGAAAATCGACCATCGATAATTTTTAATGAAGAAATAGAAGATTTCATTATATAGATTGATCACTAATTAAAATGTGAATATCACAATTATTTATCAGATTTTGATATAGTTAAAGTAAGGAAGGTTAAATTGTGTTAAATTGCGTTAATTTCATTTTTCTTAATTAAGAGTTTTGTATATTTGAACAGTAAGTTTAAAAGTTTAATTATTACGATTTTACAACAAACTTTTCAGTTGTAATGTAATCATTAAGTTTTGGTTTTGGATGGTATAAAGGCAGTTTGTTAAATCAGCTGCCTTTATATTTTTTATATCATTCAACATAGCTATCCCATAAATACTTTTTCGGTATTAAAACTTCAATTCAATTTTATTTATTTTTGTAACTTAATGTTCATTATATTTGTTTCTAACACTTTAAGTTAGATGAAAATATAAATTGGACTAATTGTATGAAAGGGAACATTATTAAAATAAATTTTATACCTAAGTCTTAATAAAATGAAAAATCATGCATTTGTTATAATCCTTTTAGGAATTTTAGTTGCTTGTGGAAAAGAAAAAGCAGAAACAATAGACCGTTATGCTTTGGTAGAAAGGAACAATCCAAAGATTACTGAATTTGACGAGTTATCTTCTCTTTCGGTTGGGAATGGTAATTTTGCCTACACAGTAGATGCAACAGGATTGCAAACTTTCCCTGAACTCTATTCAGCAGGAGTAGCTCTTGGAACTCAAACGCAATGGGGCTGGCATAGTTTTCCGAATCCTAATAATTTTGAAATGGAAGAAACGTTTGAAAGCTATAATTTCAGGGGAAAAGATGAAATATATTCTGTTCAGTTCAATGAAAAAGGAAGACAACAAGATGCAGCTAATTATTACAGAATTAATCCTCATCGCCTTCATCTTGGTTATGTAGGATTGGAGCTTAGCAATTCAAGAGGTGAAAAAATAAAGGCTGAAGAAATTGAAAATATCAGTCAGACACTTGACATGTGGAATGGAATTATCACCAGCAATTTTAAAATTAATGATGACTCTGTAAATACCGCTACGGCTGTTCATCCTAATTACGATCAGTTATCGGTCTCTTTACAATCACCATTAATAGAAAAAGGACAACTTAAAATCAATTTCCGTTTTCCTTATCCAAGCGGTAAGCATTCAGATGATGCCACCGACTGGAATGTAGCTCATAAGCATACTACGGACATAATCCTTGAGGATGAACATTCTTTCATTCTTAAAAGGACTCTTGACACTACTGTATATTACCTATCAGTAGTCTATGAAGGAGAGGCTTCCCTATCAGAAAAAGAAGCTCATTATTTTGTTTTGAGTCCGAAAAATAACGAATTTTCATTTAGTTGTGAATTTTTGGATAAAGAGCCGCTTGGATCAGGTCAAAACTCTCAACAGGTTTTTGAATCCTCATCAACCTATTGGCAATCATTCTGGCAAAGTGGTGGAGCAATCGATTTTTCGAAATGCACAGATATACGAGCCGCAGAACTTGAACGCAGAGTTATTCTTTCTCAATACCTAATGGCTATCCAATCGGCAGGAATGTATCCTCCACAAGAAACAGGCTTGACTTATAACAGTTGGTATGGAAAATTCCACTTGGAAATGCACTGGTGGCATGCTGTTCATTTTGCTTTGTGGAATAGACCTGAGTTGCTGGAAAAAAGTATGGATTGGTATGCTTCAGCTTATCCTGTAGCAAAATCAATTGCTGAAAGACAAGGATTTGAAGGAATACGTTGGATGAAAATGACAGATCCATCAGGAATTGAAGCACCCTCGAGTGTGGGCTCCTTCTTGATTTGGCAACAACCCCACTTTATCTATTTTGCAGAATTAATCTATCGTAGCAAGCCCAGCAAAGAAATATTGGAAAAATATGGCTTCTTAGTGGAAGAAACGGCAAAGTTTATGGCTTCTTTTGCAGACTACGACGAAGCAAAAGATCGCTATGTATTAAAAGGTATTATTCCTGCACAAGAGACATTACGCGCGTCGGAAACCATAAATCCGCCTTTTGAATTATCATATTGGCATTACGGCTTATCGCTGGCCCAAACATGGCGTGAACGAACAGCACAAGAGCGTAACCCACAGTGGGATGAAATAATTGACAAACTCTCTCCCTTAGCACAGCTTGATGGATTATATCTGGCATCGGAAGATGCAATAGAAACATATAAAGATATTCGTTTCACTTCTGATCATCCGGCTGTATTGGGTGCACTGGGCATATTGCCTCAATGCAGGTTAGTACAAGCGAAATATATGCAAAATACTTTAAATTGGATTGTGGAAAACTGGAATTGGGACCAAACCTGGGGATGGGATTATCCTATGACAGCGATGAGTGCAGCGCGACTTGGAGATCCAGAAAAAGCTGTAGCTGCGCTGCTGATGAACAAACGAACAAATACCTATCTGATCAACGGGCACAACTACCAAGATGCTCGTCTCCGGGTTTATCTCCCCGGCAATGGTGGATTGCTTACAACAGTGGCAATGATGTGTGCCGGATGGGATGGAAATAAAACACCAAACCCGGGTTTTCCGAAGGACGGAAATTGGAATGTTGTTTGGGAAGATTTGCTACCTATGCCCTAAGAATTTATAATACAAGCACTATGAAAAAAGAAATCATTATCGTAGTTATTTTGGCAATATTGTGTTTTTCCCAAGCCACTAAAGCACAGGAAACAGCAATACGATTTGCCAACTCAGAAATGAAGCGTGCTCCTGAAGCGTGGCAGTTAGACCATGGGAAGCGTTTATTTTTTGGATATGCACAAGGCCTGGGATGTTTGGCTATGTTAAAAATATGGAAAGAAACCAAGGACCGAAAATATCTCGATTATGTTGTTCAATGGGCAGATACAATTATTAACGATAAGGGTGAAATTCATCTTTATCAAGTAGAAACCTATAATATCGATTATATAAACTCAGGGAAGGTGCTGTTTGACGTATATCGTGAAACAGAAAATGAAAAATACAAATTAGCGATGGACCGATTGGTCAATCAAATGAAACTCCACCCTCGCACCTTGGAAGGTGCTTTTTGGCATAAGCTGATCTACCCTCATCAGCTTTGGCTAGATGGATTATATATGGGCTCTCCGTTTTTGGCTGAATATGCCATAACATTCAATCAGCCTGAACTGATAGAAGATGTAATTAATCAATTTAAGATATGCGCCAAGCATTGCTATGACAAAAAAACCGGATTATACTACCATGCCTGGGATGAAAGTAAAAAACAACAATGGGCAAATAAAGAAACAGGGCAATCGCCAAATTTCTGGGGAAGAAGTATGGGATGGTGGTTTATGGCCTTAGTAGATGTATTAGATTTTATTCCCGAAGATCACCCGGAACGACAAGAACTAATAGATTTGATACAGGGATTGGCCGATACCCTGCCTGTATATCAAGATGAAACGGGACTGTGGTATCAGGTGTTGGATAAAGGTGATAAAGTGGGCAATTATTTGGAAGCATCAGTCTCTTCAATGTTTATGTATTCATTGGCCAAGGCAGTTAATAAAGGATATATAGCAAAAAAATACCGCCAAGTAGCAGAAAAAGCATACGAAGGTTTAATGAAAGAATTAATAATAGAAAATGAAGATGGCACTCTCAGCCTGACGCAATGTTGCTCCGTTGGAGGATTAGGTGGAAACCCATATAGAGACGGAAGTTTTGAATATTATATAAGCGAAAAGATTCGTGATAACGACTCAAAAGCAACAGGACCCTTTATAATGGGATGCCTTGAATTGAAAAAATGATGATGCTATAGAAAACAATTTAAAAAAAGCTCAAGGGTTTGCACCCTTGAGCTTTTAATTGTTAGTTAGTTGGCATAATATGGAAGACTTATGAAGTTATATTCTTCTTCCCAGCCTTTATTTTGTTCAAGTACGCCTTCCGACAAAGTTACTTGAGCTTCAGGAATTTTCCAGAAGCCTCCTCCTGTTTGCTCATATCTTGTCATAAAATCAAATCTACCGAAAGTGTATGTTCCTTCTACACCTCTGTTGAAAATTGTAACACCTTCCTGGTTCTCAACAATTTTATTCACATCCCCCCACCTTCTAAGGTCATTCCATCTCAACGCTTCGAAACATAATTCATATCTTCTTTCTTTCTTTAAGTTATCCAAAGTATAGGCCCCAAAAGCAGGCAAATTAGCCCTTTCTCTTACTTTATTTAAATAAGTGTTTGTTTCAGTTAACTCGGAATGCATCAAGTAAACATCAGCCAATCTTATAAGGATTAAATCTGATGTATGCCCATGTTGACGATGATTTTTACCACCATAAAAATAAGCAACTGATTGTATTAGGCTCCCATCACTATCATAAGCACCTACACTAAGAGTTTTTTTCGCCCACAACCCACATTTTTCTACTTCCTTCGTTTTATCACCGGCATATTCCGGAATTTCTTCTGATTCTTTACAAATAGAACCTCTTAATCTATAATCATTTTTATAATCAGGATCAGCCTCCCAGTCGTCCCATAATTTTTGATTTACCGGTCCATTTGAATATCCTTGTGGTGTGAATGGGAAACAAGCGACACTTGTGGCTCTCATTCCAAAATATTCAGGAATTCTATTAAAATATCCATTATGACCGGTATTAGAAAACTTTAATGCAAAAAGAGTTTCTTTACATCCATCACCTTCCCATTCCAAATTATTATCTTTTGCATATTGATAGTCTTTCGCCGTATAAGGATTTGAATATTGCCAGATATTTCTTTGGTCGCTGACTAATTCATGTCCACTATTGTCAATACAATCTTTCAACCAATTAATTACATTTTGTTTTGAAATAGTCTTACCATCAACTGTCATCAAATCGGATTTATTATAAAAGCCTGTATAAAATAAATAAACCCTTGCCATTAAAGCCTGAGCTGCCCATTTTGATGCATGTCCGCTTGGATAATCAGGGTATGGGGTTGAAGGAAATAATGAAATTGCTTCATTTAAATCATAAGCAATTTGCTTATATATTTCTTCGCTTTTAGATTTTGGAGAATTTTGCATTTCAGTTGTAATAATTAATGGTACCTCTCCAAATATTTGAACCAGATCAAAATAAAAGAAAGCTCTCATAAAATGAGCCTCAGCTATTAGTTCATTTCTCTTTGATTCACTATCCCATTCTGTAACTTTGTCAATACTTTCAAAGAAGCTATTGGCACGGAATATTCCTGAATATCTAACCTTCCACAATTCTTCAAGAAAACTTATTTTTGGGTTAAGTAATCTATCAAAAGATTGAGCACCTGAATTACTTGTACTTCCACCTCCAAATCTATCATCACCTGCCATTTCATATATAAAAAACGGATGTCGTTCAGGTGTTTTAATCAACTCATTCATTGATGAATAAATTCCCGTAATCATTTGATTCGCATCTTCTTGAGTTGTTGGGAAGTTTGAAGTATTCTTTTTAGTATAACTTTCTGTATCAAGAAAATCATCACATCCTATTAAAAATATTAATAGTAACGAAATTATATATAAAATACTTTTTTTCATGCTAAACATTTTTATTAGTTAGAATTTTAAATTAATTCCACCCATAATAGTTTTTGAACTTGGGTAATAGCCACAATCAATCCCTGATGCCCAATTATAACCTGCACCATAACCTACTTCAGGATCCATACCTGAATAATTTGTTATGGTAAATAAGTTTTGGCCTGTTATGTATATTCTAAATTGAGAAAAAGGAAGTATGTTGGTTACTTTAGTTACATCAAAGCCTAAGGTTATATTGGAAATTTTTACATAATCTCCATTTTCAACATAAATATCAGATATATCAATAAAGTTATCATTTTTCCCATAAGCAAAAGCAGGATATCTGTTTGTGCTTCCTTCGCCTGTCCAATATTTAGTATAAACATCAGTTGTATAGTTATCGTTAGGTGTATCTGAAAATGAGCGATAAGATTTAAGAATTTGATGTCCAAAAGCACCATAGGCAGCTATTGAGAGGTCAAGAGCTTTCCAATTAACATTAAGGTTTAATCCTCCTGTAAATTTTGGATGTGGATTACCCATCTTAGTTTTATCATCTTCATCAATAACATCATCCCCATTAGTATTTTGAAAAATTAAATCACCGGGAACAGGATTTTTCTGTTTTGTAACGCCACCATCTGCTAAAAACTTATCTATTTCGGCTTGATTTTGAAAAACACCAAGTGTTTTATATCCCCAGAAATATCCCATTGGATATCCTACCTCTACTCTAAAAGATTCTGTTGTATTCTCAGCAATAACAGCATCAGGCCCATGAATAATTCCTTCTTCATTAGCTAATCTAAGAACTTTGTTTTTATTGTTTGCAAAATTAAATATAACATTATAACGTAAATCTTTATTTATGTTATCATCCCATGTTAAAACAAGTTCACTACCTCTATTTTCAACATCTCCACCGTTAATATATGGTGCTCCTGTACCATAAGTTGCTAAGATTGGAGCAACAACTAACCAGTCTTTTGTTTTCTTCACATACCAATCAAAATTGATACCAAGTTTCGATTTTAAAAATCTGGCATCAAAACCTAAGTTTAGTTGTTCGGAAGTTTCCCAAGTAACATCTTTATTTGCTAATATGTCTGGAAAAGCACCGGATGTTGGATTATTTTTATCATGAAAATAATAAGCATTAGTGTCAAAGGCAATTGTTGCTAAGTATTGAAAGTTGGCAATTTCACAATTTCCATTTTGTCCCCAACTACCTCTCAATTTGAAGAAGTTTTTATTTAAAATATTTTCCATAAATTCTTCTTCAGAGAGAACCCATCCTGCCGATATTGAAGGGAAAAACCCCCATCTGTTTCCACGTGCAAAGTTCGATGAGCCATCATATCTTGATACAACACTTGCAAGATATTTTTCTTGATAGTTATAATTTATTCGTCCAAAGAAAGAAGATAATGCACCATTTGTAACAGGCGAACCTGAAATTGAAGTATTTGTATTATCTAATCCTTGTGAATTATCAATATAAGCATGGTCAAATGAACCCGGGAATAATGAGTTTGAGTTTTTTACTGAAACTCTTTGTCCATATCCCCATTTTTCAATTGACTGTCCAACTAAAAAATCAATATTACTATTATCTGTATCAAAATTGAAGTTAACAGTATTTTCCCAGCTCCATGACGTATTCCATGATTGTCCTTGAGTTATATCATCTGTATCATTAATAGTCTTTGACGATAATTGATAAGACGGAACATAAGATCTATTTGAACTCTGATAATATTTATATCCCGCACTTGTTTTTATAATTAAATTATCAATAGGCAAAATCTCTAAATAGAAATTGGAATGCAATCTATTAGTTGTTGATTCTCGACTTCCTCTGGTATAATCTAATTGAGCTATTGGATTTACTACTCCTTGATCAAACTTCCATTCATCATTAAGCATATCTTGATAGATATAATAATCTCCACCATCATTATACAAAGGAAGTAATGGAGTAGTTTTTAACAGATTCCTTACATTGTTACTATACATACTACCAATACTAACACCAGATTTATTATATTTTGATAATACAATATTCTCTCCAAATCGTATTAAATCCCGATCTTTATGTTTATAAATTGCATGTTGGGAATTAATTCTTAGTGTATATCTGTCATAATGTGGTGTAGCAGGATATCCAATTGTTCCATCTTGTGTTAAATAAGAAAAACCCATAGAGAATTTTGACAAATCAGTTCCCCCAATTAAATTTATAGCATGACTCGCTAATGGAGCATTCTTTTTCTGACCTTCTTCTAACCAATTCGTCCCTTTCCATGTTCCATTATTAATTGAATTTAACATTCTCTCAGGAAGTTCTACCGTCCAATCATAATTTAAAGCACCAGTTCCATCTTGTGTCAATAGTGCTTTATTAATAATCTCCATATATTGCTTTGCATTAAGTGGAGTAACACCATTTGTTATAGCATTTTGAACACCATAATATGTATCATACGAGATTCTAAAATCACCCGCTTGTCCTTGTTTTGTAGTAATTAAAATAACACCATTTGAAGCCCGAGCACCATAAATTGCAGCAGAAGCAGCATCTTTTAATATATCGATAGATTCAATATCACTTGGATTTAAAGAGTTTAAAGAACCACCGGCTACTCCGTCAACAACATAAAGAGGTTCATTGTTACCGGTTGTACCTAAACCTCTGATATTAATTTTATAATTTTCTCCAACTTGACCAGAGCTTTGCATTATATATACTCCTGCTGTTTGACTTTGTAATGCTTCTAAAACACTTGTTGTATTTAATCTTTCTACCCTATCACCTTTTACCTGAACTGTTGCTCCTGTGATAAGTTTCTTTTTTTGAACACCATATCCAACAACAACAACTTCGGTAAGCTCAGCAATATCAGGAGTTAAAGATATATCTATAACAGAACGATCATTAACCTGAACTTCATCTGTTAAAAAACTTATATAGCTGAAAGTCAAAATTGAATTTGGTGAAACAATAATAGAATAATTACCACTCTTATCGGTAATCGTACCATTAGATGTACCTTTTTCAATTATATAAGCTCCTATAATCGGATCGCCTAAGTTGTCAGTAACTGTTCCCTTAACAGTTTTCATAGAAGTTTGCTGATCCAATTCTTCATTTTCGGAAATACTTAAATTGATAACTCTGTTATTTACATGATAAGCAATATTCGTATCTGCTAATACATTGTCAAGAATTTCAAAAATTGTTTTGTTATCAAGATTTACAGTAACCTTCTGGTGACGATCAATCTGATCATTACTATAAAAGAAATAAAAATCAGATTCATTTTCAATTTTTTCAAATAAATCTGCTAATTCTATTTCATTCTCTAAAACTGTCAATTGGGTGTTTAGTGCGTATGAATTAATCGCTTGTGAATTAAAAACACCAACGACAAATAATAAGAATGTTGTTTTTATAAGAAACAATAAAGTTTTTGGAATACAAATTCCATATCTCCAGTTTTTCATATGTTTACATGTTTTTAATTTGATGCTTCTAACCAAATAACTGAGGTTATTAGCAGTATTAATAAAATAAAAACTAATTGAGTTGGGATGATAATTATGCTTCATCTTACTCTTATAAATGTGGCTTTGGATGGCTTATAATTTATTATTTTTCCATAGGCAATAACATTTTACATAATTAAACTTATTGTCTTTTTATCTCTTCAATACAAACTTGCGAACCATTGATACGGTATTTTACAGGATAACTTTTTGCAATTGACTTCAACACACTTTCTATATCTTCTTGAGGAATTACTCTTCCTGTAAACCGATTGTTCTTTAAGGAGTTATCTACAATAATTGTCAAATCATAATGCTGCGCCAACATTGCAGCTATCTTTTCTAATGACTCATCAGTAAAACTATAAGTACCATCTTTCCATGCTACAAAATAATCGGTATCAACTGTTTCTATTTCCACCGTATTATTTATATAATTAATAGTTGCCTGTTCACCGGCTATTAGAGGTGTAGAAAGTGTTTTCTCATTTAAAAATTTTTGATTCAGGTTAACTTTCCCTGAAATAAGAGTAATAATTGATTCTATATCTGAAGAAGAATCAACAAAAAACTCAGTACCGCATATCTCAATTTCGGCTTTATCTATTTGCACTATAAAAGGTTTTTCATCATTCTTATACACTTCAAAATATGCTCTTCCTTTAAATCCTATAATTCGTTCATTTTGAACAAAACTTTCCGGATAAGTAAGTTTAGAGTTCTCATTCAGCCATACTACTGAATTATCGGACAGAACAATAGATTGAATACCGGTCTTATTATAAACCGTATTTTGAACGATGATATGTTCTGAAGTGTTTTTTATAGAAAAGGTCAACCACAATGCAGAGGCAATAACAACACCAATAAAAACAGCTGCAACATATCGCAACCATAGAGTTTTTTGTTTTTTAGTTGAAATAATTATTGAAGGGGGTTTTCGAGATTGTAAGGCAATCTGGTCTGAAAGCATCTTCCAGCCTTTATGGATTATCTCTTCAGTTAAATCTTTACCGGAATTCCATATCTCATCAAGTTGAAAATAAAATTTCACATTTTTTTCATCTTCATTTAACCACTCTTTTAAAATATTTAAATCATCTTGTGTGGCACACTTTTGAATTGACCGTATGATTATATCTTCCGGAATTTGCATTTTTTGTCTTATTTTGATTACCCTTTATAATAAGACAAGATGACATCTGAATTTACTTAAAGAAAAATTAAATAAAAATAACTTTATTTTTCATTTCTTAGGATTCGTTTACGTAAAGTCTTCAATCCCAAATACAATTGATGCTCTACGGTTCGAATAGAAATATTTAATTTTTTTGCGATTTCTCTACTTTTCATTTCCTCAAAGTAGGACATTTTAAATATTTTACGACATTTATTTGGTAATTTATCTACCTCCTCATGAATATACCGGATATTTTCTTCATCGATCAAAAGCTTTTCCTGTGAGTTGTAATAGTTAATTCCAAGAAGCTTAATATCCAATTCGATTGATTCGATATAATTTCTTCTAACCTTTTCTCTTGTAAGAATATTTAGACATTTATTTTTTATTGATGTAAACAGATAAGATTTTGTTGGGAGCTCATTAGTTAAACAATACTTATTCCAAATATCAAGGAAGAGATCCTGCGTGATATCTTCAGCAATATCATCAGGAACAAAACGCGTGGCAAATATGATCAATTTTGAAATGTTATCATCATAATAACTCTTATAAGTCGATAACATATCGTGAATATCTCTATTCCTCATTTTTATTCTCTTGATATCAGATAAGGCATTATAGAATGCACTTTAAGATAAACTTGTTTTACAAAAATAAACATTTTTTTAACATAATTTAAAATAAAAGTAAAGTTCAAAAATACTTACTCCTTATTTTAAGCTCTTTTTTCATTCCTGCATCTCGATATTTTTTGCGGTAAGATTTTGGAGTCATTCCCATTTCTTTTTTAAATGCTTTTGAAAAGTGAAACAGATCATAATATCCTAATTTAAAGGCTATTTCTTTAATCATCATATTGGAGAATTGCAAATATGAGCATGAACGTTGTATTTTCAATTGATTATTTTGCCGGATTTATACCGGATTTAGTAATTTGGGATGATGACTTAAATATCCGTAATAAAGTTCACTGCTATTATGTAATTGGCTTAGGTTGTTTAGTGCTTGGAGAAATCAAACTTGCAAAAGAATTTCTTACAAAAGTTACAGACTTAGATATTAATCACATTGACAGCTTCTTAATTTTAAAGCATATCAATGAAAAACTTAATTAAAATGAAATATTCATTATTTGTAATACTGTTTATATCATCCTTGTCTTTTGCTTTTGGTCAGAAGGAAATAGATTTATCAGGTATGTGGCAGTTTGAAATAGACCTCAATGATATTGGTGAAAAAGATAAATGGTATGAAAGGAATTTATCAGATAACATTAAACTTCCGGGCTCTATGCCTGAAAGATTAAAGGGTGATTTACCAAATGTAGATACTCAATGGACAGCGAGTTTGTACGACAGTTCATTCTTCTTTAATCCGGCTATGGCTCGATATAGATTAGAAGAAAACTTTAAAGTGCCATTTTTCTTGACACCTCTTCGCTATTATGTTGGAGTTGCTTGGTATCAAAGAACCGTAGATATTTCTAAAAAATGGAGAGGCGAGCGTATATTATTACATTTAGAAAGGCCACATATTGAAACTACTTTATGGATTAATAACCATAAAGTTGGTATGCAAAACAGTTTAAGTGTCCCTCACCTGTATGACATAACTGAATATGCGAAAATTGGAACAAATACTATCTCATTAAGAGTTGATAATCGAATAAAAGAGATTAATGTAGGAATAGACTCACACAGCATTACAGACCATACACAAGGGAATTGGAATGGTATAGCCGGAGAGATTAAACTGACAAGGACCCCTACAATATATTGGGAAGATATTCAAATATATCCTGACTTAGAGAATAAAAGTGCAATGGTTGAAATGAAGGTGATTTCAAATAGCTCTAAACCATCAAAATTGAAGATAAATCTCAATGTTGAAAGTTTTAACTTCCATAAAACACATAAACTTCAAGCTGTCTCAGAAAAATTTACCATAAAAGATGGTGTTCTTTATTGTGCTATGGAACTTGACTTTGGTGACGGAATGTTAAGCTGGGATGAATTTGATCCTGCACTTTATCGATTAACTGCAGAGCTCAGCTCTAAAAAAGGGAAAGATATCAAAGAAGTAGAATTTGGAATGCGTGAATTTACCATTAAGGATAAATGGTTTTATGTTAATGGTACAAAAATTCATTTAAGAGGTACTAACGATTGTGCTGCATATCCACACACCGGATACCCACCTACAGATTTGGAATCTTGGATGAGGATTTTTAGGACTATGAAAAATAATGGATTAAACCATGTGCGTTATCACTCTTGGTCTCCACCAGAGGCCGCTTTTAAAGCTGCCGACCGTATTGGATTTTATCTTCAACCTGAGGGTCCAAGCTGGCCTAATCATGGTCCGAGATTGGGCAATGGTGAACCCATAGATAAGTATTTAATGGAGGAAACTCAAAGGCTCACAAAAGAGTTTGGCAATTACGCTTCATTCTGCATGCTTGCAGCAGGAAATGAACCAGCAGGAAACTGGGTTCCATGGGTTACAGACTTTGTGGAATATTGGGAAAATACTGATCCGCGTAGAGTTTATACAGGTGCCTCTGTGGGTAATAGCTGGCGTTGGCAGCCACGAAATCAATATCATGTAAAAGCGGGTGCTCGTGGTCTTGATTGGGATAACAAACAACCTGAGTCACTTTCTGACTATCGTTCACGAATTGATACTGTGCAGCAACCGTATGTTTCCCATGAAAATGGACAGTGGTGTGTCTTCCCAAACTTCAAAGAGATTGAAAAACATACCGGAGTAAACCGAGCCGGGAATTATGAAATATTCCAAGATATCTTAACAAACAATGGCATGGGGCATAAAGCTCATGATTTTATGATGGCATCGGGAAAACTTCAGGCACTATGCTATAAACACGAAACAGAAAAGCACTTACGCACCCCCGACTATGCTGGATACCAGATGTTGGGAATTAGTGACTTTCCCGGTCAGGGATCAGCTATAATCGGATTGTTAGATGTATTCTTTGATGAAAAAGAGTATGTAAATGCAGACGAGATAAAACGCTATAATAATCATACAGTATTACTGGCTAAACTGCCTAAGTTTACATATAAAAACTCTGAAACTCTTAAGGCTGAAATAGAGGTGGCTCATTTTCATAAAGACAGACTAAAAAATGCCAAAACAGTATATAGAATAAAAACCGCAGACGGTAAAACTCTTGATAGTGGCCTTGTTAGTCAAAAAGATATTCCAGTTGGAAATTGTTTTACATTAGGAAAAATCAGCTACAATCTAAATGAGATAGAACATGCCTCCAAATTAAAATTAGAAGTTCAGATTGAAGGTTCTGACATAATAAATGATTGGGATATATGGGTCTATCCGGAAAAAGTGAAAATTAATCGAGGTGATGTATATATAAGCAATAGACTGGACAAAGAGGCTGTAAATAAGTTAGAAAAAGGTGGAAAAGTATTAATCACTGCAGCCGGGAATATCACCTATGGTGATGGAATCATTCAAAGATTAACTCCGGTATTCTGGAATACTTCATGGTTTCAAATGAGACCTCCCCACACAACAGGAATTCTTGTAAATGAAAAACATCCTCTATTTAAAAACTTCCCCACTGAGTATCATAGCAATCTGCAATGGTGGGAATTATTAAATCGTTCGCAAGTTATGCTGCTTGATAACTTTGATAAAAAGTTTGAACCTTTAGTGCAGAACATCGACACATGGTTTTTAAGCAGAAAAATCAGTTCATTAATAGAAACTAAAGTCCTCAATGGGAAACTAATCATATCAACAATGGATATCTCATCAAATTTAGATGAAAGAGTTGTGGCCCGTCAAATGCGTAAAGCTATTCTTGACTATATGAACTCAGACAATTTTAATCCTGAACATCAAGTAACAATAGATAAAGTTGAAGAGCTATTTACCAAATCCACACCTCCTGTAAATATGTTTACAGATGATTCACCACAAGATTTAATGAAAGATGAAGTGAAAATTGTTGGAGACTAAGGTAATAAATGAGCTTAGTACCATCCTTCTTTTCATTAAACAATTAAAAAAACTCATTTATTATTCATTTAAATGTAGGGGCAGGGCATGTCCTGCCCCTACGTAATTTATTGCTTAATCAGTAACATACGGAGCTAATTCAGGGATTAGTTTTACCACTTCACGGATAGCAATTTCAGCAATTACTCTTCCCCCGTAAATATTTAGATGGGTATTATCTATCTTACCATTTGGGTGCGCCTCATATACACCTGCCGGAATCCACATAAAAAGTTTTTTTGATTCCTCAACTCCCATACTTTCAATAAGTTCATGCGTAAGGCCTGTCATATCCACAAAAGGAATATTCATTTCTTTTGCAACTTTTTTTGGCGCAACAGCATACTCACCATGAGTATCCACTAAGCTTGTCCCTTCAGACTCGTATATAGATTTATGTTCTTTTTGACCTGAAGGGGGGAAATTACGACGTGCAATAGAATTAAATAAAACCGGATATGCACCTTTAGCCTGAGTTTCTCTAACAAAACGGCGCAAGTTTTCATCGAAGGATCCTCCGGGTATGGTATGCCGATCTTCATCAGTTTTCTCATCATTATGTCCAAACTGAATAAAAACATAGTCCCCTTTTTTAAGCAGCGACAACACTTTATCCCAACGTCCCTCATTGATGAAACTGAGGGTGCTACGCCCGTTCCTTGCGTGGTTTTCAACTACAATATCGTCAGTAAGAAATTCCGGGAGCATTTGCCCCCACCCGCGTTCTTGATTTTCTTTTTCAATAGCTTTGTCAGCCATAGTTGAGTCACCTATCATATAAATGGTTATAGATTGTGATTTATCAACAACAAAAAATGATGACAACAACAAAATAAAAGATAAACTTATAATCTTTATTTTCATATTTTTAAAAATAAGGAGTTATTAATAAACAATTATACAAATATATTACAATCGTAATTCATTTTTTATAATAGTATTTTTGAAAACACAATCCATACATAGAACACCAAAAGAGTTAACTTCCCATTCTAAAAGTAAAACAATAATCAGTAAAATATTTAATAAACATTAAATTTCTGTATTTTTGTTTATGCTTAGCATCACGCTTTTATGTTAAACATTTAATTTCCAATAATACCGACATAACAACTTATAAAAGATTATGTTGATTTTTTATAATCGTGTTATCACACCCTTGATAAAATATAAACCATGAAAAAACTCTATTTAGCTATTATAAGCATTTTTTTCTGCTCTTATCTCCATTCCCAAGACGATTATCAAATTATAATTCCTAAGGAAACGAATGAGCTATTATATGGGCATTTAAATTTAGGTGGAGAAAATCCTGAAGGAATAAAAATTGATTTCAATAGTTTTTATATGAACATAGATGGAGTTCCATATATACCCATTATGGGAGAGTTCCATTATAGTAGATTCCCGGAACAGTATTGGGAAGAACAGATTTTGAAAATGAAGTCGGGCGGCATCAACGTTATTGCTTCTTATGTCTTTTGGAATATACATGAAAATGAAGAGGGGATTTTTGATTGGAGTGCTAATAAAAATTTACGAAAATTTATAGAACTATGTAAAAAGCACGATATTTTTGCAATGGTTCGTATTGGGCCTTTCTGTCATGGTGAAATACGCAATGGCGGTTTACCCGATTGGCTTTATGGGCGTCCATTTGAAGTACGATCAAATGATGAAGGATATTTGTTTTATGTAGAACGCCTTTATCACAATATTGCCCAACAACTTAAGGACTTATATTATAAAGATGGTGGTCCCATTATTGGAATACAATTAGAAAACGAATTACAACATTCTTCTGCTCCATGGGCTTTTTCCTATCCCGGACAGCCAAAAGAATCAACTGTTGCCAACTACGATGCTGAATATGATAGAATTGGAGTGAGTGTTCAAGACAGAAGATCGGTATATGCCGATTTAGGAACAGCACATCTTGTCAAATTAAAGGAAATAGCAATAAAGGAAGGAATTATTGTTCCTCTATACACTGTAACAGGATGGGGACTTGCTGCAGTATTAGAGAATGAAGCTATTCCGGTTACAGCAGCCTACCCCTACCCTTTTTGGGCTAATCCTCATAAATCGCCCTTTTTCCTATTTAAGGATATTCAAAGAAATCCAGATTATTCACCGGTACGTTATGATGGCTCAAAATACCCTTCATTCTGTGCTGAGATGGGGGTAGGAATTCAAATCACCTATTCACGTCGCCCTCGCGTGGTAGCTGAAGCATCTGAAGCTTTAATGTTGAGGACTCTTGGATCGGGAGCAAACGGAATAGGTTATTATATGTATCACGGCGGCCTAACTCCACGCAAAAAGGATGGAGGATTTATGAGCGATGAAGCCATGGGAGTACCAAAAATTTCTTATGATTTTCAAGCTCCTATTGGTGAGTATGGCAAAATAAAAGATTCATATAAATATTTAAAAATAATCCATCTTTTTTGTGAAAATTTTGGAAACAGCTTAGCAACTATGGGCGTAGTACTTCCTGAAACTAATGAAGGAATTACACCCGACAATAAAGAGACTCTGCGGTATGCAGTTCGTTCCGACGGAAAATCAGGATTTTTATTTATCAATAATTTTCAGGATCATGACGAACGTATAGATCAAGAAGTGAGTAATTTATCCATTCAGCTGAGTGATGAAATTATAACAATTCCACCATTTACATTAAAAAAGGGAGTAAGTGCCATTTTACCCTTTAATATGGAAATAGGCAGCCTTTTGTTGAAATATGCAACAGTTCAACCTCTTGCTATCACCCAAAGCAATGGAAAACAACATTATATTTTCTACGCTCATGACGGGATCTCACCCGAATATTTATTTGATAAACAAAAAATTAAGAAAGTAACTCCCGGACTAAAAAGTTCTTTCACAATAAAGGATCATGATGGTAAAGATATTATTATAACAACACTGACACGTGAACAAGCACTCAATTTTTATCAGTGGGAAAACGGTTTTTGCATAACTGAAGCAGCATTAATAAAAGATGGTAAAAATATTAAACTACAATCACAGGCTAATAGCTTTAAATTTATTCTCCCGAAAGAAGTAAGTCCCCTTTTCGACGGAACTAAATACACAGTCGTTAAGCAAAAGCTCTTTAATGAATACAATGTGAACATCCCGGTAGCAGCTATTGACCATAATATTAACAAAGTAAGTTCGCAGCGCTTTACCTTTGACATGAAAAAGAATCAGTTCTCAGAAAACATAAGCGATATCATTCTTGATATTAATTATGTGGGCGATAATGCTGTAGCTTTTATTGATGGTAAAATGATTAATGATCATCTGTACTATGGTAATTCATGGCAAATTGGACTAAAACAATATGCTGATGAAATAGATAATAAAGGAATGTATTTCTATTTTCGCCCTATGTACCGGGATGCATCTTATTTAATTGACTTTGATAAAGATAAACTTCCGGCTTTTGAAAAAAATACTATATGCAAGGTCAATGACATAAAGATAATTCCGGAATATCAAATAAAATTTATAGTGGAGTAGAGATATAGTAATTTTAGATTTTGGATAATAACAATAGATTTATCAATTATAACTCACCAACTGTTCCTCTTTTGAAGGGGATTTCGCTTTCACTCAACGACCGCGTAATTCGTAATTGATTTTTGCGTCCTTTGCGTGAACCCTCTTCGCGGTCTTTGCGTGAACACAAAACTCCTCCCGTTTCCCGCTCACGCGGTCACGGGATTTCGCTCCGCTCAAAAACCCAAAACTCACTACTGATTATTGTTTACTGATGACTGTTTGTACAGCAGCTCAAAATTATCTATATACAAGGTGCTTCCGGGAGCTCCAATAAAATAGTCACCCATATAACTTGAGGTAAATACTGCTATAATATGAGTTGGTTTTTCAATGGTAATATCTCCCCAAGTCGCTTCTGCTAAGAGTGATGGATCAGTTATCTTAATATCACCGTCTATACCATATTTCATCACTTTTCTTTGATAATCTTCCACGCCATCAGGAGCAACTCCTTTAGCATATTTAATCTCAACTTCAATAGTTTTCCACTCTTCTTGTATTTCAAAGCTACGATACCAGCCAAGGCCCAATCTTTTGATAGTTTTACCTTCTCTACGCTCCAAAACCACATACATATCTAAGGCATCAGAGCCCTTAAGTTTTTCCAATTTGCCGTTATACATTTGAGCTGCAGGGAAATATTTATATTCAATACGAAAAGATGAAGGTTGTTCTGTAAAAGGAAAACCAAGAATAGGATGTGCATTAACCAAATTAGCCATAACAAAGGTTCCTGTAAAAATACTTCCGGCAGCAACACCTTTTCCACCTCCAAGGGTACCTGCGGCCAAGGAACCCAAATTCTGAGTTTCTAATTTTGCTACCAATCTATCTTCCTCAACAATGATTTCTTGCACGGAAGGAAAATTAATTTTTGAATCGATATTAATAATAAAACCTGCTCCTTTATTTCCAGTTCCCCAGGTTAAATCGTAGGAATTTGCACCAATTTCAGGATAAGTAAAAGAACCATGATGGCCGGTATGCCAAGCATCAAAGCTGCTATTTGGAATTTGCTTTGGATCAAAATCATGGCTAAGAACAATAACAGTATAAATATTGATGGTTCCATCTTCGGCAGTTACAATATATTCTACCGGCTTTGTAAAATCTTGTTTTTCACCCACTTTCGGCGATACTGTGGCATAATCAGAAACAACAATTTTTGTGGCTGCTAAGCTGCTTAAATCAGAAAGATAAGCTTGTCCTGAAAGGTTCACTATTATTTCGTTGTCATTTATTTTTGCATTTCCAACTTGTCCTTCTAAGGCAAATTCCTTTAATTCATTTTCTGATGATACTAATGGATCAAGACTGCAGGCAAAAAGAAGCACACTAAAAAATATAAGAATTCCAAAAAAAGATTTTCTCATTTCATAAAAAGTTTAAAAATAATATGAAAAACCAAAGCCAACCTTTAACAAATCGAATTTCAAATTTATATCCGTAGATCGATTTTTTGAATCTTCCTTTTCCATATCTTTAGCCGGAGGATTATTTGGGGGATACTGATATTTATTTTTCTGAACAGAATGTGAAAAGCCAAGAATACCCATATTGATATCAAAGGAAAATCCTTCAGTGAAAAATATTAAAATACCGGGCCGAATACCAAGCCCAAAACTGTTTTTCACACTATTTTTTCGTTCTAAAACAGAGCCTACATAAGTTTCAGAATTAGCACTCTCATAATCGTAGTAAATTTCAGTCTGATTGGTAATAAAAAATATATAATTAGCCGAAACAGGAATATGATTCTTTAAAAAAGCCAAAGCTCCATATTTGTTGCCTACAGATTTTAAATAGCGACTCATTAAATTATCAAAAATATTCACCGAAAGAGAATAGTCCTCAGCACCATAATATAAGCCCATGCCGCTACTAAGATTCTCTTTAAAGAAATAATCTCCTTCAAAACGCACTGTATATGCTTCTTGATAATATTTATTTATATCGGCAAAAAGAAAGTCAAGATGAGAAAAATCCTTTGACTTACCGGAAAAAGTTCCTCCTATGGACCAAGTTCCTTTTACCAAACGTTTTCCTGCTGTATGAACAGGAATCTCCTCTTCAATATCTGATCCTAACATGGTGAAAGAGCCAAGAATAAATAATAAAATTAACCCAAGTTGTACAAAAATCCGTTTAAACTTAAATCCAAGTAGCATAAATTTTAAAATATGATTAAACAAAATTTTAGATGAAAAACATTCCCTACTCCACTAAACAGGATAATAAAATCAAAAGAATGCAAATGTTACTACAAATCCCATACAAATTTATAGTTAATTTTGATAGAATATAATCAAAAGATTAAGATAAAAATTAGAAACTAACTTCTTTTACCTTTTACCTTTCGTATTTCAGTCATCAGTAAACAGTAAACAGTAAACAATGGGTTTAGAGTTTAGAGTTTAGAGTTTTTGAGCGGAGCGAAATCCCGTGACCGCGTGAGCGGGAAACGGGAGGAGTTTAGAGTTTAGAGTTCAGGAAATGAGAAATTGTAGGGACGTGACATGTCGCGTCCGTTTAGAGTTTTGGGTTTACGCAAAGACCGCGAAGATTGTTCACGCAGAGACCGCAAAGATATTAAAGTCGTAGCAAATTAGTAGATTAGTTGATGTGATGATTAGTAGATTAGGAAATGAAGGAATGAAGGAATGAAGGAATGAAGGAATGAAGGAATGAAGGAATGAAG
>CAZODA010000014.1:0-63271 GCA_964578485.1 uncultured Alkalitalea sp. | reverse complement strand
AGCGCCGATGGTACTGCGTAACAGTGGAAGAGTAGGTCGCCGCCAATCTTTAAAATAAAAAAAGCAACAGCAAAAACGCTGTTGCTTTTTTTAGTTTAAAGATCGGCAGCAACCGTTTTAAAAAATTGTTTACTGATCATTGTTTATTGTTGACTGATAACCCGAAACTCGAAACCCGAAACTTGAAACATATTGATACCGTCCATAATAGTGTGTCTGTAAAAAATGCATGTTTCAAATATTCTATAATTTTGTGGTTGTAAATTAATAACTATAAAATAAAGATAGAGAAACATGTCATAGACACACTAAAGTGGACACTACCGGCTACCAAACAGAAATAACCCCGAAGGGGTGGTATTATTATAGTAAGAATGTAACCTCCAAATATTTAGAACCCCGAAGGGGTGACATTATAATAACATATATTTTATAGAGAAATGGGATACTCCCGATTAATACTTAAACACTTTAAGGGATAGTGTCATAGTCTTCAACATTTTTCATTCCTTCATTCCTTCATTCCTTCATTCCTTCATTCCTTCATTTTTTTAATTGACATACTCACATATATTTATTAGTTTAATTTTTCTAATTCTTTAAATTATAAAAAGATGAAAAATATAAAACTCCTTTTAACATTATCCTTAACATTAATAGTTTTAATCAGTAATGCAAACAATAAAGCTTCTATAATTAAGGAGGAGAATATAATAAAGTATAACTCTATGATTTTTGGTCAATTTATAGAACATTTTGATAATCAGATTTATGGTGGAATTTATGACCCAAAATCCAAATTTGCTGACGAAGATGGATTTAGAACTGATGTGATTAAAGCACTAAAAGAATTAAAAGTGCCAATTATTAGATGGCCTGGTGGATGCTTTGTATCAACATATCATTGGATAGATGGAGTAGGGAAAAACCGCACTCCTGTTTACGATAAAACATGGCAAGTAGAAGATCCCAATACTTTTGGCACTGATGAATTTATAAAATGGTGTAGGAAAGTTGGAACCGAACCATATATATGTACTAATGCTGGAACTGGTACACCTGAGGAGATGAGTGATTGGGTGGAATATTGTAATTTATCAATAGGAAAATTTGGTAGAATGCGTGTTGAAAATGGAAATCCAGAGTCTTACAATGTAAAATATTGGAGTATTGGTAATGAAAACTGGGGAGGTCATGAACTAGGTGCAAGAACAGTTGAAGAATGGGGTCCTCTGGTAAGAGAATCTGCTAAGCTAATGAGAAGTGTTACAAAAGATATAAAACTTTTTGCTGCAGCTACTTCAGACAGAAATTGGACAATACCCTTACTAAAAGCTGCTGGAAATCAATTAGATTATATCTCCATTCATGGATACTGGGATCCAGTTTTTCATATAAATAATATTTCACCATATATTGATTGTATGATGAGAACAGAATTACCAGAAAAAGATATACAACGAACAATTCAAATATTAAAAGAAACTGGATTAGATAATAGAGTAAAAATTGCATATGATGAATGGAACCTACGTAATTGGCATCATCCTTGGCATGGAGATTTTAGACGAGGATTTGAACATGAAGCAAGAAGAAAAAATGACATTCAATCCACATATACTATGGCTGACGCACTATTTTCAGCTTGTTTTTTAAATTCTTGCCTACGAAATGCCAACTATGTTGAAATTGCTTGTTTTTCACCTGTAGTAAATACCAGGGGTGCAATATTTGTCCATCCTGAAGGAATACTTAAACGCACAACATTTTATACCCTATATATGTATGCAAATATGTTAGAAGAGAATATAGTTCCCATAGAGACGACTATTGAAAAATTATATCATAATAATGATTCTATAGATGTTCTTGATGTTTTGCTTACTTCAGATGAAAGCGGAAAACGTTATATTTATGCAATAGTAAACAAAGATCCCAAGCGCACTATTGGATTCAGTGTTGATTTTGAAGGAATGAATAAAAAAGTCAGTAAAACTCTAAATGCTAAAATACTTAAGGGCAATAGTCCAGATGATTATAACGATATTGGAGCAGAAAATAGAGTCATTCCTCAACATATAAAATACAAAGTTGAAAATGGAACTATACAACTCCCACCACACTCTCTTTCAATAGTAACAGTTGAATAAAATATTAAAATCTATATATAAAAAACATATTCAAACAGCTTATAAATATGAGATTTATAAGGGGCTGCAACAAACCGCCATAAGTTTTGCAACAAAAAGGGATAATATCTTAAATTAAAATTCGCAAAATTTGTAATAAAAACAGATTTATTTAGGATTTTAAAAATAAAAGCTTACTTAAAATGAAACATCTTTTTTTCTATTTATTAATCAATTTAATTTTTATTTCTTCAATCATTTCGCAAGGTTTTATTCATCCCGGAGCCCTACATACAGAAGAAGATTTCGTTCGGATACGTGCACAAATTAATGAAGGTGATGTGGAGGTACTTCAAGGTTGGGAAAATTTAAAAAATAATGAATGGTCACAAGCAAATGTTGGAACTTGGCCAATTGAATTAATAAAAAGGGGAATTGCCGGAGACGAAAATTATATGAACGCTGCCAGAGGTGCTGCTGCGGCATATCAAAATGCTTTACGTTGGAAAATTAGTGGTGATGTGGCACATGCCAATAAAGCGGTTGAAATTTTAAATGCCTGGGCAGCTGTTTGTAAAGGAGTTGGAGGTAATACAAATCTTTCACTAGCAAGTGGACTTTATGGTTATGCTTTTGCCAATGCAGGTGAACTAATGCGCGATTATGATGGATGGATTGAGGATGATTTTAAAAAATTTCAAGAGTTTATGCTTCATGTTTTCTATCCCTCATCTATGGATTTTCTTAAAAGAAGACATGATACCTGGTCACAAGGACGACCTGGTCACTATTGGGCAAATTGGGGTTTATGTAATGCGCTATGCGTGATGAGTATTGGCATTTTATGTGACGATGTTTATATTTATAATGAGGGTGTTTCTTACTATAAATATGATAAAATTGGCACTTTTCAAGAAACTAAAACTGCTCCAATAATAAATGATGGCTTAAATGAATTTTTAGGGAATATGATACCCGTTATACATGAGGATGAGAGAGGGCCTTTTGGATATTTGGGACAAACCCAAGAGTCAGGACGCGATCAAGGTCACACTTCAATGTTATTAGGATTGGCAGTAGATATAGCACAAACCGGATGGAATCAAGGCGATGATCTATTTGCACACATGGACAATAGATTAGCAGCAGGTATTGAATATGTAGCAGCTTATAATGTTTTTGTTAATGATTTGCCTTGGACAGAGTACTGGTATCATGATGTTAGAACTGCTGTTCATAATTCATGGAAGCAAACAGAGCCAAATGCTGGTTCACGAGGTCAGGTTAGGCCATATTGGGACAGAATATTAGGACACTACGAAGGAATTAAAGGTGTTGAAATGCCATTTTCTCAACAGATTCGGGCAACAATTGGAGCTGATTGGGGAAGTAGTGGAGGAACAAGTGGTGGCTATGATCATTTAGGGTTTACAACGCTTACTTGTACAAGACCAAAAGTTGCACCCGAACAAGCACCTTCTTCACTTAAAACTGAGATTTTTTATAAAGGAAAAATATACAAACAAGGTGAATTAAATAATGTAGATAAAGGAGTAACTTTAGAGTTAATACCAATATTGCCGGATAAAGAAAATGATACAGGAAATTGGTTGTGGGATGATGGAACAACAACGAAGAACCTTGAAATAGAAGCTAATGAAAGTAAGCTTTACAGAGTAAAATACACAAACTCAAAGGGGGTAGAAGGAGTTCAGTTGTTTAGCATTCATGTTGATGGAGAAGGTGCTAAGGATTTATTAACACCTATTATTGATTTTCAGGGAGATATAACTTATGGAACTTCAGCTATAGTAAAACAAAACTCAGAAGTTAGATTAGAAGTACGGTCAAAATTAGGATATGCAAAATATCAATGGGACGATGGTTCAACAAATCGTTATACAACTATTGAGCTTGAAAAGGATGATGTAGAAATATCAGTGGAAGTAAAAACAGAAGCAGGAGTTTCTGAAACTATAATATTCAATATTATACCTGAAACGCTAAGTGCGTTTTACATAGTTGACGATGAACAGGAGAAATATGGAACAACAATTCCAATTGTTGTTGGACAAAACATTACATTAAAACCTGTTCTGAAAAATGGTGTTGACGGAGGAGAATGGATATGGAGTAATGGTGCCACTTCATCACAACTTGAGCTTGAAAATACACAAGAAGATACAGAAATATCGGTAAAATACTCTATTAATGGAGAAGAACATGAACTAATATACTCAATCAAAATTCTACCGTTCGTAGAAGCTCTGGCATATTGGCCAATGGATGAACCGGGCTTGGATATTATTGATCATTGGAGTGGAAGGAATGCAAGATTAAATAGCGGACAAAGAATAAAATCAATATTAGGTGACGGAATAAGACTCACAGGAACTCCAAGTTCATATATATTATTGCCTGATAATATATTATCCGATATTGAAGATTATACAATTGCAATATGGGTGAACCCCACTGAACTACGAGGATGGAGTAGGATTTGGGACTTTGGAAGAGGCACTGAATATAATATGTTTCTAACTTCAAGTGCCGGAGAAGATGATGGTTTTTTAAGATATAGTATAAAAGTTGGGGATATAACGCAGGATATTGTAACAACAACTAAGCTGAAAATTGATGAATGGAACCATTTAGCTCTTACAAAATTCGGAAATAAAGTTGTTTTATATCTTAATGGAGGTGTCGTTGCAGTAAACAATAATATTTCACTTTCTCCGTCAGACATTGGACAAACAAATCAAAATTATGTAGGTAAATCACAATATAGTGCCGACCCAAACTTCAAGGGTATAATAGATGATATGCGAATTTACAGGACTACACTTTCCATTGATGAAATTAATGAGCTTATTGATATGGTTAAGCCGCTTGCACCAGAGAATGTAGTTATTTCAATAAGTAATGATTATATCAGTTTAGAGTGGGATAAAGTTGAAAATGCTACATCTTATTTAATTATGAGATCCGAAAAATCAGATTCGGATTTTAAAGAAATAAGTAATAGGAGAACCTCGTCTTTTATCGATAGGAACACATCTTTTGATATGAATAATATAAATTATTACTATTATATTATTCCTGAAAACAATGGTTATAAAGGAAGCCCATCTGAAGTGGTATCGCTAAAATCAACAAATATCTTTATAAATAAAGATGCATATAACTTTTTAATATCACCAAATCCATTTTCTGATAATATTTATCTAAAAATAAAAAACTTAAATAATCAAGAAACAAAATTTAAGCTGATGGTTTTAAATCTTTCCGGTAAAATTGTATTTAATAAAACAATATTCAATAGAGAAGAAACAATAAGTTTATCAAATCTACAACAAGGTTTTTACTTGATTCAACTTATTGATAATGTGACTAATGAAATAATAAAAACAGAAAAGTTGTTAAAACTATAACAAAAATAATAACTGCATTTTGTTTGAATTTTTGTCATAGCTTTTTCAAATTACATATTTGCATGGCAAATGTTTTATAATGGAGCTATGGCAAATATTGTAGTGTAGAACCATCAAATTTGATAATATCTTTATCAATAATTAAAAGACAATATTAATATAAGGGCTTGAAATGAAAATAAATGAATTTTCTGAAAACATTAAATTAAATAATTTAAAATGAAGACTCTCAGCAAAAGTAAATGCTTAGTAAGCATATCTCTATTTTTTGTTTTTTCAGCTGTTGCGGCTAATAATAATTTAACGATTTATCCTGCGCCTGATGGTGCTCTATTAAATAGTGATTTTACAGTAAAAGTTCGAGAGTCAGGAAAGCAATGGCAAACAATCCCAAATCATTTAATAAAAGTTGATGAAGTACGGGATACAAGACACCATGTAGAAGAAGCTTCAATGGCTTTTTTTGATTTTGAGGGTGAAGTTGAAGTTTCTGTCACATACAACAAAGGAACAATTAAAACAGCAAGAATAAGACCTCTGTCATATAAAATTGAGTCAAAAATAAAAGGTAAAACATTAATTTTCAAGTTAGACCAACCACGAAATTTGTCTGTAGAGGTCAATGATGATATTTTTCACAACTTACATCTTTTTGCTAATCCTATAAGAAAAGAAATTCCGGATAAAGACGACCCTGATATTATATATTTTGGGCCCGGTATTCATGAGTTTAAAGATCAAAAATTTGAAATTCCATCAAATAAGATTGTCTATGTTGATGGAGGGGCTATTCTTAGAGGACAATTATCTATTAGTAATGCCGAAAACGTTAAAATTATAGGAAGTGGTATGGTTGAGCATACAGTGAAAATGGGAGTTCATATTGCCAACTCAAAAAATATTGTTGTTGATGGAATTTTCACAACTCAATGTGCAACAGGTGGCTCCGATAATGTGTATATCACTAATGTGAAGAGTGTCAGCTACTACGGCTGGGGAGACGGATTAAATGTTTTTGCCAGTAATAATGTTACATATGATAGAGTTTTTTGTAGAAACTCTGACGACTGCACAACTGTTTATGCAACAAGAAAGGGTTTTGATGGGGGATGTAAAAATATTTTAATGGAAAACTCAACTCTATGGGCTGATGTTGCACATCCAATTTTTATAGGCATTCATGGTAATGCAAATAATTTCGATATAATTGAAAATGTAACATATAGAAATATTGATATTTTAGACCATAAAGAACCGCAATTAGATTATCAAGGCTGCCTTGCTATAAATGCCGGTGATAATAACATCATTCGTAATATACTTTTTGAAGATATCAGGATTGAAGACTTCCGTCAAGGGCAGCTTTTCAACATCCGCATTTTCTATAACGATAAATATTGTGAAGCTCCCGGTATGGGAATTGAAAATGTATATTTCAAAAACATAGAATATAATGGTGAAAATGCGGAAATATCAATAATTTCGGGATATAACAGTGAGCGGAAAGTGAAAAACATTACTTTTGAAAATCTTAAAATCAATGGTAAATTGATATATGACGAAATGCCCGGAAAACCGGCATGGTATAAAACAGGTGATATGGGAAGGATTTATATTGGCGAACATGTGGAAAATGTCTCATTTATAAAATAATCAAATCCTCTAAAGATGAAAAAACTGTTTTTTATCAAAATATTACTGTTAATAATAACTGTTAATATCTATTCACAAAATGAGATACCATTGCCGAAGCAGTTACCCGTTGAGCATCCTAGGTTTAAAAATAAATATAATGACCATGAAAAGTTAAAAAACGATTTAATTCGTCATTTGGAGTTTTATGTAGAAAAAACTGAGAAAGAACCTGATTGGTTATCTTCAAGGTTAATGATGTATTGGAAAAGCAAAGCCTCTAACATTTATATAGATGGTGGTGTTTATTCTCATGCAGATGGTGAAGCTCCTGTCCCGACAGTTAGATTTGGCAGTACTCGTGGAGTTAGCTCAAATATAAAACGCCCCAAAATTGAAGATATAATTCCATATATGGACGATACAAAAGGAGTGTTTTTCCATAATAATGCTAAAGAGGGTAATCCATTAGAATGGGCTGAACAAAAAAGTGTAAATAGCAGCCATATAGAAAGTGTAAATGAAGAAATAATGCGAATTGCCAAAAATGCGGCAGTCTTATATTGGCTTACAAATGAAGAAAAATATGCAAAACTTGCTTTTGGTGTTTTAGACACATATTTGATGGGTGCATATTATAGAGATGAACCTATTGACTTAGGAAATGGGCATGCACAAACATTGGTCGGACTTTCAACATTTGAGGTTATTCAAGAACGAATTTTAATTGAATTGGCATTTACATACGATTTTTTACACTCTTATTTAGAAGAAAACTATCCTGAAAAAATTGAAAATTATACAACAGCATTAAAAAAATGGATAGATATCTCTTTAAAAAATGGTGTTCCTCATAACAACTGGAATTTACATAAATCAAGATTTGCACTTAATGTAGCAATGATTCTTGAAGATAATAGTGCATACACCGACAACAAAGGTCGTGAATATTATATAGGCTACATTTTAAACAGAACCACAGCAAGGCACTGGTCATTAGATAAATTTATCAATTACGGATATGATTTTGAGACGGGCATTTGGAATGAATGTCCCGGATATGCGCAAAACGTAAGCAGAGATTTGATTAGTTTTTTTACTGAATACAACAACATTTTTAATCAGAATTTATTAGAATATTTTCCTGTTTTAGAAGCCGCAACACAAGCAATTCCTCAATACCTTTTTCCAAATCAGCAAATTACGGCTTTTGGAGACACATATTATGGAAATATAAATAGTACGATATTTAAAGATGTTGCACAATTATGGAGAAATAGTGGAAATCAAGTTAAATCTGAATTTTATCAAGATTTATATGATCTATTTGCTAAAAACAATTCTGACAAAAGTCAGAATAATAGATTGAAAAAGGAAAATTTCATTACTCAAACATTTTATGCACCTAATGTTAGCTGGTTTGTTCAACGCAACAAATATGACGATAAACAGAATGGTTTAATGATTTCGAAATATGGATCTTATGGAAATCATGCACATGCAAATGGTGTTGCAATTGAATTATATGGTAAAGGTTATATACTGGGTGCTGAGTCAGGAATTGGTTCTTCTTATTTTGAAAAACCCTACCTTGAATATTACTCACAATTTCCCGCTCACAACACTGTTATGGTTGACGGTATCTCAAAATATCCGGAAATGCTTAGTAACCATCCTTTTGATTTGCTGAGTTGTTATCCCGAGCCGGGAAAAAAAGATGGATATTTTAAAGATATAACCTACTCTGATGTCTATTTTTTAGAGCCTGAAAGCAGAAGCGACCAAAATAGACTTACGAGTATTATAAGTACAGGTGAAACTACCGGATATTATGTTGACATATTCCGTTCCAAAAAGCAACAAGGAGGTGAAAAGTTCCATGACTACTTTTACCATAACTTAGGACAAGAACTATTCATACAAAATATAAATGGTAAAAATCTTGAACTTACGGAAAGTGATGAAATGGGTTTTGCCGGTGGACATCTGTTTGCACTTGACTATATGTGGGATAAAAAATCTATCAAAACAAATGAAGATTATAAAGCTATATGGAAGATGAGTTATCCTGACGGAAATCACATCTATATGAACTTATGGATGAAAGGATATGAAGGACGCGAGATTTTCTCTATAAAAGCACCACCATGCAAAGCCTTTAGAAACAACAATGATTTTCCTTATGAAGTTAACAATTCTCCTTACTTAACAATAGCAGCAAGACAGCACGGAGAAGCTTGGAATAAACCATTTGTATCAATTTTTGAACCCACAACAGAAGCTGAAGGAAGTTCCATTGGGTCAATTCAATACTTTTCTCCGGATAATAAATCAAAAATATCATCTGATTTCGTAGGCATCATTGTTGAAAACAAGTCTGGAAGAGTCGATTACCTATTCTCCATAATAGAAGATGAAATAGTTTCTTATAAAGATATGAAAACAGATGCTACTTATGCCGTAATTAGCGAACAAGGAGACGATTTTACTCTGTTTATGGGTAAGGGCTTATTAATATCAAATAATAAAATAAAAATAGAAGCTACTTGCAGGGCTAATACTATACTTGAATATAAAAATGGCAAATATTATCTAACTACTGATAAACCAATAACAATTGTTACTTTAAAGGGAAAAATAAAAAAATTTGACAGTACAGACAATAAAGAAATATTAATATGAAAAATAGAGCGATAATTCAACTTTTACCCGTCCTTTTGGGCTTTTTTGTAATGGGATTTTGTGACATTGTAGGCTTCTCATCAAGCTATGCTCAAGAAGCGTTTGGATGGTCAAATACAATGACAGGTTTTATTCCTTCTATGGTTTTTGTATGGTTCCTATTTTTAGGAATACCTACAGGAATACAAATGAATAAGTGGGGAAGAAAAAACACAGTATTAATCAGTATGGGAATCACTGTTTTAGGAATGACCTTACCGATTATTAATTATAACAGCACAACGAGCATGTTTGCTTATGCCTTTTTAGGTATTGGTAATGCGATTTTACAAGTATCATTAAATCCACTTTTAAAAAACATAATAACCAAAGATAAACTGCTGACAAGCAGTCTTACTGCCGGGCAAGTGGTAAAAGCCGTATCATCTTTTATGGGACCATATATAGTAATCTTTGCAGTAAATAGCTTTGGCAAAGGAAATATTATTTATTGGTATTATAGTTTTCCAATTATGGGTGCTATAACTTTAATATCAGCTCTTTGGCTTATAGTTACCCCTATACCGCGAGAAAAGGATGAAATATCTGAAACTCCATCCTTCATTGATACTATTTCTCTTTTAAAAGATAAAAAAATACTATTACTTTTTTTCGGTATTTTCTTTGTTGTAGGAGTAGATGTAGCCACAAATTTTATAAGCAATAAGCTTATGATTACACGTTTTAATTGGTCCAACGAACAAGCATCAATAGCACCACAAATTTATTTTATAAGTAGAACCTTTGGGGCTTTATTAGGTGCTTTTCTAATGACTAAAATACAAGAAATAAAATATTTTAAAATTAATATATTGCTTTCAATAGCTGTTTTATTTGTTTTGATGTTTTCACAATCAAAACTAATTAATTTAATAAGCATAGGTGGTATTGGTTTTTTAATTTCATGTGTTTTTCCAATAATCTATTCAATGGCAGTGCAAATTCGCCCAACAGAAGCCAATCAAATTTCAGGATTAATGATTACAGCAGTGGCAGGAGGTGGCGCAATTACACCAATTATTGGCTTGGCAACAGATATGATAGGAATTGTTGGAGGGGTAATTGTTATATTGCTAAGTGCTATATATTTAACATATTGTGCATTTGGAATAAAACCGGTTTATAAGCAAATTGATTAATAAAGCTTCGATAATTATAACTATGAAATATAAAATTTTAATAAATTATATTTTTGTGATTTTTTTATTTAGTTTTTGCACTAATAAAGAAAAGAAATTTGATCCGGATGTTAACTTGAATTATTGTTGTAAACAAATTGCTAAAAGTTTGAATGAAATAGAAGATTCTACAATGATGCCGCGGAATATTCTTTACGGTGAAAAAAATGGAATCTTCGTTCTGTGGATATTTCAGAGTGGACAGTAGGTTTTTGGCCGGGGATTTTGTGGTATAACTATGAACAAACTAAAAATGAAGCTAATAAAAGAAATGCTGTTTATTATACAGAACTTTTGAAGTCACTAATTTTAGAGAATGCTTATGATCATGATTTAGGCTTTCAGATATTCAGTAGCTACGGGAATGGATATAAATTAACAGCTAATGACACATATAAGCAAATAGTTATAAATGCTGCTGAAACACTTGCAACGCTGTTTAATCCAAAAGTTGGTACTATGCTTTCCTGGCCAAGAGAAGTAGATAATGGGAATTTTGCACCCCACAATACAATTATAGACAATATGATAAACCTTGAATTGTTATATTGGGCTGCAAAAAATGGTAATAACAAAGAATTAGCACAAATAGCGACTATTCATGCTGAGACTACTATGAAAAATCATTTTAGAGAAGACGGAAGTTGCTATCACGTTGCCCTTTATGATACAGATACCGGGGATTTCATAAAAGGCGTTACTCATCAAGGATATAATGATAAGTCGATGTGGGCACGTGGACAAGCATGGGCAATTTATGGATATACCTTTGTTTATAGAGAGACCGGGGATAAAAAGTTTTTGAGGTTTGCTGAAAAAGTAACAGATATCTATTTGAGTAGATTGCCTGATGACTATATTCCATACTGGGATTTTGATGCACCAAATATTCCAAATGAACCTAAAGATGCATCAGCTGCCGCAATTGTTGCATCTGCACTAATAGAACTATCGCAACTTGAAGATAAGAGCCATAAATCAAATGAATATTTGAATGCTGCAATTAAAATGCTTAAGGAACTTTCAAGTGAAAGATACCAAAGTCGTGAAACAAATAATGCATTCTTAATGCATTCTACCGGGCATCTGCCTAAGGGATATGAAATTGATGCTTCAATAGTATATGCCGATTATTATTATAAAGAAGCATTGACCAGGCTACGACGGATGCAAGATTAAAATGTGATTGCCTAATATGCATATTCTTCCAAATCGGGTTATAATACTCGGTTGTGGAAAGATAATAGTAAATTTTCTTTTATATTTAGAAGATCAGGCAGATAGCTGGAATGTTTGAAAAGAATATATCCGAATTAAAAATTAATTATTGTAAGTGATTTGTTATGAAAAAGTATGTTATCCTTTTACTCGTTTTTAGTGGTGTATCCATGTTTAGTTGTGGATTGAGAAGTAAATCATCAACACAGAATAGTGAAGTCTCAGAGAAAATGATTGTTTCCGGAGAAAAATGGTTAGACAGCGATGGAAATATGATTAATGCTCATGGCGGAGGTGTGCTTTTCCACGAAGGTACTTATTACTGGTATGGTGAGTTTAAAGGGGATTCGACATATTGGAATCCTAAAGTACCAAGTTGGGAATGTTATCGCACTGAAGCAGGTGGAGTAGCTTGTTATTCTTCGCAAAATCTTGTTGATTGGAAATTTGAGGGTTTAGTACTTCCTTCAGATACGATAGATGTGAACTCAGAATTGCATTATTCCAATGTGTTGGAGCGCCCAAAAGTAATTTACAATGATGAGACAAGGAAATTTGTTATGTGGCTTCATGTAGATAGTCATGATTATTTTAAAGCAGCAGCCGGTGTAGCGGTAAGCGATACCCCGACCGGACAGTTTGAATACTTGGGTTCCATGCGTCCAAACAATGCAATGAGCAGAGACATGACTTTGTTCAAAGACGAAGATGGAAAAGCTTATCATATTTATTCTTCGGAAGAAAATGAAACCCTATATATAAGCTTACTTACTGATGATTATCTGAAACCTACAGGAAAATTTACTCGTAATTTTATTGGAATGTCACGTGAAGCACCAGCAGTATTTAAGCATAATGGGAAATATTATATTCTTTCGTCAGGATGTACTGCATGGGATCCTAACGAAGCAGAATACGCTATAGCTGATTCGATGTTAGGAACATGGACAGTTATGGGGAATCCCTGTTCAGGCAAGGATGCCGAAATCACTTTCTACGGACAAAGCACCCATGTAATTAAAGTAGAAGGTAAGGAAAATGCCTTTATAGCCATGTTTGATAAATGGAATAAAACTGATTTAATAAATTCTCGATATATCTGGTTGCCCATTACACTTAATGACAACAACACTATTGATATTCAATGGAGAGACGAGTGGTCAATTGATCAATTGTTTGATTGATAAAGTCGGGAATACGATCGAAACTAATATTAGTTGTTTTAAATTATGTGTATGGTAGTATCTTGGCTGTATTTGCTTAGGTAGAGGAAAAGGCGACAGGGCTGTTATCTTATGAGACAGCCCTTACTCCAAGTAAATGTTTTGTGCATGATAATTACCAAGACTTTCCATAAATCAATGGTATTTGCTTATTGATTATAGGTTATTGATATTTTTTAGTAAATCCGGATAATAGCATGCAATTAAACCGAGTGCTGTTTCTAAAGAAACCTCATTACTACTAATTTTTGCCTGATAATTTAAGGCATCTGTTGATAAGAATAAGCGATTGATTTCTTGAGGATATTTTGTAAACAAAGCCTTTACTTCCTCAGCACCAAAACCATTTTTGCTACACTTATACATGACTTCCATAACCGAACTTCGAACTATGTATTCGCTACATTTTTTCCTTTCATTTAAATATATGAAAACTGGATTTTCTGCATTTTCATATATTAATTCAAACTTTCTTAATGTGAGATTACCCAATTTTTCTGCTTCTCTTTCAACAATGTTATACTCCCCTAAAATTGTGTGTGAATTTCCTTTTATTAATTCAATAGTTGAATTAGCTTTGATTTGTCCGGTAGAAATAAGCATAAACAAGCTTACAATTAATCCTGATAATAATTTTGTACGTTTCATAATAAGTTTGATTTTAAGTGAATAACTTATAGATTGAAAGTCAATTTCTGTGCCAAAACTTTTAAACATTGTATGTCAGTGCATTATGCTATGTGTAATTGTTCGTATATTGTACGTTTTCGTATATGTGTGTTCGAATTCGGACACAGCTTGATTTTTGTATTATTTTCAATCTTCAACAAAAAGCTTTATAATTAGCTCTGAAACAGCTTGTTAGTCTTTATTTTCTAATAAGGTTTAAAATCTTTTATTACAAGCAATGTGTTATGACTGTTAATTTGAAGTTGCATTTTTGCATTATTAGATTTAAATTGCTGAATAATTCTAATTAACAGGCACTTAGGATGTGTTATGATTTGAAAGTGGTTTTAAGTTTTCTTGTATGTCGGATGTTATATCCTTGTTTTACAAGTTTTGTTATTTTTAAAGAATTAATACTTTCCGATTAATGATAAACCTCAAACTTAGTTTTATTAAAAATTGAATTCATTAGTTATAAATTATTTTTTATTGGTATAAAATTATAATTCATAGCTTCTGCTTATCTTTGTAGTAATATAGCTTAAGTAAAAAGGTTTAATTATGATAGAACTGCAAAAAATTGAAGATGCATATCTTAATATCAAAGGAGTTATAAATAATACGCCTCTTATGTTCGATCCTATATTGTCTGATCGTTATAATGCAAAAATATATTTGAAAAGAGAAGATTTACAAGTTGTACGTTCTTATAAGATTCGTGGGGCTTATAATCGTATCGCATTAATTGATAAGTCATTGCGTCATAAAGGTGTTGTTTGTGCCAGTGCAGGAAATCATGCTCAGGGTGTTGCTTTTTCATGCCGGGCTTTAGACATAAAAGGCAGGATTTTTATGCCGGCCACAACTCCCAAACAAAAGGTTCGTCAGGTTCGAATGTTTGGAAAAGATCATATTGAAATAGTTTTAATTGGTGACACTTATGATGATGCTTATCAGGCTTCAATGGTTGATTGCAAGAAGAATGACTCTATATTTATTCATCCATTTGATGATGAGATTGTCATGGCAGGGCAAGCAACTGTTGGCTTGGAAATTTTTGAGCAAGCTGAATTTAATGTCGATTCTATTATTGTCCCTGTTGGTGGTGGTGGATTAATTTGTGGGGTGAGTTCATATGTAAAGTCAAAGGGGTTTGATACCCAGGTAATTGGGGTTGAACCTGAGGGTGCACCTGCAATGTATGAGTCATTAAAATCCGGGAAACGTATAGTTTTAGAAAATTATGAAAAATTTGTTGATGGAGCTGCTGTTTCTACAGTTGGTAAAATAAACTTTCGTATGGCTCCCAATTTAATTGATAAGATGATCTTAGTCCCGGAGGGGAAAGTATGTTCCAGTATTTTGGAGTTGTATAATGAGGAAGCCATTGTTGCTGAGCCTGCCGGTGCTTTAAGTGTGGCCGCTTTAGATTTTTTAAAAGACCAAATTGCCGGCAAAAATATTGTTTGTATCATAAGTGGAGGCAATAATGATATAACACGAACCGAGGAAATTAAAGAACGCTCACTTCTGTATGAAGGTTTAAAGCATTATTTCATTATACGTTTCCCTCAAAGGGCAGGGGCTTTAAGAGAGTTTTTAAATGATATCTTAGGTCCTGATGATGATATCACCCATTTTGAATATACTAAAAAGAACCATAGGGATACAGGCCCCGCTATGGTTGGTATTGAAACAAAATCTGCCGACGACTATCAGGCTTTATTAAAAAGGATGGACAAGAAAAAGATCAATTACAAGTCGGTAAATAAATCGCCCGATTTATTTCATTTTTTAATTTAAAGTCTTTTTAGCTCATTATTCTTTGTGTATAATATTGGACGATTTTTTTTAATATATAAACATCTTGTTTATTGCCGAGTGTTAGATACCTTTCTTTACTTAATTCTTAAACGCACTTATGTTTTCACATTCTGCATTTCTGTCGATTTTTTTGATTAGTCCGCAAAGAACTTTGCCGGGGCCAATTTCGGTGAAGTGATTAGCTTCGGCTTTAATCATATTTTGAATGGTTTGTGTCCATTTTACCGGTGCAGTTAATTGCAGTATAAGATTTTGTTTTATTTTATCAGGTTCCATGTATGCAAGTGCATCTACATTTTGATATACCGGACAAATAGGCTTAACAATATTGGTATTTTCTATTGCTTGAGCTAACTCGGCTCTTGCCGACTCCATAAATGGAGAATGAAAAGCGCCTCCTACAGGAAGTTTTAAAGCTCTTTTTGCTCCTTTTTCTAATAATTTTTGACAAGCAGCATCTATTCCTTCTATGGAGCCCGAAATTACCAACTGTCCCGGACAATTGTAATTGGCGGGAACTACTATCCCATCAATTGATTGACATACTTCCTCTACAACAGCGTCTTCAAGCCCTATAATCGCAGCCATTGTTGATGGTTCTTTTTCACAAGCCTTTTGCATGGATTTTGCCCTTTTTGATACTAATCGCAGTCCATCTTCAAAGGACAAGGCTTCTGCGGCCGCCAAAGCTGAAAATTCTCCGAGAGAGTGCCCTGCAGTCATATCCGGTTTAAAACTGTCGGTCATTGTTTTGGCAAGAATAACTGAATGTAAATAAATGGCAGGTTGAGTAACTTTTGTCTGGCGTAGATCTTCGTCAGTTCCCTTAAACATTAAGTCAGTTATTCGAAATCCCAAAATATCATTGGCAATTTCAAATAATTCCTTAGCATAATCCACCTCCTCATATAAGTCTTTGCCCATACCAACATATTGGGCACCTTGACCCGGAAATACATAAGCTTTTTTCATGCTGTTTGTTTTATAATATTATATGTACCAAAACTAATCTTTAATGAAACAAATTAAGAAGTTAATTTTTCTCAATTAAAATCAGTTTGTAATTATTATGATGGATAATAAAAGTTGCAAATATAAAATATAATATTAAGAATGGTTATAGATTACCATAAGTGCTGTAAATTCTTAATAAAAATGGCACTAACCATTTTTATATTGAATTAAAAATATTAATTTCGCACCGTTTTTTACATTAAGCTTGAAAATATTTGAATATCAGTGGGATTTTTAAATGAAAAAGAATACCTTTGCAACCCCTTTTATCAAAAGGATATATTAATTAGTAGAAATATAATATAAATATATAATGCCAACAATTCAGCAATTAGTTAGAAAAGGACGGACAAGACATGTCGAAAAGAGTAAATCAATGGCATTGGATTCATGCCCTCAACGTCGTGGTGTTTGTGTTAGAGTTTATACTACTACACCCAAGAAGCCAAATTCGGCTATGCGTAAAGTGGCGAGAGTTCGTTTAACCAATGGTAAAGAGGTTAATGCCTATATTCCCGGAGAGGGTCATAATCTTCAGGAGCACTCCATAGTATTGGTCCGTGGTGGTAGGGTTAAAGATTTGCCCGGTGTTCGTTATCACTTAGTTCGTGGTGCATTGGATGCATCAGGAGTTGAAGGTCGGACACAAAGGCGTTCAAAATATGGGACTAAGCGTCCGCAAAAATAATTTTATTTAATAAATAGTATTGTTTATTGGTTAGTGTTTTGGTTGAGTAAATAGCATATTAGCTGTTGAAGAGTCAAATTACAGCCAGTAAGTTTTAAACTAATAAACAAAAAGATGAGAAAAACAAAACCAAAAAAGAGGCGATTATTGCCCGATCCAATATTTAACGACATTCTGGTTACGCAGTTTGTAAATAATTTAATGCTTGACGGCAAGAAATCACTTGCTTTTTCTATTTTTTATTCTGCTCTAGATTTAATAAAAGATAAAGCGGAGAAGGAAGGTAAAACTCCTCTTGAAGTTTGGAAGAAAGCTTTGGAGAATATAACTCCTTCAGTTGAAGTAAAAAGCCGACGTGTTGGAGGTGCTACTTTTCAGGTTCCTACAGAGATTCGCCCTGAGCGTAAAATAACATATAGCATGAAAAATATGATTTTATTTGCGCGCAAAAGATCCGGACGATCTATGGCAGAAAGATTAGCTGCAGAAATTATGGCTGCATATAACTCAGAAGGTGGTGCATTTAAGAAGAAGGAAGATATGCATAGAATGGCAGAAGCTAACAGGGCATTTGCACATTTCAGATTCTAAGAAATCTTTTCTTGTGATGCGCTTATTATATTTAATTTATTATTAGACCATTCTAAAGAAGCTTTAGAATAAGTATAAATGGCAAAAAATTTAGGATATACAAGGAACATTGGGATTATGGCTCATATTGATGCCGGCAAAACAACTGCTACTGAGCGGATTTTGTTTTATACCGGTATCACCCATAAATTGGGTGAAACTCATGATGGGTCAGCAACAATGGATTGGATGGAGCAGGAGCAGGAAAGAGGTATTACCATTACCTCTGCTGCAATAAGTACCCAATGGATATATAATGATCAGGAGTATAAAATTAATATAATAGATACACCCGGTCATGTTGATTTTACAGTTGAGGTTGAACGTTCTTTGAGAATTTTGGATGGTGCAGTTGCTTTGTTTTGTGCTGTAGGTGGTGTTGAGCCACAATCTGAGACCGTATGGCGTCAGGCCAATAAATATAAGGTTCCTAGGATCGGTTTTGTAAATAAGATGGATCGTTCCGGGGCAAATTTTTTTGAGGTTGTTCGTCAGGTAAGGGAAGTACTTGGAGCTAATCCGGTGCCGATACAAATTCCTATTGGCTCGGAAGAGACTTTTCGAGGTGTTGTTGATTTGTTGGAGAATAAGGCAGTTGTTTGGTACGACGATGATGTTTTAGGTCAGAGATATGAATTGGAGCCTGTACCTGCTGATATGGTTGATGAAGTTAATGAATGGAGGGGGAAGTTAATTGAGGCAGTTGCCGAATATGATGATGAACTTCTTGAAAAGTTCTTCGAAGATCCGGAATCTATTACAATTGATCAATTAATAGGAGTTACACGGCAGGCAGTTATTGATATGAAAATTGTCCCCATGCTTTGTGGTGCTGCATTTAAAAATAAAGGCATTCAAAGATTGTTGGATTCTATAATTCGTTATTTACCTGCTCCTACTGATGTTGATACAATATCGGGAATCAATCCGCGTACCGGAAAAGAAGAAGGCCGACCACATGATGATAGTGCACCTTTTACAGCTTTGGCATTTAAAATTGCCACCGACCCTTTTGTCGGGCGTCTTGCATTTATGCGTGTTTATTCAGGTAAGCTGAATTCAGGGTCTTATGTTTATAATTCGCGAAGTGAAAAGAAAGAAAGACTGTCACGTTTATACCAGATGAAATCTAATAAACAAGTGCCCATTGAAAGCATTTCTGCCGGGGATATTTGTTCAGCTGTAGGTTTTAAAGATATACGCACAGGTGATACTCTTTGTGACGAAAAGCATCCAATTGTTTTAGAATCGATGGATTTTCCTGATCCTGTAATTGGTATTTCTGTTGAGCCAAGAAGTCAAAATGATATGGATAAGCTTAGTGCCGGCTTAAGTAAGCTTTCAGAAGAAGATCCCACCTTTAGAGTGCGTATTGATGAAGATAGCGGACAAACTATTATCAGTGGAATGGGGGAGTTGCATTTGGAGATAATCATTGATCGTTTAAAACGCGAATTTAAAGTTGAATGTAATCAGGGTCGTCCTCAGGTTGCTTATAAAGAAGCAATTACCAAAGAAGTTGAGCTTAGAGAAGTGTTTAGAAGGCAAACCGGAGGTCGAGGTAAATTTGCTGATATTACAGTGAAGGTTGGCCCTGCAGATGATGGAAAAGTAGGATTGGAATTTATAGATCTTGTAAGGGGTGGTAATATTCCAAGAGATTATATTCCATCAGTTGAAAAAGGATTTAAAAATGCCATGCAAAATGGGGTCCTTGCCGGTTTTCCTATGGAGGAATTAAAGGTTGAACTAATAGATGGATCTTTTCATCCTGTTGACTCCGACCAGTTATCGTTTGAAATATGTGCTCGTCAGGCATTTAAAAATGCATGCATAAAAGCAGGACCTGCATTGTTAGAACCTATAATGAGTGTTGAGGTTGTAACACCTGAAGAATATATGGGAGATATTATTGGGGATTTCAATAAAAGGCGTGGACAGGTTGAAGGGATGGAATCCAAGGCTGGTTCAAGGGTTGTAAAAGCTCGTGTTCCCTTAGCTGAAATGTTTGGTTATGTAACTGTTTTACGTAGTATCTCTTCCGGGCGTGCCACTTCCTCAATGGAGTTTTCGCACTATGAAGAAGTCTCAAAGGCTATTGCCATTGAAGTGTTGGAGGAGGTAAAAGGAAAGGTTGAGCTATTGTAATCAAAGAAAATTAGTTATATTATAATTACTGTATATAGAAATTTTTAATTTAAAAAGACACATTTCAGGAAGGCGTGGATATGCTGGTCAGATTCCAAGCCATATAACAGATAATAATTAACACATGAATCAAAAGATCAGAATTAAACTGAAATCGTACGATCACAATCTCGTAGATAAATCTGCTGAGAAGATCGTTAAAACAGTGAAAAGTACAGGTGCTGTCGTAAGTGGTCCCATTCCCCTTCCAACACATAAACGTATATTTACTGTTTTGCGTGCAACATTTGTCAATAAAAAGTCGAGAGAACAATTTCAATTGTCGAATTACAAACGACTAATTGATATATATAGTTCTACGGCCAAAACTATTGATGCTTTGATGAAACTTGAACTTCCAAGTGGAGTTGAAGTTGAAATTAAAGTTTGATAATAATTGTAAATCAAAAAGTAATGCCAGGAATAATTGGGAAAAAAATCGGAATGACATCCGTTTTCAGTGCCGATGGGAAAAATATTCCATGCACTGTTATTGAAGCCGGGCCTTGTGTTGTCACACAGGTCAAAACGGTAGATGTTGATGGTTATAATGCTATTCAATTAGCATTTGGCGAAAAAAGGGAAAAAAGTACCTCAAATCCTATGAAAGGTCATTTTAAGAAAGCAGGTACTACTCCAAAGGCCAAACTGGTAGAATTCACTGATTTCTTGGAAGATCTAAAGCTTGGAGATACTGTCTCTGTTGATATGATTGAAGAAGATAGTTATGTTGATGTGACCGGTATTTCAAAAGGAAAGGGTTTTCAGGGAGTTGTTAAGCGACATGGCTTCAGCGGAGTTGGAGATATGTCGCATGGTCAGAAGAATCGCCAGCGCGCTCTTGGATCTTTAGGGCCGTCATCTACACCTTCGCGTGTATTTAAAGGTAAGCGTATGCCCGGACGTACCGGAGGAGAAAGAGTTAAGGTTGAAAACCTGAGAGTGTTAAAAGTTATTCCCGAGAACAATCTTGTTATTGTTAAAGGATCTGTACCGGGAGCGAAAGGTTCATTTTTAATTATTGAAATGTAATGGAACTTAACATACTGAACATAAAAGGAGAAGATACCGGAAGGAAAATACAATTGCCTGATTCTGTTTTTGCAATTGAACCTAACGATCATGCCATATACCTGGATGTCAAACAGTTTTTGGCTAACAATCGTCAGGGGACACATAAAACGAAAGAACGCAGTGAGGTTGCCGGTAGTACCAGGAAAATTAAGAGACAAAAAGGGACCGGAACTGCACGTGCAGGCGATATTAAAAACCCTTTGTTTCGTGGAGGAGGTCGTACTTTTGGACCTCAACCCAGGAGCTATCGTTTTAAGCTCAATAAGAAATTAAAACGTTTAGCGCGTTTGTCTGCACTTTCATATAAGGCTAAAAACAATTCTATTGTTGTAATCGAAGATTTTACAATGGAAGCTCCTAAAACTCGCGAGTTTCAGGCTATTAAAGACAGTTTGAAAATTGATGGTCGGAGGTCTTTGTTTGTAATTAATGAGGCAGATAAAAACATTTATTTATCTCTACGTAATTTGCAGCGCACTGAGCTTTTACTTGCTACAGGGTTAAACACCTATAGCATTATGAAAGCAAATTTGTTGGTTATGACCGAAAGTTCAATAGAACAAATCGGTAAAATTTATAATGCATAAGAAGGTTTGACATGGATGTAATAATAAAACCTCTCGTCACCGAAAAGATGACCCATCAGGGGGAAACATTAAATAAATATGGCTTTATAGTTAGAAAAGAATTTAATAAAATTCAAATTAAAAAAGCCATTGAGGAAATGTATAATGTAACTGTAGAAGCTGTTAATACACATCGTTATAATGGAAAAGTGAAAAGTCGTTATACACGTAGTGGTATCTTAACAGGTCGTACAGCTTCTTATAAGAAAGCCATTATTACATTGGCAGAAGGAGAAACAATAGATTTTTATAGAAATATTTAATTGAAATGGCAGTAAGAAAGCTAAAGCCCACTACACCGGGGCAAAGACATAAAATTATTGGAGCATTTGATACGATTACATCAAGTGTTCCAGAAAAGTCCTTACTTAGGCCTTTAAAGAAATCCGGTGGTCGTAATAATACCGGAAAAATGACTATACGTCATCGTGGAGGAGGGCATAAAAGGAATTATAGAGTAATCGATTTCAAAAGAAATAAAGACGGTGTTACAGCAATAGTCGATTCAATACAGTACGATCCTAATAGAAGTGCACGGATTGCATTGTTAAAATATGAAGATGGCGAAAAGAGATATATTCTTGCACCAAATGGATTACAAGTGGGTGCCAAGATCAGAAGTGGTACAGATGTTGTGCCTGAGATAGGTAATAGTCTTCCTCTCGGATCAATTCCTCTTGGAACTATTGTTCACAATATTGAACTTAGTCCCGGTAAAGGTGGTGCCTTGGCACGAAGTGCAGGTTCCTTTGCTCAGATTGCCGCGCGTGAAGGGAAGTATGTTGTTTTGCGTTTACCATCCGGTGAATCAAGGTTAGTTTTAACAACTTGTAGAGCAACTATTGGAGCTGTTGGTAATTCTGATCATGGTCTTGAGAAATCCGGAAAAGCCGGTCGTAGCAGATGGCTTGGTCGTCGCCCAAGAGTTCGTGGAGTTTCTATGAATCCTGTTGACCATCCAATGGGTGGAGGTGAAGGTCGAGCATCAGGAGGCCATCCACGTTCAAGAAAAGGATTACTTGCAAAAGGGTACAAAACACGTGCTCCAAAGAAGTTATCCAATAAGTTTATTCTCGAAAAGAGAAAGAAATAACCGGTAAATTATTATAGATTATGAGTAGGTCATTAAAAAAAGGTCCTTATATCCATTATAAGTTGGAGCGGAAGATTTTAGCCATGAACGATTCCGGTAAAAAATCAGTGATTAAAACCTGGTCGCGGGCATCAATGATTTCTCCCGATTTTGTTGGTCATACTATTGCAGTTCATAACGGGAACAAGTTTATTCCTGTTTATGTAACAGAGAACATGGTTGGTCATAAACTTGGAGAATTTGCCCCTACCCGTACATTCCGTGGCCATGCCGGTAGTAAAAAACGTTAGAGGCCAAAATTGTAATATTTTAATGTTAGAACAATGGGTGCAAGAAAAAGAGTAAAAGCAGAGAAAATAAAAGAAGCACGGAAGCATAAGGCTTATGCCAGGTTGCGTAATGTTCCTACTTCACCGCGTAAAATGCGTTTGGTGGTTGATATGATTCGTGGGAAAGACGTAAACCAAGCTCTTGATATTCTTAAGTTTTCGACAAAAGAGGCATCTCGCAGAGTTGAAAAGCTTTTGTTATCTGCAATAGATAATTGGAAGGAAAAAAATGAAGGAGTTCGGCTCGAGGATGCTAATTTATATGTTAAAGAGATATATGTGGATTCTGCCAGAATTTTGAAAAGAATACGTCCTGCTGCTCAAGGTAGGGCTCACAGAATCCGGAAGAGATCCAATCATGTGACTTTACTGGTTGACAGTAGAGAGTCAATTTTAAATCAGGAGAATTAACCAGATGGGACAAAAAGTAAATCCAATTAGTAATCGGTTAGGAATCATTCGCGGATGGGATTCTAACTGGTTTGGCGGGAAGAATTATGGAGATAAAATCTTAGAAGATTTTAAAATCCGTACTTATTTGAATGCGCGTCTGGCTAAAGCCAGCATATCGCGTATTATTATTGAACGCACTCTTAAGTTAATTACTATAACTATTTATACCGCCCGTCCCGGTATTATTATTGGTAAAGGTGGGCAGGAAGTTGATAAACTTAAAGAGGAGCTTAAAAAAATAACCGACAAAGAGGTTCAAATCAATATTTTTGAAGTAAAACGTCCGGAATTAGATTCGATAATTGTCGCTAATAATATTGCGCGTCAGATTGAAGGTCGAATAGCCTATCGTCGTGCAGTTAAAATGGCAATTGCTTCTACTATGCGTATGGGCGCTGAAGGGATAAAAGTTCAGGTGTCGGGGCGTTTGAATGGTGCTGAAATGGCACGCTCTGAGATGTATAAAGAAGGTCGTACTCCTCTTCATACTTTCCGTGCAGATATTGATTATGCAATGAGTGAGGCACTTACCAAAACCGGTCTTATAGGCGTTAAGGTTTGGATTTGTAAAGGAGAAGTGTATGGTAAGCCGGAGCTTGCGCCTAATTTTAACGTCAAGGAAACATCCGGAGGGCGTAAAGGCGGTTATAAAAAGAGAAGAAAGTGATCATTCGCAAACCTTTAAATTAACTTAGGAACGATGTTACAACCAAAGAAAGTTAAATACAGACGGCAGCAGAAAGGAAGGATGAAAGGGAATGCCCAAAGGGGACATGAACTTGCATTTGGTTCTTTTGGGATTAAGTCCCTCCAGAGTAAATGGATTACCGGTCGTCAGATAGAAGCGGCAAGGGTTGCCGTTACACGCTATATGCAGCGCCAGGGTCAAATTTGGATTCGTATTTTTCCCGATAAGCCAATAACTCAAAAGCCTGCAGAAGTTCGTATGGGTAAAGGGAAGGGAAATCCTGAAGGCTTTGTAGCCCCTGTTACTCCCGGACGAATAATTATTGAATGTGATGGTGTACCATTTGAGGTTGCCAAGGAAGCATTGCGTTTGGCTGCACAGAAATTACCTGTTACCACCAAATTTGTTGTTAGGCGTGATTATGTTAAATCTTCAAATGTGTAAGCGATGAAAACTTCCGAAATAAACGAAATGATCATTAGTGAAATCGAGGAACGCATAGAAACTGATAAGCAGGAGCTTACGCGCCTCCGGCTTAATCACCATATATCACCCCTTGATAATCCACTCCAGATTAGGGCCTTACGTAGAAATATTGCACGTATGCTGACTGTTCTGCGTCAGAAAAAAGCTAATGAAAAATAATAAAGCAGATGAAAACAAGAAACCTTAGAAAAGAGCGAACAGGCGTTGTGGTTAGCGAAAAAATGGATAAAACTATCGTTGTTAGTGTAGTTATTCAGAAAAAGCACCCTATTTACGGGAAATATATGAAGAAAACCAAGAAGTTTTACGCTCATGATGAAGAAAATTCTGTTCGTAGCGGGGATACTGTTAGGATAATGGAAACTCGCCCGCTTAGTAAAACTAAACGTTGGAGACTAGTTGAAATTTTAGAAAGAGCCAAATAATCATGATACAATCAGAATCTAAATTAATCGTTGCCGATAATAGTGGTGCAAGAGAAGTGCTGTGTATCCGCGTTTTAGGCGGAACTCGTCGCAGATATGCTTCAATTGGCGATCGCATTGTGGTAACGGTTAAACACTCTTCTCCTGCTTCGGAATTGAAAAAGGGGACAATTAGCCAAGCAGTTGTAGTACGCACAAAGAAAGAAGTAAGAAGACCCGACGGTTCATATATTCGCTTCGATGATAATGCTTGCGTATTAATTAATAATTTGGGTGAAATACGAGGTACTCGTATTTTTGGTCCTGTACCGCGTGAGTTACGTGATGGATATATGAGAATAGTTTCTTTGGCACCCGAAGTTCTATAATCTTTAAAGATTTAATTAGTGATGAGAAAGTTACATATTAAAAAAGGCGACATAGTAGTTGTTAATGCCGGAACAAGTAAGGGCATGTCAGGAAAAGTCCTTGAGATATTTCGTGATAAGCAACGAGCTATTGTGGAGGGCGTGAATATGGTTAGCAAGCATGCAAAACCTTCAAGTGATAATCCACAAGGAGGCATTATTAAAATAGAAGCTGCTGTTCATATTTCCAATCTTAATTTGAAAGATCCATCTACAGGAAAACCAACACGTATTGGTCGTAGAATTGGCGATAATGGAAAATTAGTTCGTTATTCAAAAAAATCAGGGGAGGAAATTAAGTAATGAGCTACACACCGAATTTAAGAACAAAGTACCATAGTGAAATCGCTCCAAATTTAATGAAGGAGTTTGGTTTTAAGAGTATTATGCAGGTCCCATATCTTGAGAAGATTGTAATTAATCAAGGTGTTGGTGATGCTGTTGCTGATAAAAAGCTTGTTGACATTTCTGTTAAGGAGCTAACAGCTATTACAGGTCAGAAAGCTGTACCATGTTTATCAAAAAAAGATATTTCTAATTTTAAGTTACGTAAACATATGCCTATTGGTGCTAAAGTAACTTTACGTAACGAAAAAATGTACGAATTTCTTGAAAGACTTATCAGAGTTGCACTTCCAAGAATTCGTGACTTCAGAGGGATAGGAAGTAAGTTAGATGGTCGCGGTAATTATACCCTTGGTATTACCGAGCAGATAATTTTCCCTGAAATAAATATTGACAACGTCAGTAAAATTATGGGAATGAATATTACTTTTGTCACCTCCGGAAAAACAGATGAAGAGGCTTTTGCTCTTCTTCGTGAATTTGGTTTACCATTTAAGAATTTAAAAAAGGATAATTAATATGGCAAAAGAATCAATGAAAGCTCGTGAAGTAAAGCGAGCAAAGCTGGTTGCCAAATATGCTGAAAAGCGTGCAAGGTTAAAAGCAGAAGGAGATTATGAGGGTTTACAAAAATTACCCAGGAATGCTTCTCCTGTTCGTCTGCATAACCGTTGCAAAATAACCGGACGTCCTAAGGGTTATATGCGTCAGTTCGGTTTAAGCCGTATAACATTCAGAGAAATGGCAGCAGCCGGATTAATTCCGGGAGTTAAAAAGGCCAGTTGGTAATAATTAACTGGTAAGTATTAAATATTGTTCCGGATGTCGGAATCAATTTAAACTTAAATAATATGACAGATCCTATAGCGGATTATTTGACAAGAATTAGAAATGCTATTTTAGCAAGGCATAAGGTTGTAGAAATTCCATCATCCAACCTTAAAAAAGAAATGACAAAAATCCTTTATCAAAAAGGATATATTTTGAATTACAAATTTATCGACGACGATAAACAGGGTATTATTAAGATTGCTCTTAAATATGATCCCCTGTCAAAAATACCTGCCATTAAGCATTTGAGTAGAGTGTCTTCTCCCGGCTTGAGAAAATATACCGGGTACAAAGATGTTCCTAGAGTATTGAATGGTTTAGGTGTTGCTATTTTATCTACCTCCAGAGGTGTAATGACCGATAAGGAAGCCAGAAGAGAGAAAGTTGGAGGTGAAGTATTGTGTTACGTTTATTAAAGAGGAGGATTACAAATGTCAAGGATAGGTAAAGCACCCATTAACATTCCTGCCGGCGTAAGCGTAACGGTTAAGGATGATTTGGTAACTGTTAAAGGACCTAAAGGAGAATTAGAACAAAAGGTACATCCCGAAATGAAAATTGAGATAAAGGATGGAGTTCTTTCAATTGAACGGTCTTCTGATGAAAAGAAAATTAAATCGATGCATGGTTTATACCGTTCATTGATCAATAATATGGTTATTGGGGTAACTGAGGGATATCAGAAAAAGTTAGAATTGGTAGGGGTTGGGTTTAGAGCCGTAACCAATGGTCAGATTCTTGAATTATCGCTAGGTTATTCACACGGAATACATATCCAAATGCCTGAAGAAATTAAGGTAGAAGCTGTGATGGATCGTAAAAGTAATCCTATTATAACCTTAGAGTCTATTGATAAACAACTTTTAGGACAAGTTTGTGCTAAAATACGGTCGTTACGAAAACCAGAACCTTATAAGGGTAAGGGTATCCGCTTTGTAGGTGAAGAAATTAGACGCAAGGCCGGAAAAAGTGCTAATGTTTAATATGATTAATTTTTTAGTGTTATGGGTTTTTCGAAAAAAAATAGACGATTAAAAATAAAAAAACGGATCCGCAGCAAAATCAATGGCACTGCTGAAAGGCCAAGGATGAACGTTTTTAGAAGTAATAAAGAGATTTTCGTTCAATTAATTGACGACCGTACAGGTAATACACTTGTATCTGCTTCTTCTCTTATAAAGGAAGTATCGGAACAAAGTGGCACAAAAACTGAAAAGGCCGGTATGGTTGGTAAGTTAGTTGCTGAACGTGCTATAAATTCAGGTATTAATACTGTGGTTTTCGACCGTAATGGGTATTTGTACCATGGTAGAGTAAAAGAATTAGCTGACGCTGCTCGTAAGGCGGGTCTTAAATTTTAATATAATTATGGCAGTAAATAAAAAAAGAGTTCGCTCAACAAACGATCTTGAATTAAAAGATAGGCTTGTAGCCATTAACAGGGTCACTAAAGTTACAAAGGGAGGTAGAACCTTTAGCTTTTCGGCCATGGTTGTGGCCGGTAATGAGAATGGCATTGTAGGTTGGGGGCTTGGTAAAGCCAATGAAGTAACAACAGCAATTGCCAAAGGAGTTGAAGCAGCCAAAAAGAATTTAGTAAAAATTCCACTTATAAATGGTACTATTCCTCATGAACAATATGCTAAATTTGGAGGAGCACGAGTGTTTATAAAACCAGCTTCACATGGTACCGGATTAGTTGCCGGTGGTGCTATGCGTGCAGTTTTGGAGAGTGCAGGAGTTGTTGATGTATTAGCCAAGTCGAAAGGCTCATCTAATCCTCACAACCTTGTAAAAGCTACGATTGAAGCTTTATGTGAGTTACGTGATGCAAGCATGGTTGCCCAACAACGTGGAATAGATTTGGAAAGAGTGTTTAATGGTTAAGCATTATAATAATGGCTAAAATTAAAATAACACAAATAAGAAGTAAAATTGGTGCTACTGATCGCCAGAAAAAAATATTGGAAGCACTTGGTTTGAGAAAAATGCATGCTACTGTTGAACATGATGATAATCCTGTTATCAGAGGTATGATAAGCAAAATCAGTCATCTTTTAAAGGTCGAAGAATAATTTCCGAGATCATTATAAAGGTTTGATATAGTTTATTTTAAGGAAAATTAAGCAGTAAATTAGTTTTAAATAGATTTTTTGCCTATAATGTTCCGCTTTGCTTTTTAATAAAATATTGAGGAATATTATTTTGGTTTAGAAAATCCACCAGATTTGAAAAAATAATAAGCAATGAAACTAAATAAGTTAAAGCCTGCAGCCGGATCTACGCATAGTAGGCGTAGGATAGGACGCGGAGAAGGATCTGGATATGGTGGTACTTCCACCCGCGGACATAAAGGAGCCCAATCGCGTTCAGGATATTCCAGGATGAGAGGTTTTGAAGGTGGACAGATGCCACTTCAAAGGAGAATTCCCAAGTGGGGGTTTAAAAATATTAACCGTAAGGAATACAAAGCTATAAATTTAGATGTATTACAAGCTTTGGCTGATAAAAATGGATGGACTGTAATCGATCCTGAAAATTTGATGAGTGTAGGCTTGATTAAAAGGAAAGATTTAGTAAAGATTTTGGGTAATGGTAAAATTACCTCCAAAGTTGAAGTGAAAGCACATGCTTTTTCTAAATCAGCTCAAGCCGCTATTGAGGCAGTGCAGGGGACTGCTATCAAAATATAATTTAAAAAAACAAACAATCTGTTCTTTAATTTTTAGACAGAAATTTTAAATGTAGATTTTGTCGGGACAACCGGCAAAGATAAAACAACATTTGCATGAAGTTAATAGAGACCATCCGTAATATTTGGAAGATAGAAGACCTGAGGAGTCGAATACTTACTACTCTTGGTTATATTTTGATATATCGCTTAGGTTCTTTTGTGGTTCTCCCCGGTATTGACCCTAATCAGTTGACAGCACTGTCAGAACAAACCAGTTCCGGTGTTTTAGGTTTGTTAAATATGTTTTCAGGAGGTGCCTTTGCCAATGCATCTATTATGGCTTTAGGAATTATGCCTTATATTTCTGCTTCAATTATGATTCAGTTATTGGGTATTGCAGTTCCTTATTTTCAGCGTTTGCAACGTGAAGGCGAGAGTGGAAGGCGCAAGATCAATCAGATAACGCGTTATTTAACTGTAGCAATTTTGTTACTTCAGGCACCCGGATATATTGCAAACCTTCATGCTCAGCTACCCCCGGAAGCTTTTGTAGGATCCGGATTAACCTTTACCATTACGACAACTATTATATTGTCAGCTGGTAGTATGTTTGTGATGTGGCTGGGAGAAAGGATAACTGACAATGGAATTGGAAATGGTATATCGTTGATAATAATGGTTGGTATTATTGCACGACTACCTTTTGCAGTATCTGCTGAATTTGTTTCCAGACTCGAAGAGGGAGGCGGTTTGGTGATGTTGTTGATAGAGTTGGTTGTTTTATTTTTAGTGTTTGAAGGTGCAATACTTTTGGTTCAGGGTACCAGAAGAGTTCCTGTACAGTATGCCAAAAGAATAGTGGGTAATAAACAATATGGTGGTGTTAGGCAGTATATACCCCTTAAAGTTAATTCTGCCGGTGTAATGCCAATTATTTTTGCTCAGGCAATTATGTTTGTGCCTATTGTTTTAACGGGCTATGTAGCAGGTGATTCTGCTTCAGGTTTTTGGGCAGCATTTTCAAATAACACAGGTTTTTGGTATAATTTTGTTTTTGCACTTTTAATAATTCTATTCACCTACTTCTATACTGCTGTAACTATTAATCCAACCCAAATGGCTGAAGATATGAAGCGCAATGGTGGATTTATTCCCGGAGTTAAACCGGGAAAAAGGACTGCAGAATTTTTAGATTCTGTTATGTCTAAAATAACCCTCCCCGGATCATTTTTTCTGGCACTTATTGCCATTCTTCCTGCCTTTGCAATGTTAGCAGGTGTAGATCAAACTTTTGCTCAATTTTATGGTGGTACCTCATTATTAATTTTAGTAGGAGTTGTTCTTGATACTTTACAGCAGATTGAGAGTCATTTGTTGATGCGTCATTATGATGGATTGTTGAAATCAGGACGCATTAAGGGAAAAACCGGCGGTGGCGGTGCTATGTTATAACTCTGTAGGTATATATATGGTTTATTTAAAAACTGATGAGGAAATAGAATTGTTGAGGGAAAGTAATATGTTGGTGGCTAAGACACTCGCTGAAATGGCGAAACTTATAAAGCCCGGTATTACAACCCTTGAATTGGATAAAGTTGCAGAAACATTTATAAGGGATCACAACGGAGTTCCCGGTTTTTTAAATTATCAAGGTTTTCCTAACTCTATTTGTACTTCTGTAAATGAACAGGTAGTACATGGAATACCTAATAAAGAAGCTTTAAAGGATGGAGATGTAGTCTCTATCGATTGTGGAGTTTTATTAAATGGTTTTTTTGGTGATTCAGCTTATACTTTTGAAGTTGGTGAAGTAGATGAAAAGGTGAAAAAGCTGTTGCAAACAACTAAAGAAGCTCTTTACAAAGCCATAGAAGTTGCTCGTGTAGGAAATAGAATTGGAGATATTGGCTATGCTGTTCAATCGTATTGTGAAGCACAAGGGTATTCTGTTGTTAGGGAAATGGTAGGTCATGGGATAGGAAGGAAGCTTCATGAGCCCCCGGAAGTACCAAATTATGGTCGTCGCGGCAACGGGATTAAGCTTAGGGCAGGTATGGTTATAGCAATAGAGCCTATGATTAATTTAGGTAAAAGGTTTATTGTAATAGGAGATGATAACTGGACAGTAAGTACTGTTGATAAAAGTATGTCTGCGCATTACGAACATACCGTAGCAATAAGAAAAAATGGAGTAGATGTCTTATCCAGTTTTAAATTTGTAGAAGAAGTATTAACTTTGCAGTCTTAAAAAAAAGGAGTAGGATTATGGCAAAACAAGCCTCAATAGAACAAGATGGAACTATTATCGAAGCACTTTCGAATGCTATGTTTCGTGTTGAGCTGGAAAATGGGCATGTAATTACTGCTCATATATCCGGTAAAATGCGCATGCATTATATAAAGATACTTCCTGGAGATAAGGTAAAGGTTGAAATGTCACCTTATGACCTTACAAAAGGAAGGATAAGCTATAGATATAAATAGTTTTTGCGAGAGATAATTTAATTCCATTCTTTTTTAAGTATTAAATTATAATAAAGTTATAACAGAAAAAGAGTTTTTTCTGTGCGATAAATAAAATAGATTAAAATGAAAGTTAGAACATCTGTAAAAAAACGAAGTGCCGACTGTAAAATTGTACGTCGTAAAGGTCGTTTATACGTGATAAATAAAAAAAATCCCAGGTTTAAACAACGTCAAGGATAAATATTTATAATATGGCAAGAATTGCAGGAATAGACATCCCGGATAATAAAAGGGGTGAAGTAGCATTGACCTACATCTATGGTATTGGTAGAAGCAAGGCTAATACCATATTAAAAGAAGTAGGCATTGATGTTAATTTAAAAGTTAAGGATTGGAATGATGATCAGATCACAGCTGTGCGTGATATGATAAGTTCAACGATTAAGACCGAAGGAGAGTTGCGTTCGGAAGTGCAATTGAATATTAAGCGCTTAATGGATATTGGTTGTTATAGGGGCATACGTCATCGTATTGGTTTGCCCGTTAGAGGACAATCGACCAAGAACAATGCACGTACTCGTAAAGGCAGAAAGAAAACAGTTGCAAATAAAAAGAAAGCTACTAAATAATCATTAAAAATGTCAAAGAAGTCAGGTTCATCAAAAAAAAGAGCTGTTAAAGTTGATGCTCTTGGACAAGCGCATATACATTCTTCGTTCAATAACATCATAATTACTTTGACCAATTCCAATGGTCAGGTTATATCTTGGTCGAGTGCCGGAAAAATGGGATTTCGAAGCTCCAAGAAAAACACTCCTTATGCTGCTCAAACTGCAGCAAACGAATGTGCAAAAACAGCTTATGATTTGGGATTAAGGAAAGTAAAAGTTTATGTTAAAGGACCGGGCAATGGTCGCGAGTCAGCAATTCGTTCTATTCATGCCTCCGGCATTGAAGTTACCGAAATTGTTGATGTAACACCTATGCCTCATAATGGATGTCGTCCACCTAAACGTAGAAGAGTGTAATAATTTTAACCAGTTGTTAACCAAAAGTTTTTGTTTTGAATTTTGAATGGTAGCTGCTTGTTTTTTAACTTATCCTGAATAATAATCCTGAGCATGTCATATTCAATTTTTAAAATCAAAAATTTAAAATCAAAAATTTAGTAGAATGGCTAGATACATTGGTCCAAAGACTAAAATATCACGAAAATTCGGTGAGCCAATTTATGGCCCCGATAAATATTTTGAAAAAAAGAATTATCCTCCGGGTCAACACGGTTCAAACCGTCGCAGGAAAACCAGTGAATACGGGCTTCAGTTAAAGGAAAAACAGAAGGCCAAATATACCTATGGGGTATTGGAAAGGCAGTTTCGCAATCTTTTTAAAAAAGCTAACAGTCAGCCTGGTATTACAGGTGAGCTTTTACTTTTATTTTTAGAGTCGAGACTTGATAATGTTGTTTACCGATTGGGTATTGCGCCAACGCGTGCTGCTGCCCGTCAATTGGTTTCGCATCGTCATATTACTGTTGATGGTTCAGTAGTAAATATCCCTTCCTATTCTGTTAAACCCGGACAGTTGATAGCTGTAAGGGAAAAGTCTAAATCACTTGAAGTTATAACAGAGTCTGTTATTAACTCCAGTGTGCATAAATATCCTTGGCTCGAATGGGATACTCCTACAATGACAGGTAAATTTGTTAGTAATCCTGAACGTAGTGAGATTCCTGAAAATATTAAAGAACAATTGATTGTAGAATTATACTCTAAATAATTTATTCTTATGGCAATATTAGCGTTCCAAAAACCAGATAAAGTTATCATGCTTGATGCTGATGATAGATTTGGTCGTTTTGAATTTCGGCCTCTTGAGCCGGGATATGGTATTACTGTTGGAAATGCCTTAAGAAGAATCTTGCTCTCTTCTCTTGAGGGCTTTGCAATTACAAGTGTAAAGATTGAAGGTATTGATCACGAGTTTTCGAGCATACCCGGAGTTATTGATGATGTTACTGAAATAGTTCTTAATCTCAAGCAAGTAAGATTCAAACAGGTAGTTGAAGATTTTGATAATGAAAAGATCAGTGTTTCCATATCAGGTAAAGAGACTTTTACAGCTGAAGATATAGGCTCTAGCCTCAGTAATTTTAAAGTGTTAAATCCCGACCTTGTAATAGCACGCATGAATCCTGAAGCATCTATAGATATTACAATTTCAATTAACAAAGGAAGAGGCTATGTTCCTGCTGAAGAGAATCGTTCTTCAGAAACGGAATTTGGCGTAATTGCAATGGATTCGATTTTCACTCCAATTCGTAATGTTAAATATTTAGTAGAGAATTTTAGGGTTGAACAAAAAACTGACTATGAGAAGTTGATTTTTGAAATCAGTACAGATGGTTCTATTCACCCTAAAGAGGCACTTAAAGAAGCTGCTAAAATTCTTATCTATCACTTTATGTTGTTTTCAGATGAGAAAATCACTCTTGATACTGATGAGAAATTTGGTAATGAAGAGTTTGATGAGGAGGTGCTACATATGCGTCAATTGCTTAAGACTAAGCTGGTTGACCTAGATCTCTCAGTTAGGGCACTTAACTGTTTAAAAGCTGCCGATGTTGAAAACCTTGGAGAACTTGTTCAGTATAATCGTACTGATTTGCTTAAATTCCGGAATTTTGGGAAGAAATCATTAAGCGAATTAGAAGATTTACTTGATGGTCTGAATCTTAGTTTTGCCATGGATATTACAAAATATAAATTAGACAAGGAATAATTTGCGATGAGACATAGAAAGAATTTTAATCATCTGGGTCGGACCAGCGCACACCGAAAAGCCATGCTTTCAAATATGGCATCGTCATTGATCATTCATAAAAGAATTCGTACAACCGTTGCCAAAGCCAAAGCATTGAGAGTGTACGTTGAACCATTGATCACTAAATCCAAGGATGACTCTACTCATTCGCGCCGCGTAGTTTTCAGTCATTTACAAAACAAAGAAGCTGTTTCTGAATTGTTTCGTGAAATATCTCCTAAGGTTGCTGATCGACCCGGAGGTTATACACGTATATTGAAACTTGGCAATCGTTTTGGTGATGCTGCAGAAATGTGTTATATAGAACTGGTTGACTATAATGAGAATATGCTGGTTGATGCAGAAGATCTCAAAGATACAGGAAAGAAAAGAACACGTCGAAGTCGGGGCGGTAAGAAAACAGTTGCATCCGAAGCCAAGGCTCCTTCAGTAGTTGAAGAAAAACAAAAAGAAACAACTAGCGATAAAAGTAAAGATGAAAGTACTGTTGTAGTTGATGATGCAGAAAGTAAGGCCGATGATTCTGCCGATATTTCTGGTAATGTTGAAACAAGTGCCGATAATGTTGAATCTGCCCCTGATATCACTGATGAAACTGAAGCTGGCTCCGATAAAGATAATAAAGCTGAAGATGCTACTGAAGCTGAAAAAGATGAGGAGTAATAGCTTATAGACAATATAATTGTATTAGCATGCTATACAGTATAGATACTGTTCTTAAAAAGGGGGATAAAGACAATATAATGGCTTTATCCCTTTTTTTCGATTGAATTTAATTATTGATTTATCATAAATATTTTTGAACTATGGGATTAATTTTAAACATCCATGGCCGTGAAATATTGGATTCTCGCGGCAATCCAACCGTTGAAGTAGAAGTAACACTTGAAAGTGGAATAACTGGTCGTGCAGCTGTACCTTCCGGCGCTTCTACAGGTGAAAACGAGGCACTTGAGCTTCGCGATGGTGATAAAAACCGTTACCTTGGTAAAGGTGTAATAAAGGCTGTTGATAATGTCAATAAGCTAATCGCTCCCGCTTTGATAGGGATGAGTGTTATTGAGCAAGTTGCAATTGATCATAAAATGATTGAATTGGACGGAACAAAAAATAAAAGCAAGTTGGGAGCCAATGCTATGCTTGGAGTTTCTCTTGCTGTAGCACATGCTGCCGCCGAATATTCGGGCATGCCCTTATATCGTTATATTGGTGGTACTAATGCCAGAACTTTACCTGTTCCTATGATGAATATTATAAATGGCGGTTCGCACTCAGATGCTCCTATTGCATTTCAGGAGTTTATGATTCGCCCTGTAGGTGCATCAAGTTTTAGTGAAGGTTTAAGGATGGGAACAGAGATTTTTCATGCTTTAAAAAAGGTGCTACACGATCGTAATTTGAGTACAGCAGTAGGTGATGAGGGTGGTTTTGCTCCTGCCTTGGATGGTACCGAAGATGCTTTAAACAGCATTTTACAAGCTGTTAAAGCGGCAGGTTATAAGCCGGGAAGGCTTAGCGAAGGAGGCCAGGTATCAATTGCTCTTGATTGTGCTGCTTCTGAATTTTATAAAGACGGCATTTATGATTACTCCTTATTTGAAGGTGAAAAAGGTGAGAAACGTACACGCGAGCAACAGGTTGATTATTTAGCAGAATTGGTTGAGAAATTTCCTATTGATAGTATTGAAGATGGATGTCATGAAGCTGATTGGGATGGATGGATTTTATTAAATAAAAAGATTGGTGATAAGTGTCAATTGGTTGGTGATGATTTATTAGTTACCAATGTTGAATATTTAAAAAAATGTATAGAACTTGATGCTGCAAATTCGATTTTGATTAAAGTAAATCAAATTGGAACTCTTACCGAAACACTTGATGCAATTGAAATGGCGCATCGTGCCGGCTATACTTCTGTAACTTCTCATCGTTCCGGGGAGACAGAAGATTCAACAATTGCAGATATCGCGGTAGCCACTAATAGTGGACAGATTAAAACCGGTTCTTTAAGTCGTTCCGATAGGATGGCAAAATACAATCAGCTTTTGAGGATTGAAGAAGAACTGGGTAAAGCTGCAATTTATGGATATAAAAAAGTAAATAAATAGATTAATTTACTATATTTTAAAAGCCATTTTTTTATTAAAAAATGGCTTTTTTTAAATTTGTTGGGCATGTTATTAATTTTGCAGGAAGTAAACTGCTTTATATCATGCAAAATTCAGAAGGGAATATTGTAATTTATTGCCACTTATAAGGGAAGATTTTAATCTAAGGAGCAGTTAGTTTTAAATTCATTTTATGTAGGATCAGTAAATTACAGCGCAACAGTTATATCTGTTTAATAAAAAACAACAATATGAAAAAAACTATTTTACCATTAATATTTAGTGGCTTTTTATTGTTCACTAATGGCTATTCCCAATCGTGGGATGCCCCAATACTCGTTCCCACTGCACTTGAAGACGGTTCTGTTTTTTATGTTGAAAATGTAGGTATGGATCTTAAAATTGCTACCGGTGGATGGTGGAACACTCAAACAATTTTAAAAGCTGATGGTGTAAAGGCAACTGCAAGAGCTAAGAATAGTGAGCTTTGGGTTTTTGAGTTTTCTTCATCAAGCAATACTCTTTTTAGGGCCGATTTAAATGGTAATGTATTTAATGATAACAACCATGACAATCAATGGAATGTGCAAGTAAGAAATAGTGATATACCTACTTATACCATTCAGTGTCCAACAACTTACGGAGGATATAAATCAAATGAGTTTTTAGGAACAAAAGGAGAGACAGAAAGTACTAACAATGGAGATGCATATCTTGTAAAATATAATCACGATGAAGTAATTTATGCACAATATATTGAATGGAGCTTTCTTAATATATCTCTTTACGAAGCTCGTTTAGGATTATATGAAGCTTTAAATTCAGCGGTTTCATTTCCAATTGATATTTCTCAATATGAACAAATATATTTGAATTCTTCTATTGCATCTGAGGTTAATTCTGCTACCACAAGTTTAAATATTGAAATTTTAACTTATAAATCTAATATTGCCACTGCTGATAATCCTGTTGATTTTACGTCATATATTGTAAATCCGAGTTTTGAATCAGGCTTTGAAGGTTGGAACAATGTTGGTATGCAAACTCAAACCAATAATGTTTTTAATATTAAACATGGAAATACATTTATTGAAAAATGGGTAAATATTGGTTCTACTGTCGCTGATGGTGGAGTTGAACAAACACTGATTTCTCTTCCGGCTGGTCTTTATACTCTTAAAGTTGCAGCCGGTAATATTCAACAAATGGGCTCCGGAAGTACTCAAAATAGCGGAACAAATCCTCAAACGGGGGTATCATTTTATGTTAACACAAATAACTCATATTTTAATTTAGAAGTTAATGATGTTAAAGAGTATTCTTTCGATTTTTTAAAACAAGAAGGAGATATAACAATCGGCTTTTTAATAGATAATGCAACCGGTAACTGGGTAACTTGTGATAATTTTAGATTAGAATATAAAGGTTCAAATGGTGAAGATATTTCTTCTTTTATCACTCAGAACATTAATATAGCAGAAGAATTAATAAATAAGCATTTCCAAAATAGTGTAAAACAGGAACTTCAATCTGCTATTACAAGTGGTTCAGATGCTGTTAGTGCTACCCCTTTGGTAACTAACGATTTATTGGCTGCCAATGATAATTTAATTGAAGCCATAAAAAATTCTAATATATCAATCAATGCTTTTTCTAATTTGAAAAGTTTAATTGATGATGCTGTAGAAGCTTATGGAACCGGAAGCGGAAATGAAGCTGATGTTTTAAATGATGTTATAGTATCCGCTCAAAATATTTATGATGATCTTGATTCATCTCTTCAAAGTGTAAATGATGAAAGTGTAGTTTTAGAAAATGCGATATTTACATATTGTTTGGCCAATGCTGTCGGGGATGCACCTATTGTAGTCACTAATCCTAATTTTGCGCGTGGTGCAATTGCAGCTTTTGGTAGAAGTACTGTTACAGGATCAAATGTTATAGAAAGAGGTTTTTGTTGGAGTAAAAATCCTGAACCAACTGTTTTAGACAATAGATCTTCAAAGACCTATAATCATAACGGAATAATTTATCATATTGAAAATTTAGAGCCTGCAACGGTTTATTATATGCGTGCCTATGCATTGACAAAAGATTATGCTGTTGGTTACGGCGATGTTATAAAATTTGCAACTATTCCTAAAGGAAATGTGACTTACACGCTTGAATCGAGTGTGATAAATAGTGGAGAAAATTATCCTCGTATTAAAGCTGCCATGGAGTCTGCAATATATTATATTAATAACTATACAAGTATAAGTGGACATCGTCTGAATGTGTCTTATAATGCCGGAACCCCAACTGCAGAAGCAAGTTATGGTGGTTATTTACGATTTGGACCTTTGGCAAATTATCAACAAACAGGCACTGCTCTTCATGAGTTTGGTCATACAATTGGTGTTGGTCAACATACAATGTGGTATGGGCCTAATTCGCCAATGAGAGCCGGAGGGACTCGTGGTGATTGGTTAGGAAAAAGAGCCAATAAAGTGGTTAAGTTTTTTGAAAATAACCCTTCTGCTGTGTTAACAGGTGACAATGTGCACATGTGGCCTTATGGAATTAATGGAGCGCACGAAGATACCGGGTCAGAACTTTTGTATATGATAAATTCAATGATACATCAAGGGCTTGGTGAAGATGGATTACCTCCTACAGGTGGCTTCTTATTGCCTGCATATACATTTGATTGTGAAAGTTCTGAAAAATATTATATAAAAAACGAGTCGCCTCTTAGAGGTAGGAATACTGCATTCTTAATAGAAAATTCTTTAGGAAGAGTTGTTTATGAGGATATGACACCGGATGAAGCTTTGGAAAATGATTATGCAGCCTGGAATTTAATTTATGAAGCTAAAGATGGCTTATATTTATTTAAAAACGTGGCAAGCGGCAAGTTGTTTACATATAATTCATTAGGTGCAAATGGCATTGGAACAATAGAAAAAGAAACACCTTCAAGTAATGAGAAGTTTCAATTGTTGAAATCTAATCTGTTGGTAACAATTGGCGAAGGTGAAAACAAATATAGTACTTATGGTTATTGGATTGTGCATCCGGAACATAAATTGAATCCTGCAACTCTATCAGGTTCTTTGAATGGTTTAACGGCCACAAGTGCATTTAGTTTTGCTACAACTGCATCAACGCAAAGATGGTTGTTAATTAATGAAAATGATATGCAATTAGTGAAGAAAGCTTTGTCACCTGTAACATCTGTTCAAAATTTAAAAGAAGATAAAGTGTCGATTTATTCAAAAGACAAGGTTTTATATGTTGATGGTTCTAAGGTGTTTGATGTTGCTGTTTATGATATATTAGGAAATAAAATTGATTTTAAGGAGGCTGTAAATGGACAATATAATTGCAGATTGTATAATGGTGTTTTTATTGTTCAAGTCAATTTTAATCATGGTAACTGTGTAAGAAAAGTTGTAGTTAAATAAGTGAAAATTCTATATGAATTTGTTATATAAGGTATCAAGTTTATAAAGAATAGGGGAGGAGATTGAAAGAAATAAAATCTTATATATCTCTCGATAAATAGATTAGTTTACTATATTTTAAAAGCCATTTTTGTATTTAAAAATGGCTTTTTTTAAATTTAGTTGGTTTTTTAATGTCAATTTTCCGATCTTGATAATTTTATGACAAAAATCATAGTTGAAACTTTATTTTGATAGGGGTGTTTTTTATATCCGAGAGTTAGGCATATTTTTTTGAGGAGGAGTAAATAAAATAGTAAAAAGATGGATTACATTAAACAAAGGTTAAAAGAGATTGGATTACCTAAGGCAGAATTATTAAAGGAAATGGTTCGTAAACATGGTAGCACTGTAATACAGGAGGTTACCCTTGAGCAGGTTGTTTCCGGAATGAAAGGAATAATTGCTTTATTGACAGACACTTCCAAACTTGATCCTGAAGAAGGGATTCGTTACAGGGGATTTTCTATACCGGAATTAAGAGCCACATTACCTAAGCTTCATGCAGAGGGGGAACCGCTTCCCGAAGGCTTATTCTATTTAATGTTAACAGGAGAAGTCCCTACACGTCAGATAGTTGATTCAATTTCCCTTGATTGGGCACGCAGAGCTCAAAACATTCCACGACATGTATTTGATGTTATTAATGCTTTGCCATTAGGAGCACATCCCATGGTTCAGTTTAATACGGCAATTCTTGCTATGAGTACAGAATCTCACTTCCTTAGGGCCTATATTGCCGGTATGGCTAAAAAGGACTATTGGGATCCAACTTATGAGGGTGTGATGGATTTGATCAGTCGTCTGCCTGTGATAGCGGCTTATATTTATCGCCGTACTTTCCATGATCAAAAATATATTGAACCTGATCCTACCTTAGATTGGGCAGGGAATTTAGCTCATATGATGGGGCATCCAAGTGAGGAGGCTAAGCGCTTAATGCGTTTATATATGGGTCTTCATGCTGATCATGAAGGTGGTAATGTTTCTGCTCATACTACACATCTTGTAGGTTCTGCATTATCTAATCCTTATTATAGCTTTGCTGCGGGCATGAATGGCTTAGCTGGTCCCCTTCATGGTATGGCTAATCAGGAAGTTATGTTTTGGTTGGAAGAGTTAATTAAGGAAATTGGAACTGAAAAACCTACAATAGAACAAATACGAAAATTTACCGTATCAACTATAGAACAAGGGAGGGTTATACCCGGATATGGCCATGCAGTACTGAGGAAAACGGATCCGCGATTTGTTGAGCAATTAAATTTCGCAAATAAATATATTCCGGATGCTCCATTAATACAATTGGTAAAAAAAATATTTCAGGTAGTACCTGAAATATTGGCTGCTACAGGTAAGGTGAAAAATCCTTATCCAAATGTGGATGCTATTTCTGGTAGTTTGCTCTCAAGTTATGGTATTAATGAATATCCTATATATACAGTTCTTTTTGGCGTTTCCAGATCATTAGGAGTATTGGCTTCTCATATTTGGGATAGAATTTATTCCTTACCAATAGAAAGACCTACTTCGCATGATTTTGATTGGTTCAGTGAAAAAGTTGGTTTTAAAGGAAGTAATTAAACATGTTTTATTCGAATTGTATGTTTTTTTTAAGAAACGATAAGAATTCATATTTTATTTTTTTATTGGAGGCTTCTAAGAATTTTATTTTCTTAATTTTATCTTTTGTTGTTTTTAGGTAATTTCATCATATTTATCACAAATAATTTTTTTGAATTGTGCGATACTCTTTAGTCAACATTGTTGTATTATGTTTTGCATGCTTTATAACTTTTTTTCAGGTTAAGGCAGATGTAACTGCATTGCAACGGTTATCAACAATTGACGGCCTTTCAAACAATTCAGTTAATGTAATATTTCAGGATAGCCGGGGATATATTTGGATTGGAACAGAAGATGGCTTAAATCGTTATGATGGTTATGAATTTAAAATATATCGCTTTAATCCTGCCGTTAGCGGTGGAATTTCCGGAAACAGTATCTTGGCGATAGCTGAAGATAAAGAAGCTAAACTTTGGATTGGTACCAGAAAAAATGGAATCAGTATTTTAGATGTTAAAACCGAGGTTTTTACATATTTAAGTCATAATCCTTCCGACCCTGAATCTTTACCGGAAGAGGATGTATTTGGTTTTTATTTTTCTGAAGAGGATGATATTTGGGTAAAGACTGAAAATCATTTGTGTCGTTTTGATCCTAATAAAAAAACATTTCAATCCTTTGGTCATTTTTCCAATGTTTTTAAACGCATACTTTCCTTTGGCTATCCTATTGTAAAAGAATCAGACCAATCGTTACTTATTGGGACTAAGGACGGGATAAATCGTTTTGATTTAACAAAAAATGCTTTTGAGCGTTTACTTTTTCATTCAACTTCGGGTATGGGACTTCAAGATGCTGTTTTTTGTTTAGAGGAATATGGCCGGGGAAATTATTTAGCAGCTACTTCTTCAGGATTGGGTATTTTTGATTCAGAAAGAAGTTATATGATGCGGGTGCCTCCGGAGTATGACTTGGGTGGTAGAGTTTCTGTTAATGCTCTTTGTATTGATAATAAGGGTGAAGTTTGGATTGGTACCAACCGTGGTCTTGATAAATTTAAGCCCGAATCACATGTTCATAATTCTGTTTTTTATAATTTGGTTGATGATCTTCCTGTTATATCACATTCAATCACTTCCATTATAGAAGACAGCTCTGGGCTTTTATGGGTTGGAACGCGTTTCCATGGTGTATATAAACTTTCTACGAGAGCTGCTAAGTTTGGCTTTATAAATAAGGAAAACTTTAAATCATGGCCTTTGCAGTCCTATAATATTCAGTCTATTTATGTCGATCCGCTTGAAAATATATGGCTTGGGACCCTTTCATCCGGTTTATATATGATCAATTATGAGAAAGGTTTACTTAATCATTTTGTTATAAATCCTGAAGCATTCAGGAATAGGAATGATGCTGTTACCGCGATACATGAAGATACCGAAGGCACTATATGGCTTGGGTCAAACAATGGTATTTATTATAAAACACGTGGTAGTTATTCATTTCGTGAGTTTCATTATGGATTTGATGCCCGTTCGGCAACCTTACTACGAAATAATGTAATTACTTCTATTAAAAGTAACGAATCAGGTGTATGGTTTGGTACCCAATTTGGTTTATATCGTTATTCGGATGATCATATTTATAGTTATTTTATGCCTGAAGATAATCATGATGATGGTTTACTTGGGGATGAGATCCTTACTTTATGTGTTGATAAAGAGGGGGTATTATGGATAGGGACATCAGGCGGTTTAAATTTTTATGACCAGCTGATGGGACAAATTCGTGTTGTTCCACTTTCTAATGATGAATTAAAATATATAAGTCAGGTACTATCAATAGGAAATGACGATAAAGGTAATTTGTGGTTGGGTACTCAATCTGGTTTATTAAAAATGTATCATGGCATTAGAGATAGTATGCGGGTTGAGATTGTACCTGAGCTTTCAGGAGAAATGATTGCCGCTGTTGATTCTGATTCGAAGGGTAATGTTTGGTTTAGTTCAAGTACTGGCATTTCAGTGCTTTCTAATGATAGTATTGTAAAAGACTTTGATATAAATGATGGCTTGTCTGCTCCGTATTTTAATCAAGGAAGTGCTTATTATAGTAATCAAGGGAAAATGTATTTTGGTAGCGTTGATGGTTTATATTGGATTCAACCCGACTCTATCGTATATAATTCCTATGCCCCCAAAATATTAATCACTAAAGTTTCGACTTGCCATAATGGTGTTTATGAAGATATTTTATTTGATGATGATGAAAGTATAAAAATAAGATACCGTCCCGGTTTACTCTTAGAGGTTGAATTTGCTGCCATGGATTTTACCCAACCCCATAAGAATTCTTTTAGAGTGATCTTGGAAGGATATGATGAAGAATGGGGACCTGTTACAAGGAGTAATTCAGTTTCATTTGCAAATCTGACACCCGGAAAATATTTGTTGAGGATAATGGGCTCAAATAGTGACTTCGTATGGAATGATACTGCTATAGAAGTTCCTTTTATAATTAAACCTCCTATTTGGATGACTAATTATGCTTATGCCTTTTATGTTTTGATATTTATCTTTGTAATACAAATGATAATAAATTATCGTCTAAGTTATTATAAAAAGGCGAACCGTTCCTTAATTCAAAAAAATGTTGATAAGCATAACATTGAAAAACAAAAGGAAACCCTCAGTAAAATTAATCAGAATTTAACCGATAGTATTAATTATGCAACTCGCATTCAATCAGCTATGATCCCCTCAGAAAAGGTCTTTCGGAAAATATTTCCTTCTTCTTTTGTGTATTTTAGACCAAAAGACTTGGTTAGTGGTGATTTTTATTGGACCCATCAGGATGAAGATTTAATCTTTGTAGCCACAGTTGATTGTACAGGGCATGGGGTGCCGGGTGCTTTTATGTCGATAATTGGAATTGATCTGTTGAAAAATATTATTACTGGAAGAGGAATTAAAAATACAGCAGAAATTCTTAAAGTTTTAAGTATTGAACTTGATTTAACTTTACGACAGAATGATCAATCATTTTTTGGTAGTGAAACCATTAAAGACGGAATGGATGTTTCGTTGTGTGTGATAAATCAGAAAGAAAGATATGTTGATTTTTCCGGAGCTGTCAATGGCCTGTATCTGATACGAAATAATGAACTGTTTGCATATAAGGGTGATAGATATGCAATAGGTCGTTTTATGGATGGAAAAATACCTGAATATACAGCAAAACGTATCGCCTTACAAAATGAAGACATTCTTTATATGTTTACAGATGGTTATGTGGATCAGTTTGGAGGAGTGGATCATAAAAAATTTAAATATAGACGTTTCAGGCATTTATTGTTAAATATTCATCAATTTCATCCTGATGATCAGAAAGCAGTGCTTCATCAAAAGTTGGAGGAGTGGAGAAACGGTGAAGATCAGGTAGATGACATACTAATTGTTGGATATAAGCCTTTAAAAATGTTTTAAATTAACATTTGAAATGCATCATCTACATCTTTTTGACTTTAAAACTTTCAATTAATTTTTTAATAAATTACGATGATAAATGGATTCTGATTTTATCAAGAAGCTCTTCTGTTTGAAATGGTTTACTGATATAATCATCCATTCCTGATGCTAAGCATCGTTCTTTATCTTCGGGGAAAGCATTTGCAGTTACAGCAATAATTGGTATTCTTGTATTAGTGCTTTTTTCTAATTCTCTGATTTTTTGAGTGGCTTTAAAACCATCCATAATAGGCATTTGTATATCCATTAGGATTAAATCATATTTTGTCATTCCAAATTTCTCTAAAGCTTCTTTTCCATTAAATGCAACATCTATTTTTTTAACTTTGTTTTTAATATATAGATGAATAATTTGTTGATTGCTATAATTATCCTCAACCAAAAGGATGCTGGCATCTTTCATTTCCACCTTTGGTTTGAAAATAGTATCCGGCTTTCTGTAGCGCTCCCTTGTAAGGGGAGCAATAAAGCCTGAAGAAGCAGATGAAAAAGTAGTGTCAAATTCAAAAATAGTTTTGTCGGGATATGGTATGATGTTTAAAGAATGTCCATCAAGTTCAATCATTTTTTGGGTAATTGCCAGATCTAAGAAATTAATTATTTTGCCTGCATTAAGTTTTAAAAGATCTTGATAATTAAAAAATCCCTCTTCTGTATGTTTATCTTTTTTAGAAGTATAAATGAAATCACTAATAATTTTGAAGTTTAATATAATTTGGTCAGGCATACTTTCTTTTTTCTCTACCTCAATAGTAATTTGAGTTTGATTTGTTTTGTTTTGTTTTATAATACTACTCATTAAATTAAGTAATATCTGTTTTATTTTTATGTTGTTTCCGGTTAATTGAGCGGGAACATCAGGAGCCAGTGATAGGCTGAATTTTGTTTTACTATCAGCAATGGGCAATAAGCGCAAAACGTTGTTTAAAGTGTTGTAAAGGTTAAAAGTAGTAATGTCTTGATATCTTTTAGTGTCTGATTTTGAAGCTAAAACCAGATTGTTTACTACACTTACCAGATTATTTGCTGAAGCATGAATAGTATTGATAAAATCTTTTTGTTCACTATCCATGCTTGTTGATTCCAATACATCCAATATTCCGGTTATATTTATTAAGGGGGTTCTTATTTGATGTGAAAGTCTTGCAAGCAAATCCTCCTGTGCTTTATTTTTGTTTTGAGCATCAAGAATATAACGTTCTTTTTCTAAAAGTACTTCAGAACGAATAAATTGAAATGCAAAGGCAATAATAATTGTGTAAATAAAAAGGCTTATGATAAAGACTGTTTCTTTGTTTGTATATGATTGAAGATACGGGCTTAATTTTTGCAGGAAGGTCATGTAAATCAGTATTAGTACAAATAACAATAAAGACCACCTGGTTCCTGTGCGTCTGCCTGAAATAGCAATTGCAAAAAACGGAAAAAATGGAGTAAGAAAAACCCCTAAACCTGTATTCCCACCGAAAATTATGAAAAATAAACTTGTAATGAACAACACCATCAGAAACATGTTCTTATGCATCAGGTTGTTAAATTTTCTTAAATACAAATGATTTAATGCTAACAGAAAACTTAAAAATAGAAAAGGAATAGCTAATTCAGCATGATCAAGGATCAAGGAACTTATACCTTCTATAAGCACAAAAACTGTGAATGAAAGACTTGCGAGATTAAACAACAGGGATTTTACCTTGGTATCCATATCAGCCTTTTCATCCTGTTCAGAGATAAAAAGTACAATAAATTTGTTAAGAAAGTTCGTTATCATAATTTGATTGTGGCTGTTTTATTATAAATGTACAAAATAATAATAATTGCCTTTATTTTAATACTTAAATAAGGTTTAAAATGTTACATACAAGTGATAAAATTTATTTTTTTTGTTTAAATTTCGTCATTAAAATTTGTTTATTCTTAATATATAAGGATTAATTGATCATATTTATGAAAAGGTCTCAATATAATATTTTTTGGATTTTGTTTTCTTTCTTGTTTGTTGTTACGGGTATGATCATGGCTGCTTGTAACACAAACAAAGATCATTCAATTAATCCCCTAGTGGATTTATCTCAATCAGAATTTTATTTTCCCGAAAATGGAGGCTCTGATTTCTTGGATATAAAAACCAATATTTTTCTGGAGGTGAGTTGTGCTGATGAATGGTGTAAATTAATTGAAACAGAACATTCAACATCGGATATTCTTCAGTTTGAGATACTTGTTGATCCTAATGATGAAGACCTTGAACGTCAAACCAAGATAGCAATTTTAGGTGATCAGTATTATACAGAATTAAATGTCAGGCAACAAGAAAAACAAACACCCGCAATTAGTTCTGAAATTTTAAATTTTATTGAAGCCCTCGGTATGGGGTGGAATTTAGGTAATCAGCTTGATGCCCATCGTAATGGAATTGCCAATGAAACAATATGGGGAAATAAAGTTACTACCCAGGCAGCTTTTAATAAAATTGCCGCTATCGGTATTAATTCTATTCGCATTCCTGTTACCTGGCTTGGAAAAATTGGACCTGCTCCCGATTATATTATTGATGGAGACTGGCTTGACAGGGTAGCTGAAGTTGTTGATTATGCTGAAAATGCAGGGCTTAATGCTATAATAAATATTCATCATGATGGTGCCAATAGTAAATATTGGTTAAATATTAAGGATGCAGCTATTAATTCAGAGATTAATATGCAAATTAAAGCTCAGTTGTATGCCCTATGGTCGCAGATTGCTGAAAAATTTTATGATAAAGGGGATTTCTTGATTTTTGAAGGCATGAATGAGATCCATGATGGTAAGTGGGGGTGGGGTGCTAATTTAAGTGATGGAGGCAAGCAATATGCTGTTCTTAATGAATGGAATCAGGTGTTTGTCGATGCTATTCGTTCTGTAGGAGGGAAAAATCTGAATCGCTACCTTGGTATTTCAGGTTACTGTGCTAATCCTGACTTAACACTTCAACATATGAAATTGCCTCTTGATCCGACAAATAACAGACTGTTGGTATCGGTACATTATTATGATCCCCATAAATATGCAATCGAGGGTGAGTTTTCAGAATGGGGTCACACAGCGTCAAAGCAAAACAAAGATGATTATGGTGATGAAGAGCATGTGAGAGAAATATTTAGAAAATTAAAAATTGAATATATTGATAATGGTATCCCTGTTTATATTGGGGAGATGGGCAGTGTAAACCGTGATACCGAGCTGGCTGAAAAATTTAGGAAATATTATCTTGAATATATTTGTAAAGCTGCAAATACCTATGGGCTTGTTCCTTTTTATTGGGATAATGGAAGTAGCGAAACAGGAAGAGAAGCCTTTGGATTGATTAATCACACTACAGGGGCTTTTATAAAAAATGGCGGAGAAATTATTGAGTTGATGATAAATGCTGTAACAAATGACGATCCCGATTACACCCTGGATTCAGTATATAAAAAGGCACCTTGATTATTTTTAATTTGTCAAAAGAGAAGTTTTTAATACTTTAGAAAAAAGGAGTTTTTTGCTTATTTTATTCTTCCTACAAATTGTATTTTGTGAAAAATCATTTGTTTTTTATTCATCACACTTTTAATGTTTTTCAAGCAACGAATTAAAGTAAATTATTGTAGTTGAAAACAACTTAGTGTATTACATTAAAATGTAAATATCATGAACATGAGGATATCTTGTAACTTCATGTTGTATAATTGAGTATTACGGTATATCATGTAAGACTGTTTAGAGATAGCAAATATTATTTTTTCGGTTTTATTCTACCTTATTTTGGTTAATTTAAAATAAAGTAGCTTAGCTAATAATTATTATAAAATTAAGGATTATGCAACGATTATTTATATTGTTTTTTGTTTTGGCAAGCTTTTCTTTTTTTGCAAATTCCCAAAGCCACATGCCTGTTATAGAGGATTATCATCGTTTTATAAATTCAAAAACAATGGTGGTGTTGGATGAGGTTTTAATGAGTGATTTTAATATGCAAATTGAGGAAATCATGGAACGCTCCTGGTTTATAACCCCTTTTGAAATAATCTCTTCGAGTGAGTTTGATAAAATGAAACATGATGATGAATATTCCTTTTTGTTGACTACAATTGTAACTTTTGATAGGGATAAAACAAGAGCTCGATATAATTTTTTAAGTTTATTAATGGGCGAAAAAGATGCTGATATCCGTACCATGCCTGATTTGTGCAGTTTACCTTTATCTTATCTTGATGTTGATGACAGTAGTTATAGTTATAAATTAGAAGCTTTTATTCTTTTTATGCAACAGCATGTAAAGAATGCTTTGGTGGATACTCGTTATTTTGGCGAAAAGGGCTTTTCAAGATATAATCGTAATCGTCCTTCCTTAAATGGTAAGAAATTGTTATTGGTTAAAGAGGATCTGGCTAAGGAAATTTCTACTTCTAAAGCTATAGCGGCAGTTTATCCTTATGATTTTGAGATTGTAAGCAAGGAAGAGATAACTGAAGCTATTGCCAGGAAAGATCCGGATGTTGTTTTTTTGCATAAAGTAGGTCCTGAAGGAACCAGAAATATAGCACGTGTTTATAAATTACTTGTAGGTGCGGCCGATTCAAAGTTGTATTATTGGAATTATGTTATGATTAAACACCGAAGTGACGATGCGTTCCAATTAAAGGATCTAAAGCGTATCAGATGATTCCTTTTTTGAATTCTTCTGTTTATTCTTGTTTTTGCTCGCTTGAGTATTTTTAATAATTTTGTTTGTATTCGAAGTATTAATTTAATTGTAATCTAAGCCAAATGCTTTTATAAAACAGTTATTGTTTTATAAGTTTCGCTGAATGGCCGGTTCCATATTTTAAAACTCTATTTGTAAATGTCTGAAGATAAAAAAGTCATATTTAGCATGGTGGGGGTTAGTAAGGTATATCCTCCGCAACGAAAGGTACTGAACAATATTTATTTGTCATTTTTTTATGGAGCTAAGATAGGAGTAATAGGATTAAATGGATCGGGTAAATCTACTTTGTTGAAAATAATTGCCGGAATTGAAAAAAATTATCAAGGAGAAATCGCTTTTTCACCTGGTTATACGATAGGACATCTCTCACAGGATCCTGTATTGGATGATGAAAAAACTGTAAAAGAAATTGTGGAAGAAGGGGTACAGGAGCTTGTAGATGTTTTAAGGGCATACGAAGAAATAAATGAACGTTTTGGAGATCCTGAAATTATTGAGGACCCTGCCAAAATGGAGGCACTAATAAATGAACAGGCTAAGTTGCAGGAAAAAATTGAGCAGTTGGATGGTTGGAATCTCGATAGTCGTTTAGAAAGAGCAATGGATGCTTTACGTTGTCCTCCCGAAGATCAGTTAATAAAGGAGCTTTCAGGGGGCGAACGTCGCAGGGTGGCTTTATGTCGTTTATTGCTTCAGGAGCCTGATATTTTATTACTTGATGAGCCTACAAACCATCTTGATGCAGAGTCTGTTCAATGGCTGGAATTACATTTGCAACAATATAAAGGTACTGTAATAGCAATTACCCACGATCGTTATTTTTTAGATAATGTAGCAGGCTGGATTCTTGAGTTGGATCGTGGAGAAGGGATCCCATGGAAAGGGAATTATTCATCGTGGCTTGATCAGAAGACTATTCGTCTTGCTCAAGAAGAAAAACAGGCTTCAAAACGCCGATTAGCTTTGGAACGTGAATTGGAGTGGATAAGAATGAGCCCCAAAGCACGTCAATCTAAATCTAAAGCCCGTTTATCGGCATACGAAACTTTGCTTAAAGAGGATATTAAACAGAAAGAAGAAAGGCTTGAGATATTTATTCCTAATGGTCCACGCTTAGGCGATAAAGTAATAGAGGCCCAAGGTGTATCTAAAGCTTACGGGGATCGTTTGTTGTTTGAAGATTTAAATTTCATACTTCCTCCTAATGGGATTGTTGGAATAATAGGACCCAATGGAGCCGGAAAGACCACCTTGTTTAGGATGATAATGAAACAAGAGACTGTAAATAAAGGGACTTTTGAAATTGGTGAAACAGTAAAAATTGCTTATGTAGATCAGTCTCATGCCGGAATTGCTCCCAATAAAACAGTTTATCAGGTGGTTTCGGGTGGAGAAGAAACCATAAAAATGGGCGGTCGCGAGATTAATGTTAGGGCATATTTAGCACGCTTTAATTTTACAGGATCAGATCAAGAGAAAAAGTGTTCTTCATTATCAGGTGGTGAGCGTAATCGCTTACATTTAGCAATGGCATTAAAGGAGGAAGCCAATGTTCTTCTTTTAGACGAGCCAACAAATGATATAGATGTTAATACCCTTCGTGCTCTTGAGGAAGGTTTGGAAGATTTTGCCGGCTGTGCTGTTATTATTACTCATGATCGTTGGTTCCTTGATAGAATAGCTACCCATATTTTAGCATTTGAAGGAGATTCTTCGGTATATTATTTTGAAGGTGCTTATTCCGATTATGAAGAAAACCGTAAGCAAAGACTTGGTGATAAAGGTCCAAAACGTATAAGATATCGAAAACTATTAAATGATAACTAAAAAGCCTTGAAAGCAAGTAGCTATTGATTTTTATTGATGGGGCGATGCAGATAATACATGTTTAAAGAACCTTTTCCTTTTACTTTCCTGGAAATTCTTTTTATTAAAGAATAATGGTCTTTAATTAATTCGTATGTTGACTGTGACAGATTAATTTGCATAGGATTTGAATATACTTGCATCCTGGAAGCCGTATTTACAGTATCACCAAAAATATCATAAGAAAGATTGTTCTTACTTATGAATCCTGCAATAATATCTCCTGAATTAATGCCAATACGAATTTCCCAATCCATTCTGTACTCTTCGTTATGATCAATAATATACTGCCTCATATCTTCAGCCATTTTTGCTCCAATAATTGCATGCTTGGTATTTTTATCCCACATGCCACAAACAGCAATATATGCATCACCAACGGTTTTTATTCTTGTACAGTCAAAAGATTCAACAATTTTATCGAAGGCTGTGAATATCGTTTTAAGCTCATCAATCAAACGTTTTGGTGACATTTTTTGTGACTTAATAGTAAAATCTACTAAATCAGCATAGACGATGGTGACATTTTTAAAACGTTTTGGTGCAATTTTCCCGTGGAGCTTCATTGAATCCAAAATTTGTTTTGGAAGTAAGCCTTTCAAAAGGGTGTCAGTTTTTTGTTTCTCAACTTCTAATTGGCGCTTTTGTATTTTGAGCTGACATAATGTGTTTGCAAGTGTCATTGCTGTTCTTACTCTTGCCAATAACTCATCCGGTTCTATTGGTTTTTTCAAGTAATCTATTGCGCCTGCTTCAAATGCCTTTTTAACAAGGTCGGGCTGAGTAAAGCCACTAACCATAATAACAGGAATTTCTAAAGTGTCTTTATGGTTCTTGAGTTGCAGAAGTGCATCCATCCCCGAAAATTCAGGCATTTCCCAATCTAACAAAATTATGTCAGGTTTATGTTGTACTGCTAATGTGTAAACTTCATAACCATTTTTTGCCCGAATAAAAGAAGCATTATTATATACCTTTTTTAGATGATTCATCATGAATTCAACAATATAATCAACGTCATCTGCAATTAGTATGTTAATATCTTTCATGGTTTTCCGGCAATTTTTGCAAGAGAAGTTTTTGCTTTTTTTCTATTGTTTTGGCTATTTATATTCTAATTCATAGTTTACGCAATTTTTCAAATAATGTTTTTAATTTGTTAATTGTATTATCATTTTTTTAAGATTATTTTTAAAAAATGTTCTATTGCTTTGAGCTGCTTTTATATTTTATTTATATTTATGAAAATATAATCTGTTTATTTAAAAATTTTACTAATGACAAAAAATAATTGGTTAATGCTATGCCATTTGTCGGCATTAGGAATGTTTTTAATTCCTTTTGGAAACATTGTAGGTCCCTTGATTATTTGGCTGATAAAGAAAGATGAAATAGCCGAAGTTGATTATCATGGTAAAGAATCGCTAAATTTTCAAATTACTGTTTCAATTTTTATGCTTGTTGCAGCTGCCCTTTCTTTTATTCTAATAGGTATTCCACTTATGATTTTAATTGGTATAGCTAATTTGGTTTTTATTATTAAAGCTTCTGTGGACGCAAATAAAGGTGTAACATATTCCTATCCCTTTAATTTGAGATTGATTAAATAAACTCTTGAATATCCCGGTTTGTAAAGTAAAATCAACTTGTATAGTCGGGTCAATGACTTATTTGTTAAATACTGTGTTGCAATTACCTAAAGTAAGTTTACTCACTTTGCATTATGTGGATGTTTTTTGGCTCAAGCGATAAATAATTTTTTTTCGCTATGTTATTATCTGAATCGGGATTAAGATGTACTATTAATTCGGTTTTTTGTTTTTGTGTAGTACAAATCAACTCAATATGATCACCCATAAAAGTGCGCTTCTTTACCTCCACAGGTATTGTTATGCCATTGTTTTTGTGAGATAAGCGAAATGCTTTGGGCCTTATTGAAAGAATGACATTCTGTCGGTAATCGCTGTTTTTATTGTGATAAGGGAAAATTCCTATATCTGATTCAATTTTGTTGTTTTTTATAATTGCATGAAGAGTGTTTGTTTTTCCAAAAAAGTTTGCAACATATTCGTTAACAGGACGAGAATAAACATTATGTGGGCTGCCGACCTGTAAAACACGTCCCTTTCTCATCACTATTACTTTATCTGCAATAGAGAGGACATCTTTTGTGTTGTGGGTTACAAAAATTGCTGTACTTTCTGCCTTTTTTAATATGTCCCTGATTTCTTGGCGCATTTGATTCTTTTTTAAAGAATCAATATTTGAAAAAGGTTCATCCATGAGTAAAATTTGAGGGTTTGCTGCCAGTGCACGTGCCAATGCAACCCTTTGACTTTGCCCGCCGGAGAGCTGATGTGGATATTTAGTGGTAAAATTTTGCATGCCTGTTAGTGCAAGAACTTTTAAAATTGTTTCTTGCTTGTTTTGACGTGATAGGTGGTCGAGGCCAAATGTAATGTTTTTTAATACTGTTTTATTTGGAAATAAGGCATAGTCCTGAAAAACTATGCCCACGCCTCTTTTATTTGGTTCAATAAAAGTGTTATCGTCTGTCATTATTTTATTATTAATAATAACAGTTCCTTTATCGGGAAATTCAAATCCTGCAATAATTCTCAAAGCTGTAGTTTTTCCACAACCACTCTCTCCAAGGAGAGCTGTTATTTGACCTTTTATAATTTCAATGTTAAAATCAGTTAATGATTTATAATCATTGCCGGAATATGTTTTTGTTATATTAATTGTCTTTAGTATGGTTGACATAATTCTGTGTTTTTAATATTTTACTGATTAGCCCAATAATTAAAATCCCAATAAGAATTATTACAAATGAAGCGGGTGCTGCTTCTTGTATTCTTTCATCCGAAGCATATTCAAAGGCCCTAATCGCCAGAGTATCAAAGTTAAATGGTCTTAAAATCAAGGTTAAAGGCAATTCTTTTAATACATCAATAAAAACTAACAATCCGCCTGCTAATATTCCCTGGTAAATTACAGGGATAACAATTTTTTGAAGTGTTTTAAATCTTGTTTTCCCTAACGATACCGATGCTTCATCCAAGGATTTCGAGAGTCCGTCCATTGCTGCTTCAGTACTATTATAGCCAATAGCCATAAATCGTACCGTATATGCGAAAATTAAAATTGCTGAGCTGCCGGTGAGAATGATTCTTGCAGAGCCTCCGGTGACAGTCGATATTTTATTGTCTAACCAAGTAAAAGGAATGAATAATCCTATTGCTATTATTGCTCCCGGTATAACATATCCAATTGTTGCAAAACGAGCCATGAAGGCGGCAAATTTTGTTGGTATTATTCTTTCTGTATAACTAATTATTACTGCCAGAATAATTACCAATATTGAACTAAGTGATGCTAATATAATGCTGTGCCGCAATGAGGGTAGAAAACGATAACTTAAAACAATATTGCCGGTTTGAATGGTCCAATATATTAACATCGCTACAGGCAAAATAAAGCCCAGCAAAACCGGTATTGATGTTAACAAAGTTGCAAGTGCACCTTTAATACCTTTAAGTTCCTTTTTTCTTATTGGTTTATAATTGCTGTTTATTGTATGATATTTCCGTTTACCTCTGTTTAACCTTTCAATTAAAAATACTATTAAAACTATAATCATTAAATAACCGCTAAGCTTTGTTGCTGATCCCGAACTTGCAAAAGAAAACCAAGCAGTAAATATTCCTGTTGTAAAAGTGTCAACCCCGAAATAACTAACCAAGCCATAATCATTTAAAACCTCCATTAAAGCAAGAGATAAACCTGCTATTAATGCAGGACGTGACAAGGGTAATGCTATTTTTAAAAAAACAGATAAAGGTCTATGTCCCAATGAATAGCCGGCTTCTAAAATAGACTTTGATTGGCGGGAAAACCATGTTTGTGAAATAAGAAAAACATAGGGATATAAGGATAATGAAAAAATAATTATTGCTCCGGGAAGCGATAGAATATTGAAAAAAAGGAATTGCCCTGTTTCAAAACCAAAAGTATTCCTTAGAAAAACGTATGCCGGTGAAGTATAGTCTAACATTCCTACCCAGGTGAATCCTAAAATATAAGGTGGAATAGTTAGAGGTAAAACTAAAAGCCATTGTATAATTTCACTTCCGGGGAAATTATACATACTCACCATCCAAGCAGTTGAAATACCTGTAATAACAACTAATACAGCAACAGCCACTAATAATATTAGTGTATTGGCGATATATCCACTTAGTAAATTATTAGTAATATGTTGCCAAGCCTCATCCCCAGGAATAATAAGATGAGAAAATATGATTATCAGAGGAAAAGCAATCGTTAGACAAACAATAAAAGATCCTGCCATCCAACCATTTAGATAGTGTTTTTTGTTTTTCGGAGATATTTTTTTTAAAATAGTGCTGAACATAAAATCCCCATTCAAATATTAACGGCAAGGAATTATCTAATCATCTTATAAATAAATTTATAAGAAAAACAGGCATATTATAGTTTCACTTAAAGTGAGCGGAAGGCTTTTTGATTTCGTAAAGTTTTAGTCATAAAGCTTATTCCCAACCGGCACGGTTAAATACGATCATTGCTTCATTTAAGTAACCTGCAAGTAAAAATAAAGAAATAGTATCCGTTTTGAAATCACCCCATTCTTTTAAAGTGTCAGACCATTCAACTGATGAATTGACAGGATATTCATAGTTTTCTTCCGTAAATACATACTGAGCTTCTTGACTTAGCAAATACTCTGATAGCATAATGGCGTGTTTGTAATTTGGAGCCCCTTTTGCTATAGCTAAACCACTGATATTTACATGAGTTCCTCTATCATTTTGATTTGGGAAAAAAACTCCCATTTGAGAAGCAATTTCCCTTTCTTCACGATTTGTAGAATTCAACATTAAGCCTAAATAATAAGTATTGGCTATTGCAATATCTCCAATACCTGCTGCTATACCTTTTATTTGATCACGATCGTTTCCTGCAGGTGGCCTTGACATGTTTTTGGTGATTCCGCGTGCCCATTCTGTAGCATCTTCAACTCCATTTGCTGCAATTATCGACGCCATTAAAGTTTGATTGTAATGGTTCTGTGAGGATCGGATTAATAATCGACCTTTCCAATGATCTGAAATTAATGATTCATAAGTGTCAAGCTCATTTAAAGAAACTCTCTCTTTAGAGTATATTATTACACGTGCTCTTTTTGTAAATCCGGCCCAATAATTTTCTTTATCGCGAAAATGATTGGGAACAACCGATAGAATATAATCTGATTCAATTGCTTGTAAAAGACCCTTTTCTTTGGCCAAAATTAGTCTTCCGGCGTCAGCTGTTATAAAAAGATCGGCCGGCGAATGTAGCCCTTCCATTTCCAGCCTTGTAAGAAGTTGGTCTGAATTGGCTTTTATCAGATTTACTTTAATTCCCGTTTGGCGGGTAAACTCTCTGAAAAGTTTTTCATCAGTTTGATAATGTCTGCCGGAATAAACATTTACTATTTTATTCGGCTTGCTACAAGCAGTAATTAAAACAAGTATTGTTGCAAGCTTAGCAAGTTTAAATAAATGTGCTCTTAACATGATAAAAAAATATAATGTTCGTAATCTAAATTTTGGTTTCAATGCGTAAAGTTAATTAGAATCATTCTAAATAAAAAGGTTTTTTGAAGTTTTTACAGTATTTGTGATTAGTTATAAGCTGTTTAAAGTTTTTGTTATTTTTGCTTAGATTACATATTTAGAGTTTAAATTTTATTGTGGAATAGATTTTGTGCAAATAAACTACTATTTTTTTATCGCAAACGCTTAGTTTTTTGTATTGATTAGCAGTATAGGATAGAACAATGACTTATTTAAAGAAAATTATTTTATATATATTTTTGTTGACGTTTTTTGTTTGCTTTAAATCTGAGGCCCAAAATAAATCTATATATAGGGATTATAGATTTTTTGAAATAAGAGGTCATTCCGGTAGTCATTTATATACCGGAAAATCATTAAAAGGAGCTCTAGAAAATGGCTATGGTGCTGTTCAGGTTCGTTATGGTTGGCAAAGTAATAATCCTGATTCCTGGCAAAGCATGTATTTATATCCTGATTATGGTTTTGGTTGGTATAGTGGATTTATTGGTAATCCTGAATTGTTGGGTTCACCGGGCGCCTTATATGGTTTTATATCATTTCCATTATTTGGTTTAAAACGTCATCAAGTAGTTTTAGAGCCTGCATTAGGTTTGAGTTACGATTTAAAACCTTATGATTCAGAAACTAATGTATTGAATGATGCTATTGGTTCAAGGTTCAATGTTTATTTTAATTTAAATATTGGAGCAAAATATTCTGTTAACAGAGAAATTGACCTTTTGTATGGTTTAGATTTAACACATTTCAGTAACGGTCGTACCTTTCGCCCAAATGCCGGATTAAATATGTTAGGCTTTAATCTAGGCTTTCGATACAATTTTAATTCACAACAACGAAAGGTTGATAATTCTTTATACCCTTCAACTTTATTACAGGTTAGACCGGTTTTAGAAACTTTCAGAACTTCAGAACCCATAAAAAAAAGCAAGGTACAGGCCTATGTAGCCGGAGGCTTAGTTCAGAATGATGAAGATAAAGGAACTTACGCTCAATATCCGACATTTACATCATGGCTGGAATATCAATACTTGTTAAATTCAAAAAGTACTTTTGTTGCCGGCATAAACTTCTTTTATGACAAAAGTTTGAAGGTCTATTATGAAAATTCTCCAAGAGATATATATGGAGTACATATAGGATATGATTTTAACTTTTGGCGCATGGGACTTCGCTTCCAGTTGGGATCGTATTTACATGAGCGCGGTCATGATATGAAGGGACATTTCTTTTTCAGACCTGCATTAAAATATGATATTGGTGAACGCTTCTTCTTACAGCTTGGTTTAAAAACGCGTGATGGTTTTAAAGCCGACTGGATTGAATATGGTGTCGGTATTACTTTATGGTAAGGAATCTTTTTTAACTTTGCCTGTAATAATATCATAATGGAACATCTTTTTATTCCTCTTGATATAAATAAATGTGATATTAATGTGTTTTTATTATTAAATAATATTTTTCGATTAAAATATTTTTATGACTCAAAAGCCTTCTGTTCCAACAGGAACTCGTGATTTTCTGCCTTCAGATATGGTAAGGCGTAATTTTATTTTTGATACTATTAAAGAGGTATTTCAAAAATATGGATATATGCCTGTAGAAACCCCTTCAATGGAAAATTTAGAAACTCTTTTAGGGAAATATGGAGAAGAGGGTGATAAGTTATTGTTTAAAATTCTTAATTCAGGAAATTTCCTTTCAAAAGTTGATGAGGACCTTTTGATGGCTAAAGATTTTAACAGGCTTGCCGGACAAGTTTCTGACAAAGGTTTAAGATATGATTTAACAGTTCCTTTTGCCCGCTTTGTTGTTCAACATCAGAATGAATTAATTTTTCCTTTTAAGCGTTATCAGATTCAGCCTGTATGGAGGGCCGACCGACCACAAAAGGGACGTTACCGTGAGTTTTACCAATGTGATATCGACGTTATTGGAAGCGGTAGTTTGCTAAATGAAGTTGAATTGATTCAGGTCGTTGATGAGGTCTTCGAACGTTTAAATTTAAGGGTGGCAATAAAAATGAATAACCGTAAGGTTTTGATGGGGATTGCAGAAATAATTCATGCTCCTGATAAAATAATTGACATTACTATTGCTATTGATAAGCTTGATAAAGTAGGCTTAGAACAGGTAAATAAGGAACTTTTAGAAAAAGGAATCAATCAATCTTCTGTTAATAAATTACAGCCCTTATTGACACAATCTGGAAATAATGAGGAAAAACTCACATTTTTAAAGGAGCTCTTAAAAGACTCAGAAATTGGAATCAAGGGTATTGAAGAATTAGAGGTGATTTTAAGTTTGGTAAATGAACTAAATCTTGTGTCTTTGCTTGATATTGATCTTACATTAGCCAGAGGCTTAAATTATTATACCGGTGCTATATTTGAAGTAAAATCAATGGATTTAGAAATAGGAAGTATAACCGGTGGAGGTAGATATGATGATTTAACCGGAATCTTTGGTTTGGAAAATGTTTCAGGCGTTGGAATTTCTTTTGGAGCCGAACGAATTTTTGACGTTATGAATCATTTGAATTTATATCCTACTTCTGTTACAACTACAACGCCTTTATTATTTGTTAATTTTGGTGATTTTGAATCTACAGTATTAAAATATGCATCATTTTTTAGAGATAAGGGAATTCGTACAGAAGTGTTCCCTGATGCCATTAGATTAAAGAACCAAATGGCATATGCAAATAAAAGAAATATACAATTTGTAGCTATGATTGGTGAAACTGAAATGACCAATAAAATGATAACAATTAAAAATATGCAAACAGGAGAACAGCAGACATTAACTCTTGAAGAAGCTTTGGCGAAAATTAAAAATGATTTAACCAAGTAGTTTGCATATAAAATGAATGATTGTTGTTGCTATTTATTGCATTAGTTTTAAAACCCCGTATTTGTTTAATTAAACGCATTCTGAATTCATGTTCAGCTTCGTAAAACCTTTTTAATTGATCTGTAGTTAGAACCTGTTTAAATTTTTCGTGGTAAGTTCGGCCAAGTTTCGCCTCATTCCATTGGCATTCGATTTGAATATCCAGAAGTTCCAATATTTGTTTTTCTGTTAATTTCTTTTCTTCGATTATAAGTTTATTTCTGGCTTGGCTTCTAACAAAGATTAAACTATCTAACTTTTCGGAAAACTCGTTATAAATTGGCCAAAATTTTTGTGCGGTCGCACTATTTAAGCCAATTCTTTCTGTCAAAAAGGCGACCTTCTGAGCCTTAAAACGTTCAATTTGTTGATTATGAGGAGCACTCTGTCCATAAGTTGCAATGGCTAACAATAGATTAAGGGTCAGTATTATAAAAGTTTTCATAGAGGTAAATTTTATTTCAATATTAAATTAACCTGTCAGCGAATCAACGATAGCATAATAATATCTTCATCTTCAATATGCTTTAAAAGTAAACTGTCAGGGAATAAATCAAATTCTATTAGATCATCTTCAGCTAGGAAATCGATCAATTCATACTCTTTAAAATAATCAGCAGGAGAGATTTTGTTAAGGAATATTTCTATAATTTGTTCTTGTTCAAATTTTTCTAAAAAGACACGATCCGGAACTTGTCGATAAATAAGTGCGATAATTAAAAATGTGGCTGCTATACCTACCCAAGGCGTAAGGGTATAAAACTTTCTTTTTAAAGAAGCTGCAGATCTTTTTTCTTTATCAATCTTATGTTTTAAACTGCTTTCAAAGTTTTCAAAATATCCTTCCGGCACTTTAAAGGGATGCTCATTATTCCATATGTTGTCATTATCCATCATATTAGTTAATTCTAAAGATGATAAATTTCACTTATATTTACTATTTGATTGTCTTTAATTTAAAAGGTTTAATCAGGTTAAAAAAGATCATTTTTTATTAATGCTTCAATTTTTCTTACAGCATGGAAATATGATGCTTTTAGTGCACCAACCGAAGTGTCTAATATTTCAGCTATTTCATCGTATTTTAATTTGTCAAAATATTTTAAGTTAAATACTGCTCTTTGTTTATCCGGAAGATTTAGGACACATTTATGTAACCTTTTTTGAATTTCGTTACCTGAAAATAATGGGTCAGAATCGATTTGAGTGCTTAAAATATTTTCCAGGTCTTCAAAGGAATTTAATAATTCGGCTCTTTTTTTATTTAAAAAATTCAGAGCTTCATTGGTTGCTATTCTATACATCCATGTAAATAGTGCCGAATCGCCTCTGAATTTATCTAAATTTTGCCAAATCTTAATAAAGCTGTTTTGAAGTAGGTCGTCGGCATCCTCGTGTACTATAACCATTTTACGTAAATGCCAGTAGAGCCGCTGCTGATATTTTTTAACCAGCAGCGAAAAAGCAGCTTCACGCTCACGCGTTTTCGCCATTGCAAGTATTTCGCTGTCATCAGGATGCATTAACGCTCTTTTTCGAGCGATGAAGGTACAAAAAACATGCAGGTTTTCAAAAAGCAGTAATCAAACAATGATATTTTTTTTTGAGTTTATAATGTAACTCTACTTTGCTTCTATTCACTTAATCAACATGTTTTCTATTTTTTCTTTTAGACTTGTGCTGTTTATATTTTTTGCAATGATAATCCTATTACCATCTAATAAAGAATTTTGAGGTATTCCTATCAAGTTATAAAGTTTTTATGGCTAATATAATTTGCTAATATTCGTGATTGCTACCTGTGAAAAATTTTCAATGGAATAAAGAGTCGGGTTTTGCATTGTTGTCGGCGGACAATCAAATTGTTTCATCTCATCATTTTCAACATTTCTGTAATTAAATGAGATTGAATCCCCATCAAAAAAGTTAATCCCAAACTCAATTTTAGTAATATCCATATCATAAATAGAAGAAGGAACATTAAAGGCTAATAATGAATCTCTGTTATTTGAAATTATAAAAATTCCAAACAATGTGTTTTTATTCTCAATATCAGTGCAATTAAGGTATCCGATGAGTTTGCCTTTTAATATTGATTCTTGATTTAGTTCAAGCTTGGAGCAGCTTGTTACTGTTTTAGCCCCTTAAACACTCGGACATGATTATATATTAAAAACAATAATTAA
>CAZODA010000013.1:19269-63308 GCA_964578485.1 uncultured Alkalitalea sp. | reverse complement strand
AAAACCACGAAGTGGTGATATTATTGTAGCAAATGAATCATTACCAGTTAGATGATCCCGTCTGGGTTCATTGTTTTATTAAAATATATCCGATAACAAACACAGACGGGAGATATAATTTTATTGAATCAAATACAGCATGTCACACCTCATTATTGGTGAAAATTCAATGATTTAATTAGCAAAAACTTATTGATGATTGATTATGGTCAACGAATTCACGTAAATTTTCACGAATTATTTATCCACGAAGACATGGTGGCCGAGCATGCTGGAACTTTGGAATCATGCCTTTTCTCAAAGCAGGATGCTTTGAGTACATTAAAAACTTATAACTAAACCCCTCCCGTATCCGCCTACCGGTCCCGCCAAAGGAGGGAGGATTTCGCTTCGCTTCACTGCCAAGCATTTTTTTCAACCAAAAACATAATTTCAAATTGTGCTTGGCGTGCTCCTCCTTGAAAAAAGGAGGAGAGTTTTTCATTGTTGACTGATCACTGATGATTGATTACTGTTTACTGATAATATTTAGTGTACATTAAAAAAAAACGAGGCTGTCTAAAAAATTTGGCAGCCTCTTTAAAATATAATAACGAAATGACAGCTATTTATAAATAAAATACCTACGTTAAGATAATTTTAAAAAGGTAATTTTATCCATAAATAATAAACACACGGCCCTGTGTCTCTATCAAACCAATAAGGCATGAAAAAAACAATACTACTTTTTTTGATTATCACAAGCTTTGCACCTTTTGCTAAAGCTCAAGAGCTCACCATTATCGAAGCAGCAGGCTGGTTAGAGTCGGCATATGTTACATGGGCTCCTGTTGACGATGCCGAATCATATAGGGTTTATTACAGCGGTGAAGGAGTCGTTGATCAAAAGATAGCTAACTATCTCATACGTGATTACGGAAGCTATTTCAGGGCCGACCTATTAGGGATAAAGGCAGGAAGCTACACAATAAAGGTGGCTGCTGTTGTTGATGGTGAAGAGCTTAACACAAACACTACCGGTAATCTAACTGTTAAGTCATACGATCGTACTGGCTTTGCCTTCCACGATGGCAGAATACCCGGAGCTTATAAGGCTGACGGAACACCAAAAGACAATGCGATGATCCTTTATATCACAGAAATAAACAAAAACATTATCTCGGTAAATGTAACAGGAGCCGACACAAATCCCTGTATCGGTCTGCAGGAAATTTTTGACGGACTTAAAAAAGGAAAAGATACACGTCCGTTTATAGTTCGCTTAATAGGACAAATTACCGATTTTGATTATATGCTTAGTGGTGATATAGTATTAGAAAATAAAAATAATGCCAACAGCTATATCACCATTGAAGGTGTTGGCAATGATGCTGTGGCCGATGGCTGGGGTATCAGAATAAAAAATGCCTCTAATGTTGAGATCAGGAATATAGGCTTTATGAATTGTGACAGCGAGGAAGGCGACAATATCAGTTTGCAACAAAATAATGACTATGTATGGGTGCATCATTGTGATTTATTTTACGGTCATGCCGGAGGAGATAGCGATCAAGCAAAGGGAGACGGGGCTTTAGATATAAAAAAATCAAAGTATGTGACTCTCTCCTACAATCACTTTTGGGATACAGGAAAATCCAGCCTTTTAGGATTAGGTGAGAGTCTTAGCGATGAGGGTCTTTATGCAACTTATCATCACAACTGGTACGACCATTCCGACTCTCGTCATCCAAGAGTACGCTTTTACTCAACTCATGTTTATAACAACTATTTTGATGGAATTTCCAAATATGGGGTTGGAGTCACAAGCGGGGCTTCTGTTTTTGTTGAGGGTAATTATTTTCGCAATTGCAGATATCCCATGCTGATTTCAAAACAAGGAAGTGACATAGCAGGAGGCGGTTCCGGTACTTTTTCAGGTGAGGATGGCGGCATAATAAAGGCTTACAACAATCATATAGAAGGGGCCTATCGCTTTGTACCTTATGGGGATGCAGGCTTTAGCGGATCAAACACTCATTTTGATGCCTATGTAGTTGAGAACAGAAGTGATGAAGTGCCTGCATCAATTACAACTTTTAAAGGAGGACATAAATACAACAACTTTGATAGCGATGCATCTCTTATGTACAGCTATACTTTACAAAGTCCGGAAGAGGCCAAAACAACAGTAATGCAATATGCAGGGCGAATGTTTGGAGGTGACTTTAACTGGACCTTTAACAATGAGATTGATGACAGTTCCTATGAGGTCAACACTGCATTAAAAGCTGCTCTAAACTCTTACTCCACAACTCTGCTTAGCGTACAGGGTAATATTATAGGCGAAGATCCGGGGGATGAAGAACCCGGAGAGGTAAATGAAGAGGATATGCATCACAACTTTACCCTTTCGGGATTAAACAGTACTTTTTACAATATCAGCGGAAACCTGTCAGATTCTAAGGGCACGGTGATTTATGAGGGACTTATCTTAACGCTTTGTTTAAAAATTGAATCTTCAACATTAATAAAATTCTCGCTTGATAAACCTGCAACAGTGACGCTTGTTTTTAATGAGGGTTTTGATGGTAAAATTAAAATTAACGGAAAAGATAATAACATAAGTAAGGGTATTCTATGTATTGGATTAGAAGCCGGAAATCATGAGATCACTAAAAACTCAATATGTAATCTGTATTATATGAGTGCTGTTTATGGCACTTCTGTTGGTATAGAAAATGTAGAAACAGAAAATTCCTTGTTTGTTTATCCCAACCCTGTTGGCAAAACCTTACAGCTCTCATCTTATGAGGACCTTGAAAAAATTGAGCTCTATTCTATTTCAGGGATACTTATGAAATCAGCTAAACTTAACTCAGAAGGGCTGGATGTAAGCAACTTAAATATAGGTACCTATATTGTAGTAATCTATAAAAAAGATGAGATAATAAAACAAATCATAGTAAAAAAATAAGGTAGAGACGCGCGGCCGTGCGTCTCTACGACTGTCATATTTTATTTTCGTTTTCTGTTTTTTTTCTCTTCGATTTCAATTTGTTCTTTTATTAAAGATTTCCAGTCATGTTCGGATTCTGGTGAAAAGTCAACTGTTGCTTGATATTCTTCTTTATCGATTTCCATTATCGCAATGGGCTTTGTCAAATAGCTTTCAATAACTTCTAAAACATCTCGTTCTTGCTCACTGCAAAAAGATATTGCCACTCCCTTTTTATTAGCTCTTCCGGTTCTTCCAACTCTATGAACATAATTTTCTGCTATTGTTGGAAGGTCATAATTTACAACAATTTCCACATCCGGAATATCTATACCTCGAGCGCTAACATCGGTAGCAATCAAAATTTTTATTGTTCCTTCTCTAAAGCCATCCATTACCTTTGAGCGCACACGCTGTTCTTTATCGCTATGGATTGTTTGACTGGCAATATTTACTCTTTCCAATGCTTTTGCAACTCTTTCTGCCCTTACTTTTGTACGCACAAAAACTAATATTTTACTTTCAGGATTTTCCTTTATTATACTTTCAAGGAAAAAGCGCTTATCATCCATTTCAATAAAAGCTACGGCATGATCAACGTTTTTTGCTACAGGGTCTTTTGGTGAAATATAAATTTTAACAGGGTGACGAACAAGTCCGTAGGCAAGGTCTTTTATCCGCTTATTTATTGTTGCAGAAAAGAAAAGTGTTTGTCTTCTTCGCGGGATTCGCCTGAACAATTGTTCCATATCATCATAGAAACCTAATTCGAGCATATGATCAGCTTCATCAAGTATCAAGATTTTAATGCCATCAAACAACAAATAACCCTGACTTGCCAGATCGAACATTCTGCCCGGGGTTGCAACTAAGACATCAACTCCATTTTTCAGCTGATCAATTTGTGGATCCTGATCTACACCCCCAATTATTGGAACAACTTTTTGTTTGGTTCCTTTCATCAATGCTTTAAAGACATCTGCAACCTGTATTGCTAATTCATGTGTAGGCACCATTACCAGGCAGCTTGCGTCATAATCCTTGTTTTTTCTTCTACTTCTACTCAGAATCTGAATCACAGGAATAGCAAATGCAGCAGTTTTCCCTGTTCCTGTTTGAGCTACCGCCAAAACATCCTCCCCCTTTAATATAGGTGGAATAGCCCTATATTGAATATCAGTAGGGCGTCTATATCCTTCGTTTTTAAGATTATTTTTAAGTTGAGGTATTAATTTGTATCTATTAAATTTCATTTGGTCTTATACTTCTAAGTAAAATAAAAAGCAACAAAGTAAAGATATTTACATTTACTATTCTCTATTTCTAAAGATAAAAAAATCAAGACAAATAAAAATTTATTTACTGATACAAACCTAAGAGTCATAAAATTAAAAAACATAATGAGTATGGAAACATCCTGAAGGTTTGTTACAAAAGATAAAAAACAATTTTGGGTGGAGCGAAAAAATGTTAAAATGGGAATATCCCATAAAATAAATTAATATACAAAAACAAGGCCTCCCTACACAAAGCTATCTATTTGAAGATCACATGATTGCCATAACAATATCACCATCTTCGGGGTTATTTATCTTAATGTGAGACCTTTACTGAATCAGAACAATAGAGCACCAAGGAAAACACCAAATTCATTTTCTTCAATCTTTTCCGGGCCAAACAAAGAATAATTAGCTCCCAAGCCAAAGCGATAAACTTTATATGATAAGCCCATACGAATTCTCAGATAACTAATATCATGGGTATTATGTTTTAGGTTTTGGCTATATAAACCCTGCAGTCGTGAATAAAAATTGATGTTTTTTCGTATTTCCGGAGTGAACTCCACAAAACCAAGAAATTCGCTATTATATGTTTGAGTTAAATCCAGTCTTGGCGCAAATAAAAAGAAGAAATCATTAAATTTTATATGATATTGTATGCCTGTGGTAGGTCTAAAACCTGTTGCATAAGTTATAAATCCTCCTGCAGTTAGATTAAAATTATTAAAAAGTTTATAGGTCAGATGACTCTGTGCCATATATTGATTTTTTATCTCCTGATCTTTCACTTTATGAGTTCCATAAAAATCAACAATTGAAAATATTCCAAAATTACTATTGGGAACAAGTGATTTGGAAAAATTTGATGCAACTAACACTCCTTTTGTTCCCGAAAAAACTTCAAGGTTTATAGGAACAATAGCGGGATTAACGGCAGAAATTGTTGATTCTGTTTCTTGAGCAAGAATGTTTTTTGTTAAAAAGATAAATACAATTAATATAACTCTGTTAAAGGGCATTTGAATAAAATTTAAATTATTATTTTTTTTGTTATCACATGTTTATATTTTCCATCTTCACTAATAACTAACAGAGTGAACAATACTATGTTCACAATTTTTAAAAGCAAGCATATAATTTTTGAAACGATGATTAAATCAAAGCTTATACAATATGGTAGCAATAAAGTAAAAACTAATTGTTATCTATTTCTTTTCTCATTAAAAAGTTGTTATTTCGCAACTGATTAGTTTAAGCTGATTTATGATTAAAGCAAGTTGAATTCTACAACATTTTAATTAATGAAATAAAGTGTAGTGAAACATTATCCATTAAGATAATTTTTTAATGGTAAACAGCCATGTCTATACGATGTAGATTCATATTACTTAAAGTTATTCACGGCTATTGTGCTTAGTAAAACAAAATTCTATAATTACAAGTTTTTAATTACTAACCATAAAACAAGATTCAAAAGTGAGAAAATGGCGTATTGAGGATTCTGCTGAGCTATACAATATCAACGGTTGGGGAGTTAATTATTTCTCGATCAATGGAAAAGGCAATGTTATAGTTAGTCCTAAGAAGGACAAAGCAGCAGTAGATCTAAAAGAACTAATGGACGATTTAGTCATCAAGGATGTTCCGAACCCTGTTTTAGTTCGTTTCCCTGATATTCTTGACGATAGAATTGAAACTATATCAAGATGTTTCAAAAATGCAGCTAAGGAGTATGACTACAAGGCTCAAAATCTTTTGGTTTATCCTATCAAAGTAAATCAAATGCGTCAGGTTGTTGAAGAGATTATGAATCATGGCAAAAAATTCAATATTGGTCTTGAGGCTGGTTCCAAACCTGAGCTTCATGCAGTTTTAGCCATTAATACCGAGGCCAATTCAATAATAATATGCAATGGATACAAGGATGAGGACTACATTGAATTAGCCTTATTAGCCCAAAAAATGGGTAAACATATATTTCTTGTTGTTGAGAAGTTAAGTGAATTAAAACTCATCACCAAAATAGCAAAGCGTTTAAAAATAAAGCCCAATATAGGGATTCGCATAAAATTGGCAAGTTCAGGCAGTGGTAAATGGGAGGATTCCGGTGGTGACAAGAGTAAATTTGGTTTATCATCAAGTGAATTACTTGAGGCACTTGAATTTCTTGAAAAACGCAAGTTAAAAGATTGTCTTCATTTAATTCATTTTCATATTGGCAGTCAGGTAACAAAGATTCGCCGGATTAAAACAGCTTTACGTGAGGCTGCTCAATTTTATGTAGAGCTTCATAAATTGGGGTTTAAGATTGATTATGTTGATATTGGTGGTGGTTTAGGTGTTGATTACGATGGTACTCGTTCATCAATTAGTGAAAGCAGCATGAATTACACCATTGAAGAGTATGTCAATGATTCTATTGCTCATTTTGTAATTGCCAGCGATAAACACGGCATTCCCCATCCCAATGTTTTAACCGAGTCGGGGCGTTCATTAACTGCACATCATTCGGTATTGATTTTTGAAGTTCTTGAGGCTACTTCTCCTCCTGTTTGGAAAGAAGACGATGAAGTGGGAGAAGATGATCATGATTTAGTAAAAGAGCTTTATTTCCTATGGGATAATTTGAATCAGACAAAAATGCTTGAGACCTGGCATGATGCACTTCAGATCAGGGAGGAAGCTTTTGACAGATATAGCTTGGGTGTTCTTGATTTAGTAACAAGAGCAAGGGTAGAGCGTCTTTTTTGGTCTATTGCAAGTGATGTTTATCAGATAGCTACCACTATAAAGCATCAGCCTGATGAATTAAGGGCTCTTACAAGAATTTTGGCTGACAAATATTTTTGTAATTTTTCATTATTTCAATCTTTACCTGATTCTTGGGCAATAGATCAGATTTTTCCTATAATGCCTATTCACAGGCTTGGGGAAAGGCCTCAAAGGTCGGCAACTCTACAGGATATCACCTGTGATTCGGATGGTAAAATCGATAATTTCATTGCTACGAGAAATATTTCAAATACTTTACCTGTTCATTCGCTTAAATCTAAAGATTCGTATTATATAGGAGTTTTTCTCGTTGGTGCTTATCAGGAAATATTGGGTGATTTGCACAATCTTTTTGGAGATACCAATGCTGTTCATGTAACAGTAAATAAAGATGGATATGAAATAGAACAAATTATTGATGGTGAAACAGTAGCGGAAGTCTTAGAATATGTTCAGTACAATCCTAAAAAATTAGTTCGTACTGTAGAAACCTGGGTCACAAGCTCGGTAAAAAAAGGAAAGATATCTGCAGAAGAAGGTAAGGAGTTCTTATCTAATTATCGTTCGGGATTATATGGTTATACCTATCTTGAATAAACAGCAATCTTTTCATTAACTCATCATATTATCTGTTATACAGGCGATATGATTTAAATAAATTCAATTTTTCAGTGAAGGTCAAAAAGCAATATAAAACATTTTATCTTTTTTTTGTTGGCATTCTTTTTATAAATATATCTACTGTTTCTTCAGCAGGAATCGGGTCTGACAGCACTTTTTATTCGGCAGAGCTTCGTTATCATTATGGTATAGTATTACCGCATCATACCATTATGACTTATTTAATCAATGATTATTCGAGGGGATTTGAATTTAATTTAATCAGGAAGCGCTACAAGTCAGATTCATGGGAGAGTTATTCTTCCTTTCCTGAAACCGGCCTTGGCTTTTGGTACAGTACATTTGGTGAGTCAGAAATTTATGGTGAAGGTTTTGCAGTTTATCCTTACGTTAATTTCAAAATTTTCGATTTAGGGAAATTTTCTGCTAAATACAGAGTTGCCTTAGGTTTGGGTTATGCAAGCAAGCCTTTTAAGGTAGGAAAGAACACTTACAATACTGTATTTGGCTCACATTTAAATGCTTATATAGGATTTGGCTTATTAACAACTTATCCTCTTACCAGTAAGTGGATGCTTAGTACCTCCTTATCATTAAGCCACATGAGTAACGGATCGACCAGAAAACCAAATAATGGTATAAATGTAGCCACAGTATCCTTTGGTGCTATATATAATTTTTCTTCCCATCCTGAACCAGAGATAAAAAAAATATCCCCACCACCGGTCAAGGGACGCGAATTTATAATTATGTCGAGTGCAGGAAGAAACCAACCGGCACCATATAATACAATGCGCTATTGGTCGGGAAGTATTAATCTGACGCATTTGTGGCATAGAACAAAATTAAAATCATATGGCATCACTCTTGACATGCTTCACTATGGGGGTTCGGCCTATGCTTTTATTGATTTTGAATCTATTGATGAGGATAAAAAATACGGGTTTTCAGATTTTTTATATGCAGGAATATACGGTTCTATGGAATCGCATTTAAATTCCACAACTTTATATATTGCTACCGGCATGTACCTACATTACAAAACAAAACCCAAGCAACCTGTTTATGCCCGTCTTGGTGTCAAGCAACATTTCAGCGATCGATGGTTGGGACATTTTGGAATAAAGGCCAATTTTTTTACAGCTGAATTTATAGAATTTGGCCTTGGTTATAAGTTTAAATACAAGAAATAATAATATAATGATTAAACATCTTAACATATTTATAATTTGTATTTTCTGTTTTTCATCTTGCGACTACATGGTAGATTTAAAGAGAACAGAGGAAAGCACTATTATTTCTATCCCCCTAGAAAACATTTCAGATGTTGAAGTTGATGTGTCAGCTCCCTGTCACTTAGTTTTGGTTAACAGTGATGTTTCAGGCATTGAAGTTAATGGTATGGACTTTATTGCCAGGGATTATTATTTTGAATTTTCAAATGAGAAAATTAAAATAAACCACAAAAGGAAGCAAAGATTACAGCAAGAAAAGGTGGCTGATATAATTATATATTCACCATCATTCAAAACTATCACTGCTAATTCTGCCTGTCATATAAGCGGGAGAGATACTGTTAATATCGACAAGCTCACCATTGTTGTTAACGGGCGAGGGATATATACCACAAGTGATTTAATATTTAAAGGGGATCATTTTCGATTAAATGTCTATGGAGGCATCAATAAAAGCAGACATATAATTTCCGGTAAATTAAGCAGTGCTTATTATTTCATTGAAGGTGTTACAGATATTGAAGCAAAAGAATTAACAACAAAACGCACTACTGTTATTCACCGCAGTTTTGGAGATTGCATTGTTTCGGACTGTGATTTTTTAACAGTAAATATTTATTCAACAGGCAATGTGTATTACACCGGGAATCCGGAAATAAATTTCAGTCAAAACAAGAATACTATGATGAATGCCACAGGCAAACTCATTAAAAAGACGTCTGAATAAAAGACACAGGGGGCTGTATCCTTACAACAAAAAATACATATTAAATATTTGCGACCTTAATAATATCTGCCAACACACCTGCTGCGGTTACATTTGCTCCTGCCCCATATCCCTTGATTTGCATTGGATGCTCGAGATAATTTTTAGACCATATCAATATAATATTATTACTTCCTTCAAGTTCATAGAAGGGATGTGTTTTATCAACTTCAACAATACCAACTTTGGCTTTTCCCTTACTTAATTGTGCCGAATAACGTAAACGTTTACCCTCAGCCTCAAGTTTAAGTCTTCTTTCTTCAAATACAGGATCCAATTCTTTAACTTTTTCCATAAACTCTTCAAGGGAAGGCATTTCCAAATAACTTTGAGGCACAAAAGGCTCAACCTCCACATCTTCTGCTTCGAGAATATATCCTGACTCTCTTGCCAAAATCAACAATTTTCTGGCAACATCTGTACCACTGAGATCGACTCGCGGATCAGGCTCACTAAAGCCTTTAGCTTTTGCTTCAGCAATAACTTCTGATAAGGGCTTGTCCTTGGAAAGAGTATTAACGATATAGTTAAGGGTCCCCGACAACACTGCTTCAAGGCGTTCTATTTTGTCACCACTTTTCACAAGATCATTAATTGGCGCAATAATGGGAAGCCCTGCTCCTACGTTTGTTTCGAAATGAAATTTAATTCCTTTTTCACGGGCGGTTCGTTTTAACAGGCTATAAGCGGCATAAGACGAAGATCCTGCAATTTTATTTGCCGTTACTACCGATATATTGGCATCAAGCAAAGACTGGTAAACCGAGGCTACATCTTCGCTTGCTGTACAATCAACAAACACGCTGTTTGCCAAATTCAAATCAATAATTTTATTTCTGAAATCAATAATTGAAGAAGCTTGTCCTTTTTCTTCAAGGTCATCAATTACAGAATCCGGATTTAGTCCTTCCCTTTCAAGGATCATTCTTTTACTTCCTGCAAGTCCGACAAGGCGAATACGCAAATTATTTTCTTCCTTCAGTTTTTTTGTTTGTGAGATCAACATCGAAAGAAGGGCACTTCCAACTGTTCCTTTTCCTGCAAGAAATAAATTTAACCTTGAATGATCTGACAAAAAGAAGGCTTCATGAATAGAATTCAATGCCTTTTTTATATCTCTTTCTCTTATAACAAAAGAAATATTTAGTTCGGAAGCACCTTGTGCAATAGCAAAAACGTTCACTCCATTTTTACCTACACTGTTAAATAACTGTCCTGCAATACCTGTGGTATGTTTCATATTCTCACCAACAATTGCAACAACAGCCATTCCTTCATCAATAAAGATTCGGCTTATATGCTTTTGACTGATTTCTCTTTTAAACTCTTCTTCTATGGCTTTTTTGGCTGTTAAAGCTTGGTCGGCATCAATAATAACACTGATACTATTTTCTGAGGATGCTTGGGATATAAGAATTATATTAACATCATGGGCAGCAAGTGCAGAAAACATCCTCATAGAGATTCCTGTAACACCAACCATACCAATGCCTTGCAGCGTTAATAGGGTAACATTCTTAATTGAAGAAATTCCTTTAATTTGTCGTTCAGCAAGATCTGTTTTCTCATTATTTATCAGAGTACCAGAAACTGAGGGATTAAAAGTATTTTTTATTCTAATGGGAATATTTTTCTGATATGCAGGAATAATAGTTGGAGGATATATCACCTTTGCACCAAAATGTGACAATTCCATTGCTTCAGTATAACTAAGTCTGTCGATACAATATGCACGACTGATAATTTTTGGATCTGCTGTCATAAACCCATCCACATCTGTCCATATCTGAAGGCATTTTGCATTATAGGCACCTGCAATAATAGATGCAGTATAATCACTTCCTCCTCTTCCCAATACAGTGTTTTCATTTTTTTCATTGCTGCTTATAAAGCCCGGGAAAAGTGAAAGCTTGCCAAGTTTATCCTTTATTTCCAACAAAAGATCATAGGACTTATCTAATAATACCGTATTTTTTCCATGTTCATGGACGGTTTTAATATACTTACGACTATCATATAAATCGGCACCAATATATGAAGCAACTATTTTTGATGATATCCTCTCTCCCATTCCAATAAGGCTTTCATAGCTTTTTTGGCTTAACTCACGCACTAAACTTACACCTTCAACAATTATTTTTAACTCATCAATTTCAACTTTGATAGCTTCTTTGGTCACTTTTTGCTGCTCGGGTAAAAATAACTCTTCAATAATATCATTATGAATGTCGCTAATTAATTTTAATTCATCGAAGCAGGCCTTATCCCCTTTTTCGGCAAGACCGGCCATTTTAATAAGCCTGTCAGTAATTCCATTTATTGCTGACACTACAATAATAAGCTGCTCATCGGATGCTGAAACTATTTCTTTTACGCGTTGAACACCCTCAGCGGAACCAACAGAAGTTCCTCCAAATTTTAAAACTTGCATATTTTATAAGATAATTTACAAGCAAAAGTACACAAAAAAATCAATCATTCAATAAACATAAGCTACAGAGAAAAAGTATTTTTATCAGAAAATAACAGAGAAGCATCCTGCCTTTCGGGGTTTTGAGTTTCGAGTTTAGGGTTTTGAGTTTTTGAGCGGAGTCGAAACTGGGTTGTTTTGAGCGTAGCGAAATCCCGTTTTCAACGGGACAGGTTCCCTTTAAAAGTGGAGCAGTGGGGGCGTTAAATTGTCAAAATATGCGGGTTTTTACATATCGGTTTCATGTAAAAAGACGTTGCATGCAACGTCTCTACAACATTAATATTACAATCTTTGCGGTCTTCGCGTGAACCCTTTGACGTCTTCGTAATTTGTAATTCGTAATTGATCTTTGCGCCCTTTGCGTAAAACCTTTGACGTAATTCGTAATTTGTAATTCGTAATTGATTTCCTAATCTACTAATCAGCTAATCTACTAATCATCTAATTTTCTCATAATTTTCAAGTCACTATTATACTGTAAGCTGTAACATTTAAGTGTATTTCAAGTATAAGATTAAAATATGACCAATTAGAAATTTGAACATTTTTATCTTATTAAAACAATTGAAACCTTAACTATTATTAGCCACAAAATTTATCAAGTAGATGAGTTTTCACAATCCTAAACCTGTGTTGCCATGAAAAGGAAATTATTTTTAAACAGTATAATACTACTACTTTTTTTCACCATAGTAGAAAAAGTTGCAGGTCAAGTAGATAAAGAGTTTTGGTTTGTAGCACCGGAAGTTTCACGACATCATGGTGATTTGCCTGTTGTTTTCAGGCTTACCACTTTTGACGAAAAGGCAAATATCACTATTTCAATTCCTGCAAACCCTTCATTTACTCCAATTATTGCAGAAATTGATCCTAATACGCAATGGTCTTATGAAATTACTAGCCGTAGTCTTCTTGATCTTTTTGAGAATCGTCCTGCAAACCAAGTTAATAATAAAGGTGTTTTAATTAAATCTGATGTTGACATTTCAGTTTACTATGAAGTTGCAAGTTCTGTAAATCCGGATAAATTTACACTAAAAGGAAGGAATGCTCTTGGCACCGAATTTTTTGTTCCTTCACAAAATCATTTTTCAAATCGGGGTTATAGTCCTGATAAGGCAAAAGAACGTGTTGATATTGTTGCCACTGAAGATAATACAATAGTAACTATAACAGTAAGTGATGATGTAGAAGGCCATGCGAAGGGGAGCACCTTTTCAGTTTCTTTAAATAAGGGTCAAACTTATTGTCTTCAGTCTCGTTCACGTAGTGCTTCACGTCATCTTGGCGGCACTCATATTATTTCAAACCGTCCTATTGCTGTTACAATTTCTGATGATTCAATAATGGAGCCCGGTGGAGGTTGCTGGGATTTAATTGGCGATCAATTAATACCTGTTACTTTAATTGGTAATGAATACATTGCTATTAATACTCTATATGGAATGGGCATATCAAATTCCACACAAAAGGTATATATTGTTTCCACTTCCGACAATACCTTTATAGAAATTGATGGGAATCCTAAAGGTCCGTTCAACCGTGGTGAGATGACCAGTTTTGACATAAGTAGCAATGCCATTCATATTTTAGCCAATCATCCGATATATGCTTATCAGGTTAGTGGTTTACCTCATAAGGGGACAAATCCGCCAAAAGGAAATGAATTGGGTTCTGCCCTTTTACCTCATATTGCCTGTACCGGATCGCGTAAAGTAAGTTTTACAAGAACACTAAATGAACGCTTTTTTATTCAATTATTGGTACAGGGGAAAAACCGTAACTCCTTTATTATGCGAAATCATGAGGATGTAAATGTGACTAACGATCATCTTAAAGATTTAAACTGGGTTAAAGTTGAGGGCTCAAACAACGGTAATGCGGATGACGCCTGGTACACTGCTGTTAAACAATTAAAAATCACTACCGGTTCTCCTTATTCAATTGAAAATAATGCCGGCTTATTTCATTTAAGTATTCTTGATGAGAATAAAGGTAGTATGAGCTATGGTTATTTTTCGGCTTACAGTACTATTCGTATCAAGGGTCCTTCTATAGAATGTAAGGGAAATGAAGTAACTCTGAGTACCAATGAAGATATGAAATCTTATCTTTGGTATTCTGACAAAGATATAAATACTCCCATAAGTAATGAACCAAGCATAATTATCACCGAATCAGGGAAATACTGGGTTCAGGCCGAGGTTAATTTTGGTGGTTGTTATACCAGCGATGCCCTTGAGGTTAATTTTAAAATGCCTGAATTCTCCCTTGGAGAGGATGTTATAGTCTGTCCCGGAGAAACTGTGAGCTATTTAATTGAAGGTTTTGACGAGAACGAAGAATTCCTTTGGACTCCCGGAAATATAACTACTAATGAATTTAGTATTACTCCGGCTGCAGGCGAAACTATTGATGTTACCTTAACTATCACTGATGAATTAGGTTGTAGCAACTCGGAAACAGTTTCGGTAATCGGATATGAGGCAGCTCTAATAGAATGGGATCTTAGTGGAAACGATATATGTATTGGCGATACTATATGGAACACAACAGCTATGGCAGGTTATGAATGGAGTTTCGAAGGAGTTGTTTTAAATGTAGATGATGATCAACAAGATTTCATTGTTCCGCATGAATCAGGTTCTTATTCTTTAACTGTTTGGACCGACAATGATTGTTTAGGTACTTATAGTCGCGACATCATGGTAAGGCCCCTTCCTGAGCCTGTACTTAATGAAGTATGGGCCTGTCCGGGTGAGCAAGCTACTATAAGCTTAGATGGTTTCAACAGTTATTTATGGTATGATGGAAGCACTTCATCACAAATAACTTTAGATCAGCCTGAAGAAGATATTTGGGTAGAAGTAACAAATGAATTTGGGTGTACAGTCAAAGAATCAACTCATTTTAGCTGGTTTAATCAGGAAGCTTTTTCCTTTGGCAGCGACACCAGTGTTTGTATTGGTGCTGATATCCTTATTGAAATTGATGAGGACTTTTATGATTACAGTTGGATTTTTGACAATGATCAGGTTTCCAATCTTCACTATTACGAGATTAATTCTGCTCATCCTGCTCTTCATGAGGGTTATTATTCTATATCTGCCAGAGATGAAAATGGCTGTAATCTAAGCCATGAATTTTATCTTGAAGTACAAACAGTTCCGGAGCTTGAACTAATCGACAAAACAAACATTTGTCGTGGAGATACCATAGTAATTGCTACTCCAAACCACAGTTTTGTTAGATATGAGTGGGAATTAACCGATATTCACGGAAATAAAGAATATTATGGTGATGAATATTATGCTTTAGTATCAGAGGAAGGAACTTATAGTTTAAGAGCATGGCAGGCAAATGAGTGTTCAAATTATGACGAAATTGAGGTAAAAGTAATTGATCAGCCAATTTTTGATATTGCAACGAGTGCCGACGGTATTTGTCCGGGAGATGAATTTAGCGCAGAATTAATAGACTGGGAACCGGGAGCAGCCGGTGATACATCACCATCCCGTTATCAATGGAGACTTATGGATGAAGAACAAACAATAGGTTATAGTATAAAATCTGAAGACACTCAATTTACTTCCAATATACCGGGTGATTATATGCTTGTTGCTTTTGATTCCAATAATTGTTTTTCTGCTTTTCCTTTTGCTGTTGAAGGCTACATTCCACAAGAGATTGAATTAGAAGATGATAGCTTTTGTGACAATTCAGATTTTACACTCAAGCTACCTAATGATCTCAATGGATTAGTAACAAGCTATCAATGGGTCCACTTAGATACTTCAAAAAGTGGTGATCAAGATGCTTCTTGGGTAGTTAATGAAGAAGGAACTTACGCCTTAAATATTACAGATCCCAATGGCTGTAAAAATAGTGCCTCTATGGAACTACATCATTTGCCATCGCCTATATTCTCATTAGGCAAGGACAGGGAATTGTGCTATGGTGATTATTTAGAAATAATTGTCCAAGATGATTTTACGAGATATGAATGGAACAATGATACTTCAGATGATCAAAGCCCATATTTAAAGGTAAGCGACAGTGGTGACTATCAATTGAGAGTATGGAATGAATTTGCATGTAGTTCATACGAAGAGGTAAACATTACAATAAATGATCTTCCAACAGTATCATTGGGTGATGATTTAATTTTATGTGCCGGAGAAAGGACAACATTAACAGTATCGAATTTTGAAAATATTTACTGGTCAACCGGTGCTTTAAATGTTAATTCCGTTATAGCAAATACAGGAGTTTATTCTGTTCGTGTAGTTGATGAAAAAGGCTGCAGCAATAGTGATACCGTTACTATAGAATGGCGGCCTGTTCCTGATGTTGATCTTGGTTCCGACCTCATTATTTGTCCTGTTGACTACCCGATATCAATTAGTGCCCCTGAGGGTTTTGAGGCCTATGAATGGCACAATGGCTCAAGCTCTCGGTCAATTTTTGCTAATCTATTAGACACTGTAAACCTTGTTAGAGTCCAAGATGAATTTGGATGCTGGGGTTGGGATACCAAGGTTGTAAAATTTCATAATCAACCTAATTATAGTGCTTCAGGAGATGTTGAAGTATGTGAGCCGGAAGAAGCAATTCTTGACGCGGGTGAATTTTTTTATTCAAGTTATCATTCTGATGAAAATTATAGCTTTCTCCAAAGTTATCTTTGGAGCAATGGCAGCACCGAACAAACAATAAAAGTAGTTGAGTCAGGAGATTTTTGGGTTGAAGTATCTGATGGCTGTTTTGTTTTACGCGATACCATGCGGGTAGATTATCACCCCTCACCGGTAATTATTGGTTTAGACACTATATTTTATGCTCAAGTTACTGCCCTTGTAGAAAGTGGAACTTCTCCCTATCGTTATGCTTTAAATGACAATGAATTTCAGGATTCACCAACTTTTATCAATGTTAAAAACGGTGAACATATACTTTGGGTTGAGGATATAAATAATTGTGAAACTTTTACCACATTTACTCTAAATTCAAACCTTGATTTACAAATACCAAATGTGTTTACTCCAAATGGTGACGGTATAAATGATACTTGGGAAATAAAAGGAATTGAAAAAGTTCCGGGTTCTATTATAAGCATTTATGACAGGCATGGAAAATTATTAGTAAAATTCGAAGCCACAGATCCTCCTTGGGACGGAAGATATATGAATCGTCCATTGCCATCAGATGATTATTGGTATGTTATTTATGTAAAACCAATAGAAAAAATCATTCGGGGTAATATTACGATAATGCGATAATATTAAGCAATAAAAAAACCTACTTTCATTGTTCCCGTACAAATATTAAAATTATCGATTTCAGTGTTAAAAATAATAAAGTGAGAAATTAATCAAATGAAAAAAAGTCTGACATATCTGATTCTGTTCATTCTTTTTGCATCTTATAGTGATGCACAAAGATATTATGCAACTAATCAATATATCTATGATCTTTTTTTGATGAATCCTGCCGATGCAGGCTCTAACACAGACTGCATGATTATGAACGCTTATTATCATCGCCAATGGTTTGGTGTAGATATGGCGCCAACAACACAAATGTTTACTTTCCAAACCCCAATAATTGAGGGCTTGGGCTCGGGCAGCTATATTTATAACGACAGAAATGGAAACAACAAAAAAATTGGACTAAATCAAGCTTTTTCAACCGAGATAACTCTTCAGGAAACTATGCGTGGATATACCGGTTTGCAATTTGGTTTAGCATTTCAATTGGAACAAACTTCTATTGACAAGTCAGGTTTTACTTTTGATGATAGTTTTTATGATCCTGTAATAAACGATGGAGATCTTAGTGGAATAGGTTTTAATGCTGCAGCGGGATTTATATTAAGCCATAACAAACATCATATTGGAGCGTCAGCCACAAACATTTTCCCTCAAAACAATCCAATGTATAATCTTGATTATGAACCAAAGCTACCTGTTGATTTTCATATTCATAGCGGAACTTTAATTAAAATTCCTGATTTTGATATTTTCCTTGAACCGAAGATATATTATCGTTTTAATTCCATATCAGATTCCAGGCTTGATATAAATCTTAAAATGAGTATGCCAACCCCCGATCCACATCTTGCATTTTGGGGTTTATTAGCTCATCGCAGAACTATGGACCACAGATTAGGAAAAGATTTAGCACTGGCAACCACAATAGGTTTAAATTATCATGGAATAAACTTTGGAATTGAATATCATCACGGATTAACCTCTGCACAATCACATTATGGTGGTGGCATTCATTTAATAGTTGGATATGCCATTTGTAAAAGCGGAAGGCCAAAAACTTTACCATGTCAGGAGGGAGATATTATGTTACAATCAATTGACGGTCCTCCCAAGCACAAAACATCTATATTCCGAAAATTATTCTAATATGTAAGATCATTAGCTTTATATTACTTTCGGATCTTTTTGAGGTTTATTTATATAAGTCTTCTAAACTTTTTTTTCACCAACAGAAAATAAAAAAGTAATTTCTGATTTATCCATCTACTCAATGGTTTAAGAAAATATTTTATGTTCACTCCAATATAAAATATGATAAACAATAATATTTAACAGTAATAATTAAATCTCAAATTCTTATCTTGCACGAGATATGGATGTCATAAGTCACAATAGGAATTCTGTCAGGTTTTTTCGTATTTTACCTGTAATCATTGTTCTGATGATTATCATTAGTAACAATGATTTTTGTTGTTTTGGGCAAGCTCCTGAAAATTCCGGTGATATTGTTATTGCCAATGATGATTTAATTGTTACTTATAAAATGCATCCATTTGAAGCTAATATCATCAACAATGATTATGGTTTGAGTGAGGGCATCAGTTCCCTTAAAATTTTTCTTGATCCTGAATATGGCAAAGCTGAACCAACAAATCGTAATACTATTATTTACACACCTGATCGTTATTATATTGGAACTGATTATTTTGAATATCAGATTTGCAATAGCTCCGGGAATTGTGATGTTGCTGCCGTTTTTGTTGAAGTTATGGAATACGATTTTCATCCCATTGCCAATAATGATACCATAAGTGTTTTTCAGGAAAGTTATTCAACTATTGATGTATTAAAAAACGATCAATTTATTTATGATATTCCCATTAGTCTTAATATTATTTCTGATTTACAAAATGGTCGTGCCACAGTTATCAATAATGAAATTAGTATAGTCATTGAAAGATATTATATAGGAACAGATACACTTGAATATGAGGTGTGCGACAGGGATGGTGACTGTGATAGAGCTTATCTTTTTGTTATTCTTGCTGATGATGAAAAGGAGTTTTTTATTCCTCAGGGTTTTTCACCTGACGGCGATGGTATTAACGACACTTTTACAGTACCTGAATTTGATTATTTATCAGATATTTCAATATCAATATTAAACAGGAATGGTTTATTGGTTTACAAAGAAAATGATTTTAACAATAATTGGGATGGAATAGCCAATACCGGCCCAATGAAGGGGCGACTGCTTCCCTCCGGGGTATTTTATTATTTGATCACAATTCCGGGATATCATAAAAAAATAAAAGGCTATGTATATTTAAGCAGATAATCATCGCGGAAGTTTTAAATTTTCTGTTAAAGAATTAATCCTAAAGGTGTAATGTTAAACAAGGCAAAGGGCATATTTTTATATTATTATTTTCTGACTATAATATTAATTGTCAGTCCATTCTCTTTGTCGGCACAGCTTGATCCTTTATTTACCCAATATATTAATAACCCTTTAATTTTAAATCCGGCCTTTGCAGGATCAAGGAACTCTCTTGCTATGGATTTTATGAGTCGCCAGCAATGGCTTGGGGTCAAGGGTGCTCCGGCAAGTTATTATTATGGCATGCATTCTCCCATTAATGACAGTAAAATTTCTTTGGGTGGTACTATTCTTTCCGATCACGTAGGGCCTGTTATTACAAATCAAATTTCTTTTGCTTATTCTTATTTACTGAGGGTCAATCATCGAACTTTTCTGTCTATGGGATTAAGTGCCGGTGTCAATAATTATTGGCTCAATTTACATAACTTAGATGTTATAGATCAACGGGATCCTCATTTTATCGGAAAAATAAGAAATGAATTCAGTCCTACTGCGGGTGCCGGTCTTGTATATTTCACTCCTGATTATTATATAAGTTTTTCGGTTCCACAAATTTTCACCTCAAACACAAGATTGCCCGGAGGCCCTGATTTATCTTTCAGAAGCCGGCGCAGCTATTATTTTACGGGAGGGTACAATTTTCCTGTTGCTTATGATTTTAAAATGCATCTATCAGGTATCTTGCGTATTATTGAAAATGATATTTTTACCTCTGATATATATGCAGGCATGTCATTCAAAGATATGTTACGTTTTGGGACTTCCTATCGCTTTAATAATTCTGCTGCTTTAATTTTCGGAGTTCAGCTCAACTCAAATTGGGGAGTTTTTTATTCTTATGATTATCCTATACACAGTGCTGCTCTAAACAAGTTTAGCAGTCAAGAGATTACAATTACTTATGATGCTTTCCATTTATTTATTCGCAACAAAGATCGTGAATTCCTACGTAAACGTGGCACTGAGGAAGAATCAACAGTACGTTCTATAAGATATTTTTAATTTATTTTTTTAAGGTCCTGATAATATAAATTATAAATGCGAGACAAAGCCTTACAATAATTGTGGTGACATAAAATATTGAGGTAATTAATAGTACCATTCGTTGGAAGGTGATCACTTCAATCCATTTGGCATTATAATACCAAATGGAAAAAATATTTAAAATATTCGCCAATAAATAAGAAGCGATTATAAAATACAATTCGGTTTTTATCCGTTGTCCTGAGATTGTTATATCTTTCATTTATTAAAGTGTCATTAAATAATATCTCATATATCAAAATATGGATCAAAAATTATTATAAAGAAATCATCAATTTATATTAAAGAATATATTTTTCGGGTAATCTTGCAACCTCTCCTGTATCGATAGCTTCTTGTCCCAATATTGTCCATGCCGAACTATAATAGCATTGTTCAAACAAACCCGGTATTGCTTTACCTTCCCTAATGGCATCGGCAAATCCAATAATTTGTTCCATTGATCCATCACGCCATTCAAATGTAGGCCACCAATCGGGTCTATCGTTATTAGCTAATACGGGAACACCATTTTCCTTTATGGCAAGTTCCGGTTCCCATGAAGGATTTCCAAGTATTACAGTTCCAAAAACATTAGCTTCCAAGTCTTTTATCAGCTGAACGATACCCGGTGGTTTTGGCATATCAGGCGGATCTTCATAAAACATGCGATTTCCTTCCAATTCCATTGTTCCCTTATCTCCCATAATTTGTATTTCCAGTCCATATTTTCGATTTTGTATCATAGAGTCATATACAAATTGGGTTCCATCCTCGTATGAATAAATAAGTGCTATATTATCTTCCACCTCCCTGCCGTCTTTCCAGTAACTGATACTACCGGCACCTCGTACTTCTATAGGATTTGCTTTTTTAGCCCAGTTTGCAACCTGAATATGGTGAGAGGCTAATTCTGTCATCAAGCCCAAGGAAGATTCACGATATAGGCGCCAATTAATAAAGCGTTCAAGTTCGGGTTTATCAGCGGGTACTTCGCGTCGCCAATCATTATGTCTGTGCCAGAATGCTCTAATTTGAGTGATTAGTCCAAGCTCACCCGCATGAATCATTTCCATTCCTTTTAAAAATCGCGGATCAAACAGTCTTTGATGCCCTATCTGCAAAATTTTACCGGTTCTATAATGAGCTTCTGCCATGGCATAGTTTTCTTCTAATGTTTTAGCCATAGACTTTTCACAAAACACATGTAATCCACTTTCTAATGCATCTACAGTTATATGTGCATGCTCATGCAATGGTGTTGCTATAATAACTCCATCGAGGTCTCTCATTTCCAACATTTCTCTGTAGTCACGAAACACTTTTGCATTAGGAACAAGTTTAAGTGAATCTTTAATATTAGGTTCATAAATATCACTAAAGGCCACTAATTCCATATTTTCCCTGTTCTTCAATGTATTAACGGTACTAATAAGATATTGACCTCTTGAGCCGGCTCCCACCACTCCGAGCCTAACTTTATCCTTTATCCTGCTACTTTTGTTTTGTGCAAGTATATTTATTAAAGAGGCCGGTGTAAGCATAACTGTTCCGGCAATTAATCCACCTTTTAAAAATGATCTTCGGGTAATATTACTCATATCTAATAATTCATAAAAGTTTTTTAAATTCAAAGCTTCCTTCTATACATTCATAGATTTCCACCTCCTTAAAGTTATTAAAAATTTTTTGTCTTTGATTAGGACATGCAGCCATTACTGCTGTTGATAGCACTTCGGCATCTAAGGGTGAATCGGCCTTAACAACTACTATGTTATGATCAGTAATAAAAGAAGCTGCTTGTGGCGAAAAAATATGTGGGCTAAAGTGTTTCACGGGTTTGTTTTTTTCTATAAGGCCTGAAATTGAAAGTGATGCATCAATTAAATTTATTTCTACAGCTGCATTTGAAGCCGGATGATCAATTTTAATTGGCCAATATTTACCTAAAGGATGGCTTCCGAGCGCACAAAGTGAACTCTCTCCAAAACTAATTAACGCCGATTTTATATTTTTATTGACTAAAAAATTATTGATAAAATTTAAAGCGTATCCTTTACCAAAACCACCAAGGTCTAAACCTGTATCAGGATTTAAAATTATCAATTCTTTTTTATCAGCTTTCCATGAAATATCAGACCAGCCGCCTTTATAATTTTCTATGTTAGAAATAACATTTTTCTTATTCTGTTTTTTATAAAAAAACAAGGCAGGGTCGAAGGCCCCGCCGCTTGCTGTATAATAATAATTACACAATTCAATTATCTCGGCCATTTCGTCTGTTACCACAAATGGACGATTAATTGCTTCACGATTAATTTCTGAAACTTCGGAATCGTCAAGAAAGCAACTAAGTTGTTTTTCTTTTTTCTTTAAGATTCTTTCAATTTCTAAACTTAAGGTATTACCATAATCCTCATCACAATCAGGGATTACTAAGTTAAACCTGGTTCCCATAGCAAAGCAACTGTGATGATAGACCTGCATAGCAAAAACAATTTACTTTATTAATATCATTTAAAGATATTAATTATATAATCACGACTTATTGGTACTCTTTCAATAACCTCAGGACTTTCATCTTCTATATAATAATATTCTATATTGGTTTTTTGTGCGGCTTTTAAAACTGCAGGAAAATCAACCTGTCCTGTACCTAAAATAACATCATTTTCTCTTGGTGTTCCTCCCGACAAATCCCCAACGACCCCTTTTTTTAGATCTTTAAGGTGCATAAGTCTAAACCTATCGGGATATTTATTTAGCAGTTCAACAGGATCAGCTCCGGGGTGTACTGTCCACATGAGATCCATTTCAAAGCTGACATACTCAGGGTCTGTATTTTGTACAAGGAAATCAAAAAGTGTACCTTCTTCATGGGCTTGAAATTCAAAGCCGTGATTATGATAGCAAAAGAAGATGCCCTTATCTTTCAAAATTTTTCCTGCCATATTAAAATCGGCAGCGGCTTTTTTAGTATTTTCAAGGCTTAGTTCTCCCCTCCTCGGTATAGAAGCAACTCTAACATATTTAGCACCAAGGCTTATTGCATCAGCAGCAACATTCTCTATCTCATAAATTAAGGCTTCATATGACACGCCATAAGAAGTACAGATCATATCTCTTTCATCGAGCATTTGTTTGATTTCAGCTGCAGTTTTTCCAAATAAATTTGAAAACTCAATATTTGTAATACCCATGCTTTTTATCATATCCAAAGTTCCGGGAATATCTTCAGCAAACTGTTCCCTGAAAGAATAGGACACCACGCCCGGATCAGGTACATAGGCCTGTTTTTGGCATCCTAAGGTGATTCCTGCCATTATGGATAGCAAAATAATTAATATATATTTTTTAAACATAACAAGAAAAATTTAAGTTAAAAGCATCTATATTTTTATTCATCAGCGCTTTGCGCTATTTCAAGAGCCTTTGTTGTGGTATAATATTTCGCTAATATATTTGGAATTTCCCAATCCGGTAATTTTCCATCTACAAGAAATTGAAGATATTTTTCCACTACCTTGGCAAAGTGCGCTTCATGTCCTATTCTATATTGTGAAGGAATATCAACTTCAAAGCCGATATCGTTCTTCAGCAATTGAATTCCTTGATATTTATCACTAATTATTTTAAAAGCTTCTTCTATTTCGTCGAACCATTTATCTATTTCATTTTCTTTAGCAGGTTCAATATACAATACCGGTATAAAACCTTCTTCAACACCCTGTTTTATAATTAAATTACTTTTGCTTCCTCTTAATAAGGACATGTGAGTATCTCCACCTCCTTCAGGAGCTTCAAAATCCCAAGTCACTATTACTCTTGCATGAATATCTTTAAGAGAATAGCTCATTTCTCCATTTGCATACAAGGGTAAAACATCATCATCAAGTTTATTTTCAATATAATCAGGCATTTTATCAAGTCCTGTCACTTCAAGTAATTGTTCTTTTGTAACAAGTGTTGGCCACCTTTTAGCCTGATAAACATTCACATCATTTTTATAGTTAAGAATTTCTTCAGGAAAACAGATCCATTGTATCAGGTCAACGAGATGGGTGGTTACATCAACTATCCCCTCCCCTTGTTGTGAAACATCAAAATACCATGCGGGTCGTTGTAAAACAGAACCGGCAACTTTTTTATATAGGTGATGCACACTTTCTTTTATAATTGCAGGATTTTCAGCTGAGCCTTTTTCAAAGTTTCCAAACAACTCTTTTATCTGAGTTATTTCTTTTTGTAAGAGGTTTGTTATCTCATATCTTTCGGTCATAACATCATAAAGAAGAACTTTATTTTTTTCTGCAATTTCATATGCTTCCTCCAAAAGTTTAAAACTTTTATCATCTATAACCATTGGTTTATCAGATAAAACATTCAAACCGGCTTCCACTGAGCTTTTTATATAAGCAGTTTTTTCTTTATTATTACCTGCCAGTACTACAACATTTCCTTTTTTATCATTGATCATTTTTTGCAGATAATCATTTCCTGTATAAACCAGATTCTGCCAATTTGTTGGATTATCAGCTCTCGAATTAAAATCATCAATTCTTTCAAGATGCATATTCAGATCAGCCCCTTCCGGTGCATATATATTTACCTTGGAATCAACCTGTTCATACATTTCTTTTTGAATAAGTGCAGCATGGAAATGTCCTGGATTTAGAGTTATAAGTTTGACTTCATCCGAAGCTCCGGAAAAGGGATTAACAGATTTTTGTTGACAATTACAAAATAGCAGCATAATAAATAAGGCAGTTCCTTTAATTATAAATTTCATACCCTTAATTAAAATATTGTAAAACATTATATTCTTAGTCAGGAGTTGTTAAACTTAAATAAAACAAATTAAAAACACTATTTAGCCGAATTAAATTTTCCGTATAATAAATTAGATTTTTGGTTCCCAAGCGGGTTCATATTCACGGCTCCATAATTTATTAACTTCAGGATCAGTGGATTTTCCGGTTTTGGGATCTAAAATCAAATCCTTTTTTAAACGATAAGAAATATTTGCGAGATGGCATAGATGAGTACTTTTCATCATTTCATCAACGGGTGATATTAATATTTCTTTTCCACGTATAGCATTAAAAAAGTTCACTACATGTTTTGTTGACATTCCACCTCCACCTCCCAGTGCTGTGCCACCTTCATCACTGTCTGATACATTTTCTCTGATTAATTTGCCTTCTCTATTAAATAAACGATATCCTTCACGATTTACAAATACTGTTCCTTCGCTTCCAAAAATAATAGTTCCTCTTCCTGAGCCATATGTTGAATATCCATTTCTACTTTTTCCATCCCATTCAATAACTTTATTATCGGGATAATAATATGAGGCCATCATAGTATCATACATAGTCCATCCATCATCCAAAAAATGTCGTTTATCTGCTTCAACACTCACTTTTTCAGGATGCTCAACCTGTAAGGCCCATCTCCCGATATCTAATTCATGGATAGCATTATTACCCATTTCTGCAGTTCCATAATCCCATCCATACCAATGCCAATTATAATCCCAAGTATTATAATAATACTCTTTTCGTGGTGCCGGTCCCTGCCATAAATCCCAATCCAGTCCTTCCGGAACGGGTGCTTTAGTAGCAATCGGCGTCTTTCCCCTATCATTTGTATAGAAGGCAACTGCCTTATATAGTGTACCAATAATGCCTTCATGTATCTCCTTAATTATCTCAGCACTGGTAAAAGCAGATCTTTGTTGATTGCCAAGTTGAACAACTCTATCATATTTTTTATAAGCTTCTGCCAAAAGTTCACCTTCCCGAGCGTTATGACTGCCCGGTTTTTCAACATATACATGTTTACCGGCAAGTATCGCCATAATAGCTCCCGGTGTATGCCAATGATCAGGAGTAGCATTTAATACAGCATCAACATTTTTATCAGCAAGCACTTTATTAATATCATTCTCCAAATTAAAAGAATAGTCTATATGCTTAGAAAAACTTTTTGCTGCCCTTTCTCTCTGATGTTTCATTACATCACACAAATAGAGCAATCTAACATTACTTGACTTCATGGCTATTGGAGTAAAATATGCCTCCAGCCTGCGCCCCAGACCAATAATTGCAACATTTAATCTTTCATTAGCACCAATAATACGTGCATAACTACTTGAAGTCATACCCATTCCGGCAATTGTTAAACCTGCTGTTCCAAGAGCAGTTTTTTTTATAAAATCTCGTCTGCCTTTATCCATAATATTTATATCATTATTGTTTGAAATACATTTTTTTTTTCTTTCTCAAGAGTCATTCGATTTTACTCCTATCCAGTCAATTATTTCGGATGTTGCTTTAAAATGATTAATCGAACCAAATAAAAAATCATCCACTCTATTATGACAAATCATGGGATGATTACATGCAAGTACATTCTCAATTTTAATATGTGCAACTGATTGCCTGGCATGATTTCCCCATAATAGCCAAACAAGGTCGGGTTTCAAATGATTGATTGTCGTCAATAATTTTTTACTGAATGATTTCCAAATCTTTGAATGGCTGCCTGGATTGTTTATTTGACAAGTAAAGGAAGTGTTCAATAATAAAACACCTTGCTCTTCCCAATATTTAAATAAGCGCTTAGGCGCTAATAGCTTAAAGCCATCAGCTTTAGCCAATTCAACTTTAATTTCATTAAATTTTAGAATCTTTCCTTCATTAGCACTGGCATATAATGCTCTGACAATATTTCTCAGACTGGTATTTCTAAAAGCTTGCTGCCATGAATTTAAGCCATTAACTTCAAAGGCTCTTCCTGTTGCCACTCCCTGTTGTGGATAAGGATCCTGGCCTAATATTACAGCCTTGGCTTTATTCAAATCCAATGAAAAAAATCGAAGTCTGTTTGCTCTGTCAGGACTAACAAATTCCTGATTATCCAATTTCTCATTAATCAATTGCAACTCTTCGATTATATCTTTAGTAAAAAAGGGCTCCCATGAAGGATGCACCTTGCTAGCGGTAATTTTTTCAAAATTTTGCAACATTTACCCAATAATTCTGATGAGAATTTCAAAATTAAACATTAATCGACTTTTTGGCTGTTAAAAAAATCAATTATTGTATCACTAATTTAATACCAATCGTGGCACTATAGATTTTATTCTATTGGGAGTTGTCTTTTAAAGGATTCATCAAGGGAGATAATTGTTTCGGTTGAAGAAATACCAGGAATAGATTGAAGCTTATCATGCAAGATAGATTTTAAATGCACATTACTTTTAGCATATATTTTTACAAAAATTGCATATTGGCCTGTTGTATAATGGCATTCAACAATTTCCGGGACCTGCTCAAGCATTTGAACTACCTCATCGAACAAACTGGCTTTTTTCAAAAATATTCCAATAAAGGCACAGGTATGATAGCCAATTTTTGAAGGATTTAGGATAAATTCTGATCCTTTAATCACCTCCATATTAATAAGTCTTTGAATACGCTGATGAATAGCAGCTCCTGATACTTTACACTCTCTTGCCACTTCAAGATAAGGAATGCGTGCATTTTTTGTTATCAGTGAAAGAATTTTTTTATCTAAACTGTCAATTTGTAAACCGGTATCCATGCCTTAACTTATTATGTAGTAGAACAATATACTATATTTTAACACCCAATATATGAGTAACAATTTCTTAACGAAATTAAACAATAAAGTTAAATAGTCAAATAAATTGAAATCAATAATCAGTTCTGTAAATACTGTGTTATAAAAGATAGCATCTCTTTTGTATCTTTATGTTTTGAGTTAAGTTTGCCTTTACTTAAATTCAACAAACAATTTCAATAAATTAAATTTTCTCAATAGTGACAAGTCCACAAATCATACAGAAATTTCAAAATATTATATCAAACTATTATAAAGTTGAAAAAGGTTCACCAATAATAGCAGCGGTAAGTGGAGGTGCAGATTCAATGGTGCTTTTTCATTTATTGGTAGAAAGCAAAATCAAATTCATTGTTGCTCATTGTAATTTTTCATTACGTGGTAAGGAGTCTGATGCCGACGAGCAGTTTGTTAAAAGTACATGCAAAGAATTTGGCATTAAATTTTTATTAAAAAGATTTGATACAAAAGCTTATGCTCAAAGTAAGAAGATTTCGATAGAAATGGCTGCGCGCGACCTAAGATATGACTGGTTTAGCGAATTAAGTTATAAAAACAACTCTGCCTTTGTGGCTACCGGGCATCATGGTGATGACGCTATTGAAACATTTTTTTTAAATCTTTCACGTGGTACCGGTTTAAAAGGTTTAACAGGTATTCCTGCGAAAAGGGGATTTATTATTCGCCCTTTATTATTTTTAAGTTCCGATGATGTTATTAACTATTGCAAGGACAAGGAAATAAGCTACCGAACCGATTCCACCAATTTAGAAGTCAATTTTAATAGAAATAAAATCAGGCATCATATCATTCCTCTTTTTAAAGAAATAAATCCTTCCTTTTTCCGCACTATGCAAAACAATATGACTTATCTCCATGAAGCATGGGAAGTTTTTAATACTGAATCAAAAAGGGTTAAGGAAGAAATTACAGCCGGAATAGATGATTCCTTATTAATTCCAATAAGTTTAATAAACGAGCATCCACAAAAGAGGCTTATACTATTTGATATTCTTCAGCCCTATGGATTTAACAGCAATGAGCTTAATAATATTATTGATGGATTAACCGGTATCTCTGGTAAACAATTTTTTTCCAAAACTTACAGACTTATAATTGATCGTTACAATTTAATTTTACTTCCTCGTAGTGAGAAAGATGATCAGGAATATCATATAAATGCTGATGAAACAAATATTTCAGAACCCATAAAATTAAAAATTCGCAGTTTTGATATAAGCGAGGATTTCAAATTTTCAAGCGATCCAAATGTGGTCCATTTAGATGCTGATCAGTTAGACTTTCCTCTATACATTAGAAAAGCCGAGCCTGGTGATCGCTTTCAACCACTTGGCATGGAAAACTTTAAAAAAATCAGCGATTTTTTTATTGATAGCAAGCTTTCTTTGATTGAAAAAGATAATACCTGGCTTTTAACCAATGGCAATGATATAATTTGGGTTATTGGTCGCCGCATAGACAATCGTTTTAAAATCAGAACTCGGACAAAAAAAGTTCTGGAAATAATGTTGCTTTAAGATCTTTTTTTATTCAAGATTTTTTCTCACTTTTTTCAAAAACTTCTGCATTCCATCTGAATCTCTTTTGTCTATTAGTTCAATTAAACTTTTCAGCTCTTTTCTAATTTGTTCAACCTGATCAATAGTATGTGGGTTAAATAGAATTTCTGTAAGCAAATAATCATCTTCCGATAATAAGCCCTTTGCAATATCCATGTGTTTTTTAAATGTGGTACCCGGTGCATCTTGTTTTTTCATACATGCAGCAAACACAAGAGTTGATGAGAAAGGTATAGAAAGTGAATACGCTATAGTTTCATCATGTTCATCAAATGAATATTGATGAATATTAAGCCCCAGAGTTCCAAAAAAATCTTTAAAAAAAGCTTTTCCCATGTGATCCGATTCTGAGATAATAATAGCATGATGAGAGCTTAAATCTTTAAGATTGGCAAAAGTAGGCCCAAACATTGGATGGGTCGAAACAAAGCGTTTTCCTGACTTTAAATAAAATTCACGTAGGCCCGTTTTTACAGAAGCCACATCGCTTAAAATACAATGTTCAGGCAAATAGGGCAAAACATCTTCAAAAGCTTTAATAGTAATTTCTAAATTTGCACTATTGATAAGCAATTCCGGTTGAAAGTCTCTAATTTCTTCGAGCGACACCAAGCGCTGAGTATTAAACACATACCTCAGTTGTTCTTTGTCAACATCATATATTGCCACTTCATGCTGCAAGCATAAAGCATCAGTTAGCCAGGTGCCCATTTTTCCTGCACCAAGAACACAAATTTTCATACATTATTTTTTATAAATAAGTTATTGTTTCGACAGATCATTTTTTAAAGCTTTATTCATTATTGCACTCTGCCTTGATATTGATTCTTTATGAATTGACTCATAAATTTTTGTAATAAACTTACTATTGAGCCCTTGATCTACAGCTTTATTTGTACGATCTTTCATAATTTCATCATATCGTCGTGATTGCAATATTGTTATATTATTTTCAAATTTATACTTTCCAATAGCATCAGACACTTTCATTCTTTCACTTAAAAGGTCCACTAATCTGTTATCCAGCTCATCAATTTTTATTCTCAATTCGTCTAAGGCATTTCTTGGAGTATCACCAATTTTTGGTTTTCTAAGTACAAGATCTTTAAGTATCATATTAAGTCGCTCCGGTTTAATTTGTTGTTCAGCATCACTCCACGCTTTTTCGGGACAATTATGGGATTCAATTATCAGTCCGTCAAAATTAAGGTCCATAGCTTCCTGTGATATACTTGCAATCAATTCTTTCTTACCTGAAATATGACTTGGATCTGTAATAATTGGCAAGTCAGGAAAGCGACGATGCAATTCAATAGGAATTTGCCATTGCGGATGATTTCTAAATTCTGATTTGTCGTAAGTACTAAAGCCCCTATGTATTGCTGCCAACTGAGTTATTCCTGCTCTATTGATTCGTTCAAGGGCTCCTATCCATAAATCAAGGTCAGGATTAACAGGGTTTTTAACAAAAACCGGAATATTTAATCCTTTTAGGGCATCTGATACTTCCTGCACAGCAAACGGGTTTGCGGTTGTTCGAGCTCCTATCCAAACCATATCAACGCCATGTTTTATAGCTTCAAACACATGATGTGCATTAGCAACCTCCACACCAACATACATGCCTGTTTCTTCTTTAACACGTTGCAGCCAAGGCAGTCCAACAGTTCCAACTCCTTCAAAAGCTCCGGGTCTGGTTCTTGGTTTCCACACCCCTGCTCTAAAAATTTTAACTCCAATAGCTGAAAGTTCACGTGCCGTAGTCATTACCTGCTCTTCTGTTTCTGCGCTACACGGACCTGCAATAATAACAGGTCTTTTAATTTCAAGACCCGGAAATACAATGGGTACAATTTTTAATTTCGACATAGCTATCAAATTTTAATGTTACTAATTCGCTTAATCGCTTCTTTTAATTTTTCAGAAGAAGTACAAAGTGATATTCTTATATATCGGGATCCATTATCACCAAAAATAAAACCCGGAGTAATAAAGACATTTGCCTTATCAAGGATTTTATCGCTGATAATTTCGGCTGATTTTATCCTGTCGGGAATTTTTGCCCAAACAAACAATCCAACTTGATTTTTATCATAGCTGCAATTGAGGACATCCATTATTTCCCATACAAGTTTACGCCTGTTTTCATAAAGTTCATTAAGCTTTTTATACCAGTTATCATCCAATGATAGTGCTGTAGCTGCAGCTTCTTGTATAGGTTTATACATTCCTGAATCCATATTGCTTTTAACTCTCAGGATATAATTAATAAAATCAGGATTTGAGGCTGCCATTCCAACTCTCCAACCTGCCATATTATGAGATTTACTAAGGGAGTTAAGCTCAATGGCAATTTCTTTTGCCCCTTCAATTGATAAAAGGCTTCTTGGTTCAGGATTTAGGATAAAACTATAAGGATTATCATTGCAAATTAGGATATTATATTCTTTAGCAAAAGCAATTAATTCCTTCATTATATCATAATCGGCAGCTGCTCCTGTTGGCATATTTGGATAATTTATCCACATTAATTTAACCTTGCTTAAATCCATTTTTTTTATTGCTTCAAGCTTGGGCTGCCAATTATTTTCCTCGCTCAAGTCATAGAATCGGGGAACAGCCTCTACAAGGTTGGTAACAGCACTATAGGTAGGATAACCTGGGTTAGGTATCAATACTTCATCACCCGGATTTAAAAAAGCCATTGAAATATGCATAATAGCTTCCTTAGAACCTATCATGGGTAAAATTTCATTTGCGGGATCAAGAGAAAGCCCGTAATATTTTTTATACCATGAAGCAAAACTCTGCCGCAATTTTGGTATTCCTATATAACTTTGATATCCATGGTTTGATGCATTTTGTGATGAAGAGTTGAGAGTTTCAATCACTTCCGGTGCCGGTGGCTGATCGGGACTTCCTATACCAAGGTTTATAACATCCTTTCCGGCATTTCGCATTTCTTCTATCTGCTTTAATTTTACCGAAAAGTAATATTCTTTTACAACACTGATTCTTTTAGCCGGTGCTATCATACTATGCTTATTATTTGGATTTGGAAATTTCTTTTTTAACTACATTTTCTCCATTAGTTACATATAGAACATCTGCTGCCTTGTACTCACCCAAAATTCTCAGCTGATCACATAAAGGGCGGATTGCATCAAGAGACTGCAAATACCGTTGGTAATCATTAAAATCGAGATCTATATACATCAGATATTGCCATTCCTGGCCAATAATCGGCAAGGACTGAATTTTTGAAAGGTTCATTCTATAAAAGGCCAGGATAGTTAATACTTTTGAAAGACTCCCTTCTTCGTGAGGGACTGAGAATACCAAAGAAGACTTGTCGATATGTTTTTTATCAAGCATTTCATTAAATTCTGTCTCATTCTGCGTGCCTACAACCAAAAATCTTGTATAGTTATGCTTGTTGGTTTCTATATCCTTAGCGAGAATTTCAAGACTGTATAATTTAGATGCCAAAGTAGAAGCAATTGCAGCAACACCTTTAAGCTGCTTTTCCTGAATAATTTTGGCACTTAAAGCTGTATCTTCTGCTTCCACTAAACGAATATGCGGATAATCCCAGAAAAACTCTTCACACTGAGCTATTGCCATTGGATGAGAATGGACCTCTTTAATATCAGCAATTGTTTGTCCCGGCAAAGCCATAAGTTGATGTTTTATCCGCAACTTATGCTCCCCCAACACAGAAAAGCCTGAATTTTTTAATAAGGTATAATTTGAAAGCAAACTACCGGCAAGAGTATTTTCAATTGCAATCATCCCAAGTAAATCGGGTTGTAATTTCATCTTATCAAAAATTTCACGGAAGGTAAGACAAGGTTCAATTTCCAGTCCGTAATCCTTGAAATATGCCTGTGCTGCAATGTGGTGATTGGCACCTTGCCAACCTTGTATAGCCACTCTTTTTAATGGTTTATCCATAATATTATTTTTTGATATACTTTTCTTTTTCAGCTTTCATTCTTTAAAGCATAATATTTTTGTAAAAACACAGCAATAAAAAATCCCGCTCTCTTTTGAAGAGGCGGGATCTTTTTATTTTGAATTCCTATTTTTACTTTTTAATCAGGCAAATACAAAACCCTGTCTCTTCCGGTTGGCATACCAAAAAAGGCAAAAAAGAAAAAATAATAATAGGAAGAAATTAGTTTCATGTCTTATAATAATATCTACAACTGAGAACAAAAGTAAGTATAAAATCGAAACAGCGCAAATGATTTTTTAAAAAAATGCTGATTTTGCATTTTTTTTATTCTTTTTATACTTATAAATCAATATAAAGCGAATAAAAATATTATATAATTACAATTAACAGCCCTTTAAAAACAACAATTATTTCATTCGCTTATACTTTCTCCGGAACTCAGGGCTGTCTCAGTTAGTTTGCAGCTCTGTTAATCATAACAGGTTCGGCTAATTCATCAATAATATTAAGCTCTTCTTTGGAAAACTCTAAATTATTTAAAGCACCAATATTATTTTTCAACTGTTCAATCGAGCTACTCCCTACTAAAACAGAAGTAACTCTTTTATCTTTTAACAACCATGCAATTGCCATTTGTGCTAATGATTGTCCTCTTTTTAAAGCAAGTTCATTCAAGTTTTTTAGTGCTTTTACTCTATCTTCTGTCAACATTTCTTCCTTGAGGAAGCCATGAGGTTTTGCTATTCTGGAATCTTCGGGAATTTCTTTTAAATAGCGTTCGCTAAGTAATCCTTGTGCCAATGGTGAAAAAGCTATACATGCGATTCCTTGTTCACCCAAAACATTTAACAAATCTTTTTCTACCCATCGGTCGAGAATGTTATAACGTGGTTGATGGATTAAACATGGAGTTCCCATTTTTTTTAAAATAGAAACAGCTTCTATTGTTTGCTCTGCCGAATAATTTGAAATACCGACATATAGGGCTTTACCTTGTTTAACTATCAGATCTAATGCCGACATTGTTTCTTCAAGGGGCGTATCGGGATCAGGTCTATGACTATAAAAGATATCCACATAGTCAATTTTCATACGTTTTAAGCTTTGATCTATACTTGCTACGAGGTATTTTTTTGATCCCCATTCCCCATAGGGACCTGGCCACATATAGTATCCTGCTTTAGTTGAAATAATCATTTCATCTCTATAAGCTTTAAAATCACGTGACATAAGCATGCCAAAATTTGTTTCGGCAGATCCGGGTTCAGGACCATAATTATTTGCCAGATCAAAATGAGTAATCCCATTATCAAAGGCAAAATGTAACATTTGTTTTATATTTTCAAATTTATCAACAGATCCGAAGTTATGCCATAATCCGAGTGAAATGGCAGGTAATTTTATTCCACTTTTTCCACAACGACGATAAGTCATCGTTTCATAACGCTTATTATTTGCTAAATATTCCATTATTTTTGTTTTTGAATCAATAAAAATAAAACTTCTTCATTAAAGTAAGATAATAATTGTTTATTAGTTTTGTATATCTTATTAAAAAAAAATAAAATGGAAAATACAGCTAACAAGAACGAAATTTTAGAATTGATTATGCGCCAGAGCGACTGGCTTCAAAGCTGGTTACAACTGCGGTTTGAGAATATGGGGCTTCCCGAATGGAGTTTTACTTTGATTGATTTTTCCATAAGGACATTTATTTTAGGGGCTATAAGCTATTTATTTTATTTTTTAGTAAAACGAGTGATCCTACATTACCTTATTCGTTTTATAAGTAAAACCAAGAGCAAAAAAGATGACTTCTTTGTTAATAGAAAAGTGTTTCACAGATTATCGCATTTGGTTCCTACCATTATTATATATAGTTCAGCAGGTTTTTTCTACAATATCTATCCTACTTTCCTATCCTTTTTAATTAATGTTTCCATTATATATTTGATTTTTGTAATATTTTGGTCGATAAATGGGACACTACGTGCTTTAGAGGATATCTATAACACCATGCCCTATGCCTCTGAAAGACCAATAAGAAGCTATATGCAAATAGTCAACCTCATTTCATATTTCGTTGGTTTTTTAATTGTTCTCTCTGTTGTATTTGACATTCAAATTACCAAAGTTTTTGCCGGCCTCGGTGCTATGGCAGCCGTTTTAATGCTAATATTTAAAGACAGCATATTGGGTTTTACAGCCGGCATCCAGCTTTCTGCCAATAAAATGGTAAGAGTTGGAGATTGGATTTCTATGCCTTCATATAATGCTGATGGTGATGTGCTTGAAATAAGTCTTAATACCGTTAAGGTACAGAACTGGGATAAAACCATTACTACCGTTCCTACTTATGCACTTGTATCGAGCCCTTTTATAAATTGGAGGGGAATGAGTGAGTCCGGTGGGCGAAGAATTAAGCGTTCCATCAACTTAGATATGAGGAGTGTAAAATTTTGCACAACAGAAATGCTTGAAAAGTATAAAAAAATTCATCATCTAAAAAGCTATATCGAAGATAGACAAAAAGAAATTGAAGAATATAATGAAGAAAACAATATTGACGAATCGGTAGTTGTTAACGGGCGAAGAATGACTAACCTTGGAGTTTTTCGTAAATACCTTGAAAATTACCTTAGACAACACCCGCAAGTTAACACTAAGATGACCTTTCTTGTACGCCACCTACAACCTACCGAAACAGGCATACCATTTGAAATATACGTGTTTTGCAGTAATGTAGCCTGGGTAGTATATGAATCGGTGCAAGCAGATATTTTTGACCATATACTCGCAGTTATTCCTGAATTCGACCTTAAAATATTCCAATTACCTGCCGGTGACGATTTAAAAGAAGCAGTTGGAAGTTTAGCACAAAGTCATTGATAAATGATATTGATTTAGACTTAGTCCTCAACATTTAATTAATCACTTATAATTCATAATTGATATTTCGGGCGTTTCGGCTCCGCTCAACGACCGCATTTCGACTCCGCTCAACGACCGAGTAGTACGTAATTTGATGACCCGAAATGGACGCAACATGTCACGTCCCTACAAATATCCATTGTCTTTGATAACTGTTTACTGATGCCTGAACCCGGATGCTTTGGGTACATTAAAAAAAGAAGCTGTCTCACAAAGACAGCTTCTTTAACACTTCAATTCACTAACTATGAAAAATTAATTTGTCTTTATCACTTTAAATATTTCAACTCCATTATTACTTTCTGTTACTATAATGTACATTCCGGGTGAAGGAACGGAAACAGTAAGCTCATTAGCTACATTTTCAGTTCTCCAAACTAAATTTCCTGCCACATTATATACAGATACAACTGAGAGGGAATTTTTAGATTTCACATTAAATTCTCCTTTACTAACTGTAGGATAAACAATAGTTCCTTCATTATCAGCTTTCTCAATATTTGTAATGGGGTCTCCTTCAACGAAGAATTCCACAGTATAAGTATTTACAGTTACTCCGTCTTCCGCTGTAACAATTATTGTTGTTGTTCCTGGCAATGATTCTGCAGGATTAATCTCCATACTTGCACCAGCGTATGAAAGTTCTGCTTCAACTGTTGGAACTTCTACTGTACCTTCAGGTAATTCAATTAGATAATCAAGAATATATGATTTAAACTCTTCAAGTTCTTCACCATCAACTGCAATATCTGATAAGGTAGCTAAACTGCTGTTATCATCAAGTGGGAAATCTAATGAGCGTATTGCTATTTCTTCTTCAGTCATAGCACCTTTATAAATATTGAATTCGAAGATTTCTCCGAGCCAATGTGGATCATTCCATCCACTTCTCCCTATCCATGCATTTTCCGTACTTATAACAGGAATGATAAGATTTTCGGGTGTATGTGTAACAGCTTCGAGATTTCCATCGATAAACAAACAAATCGAATCATAAGTTAATACGCTAACAAAATGCTGGTTTGCAAAATCAAGGGCTCGCGATCCTGAAGCTGTTGCTGTAGCACCGCCACCTATCACTTCTGTACGGCTTGAATTATCACCATCTGCCAGATTCCTGGTAGGTTGGATCCAGTAGCTGTTTGCTCCTGAAAGGCCTCCAAAATAAGCAAGCATGGTATAAGTAGGATTATCGTTATTTGTAACATAGGCTTCCAGCGTTATGGCATGATAATCTTTCAGGGAGATTTCCTCAGCAGGTAATTCAATATAATGACCTTGTTCTGATGAAATAAATTTCCCATCAACAATATCTCCTCCATTAATTACACCGTCGGCTCCTGAAATAACATCTTTTGCTGTACCATCGGCAAAAGTATATGAATGCATTAATTCAGGAGTAAGTTTATCTATCAAATATTTAAAGGTGTAATCCTTATTATATTCACCGTTTTCTGATGTAAGGGTAATAACAATCTCACCTTCGTCGTTTTGTATATCAATGGCTCCGGCACCTGAGACAGTTACAGCAGGGTCTATAGGTTCGGCCACAATTTCGATCTGGTTTATACCTTCATCAACAAGTATGTAATATTCGCTATTAGCCGGTGTTACTTCAGGATATATCCTTCCATCAACGACAACTATAGTTTCCATATTCAAATTGGCCTTGATAAAGGAATCACCAAAACTGCCACCAACAATTGCACCATGTTTTTGTGCCGGCGACAAGTCCCAAGCTACATTAGGATTTGGAATATCGAAATTCCAATAACCAACTAAGTTGTCTTCATTTCCTGAAAGAACTTTATATGCATTTTCATTAAGCTCTTCAAGTGTGAGTGCTTTATCCCAAACACGAATTTCATCCAACATTCCTCTAAAAGCTCTTGCATCTCCTCCATCATCCCATCCTATATATAGTTTTCCGGAAGAATAATCTACAAGCGGCATTTCTCTATCTTCTTCAGCATATTCTGTTCCATTAAAGAATATTGTTCTTGAATCGGGTGTTAGCACTGCAGCTACATGATGCCATTGATCGGTAGGAACTGTACTTGTAAGAACTCCATAGTCACCTTCTATATTTGTCATAAACCTAATGGCACCGGATCCTTGCCAATCGGATGAATATTGTAGTCCTGCATGGTTACTATCACTCTCTCTCATATAAAACAAACCTGAATTGGCCGATTGATTACCATGTGGTTTCAACCACATTTCAATTGTATATGATTCAGAGTTTAAGTTGAGTCCGGAAATATCGATATGGCTGTCTTTACCATTACCTCCTGCCATTTCAATTGCATAATCAACAAGCGGCTCAACGAAGGTAAAATTATAAACAGCAGTATTACTTTCATCGGCTGAAGTTACTGTTACGGTAGCACTACCTTTTCCATCTGAAAGAGTAACTTCACCGTCTCCTGTTACTGTTGCTGAAGGATGTAATGAAAGTCCGTTAAAGGTGAAAGTTGTAGTGCCAAAGGGAACAACAACCTCATAATCAAAGACATCCTCTTCGATATAAAAACCATGCATTGGAAGGCTGGTTTCTATATCTTGCAATTTGGCTACAGACCTGCCTTCTCCTTGGTCGATATACACCATATAGGAAGATTCTGTGCCATCTATCATAGAAATAACAATAATTTCAAGGTCTGTTCCTTCCATAGGAATATTAATTTCTCCGATGGCCGGTAATTTTATTCCTTCAACTCCATCCCATACTTCAACAATATTACCAACGCCATTAGCATTAATATTTAATGTTGTAGTACCATAAGGAACAATTAATTCATAATCTAAAATATCGGGTGAAAATTCAGGGGACAATTCTCCTTTATCAAAAGTCAAAATATCTAATTTCGCTTCATTACTGTATAGCACTTCCACTTCAAGAACTTCAACATAATCATCCTGGGCATCAGGATTATGAAAAGCAGCCCAATAATTAATAGCTGAAATATCTGTTCTCCTAAAATCAGCATCACCATCAAAAATTAATACGGGAGTTTCCATATCTTCACGCTTTGCCCAAACGCGATAATACTCATCAACTACATTTATCAAAAACCATAATTCATGAATTTTACCATCTTCAGGGATTACAGCATTTGTGAATTTAAAGCCCCCACCTTCCCTTATATGCAAACCGGTATTATAATAAGCCACTACAGCAGAATAATCCCCATAGGAAACAACTTCAACTTCAGTAAGACAAAAGGCTGCATCAAAAACACCATTTTTATCGCCATCATGAAAAATTGTTTTAGCATAAACAATTTGTGTTTCGGTTAAAGGGGGGTCAAATTCGCCAAAATCATCAACCGCTTGGGCTCTGAGTAAGCCTGAATTGAGGAAAGCTATTAATACAAATAAGCTTGTCCATCTAAATAAGTGTAAAGATTTTTTCATTTAAATTTAGTTTTAATCAGATTATTTTATAATCAATTTAATAAGGTTTACAAGTATGGATTTAAATATATATTTCACCTTTATTTATATAAGGTAAATAATTATAATTCCACGATTTTAAAATTATACCTTTAGCATGAGTTCCATTGTCAATTATTTGACTTTTTTTTGCATAAAATTCTTTTTATTGTCATTTTTTTAAAAAATCAAAGGAAATATAATGATGTAACTCAATGCAGCCAAAATATATAGAACCATATATTGCTATCTTCACAATTCTCTTTTCAAATCAATATTGAATCTATAGTGTTTAAAATATTTTATATAATTTTTTAAATAACTACCATTAAGGAGTTTATAATTTATTTACTTTTGATCTGATGAATTAATTGTTCTCTAATTATGACATTTAAACAGTCTTATTAAATTAAATTCATTTTTAATTTAAAAGTGTTGTCAGATATTATTTTATTAATTAAATAAAATTGAAGAAATGAAAAAGTCCTTCTTAATTTTTGTTCTTTTAATTGCTTATCAGACATTAATATTTGCTGAAGATCGGCCACATCGTGATTGGGAAGATCCGACAATATTCACAAAAAATTCTGAAGCTCCCCGTGCTACTTTTTATAATTATCCGGATGATGAAATGGCACTAAACAACGACTTCAATGAGTCTCCTTATTACATGTTATTAAGTGGAACATGGAAGTTTCATTTTTCTCCTGATCCTATTCAAAAGGCTGACGATTTTTATAAAGAAAATTATAATACAGATCATTGGGACGACATAGCGGTTCCTTCCAACTGGGAGTTACAAGGATATGGCATACCTATTTATACCAATGCACGTTATCCACATGCTGCCAATCCTCCTTTTATTGGTGTAGAGGATAATCCTGTTGGTTCTTACCGTCGTGATTTTATTTTACCTGAGGGTTGGGAAAACCGAAAAGTATTTTTACACTTTAAAGGAGGAACCAGTGGTATGTATATATGGATAAATGGTGAGCAAGTTGGCTATCATCAAGGTACAAAAACCCCTGTTGAATTTGATATCACCCCTTTTGTTAGGAAAGGTAAGAATATAATTGCTGCAGAAGTTTACAGGTGGACTGATGGCAGCTATTTAGAAGACCAGGATTTCTGGCGTTTAAGTGGTTTTGAAAGGGATATATATCTTTATTCAACTGCTGACACACGTATTGCCGATTTCTTTTTACGTCCCGGTCTCGACAATAATTACAAACATGGAAAGCTTGAGGGTGAAATAACTTTAAGGAATTATTCTTCTTCAGCTGTTTCGCAAATTTTAACTTTTTCTTTGTTACAAAAAGACGGCAAGAAAATTTTTACTGAAAATTACAATATAACAATACCTGCCAATGGCGATACAGAAGTTAATATTAGTAAGAATGTTCGTAATCCATTATTATGGAGTGCCGAAGATCCAAATCTTTATTCTGCTCTTATTTCTCTTAAAGATTCATCAGGAAAAACTATTGAATCAACCAGCTGGCGCATAGGTTTTCGTTCGGTAGAGATTAAGAAAGGTCAATTATTGGTAAATGGTAAAGCTGTATTAATGAAGGGTGTAAATTTACACGAGCATTGTCATATCAATGGCCACTACGTTTCTCCTGAGGTATTAAGAAAGGATATTGAAATAATGCAATTACATAATGTTAATGCTATTCGTACGAGTCATTATCCTCATTCACCGGAATTATACTCTTTAGCCGACGAATATGGAATGTACATTGTAGATGAGGCTAATATTGAAACCCATGGTATGGGCGCTGAATTTCAGAGCTGGTTTGATCGTAGCAAGCACCCGGCTTATTTGCCTGAATGGCATGCGGCTCACATGGACAGGATTTACAGAATGGTAGAAAGGGACAAAAATCATCCTTGCATTTTTGCCTGGAGTATGGGAAATGAATGTGGAAACGGACAGGTGTTTTTTGATGCTTATGATTGGATCAAAAAGCGGGATGAAACCCGTGTTGTAATGTTTGAGCAAGCAGGACAGCGAGCCAATACTGATATTGTTGCTCCTATGTATGCGCATTTCAATAATATAATGGAATATGCAAAACGTGAGAGTGTAGAACGTCCCTATATTTTATGCGAATATGCTCATTCAATGGGTAACAGTACAGGTAATTTCTTTAAATTTTGGGATATTTTTTATAACTATCCACACATGCAAGGTGGCTTTATATGGGATTGGGTAGATCAGGGGATTTTAGCTGTTGATGAAACAGGCCGTGAGTTTTTTGCCTATGGCGGACATATAGGTGGTGGTCACTTACATAATGATGAAAATTTTTGTATTAACGGCATAGTGTTTCCCGATAGAACACCACAACCTGCTTTAATGGAGGTCAAAAAATGTCAACAAAATATCCATTTCACAGAAGAATCACTTGAAAAGGGAACAATAAGGGTAGAAAACAGATTTTTCTTCACCAATTTAAAAGATTATTCTTTTAGCTGGGAGTTGATGAAAAATGGTAAGCTTGTTGATTCAGGGGATTTTGCTGTTGACTTGGGGCCCGGTAAAAGTCGCGTTGTTAAGCTTGGTTTTAAAAATCCGGAGCCGCAACAAGGTGATGAGTATTTTTTAAATCTTTATGCTTATACAAAAAATGCACGTCAGATGTTACCTGCGGGTCATGAAATTGCAAGCGAACAAATCCACTTTAAAGGAAATGATTATTTTTCACGAGAATTTGTTGACAACTCTTCAAGATTCGATGTTGAAGAAAGCGAAAATTCAGTTGTCATTGTTGGTGATAATTTCAGAATAGTTTTCAATAAGAATCGCGGTACAATCGATCAATATCAGCTTAAGGGAAAAAGAATAATTAACGGATCTCCTCAGCCATATTTTTGGAGAGCCCCCATAGACAATGATTTTGGAAACAACATGCATCGCAATAGCAGTTTATGGCGTCAGGCAGGTCTTCATAGGGATGTCAGAAATGTATCCACAGAAAAAAGCAATAACAAATTTGTTATGGATGTTGATTTTTTCCTTTGGGATGTTCGCTCACATTACAAAATTGTTTATACTGTTACGCCCGATGGTTCTATCCGTGTAGATGCTGAATATGAAGCAGGAATGGAAAGTTTGCCTGAGCTACCAAGATTTGGTATGGAGATATCTGTTTCAAAAGAATTTGACAATTTTTCATGGTATGGAAGAGGACCATGGGAAAACTATTCAGACCGCAATCTTAGTTCACATCTTGGTATTTATCATTCTTCTGTTGCCGATCAGTATGTTCCCTATCCCAGGCCGCAAGAAAATGGAAATAAAACTGATGTCAGGTGGTTAAGCCTTACAAATGACGAAGGTTATGGCTTAAGAATAGAAGGCCTTCAACCTTTAAGTGTCAGTGCTCTTTATTATCATTCGGAAGATCTCGACCCCGGTTTTACCAAAAAAGGGCAACGACCAATTGATATTTACGAAAGAGAAAATATAGTATTAAATGTTGATTTACTTCAAAGGGGACTTGGTGGTGACGACTCCTGGGGCCGACATCCTCATAATGAATACCGACTTACAGACTCAAACTATAAATATTCATATTTGATAAAGCCTGAAAACCCTTGATTGGCAATTACGTAAAGACGTTGCATAAGAGACGTTGCATAAGAGACGTTGCATAAGAGACGTTGCATAAGAGACGTTGCATAA
>CAZODA010000013.1:0-19169 GCA_964578485.1 uncultured Alkalitalea sp. | reverse complement strand
GAGACGTTGCATGCAACGTCTCTACATTTTTATAAAAAAAAGGCTGTTGATAGGATATTTTCATTGATAATGCCACTGCAGTGTGAGTGCACAAAAAATTGTGTAAATCTATCTTATCATTTAACTTATTATCAGTTTTTAGAGGAGCATTTTGTTTTTATTAAAGTATTACTTAATTTCAAAATGTATTGTTATCTTTTTTTATTTCACTTATAAGAATGATTCTCATCATTGTTGCATTATTTTTTCTTTATTATTCGGATAATGATTTTAATTTATGCAAATAAAAATCAGTGATTTATGAAGCGTGGGGTTTTATTAATCGTTTTAGGACTTTTTACACAAATTTTATCACCCCAAAAGGTGTTGAATTTTGATTCATTTAGTATTGAAGACGGTTTTTCAAGTAGCAAGGCAAATGTAATAATCCAGGATAGTAAAGGTTTTATCTGGGTTGGAACATGGAATGGTTTAACTCGTTTTGATGGTTACAACACTCGAACATACAGCTCGGGGATTGAGGACCGGGGTGTTATCAGCAATCGCGAGGTCACTGCCTTACTTGAAGATAAAGATGGAAATATTTGGATAGGCACCTCTCTTGGTTTAAATAAATTAAATCCTATTAACGATGAAATTGAAATTTATGATTTTAACAGTCGAATACTGGCACTTTATCAGGACCAGAAGGGATTAATCTGGGTTGGAACATGGAGTGAAGGCTTAGTTTGTTTAAATCCTGAAAATGGAAATAAGCGTTTTTTTATCGAGGACATTGTAATAAGCGATATAATAGAAGATAATGATCTTGAATTATGGGTTGCCACATATCAAGGACTTGTCAATCTTGACAGAGAGACAGGAACTTATACTCTTTACAGTCCTAACGCTCTTTCTCCCGAAAAGTCGGTTCCACACCATGTTGTAAGTCACTTAGCCCTTGATGATGAAGGCTTTCTTTGGGTTGCAACCTGGGGTGGTGGAGTTAGCAAAATGTTTAAAGACAGCACAAACAAAGAAGAAATTTCATTTAAACATTTCAAAAAGCATACGGGCAGCGGCAGTATAAATTCAAATGAAATTTATAAGCTTTTTTATGATAATAATGGTAATCTGTGGATAGGGACTTGGGATGCCGGTATAAATCTTTTAATAAAATCTGAACAGAGCAAAGAGCCTGAAGAAGCTTTTTTTCACTCTTTTGAATATGAAGCCAATGATCCCTATAGTCTGTCAGGTAACAATGTTACAGCTCTCTATGTTGACAGGTCAGGAGTTTTATGGGTTGGAAGCAGATTAATTGACAGGACCAATATATTGAAAGGCAGGTCTATTTCCCGATATATAATAACTCATTCCGAGAAGGAACGCAATTATGAAAGTTCAGTTCGCGCCATTGAAGAAAACAGTGAAGGTGAATTATATATTGGAACTTCCAGAGACTTGAAGAAATACATAAAAAATGAAGACAACTACAATTCAAGTGGCGAAAAATCTGATTTATATTATTGGTATGAAGATGAATATTTTGAATCTAACTCGGTGCTTTCTTTGCTATGCTATGATAGAGGCCTTTTAATTGGCACCGATGATGCAGGTCTTTTGGTCATCCCTAAAGATGAAATGGTAAATTTTCCTTCATCTTCATTTGATTTTTATAACAACCACACTCCTATTCAACTTCCCGGAAATAAGATTAGTGTTTTACACAAATCATCAAAATATGATGAAATTGTTTGGCTTGGTAGTATGCAACACGGCTTTTCAAAACTTTCCTTTAAAGACCACAAAATACAAGAAATAAAAAACTATAATTCAGGCAACACTGAACTATCGGATAATAATATCAGAGATATTTTTGAAGATCAAAACGGTTTTGTATGGATAGCAACTCAAAGAGGAGTTAATCGTTTTGACCCTGAGACAGAAGATTTTCTAAATTTCTTTTCAGTGCGGAATGATTCTACTACCATCAACGATAATATAGTAAATTGTTTTAGCGAAGACTCGCATGGTAATTTATGGGTTTCAACAAATTCAGGTTTAAACAAAAAGATAGTTACTGTTCACCCCAATGGAAGTGAAACAATTTCTTTTAAAAGATTTCCTAATTTAAGTCATATAGGCAGCGGGCTCATTACCAATATGGTTCTTGATTCTGATAATTCTTTATGGCTGAGCTTTTATGAGGGAATTGCAAAATTTGACCCTGAAAAGGAACAATTATCAAATTCTTTTTTAATGAGGGAATTTCAAAGAATTGGGATTGAGAGAAATACCGCTCACAAAAGTTTAGATGGTCAGATTCTGCTGGGCGGAACTCATGGTTTTATTTCATTATATCCCAAAGAGATTTTATTTAATACCAAAGCTCCGGAAATAATTTTCACCGATATACAAATATTTAACAAAAGCATAGCTGATACTCCTACCGACAGCGATAAAGATTATCGTTCGGTACCATATTTGAATTCCCTTGTATTAACTCCTTCCGAGAGGGTAGTAACTTTTGAGTTTTCTGCCATGGATTTCACCTATCCGGCACTTAATTCCTATGCCTATATGCTTGAAGGTTTTGATACAGATTGGAATATGGTAGGAGAAAGAAATACTGCAACCTATACAAATGTTCCCGATGGAAAATATACCTTTAAAGTTAAAGCTGCAAATAGTGATGGAGTATGGAGTGAACTTCCTGCCACTCTAAGTGTAACCATTTTACCACCATGGTGGAAAACTTTATGGGCTTTTATAATTTATGTTATTGTTATTATTGCTCTGCTTTATTTCTTTAAACGCTATTCAATTATTCAAGTAAAAGAGAAAAGCAAGTTGCTTTTCGAAAAAATACAACACGAAAAAGAACATGAATTAAATGATTTAAAGGTAAGATTTTTCACAAATATTACTCATGAATTTAGGACTCCTCTAACTTTGGTTTTAAGTCCGGTTGATGAAATACTGGCTCAAAACGATCTTCCCGACAAATATAAAAAGCCCTTACACCTAGTTAAGAGAAATGCGGAGAGGCTATTAAGATTGATCAATCAATTAATGGACTTCAGAAAAGTTGACAGGGGTAAAATGGAACTCTTTCTTCAAAAATTTGATATAGTACCTGTTTTAAAAGAGTTGTTCGATAGCTTTCAAGCACTTGTCCATTCAAAAAACATTGAATTATCAATGGATATTTCAGCTTCAAAAATTGAAGTATGGATGGATCGTGATAAATTTGAAAAGATATTTTTAAATCTATTATCAAACGCTTTAAAATTTTCTGACAACGGTGGAAAAGTATCTGTCAAAGCCGGTATTAAGTATCATGATGTGTTTCAAGCTGATATGTTTTTCATTGATATCACCGACGATGGAATAGGCATTGCTCTTGATAAGCAGGAACTTATTTTTGATCGCTTTTATCAAATTGACGATAAGAAAAACAAAAGTACCGGAGGCATAGGGCTTTATTTAGCACGTATTTTTGTTGAACAACATCAGGGAATAATAACAGTTGAAAGTGAACCCGGTCAAGGCAGCAGTTTCAGAGTGATGTTACCTCTAAGTCCCATTGGCACAACAGAAGGAATAAATAGCGAACAAGAAAAGGAAGGTCTTGAGTCTTCCTATTCTGTACAGTTAAACGGTCACAAAGAACAAGAACAAGAACAGAAGGAAAAAGAAGAGTCTGTTTTTAAAGTTCAAACGGCTAAGGAAATTCCCTCTGTTGTAATAGTTGAAGATGATGAAGATTTAAAAAACTTTATTGTTGATGGTTTAAGTGATCATTTTAATGTTATTTCTTCTTCAAATGGAAAAGAAGCCTTGGATGATATCCGAAAACATGATCCTGATATTGTGGTTACAGATGTTATGATGCCCGAAATGAATGGCTTTGAATTATGTCGCATCCTAAGGGAAGATATTTCCACATCGCATATTCCGGTTGTTATAATTACGGCAAAAACCATGCAGGAAGATGAACAGAAAGGTCTGGAACTTGGCGCAGTTGATTATATATATAAGCCTTTTAACATGGCAAATTTAAAATTGAAACTGCTTAACATCATGAAAAACAAACAAAAGAATCATGAACGTTTCAGGAAAGATTTAATTTTAAAACCCGAAGTAACTGTGCTCTCATCATTAGATGACGAATTTCTTAAAAATGCAGTAGCCGCTGTAGAAGAAAATCTTGACAACTCGGCTTTTGATGTAGAAAGTCTCAGTGACAAATTAAAAATCACACCTAATCAAACATATAGAAAAATTAAAGCATTAACAGGATTTACAGCCAAAGAATTCATAAGGACGCATCGTTTAAAAACTGCTGCTCAATTGTTAGTACAAAAGAAACGAAATATTTCGGAAATTATTTATATGGTAGGCTTTTCAAGCCCTTCATATTTTTCACGATGTTTTAAAGACTATTTCGGATGCACCCCAACAGAATACATTGAAAGAGAAACAGGTGAAGCTAATTCCTAAAAACATTAATATTTCCATTCTCTTGCTGCTTCATACATTGCCACAACATTTTCAACAGGAGTTTCTATTTTAAATTTTTGTGAAGGTCCCATAATAAAGCCACCTCCCGGTGCCATAATATCAAGTAATTCCTTTACTTCTTCCTTCACTTGTTTTGGAGATTTTTCAAGTAACAATTCTTCATCCAAAGCACCCGAAAAACTAATAAGATTACCAAAATCTTTTTTCAATCCTTCGGCCGACATTCCTAAAGCTTTTGTTTGTATTGGAGCTAATACATCGGCACCAAGAGAAATAAATTCAGGCAATAGTTTTCTAACAGCTCCACAGCTGTGCATATAAAATTTGACAGCATATTTTTTGGGATATTCAAGATAGCCTTCTATAACAGGACGCAAAACATCAAGCCATATATCATCACTAACAATCAGTCCGCCCATTGTACCATAGTCATCAGCAATTCTTATAAAGTCAACTTTATCTTTACTTTCTTCAAAGAAAGCAGCTATAAACTCACAATAAAAAGCAGAAACTTTTTCTACAAGAGTATTAAAAAACTTAGGATGATACATCATCACATTAAGGAAGTTTTCGTCTCCAACAAGCCGTTGAATAATTCTAAAAAGACCGGGTGATGCATAACCCGGTGCAGTAATAATTGCATAATCTTTATATTTTTCCAGCTGTGCATGCAATGATTTAAAATCGAAATAATTAAGTTGGGGCCAAGGATAATCATTCAATGCAACAATATCAGTTATTCCATCAAAAGGAGATTTTGCTATATCCCAATAGTGTATAATGTTTCTGCTAACAAGTTTATATTCAATGCCCCAAATATCTTTTTTCTTTAATTTTGATTTTTCTGTCAAATCAGGACCGACATATAAAGGCTCTACCCATCTAAAATCAACATCAAGGAACTCCAACAATTCATCCATCATTGAAAAGCCGAGTTCATCCATCATTTTTTGAGTAAACTCAGGAACTCCCCAATAAAAAAAAGGTACCCGATCGGGTTCTTCATGTTTAAGGCTTTTCAAAACTCTTTCCTTATTGTTCATGATGAATATCTTTGATAAATTAAAATGTAAGGCTTTATATTGATTTGTTAAAGAAGCTAAGTTTCTTATCTCCAAAGACTTTCAAAATTATACAAATATAAGGAAGATGGCAATACATGAAAGTATTTATCTTATAGCATGCTTTCAAGCATTTTATAAATCAAAATCCCTCCTGCTACAGATACATTAAGGGAGCCACATTCACCCTTAACAGGGATTGCCACCACCTGATCGGTCATTTTCAATATTTGAGACGATATGCCTCTATCTTCAGCACCAAGAACAAGTGCAAGTGGAAATTTATATTTAAGGTCTTGATAATACTGATCACTTTTTTCAGATGCTGCTATTATCGTAAAGTCATTTTCTTTAAAAAATTTCATGGCGTACCACAAATTTGAAACTCTACAAACAGGGATGCGATAGAGGGCACCTGCGGAAGTTTTTATTGCATCTGCACTTATTGAAACACTTCTTTTTTCAGGAATAACAATAGCATCTATACCGGCACACTCAGCTGTACGGGCAAGGGCACCAAAATTTCTAACATCTGTTATACCATCTAAGACCAAAACAAAAGGTTGTTTATCATTTAAAATTAAATTTTCAACCAAAGTAACGATATCTTGATACTCAATGGGTGAAATAAGGGCTGCAACTCCTTGGTGGTTTTTATTTGTCATACGTTGAAGACGTACAGCAGGAACAGTTTGCCAAACAATCTTCTTACTTTTGATCAGAATCATCAATTCATTATACAGATCGCCTTGGAGACCATTTTTAACAAAAATCTTTTCTATATTTTTATTACTTTGTATAGCTTCAATTACCGGACGGAGTCCAAATATGAGCTTATTATTTTTTTCATCCTTTTTTGTATGTTTCATTTCTATTAAACAAAAAGTGTAGTTTAAAATTCTTAAAGCAATTTCAATATAATAAATTCATTATTATCCGAATTGCTTAATAAAATTCTGCTTAAAACCAGTCGGGATTATCTCTTGGATGACTTCTTTTTTCATATTTCAAGTCACGCAACAAGCTGCTATTTACAGCAATGGTAAAGAAATAAGACTTATATCTGCCTATAGGTGTAAGATTAAAACTCATATTCCAGCAGTGCAAATTTCTACTTATTCTGACATTTGTATGTGATATTTCTTTCCTATCGAAGTTATAACCGGAAGAGGCACTAATATCCCATTTTTTTGTAAGCGAAATTCTTCCTGATAGATTCACATCAGCTGTAAATCTATAGTTATAATTCATTTTTTCCTTATTAAAGTTTCCCTGTATCAAGCGCATACTATAATTTAATGAAATGTTCCAGGGAATATCAAAATCAACATAGCCATCTTCATCAGTTTTTAATGGTCCGGGATCAGAAGGTCCCGGTACGCCTTGTACATGTTGATCTCTCATTTCAGCAAAAAGATCATCATCGGGTGGTGCTTGACTTTCCTCCTGTAAAGAATCTTCATTATCTGAAGCTCCCTTTCGCCATCGTTTCACAGTTTCAGATCCGAAGTTAAGGCCAAAACTTAGATTGGCATTTGTCATTCGTGCAAGTCGTTTATTAGTCTTCCATTCAGAGCGGTTAATTGCAACCGGCCGACCAAGATCAGTTGTATCTATTGCATAGGGATTAAAGGTAGCTCCAAAACTAATACTTGTGCCAAAGATTTTTGTTCTTCCGCTCATTGAAATATTTGACCATTTTAGTGAGTCTGCCAAAAAGTTATGAGAGCTACTAAAATTCAAAGATTCCAATATACTGATTTTTTTGAAGCCTGTAGTATCTTGGTCACTGCGAACTTTCATTTCCAGGGTATTACCGAGACTTAAACCCATGGATCCGGATTTTCCTTTACCCGGTATTCCATAAAGTGCACCTTCAAATATTGAATATTCATGCCTTACAATATCATCTCTGCTTTTATCATAATATTCAATCCAATCATAATAGCCATATCTCGGAGACGAAAAATCAGGGCGGTAACTTACACTAACAGATGGAGTCATTACATGTCGGATAGCTTCTACCTTATCGCCAAATAGTTTTCTATAAGGAGTAAAAAAAGCATATAACTTTGTAGATGTTCCAATACTTGTGCTATAATCATATACTCGGTTAAAGCCTGATATTGTATCTGAAGTAACTACCCTATTTTGTTCTTCATCCCAATCTTTTCGAATAGAATTAAAGTACCAGCGTTCGGTATAGTTTACACTTGGTGTTAAGGAGAAGTATTTAAGGAATTTTAAATTAAGTGACACGGGAATACTGTGACGTGCACCATTTTTCCAGTCATCAACAAGACTTTGTGGAGAAAAACTCAATTCACTTTCTTTTGTATGCACTTCATTTTTCATGTTTCCGGTATAGCCAATACTTATATTTTCATACCATAATTCCTTACTACTTATTCTTTTTTTATTTTTAAAAGGATAAATCCTGTTCATGGTGAGCGTTAAATCAGGTATAGTGAAGTTTATTGTAGTATCACGGCTATTTTGTGAGTGCAAAATATTCATAGACATATTGAAAGGGCTGCCCGGGAAACGTCTTGAATAAGAAATACTGGACCGTTTTGTATTTTGAGCAAGTATTTGTGGATTAATAATACTTCCCACATTATTTTGATCGAAAGTACTTGTTGAATAATTTACACTTGCAGAAAAGGTACTATAAGGATTTGACTTAGCATCCTGTCTGTGCGACCATGTAAGTGAAAAATCATTCGTTTTTCGATAATCGGGCAGAACTTTTTCACTAAAGACATTTGTAATACGTTGGGCATTAAAGCTACCACTAAATTTATACCTTTTCCGGTAGTTTGATGAAGTTCTCAATCCCCATGAACTATTGGCATAAAGATCACCTGTTAAAGCCAAATCAAAATAATCACTGGCAGCCAAGTAATAGCCCCCATCCCTTAGAAAAAAACCTCTATTGCTTTCTTCACCATAGGAGGGTATTAAAAATCCTGAGCTATATGAACGCGTACTTGGCACAAAGGCAAAAGGAATTATTAAAGGATAGATATGCACATCTTCAAGAACTAAATATGCCGGTCCTGTAACTATTTTGCTTCCCGGTATTACTTTAGCCTTAGTCATATTAATATAAAAATGCGGACTATCGTGATGATCACAAGTAGTATAGCGTCCGTCCTTCATAAAATAAGTGTTGTCGGTATTTTTTTTTGCTTTATCACTCACAACAAAACCCTCTCCCTGTGTTGTAACCACATGTTCGATAATAGCTTTTTCAGTATCAAAATTATAGCGTATTCTCCTCATCTCATATTCACCACTTTTATCTTTAAAAACCGGCAATCCTGTTTCAAGTCCGAGAGAATCAACTGTACCGGCAGCATAAGCCATACTGCTATCCAAATCAAGTTCTATATAATATGCAGTTAACAGGATATCGCGGTAACTAACGGAAGCATCACCATAGAGATAAATTTTTCCACGATCGAACAAGGTAGAATCTTTAGAGCTATATTGAACTTCTGCTTCGATATAAGTCTTTGGCTTTGTCCTCACGGTATCAGCCTGTTCATCATTTTCCTGTATAGTTTTTTCACTGTCATCAATATATTCAGTGGCAACAGAATCAGTAGAAAACAGCGGAAGGTCAAAAATAATATCGTTTTGATAATTAATACTATCACTTATCAACATTCTCAATTCGTTTACTACAGAGTCGGGCTTGTTGAAAATATTATTTTCCGTGATTTGGCCCAATGATTGTACTATAGTAAAATAACAACACAATAAAGTTAAAATCCATCTATAAAGGATGGAAAAACGGGTTGATATATGAGTATTATTTAATTTCAAATCCTAAAATCTTACTTTATCAGCCACAAAAATAAAATTAAAAATTGGTCTTAGACAGCTTTATCGATAAGATTTAATCATTAGCTATTATAAATCTTAAAACAATAAACAGAGTTTAAACAGGGATGAAAGTTAACACAAGAATAAGATAAAACATACAAGGTCAAATAAAATTTCAAAAAAGGTTCAACATTTTTTTATTAATATGTAATTTCTCATTTAATAAATTTAGACTTTCATAAATAGTGAAAAAGAAATGGGCTACAGAAAGATATTTATTATTTTTGAATGATTTTTATTTTAAAAAGATTTTGAGCTGTTTGTTTATGTTTGAAAAAATAAAATTAACTCTTATGGCATGTAAAAAATCTTTCCCAAAAGCAACAAGTAAAATTTCATTTTATTTACTGCTAACGGTTCTCTTGCCCATAGGATCAGTATTTTCACAAAGTCACCGTGAGCCTGGTTTTCGAACTGTTGTTATTGATCCCGGTCATGGGGGGAAAGATCCGGGAGCAAGTGGACGACTGGTAAAAGAAAAAGATATTGTATTAGCTATTGCTTTGAAAGTTGGTGAATATCTCAAACGCGAAATGCCTGAGTTAAATGTTCTTTTTACAAGAACAGAAGATGTTTTTGTACCCTTGAACGAACGTGCTGATATAGCAAATACTGCAAAAGCCGACCTATTTGTTTCCATACATGCCAATTCCATTAGCAATCCGGGCATTTATGGTGCCGAAACCTTTGTATTAGGTTTACATCGTTCAGAAGAAAACCTTGAAGTAGCAAAAAAAGAAAACTCCGTAATTATTTTGGAAGAAGATTATACAACAAAATATGAAGGTTTCGATCCAAATTCAGAAGAATCGTATATCATCTTTGAGTTAATGCAAAATGTATATCTTAATCAGAGTCTTTCTGCTGCAGTATTTGTTCAGGATCAATTTGAGAAACGTGTCGGACGCTATAACAGAGGAGTAAAGCAGGCGGGTTTTTTGGTTTTACGCGAAACAGCGATGCCCGGCATCCTTGTTGAAGTGGGATTTTTAAGTAATCGTAATGAAGAGAAATTCCTTGCCAGTGAAGACGGACAAGTCTATATTGCTTCAGCGATCTTCAGAGCTATCAGGGAATATAAAACCCAGGTTGAAGCCAGGAGTATAATAGCCACAACCGGATCAACTACCAATGAGCTAAACCTTGAAAATATAATAGATATCGCTAATACTAAAAAGGAGGAAGCTGAGGTGATATTCAGAATTCAAGTTGCAACCACAAGTCGTGAATTAAATGAAGATAACCGTCTATTTCATTTATTTGATGAAATCTGGGTTTATCGCGAAAACAATCTTTATAAATATACTACAGGTCTATCAACAAGTTATGATGAAATTAGTAACTTACTGATAAAAATACGTGAAAAAACACCTGATTGTTTTATTGTAGCATTTAAAAATGGTGAAAGAATACCGGTATCTACGGTAAAATAATCCCTAATAATTATAAAAATCTAAACTACAATTTATGAAAATACGTCAGGAAGTTAAAATTGCCCTTTTAGTTATTGCAGCATTGCTACTTTTATTTTGGGGCTTTAATTTTTTAAAAGGTAAAAACGTTCTGGTTTCGGGTTCACAATATTACGGTGTTTATGATCGCTTAGAAGGTTTAACTGAAGGCAATCCAATATATTACAAAGGATATCGGATAGGAAATGTTCTCCGCATAAATTTTGAATCATCCCCCACTCCATTTTTAGTAAGGATGCAAATAACCGAAAACATTAAATTGCCTTCAAATACCATAGCTAAAATTCATAATACTGATATTATGGGATCAAAAGCAATTGAAATTATTTTGGGAGACAGCCAAGATTTTCTTCTTCCGGGAGACACACTGCTTACTGAAGTCACTGAAGACTTAATGGACCAGGTCACCCAAGAATTACGTCCCATAAAGGAGAAAAGTGAAAATATGATAAGCTCAATTGATTCGGTCATAACAAATATTAACAAACTGTTTAATGAGGACATGGATCAAATGCTTAATGATTTGTTTATGACAATAAAAAATTTGAAAAACACTTCATCAGCAATAGAAGCTTCTTTTACGAAAGAAGGAAATATGGGAAGAAGCCTTTCAAATGTTGAAGATATCACAGAAAATATAAAAGACCAGTTGACCAACTTTAATACCACAGTTGAAAATTTAGCTAAACTTACAGGCAATTTAACTGAAACTGATTTCCAAAAAATAGGAGCATCAGCCGATTCTGTATTAAATGAACTTTCTATACTTTTAACACAAGCCACGAAAGGAGAAGGAACACTTGGTTTATTGATGGATGATCCCGAATTATATCTGAATATGGCTGATGCCACAGCAAATATGGATAGATTATTAATTGACATGCGCAATAACCCCAAAAGGTATCTACGTTTTTCAGCATTAAATTTTGGACGTAAAGTTTATGTAACAACAGAAGAAAAATTAGCTCAAGAAAAAGAAATAGTGTTTAAAGTAAAAATCGCCGAAGCAAAAAAACCATTGGAACTGAGAAATGTAATTACTGAAGACAAATATCGAATAAAAGAATATTTTGATGGAAAAAATTATATCTACACGATAGGTGAAAGTTCGTCTTTTAATAAAACTGTAAACATAAAAGATGAAATTAATGAAGAATTTCCCGAAGCAACAGTTATTGCATTTAAAAAAGGAAAAATTATAAAGCTAAGTAGAGCTTTAAAACAAATTAGTCCTTAAATTCTCTCTGTTTAACATAAGTGAGATAATAGTAAACAAGAACAGCCAAATAAAGCATATAAATTTAGTAGGATAAAAACATCCACAAAAAAAGGCTGAAAAACCTATTTACAAACTTGATTATTTGGTTAAACAGGATAAAATATTTTATTTTTTGACGAAAAATTAAAATATTTTTCAGAAAGCTCCAACCTACTTTTATCCAATGCCTTGTAGCTGTTAAGTAGAAGTTAAGCTTCTGGTCTATATGCCTGCTAACCAGCTGCTTACATTTTCTTTCTTTAATCCCCTGAATATTAACCAGCTAATAATTTCTTTAAAATACAAGGGTAAAAAGATTTTTTTTTTCAATTTTTTTTCACAATTTTTGTCTAAAGCAAATCCCAAAATTATTAAACATAACTTTTTAAAGGAAGGTACAAAAATGAAATTGGATCATAAAAATGTCTGGAACATTTGTATGGATAATGTTCGTAAATCCATTGACCCGATGGCTTTTCAAACTTGGTTTGAACCTATTGTCCCCCTTAAGCTGGAAAATGAAGTTCTTACTATTCAGGTTCCCAGTGTATATTTCTATGAAATTATAGAAGAGCAGTATATTGATCATGTACGTCGCACCTTGCATGACATCATTGGTCCCTCTGCCAAACTTGAGTATAGTGTAATAATGGCAAAAGGTCGTCGTAAGAACACTGCTCCTTGTACTGTCAATTATCCTGCATCAAATCGCACAGACCTTCGTAACAGGGCTGTTTCTCCCGAGAAGACCAATCAGCCTGCTATTAAGAATCCTTTTGTAATTCCGGGAATTAAAAAATTGAATGTTGATCCTCAATTAAATCCTGATTATTCTTTTGAAAACTTTATAGAGGGAGATTGTAATCGTTTAGCACGTTCTGCGAGTCATACAGTATCATTAAGTCCCGGTAAAACTGCATTCAACCCTTTATTTATTTATGGAAATTCCGGTTTAGGTAAAACTCATTTAGCCCAGGCCATTGGTATTGAGGTAAAAAATCTTAGTCCTGAAAAGACTGTATTATATGTTAGTGCCAACAAATTTGAAACGCAGTTTACTGATTCTGCACGCAATAATACACGTAATGATTTTATCAATTTTTATCAGATGATTGATGTTTTAATTGTTGACGATATTCAGGAGTTTGCCGGGAAGACGGCAACTCAGAACACATTTTTTCATATTTTCAATCATCTACAACAGACCGGGAAGCAATTAATTTTAACTTCCGATCAGTCACCTGCAGATCTTCAAGGTATAGAAGATCGTTTATTATCGCGGTTTAAATGGGGCTTACCAACTGACATACAGGCTCCTGATTATCCTACACGAATGAAAATTCTTGAACACAAGATCAAAAAAGATGGAATTAAAGTTGCCTCGGAGGTAATACATTATATTGCCAGTCATATCACTCACAACATAAGGGAGCTTGAAGGTGCATTGATATCTCTTTTATTTTTATCAACCATCAACAAAGATGAAATAAATCTTACAACGGCAAAAAGTGTGGTAGATAAGATTGTAAGGAAATCACAAAAGGAGTTATCTGTAGATATTATTCAGCAAACAGTTTGTGATTATTATGGATTAACAATGGAAAAATTACAAGCAAAGACTCGCAAGCGTGAAATAGTTCAGGCAAGACAAATAGCCATGTATTTTTCAAAGAATTTAACAAATTCTTCTTTATCTGCAATAGGTTCTAAAATTGGACAAAAGGATCATGCTACAGTTTTATATGCTTGCAGGACCATATCAAATCTGATGGAGACCGACAGAGAATTAAAAAGTCAGATACATGAAATTGAGACCCAGTTAAGAATTTAATTGTCAACAAGTTTTATATAACAAGATATTAAAAACCGCAATAAAGATGTAGATAACTATTACCTTTATTGCGGTTTTTTGTATTTTAGCCATAATTATAAGATTTAAATAAAAACTTATTGCTTTGGTATTTTTTTTGTTTGTATATCAAATACAAGTAGTGGTCAAAGTATATAGCCTAATTTAAATTTTCACAATATTTCAACCAAAGATTTATTTTTTCAAATCTATGCCCGGATGAACAATAAAGCTATTTTAATAATTGGTTTAATACTTGCAATTAATTGTATGCCTGCGAGTTCACAAGCAAAAACTGATAAGCACCATGAGGCCCAACGTATCATGCTCAATAATAAAGAGTATTATCTTCATGTAATCCAACGTGGCGAAGGTTTATATCGTATAAGCGTAAATTACGGGGTTTCCATGCAAGAAATATTGGATGCAAACGATGATATGGACGAGTTACTCAAAGTTGGTCAGATTCTGCGTATTCCTGTAATTCCCGGACGCAATAGTACCGGCAATGAGCTAAACAACGCTGCTTCATATATTTATCATACCATAGAAAAGGGGCAAACTGCTTATTTTATCTCACAAAAATATAAAATTCCTCTTGACACAATTTACAAATATAATCCCGGCACGAAGCAAGGTCTTTTAGAGGGTGCTGTTTTAATTATTCCTGCGAAAGAAATGAGTACTCAGGTGGAAAGTCTCTCGGTTGAATTTTCCGAATCCCTTCAAGGAGAAGATGATCATTACATTTATCATACTGTAAAGCCAAAGGAAACTCTTTTTGGTTTATCGCGTCTATATCATACAACAACGGAAGAAATTATAGAAGCGAATCCTGCACTACGCACCGGTATTTTGTCAATCGGAAGCAAAGTTAGAATACCAAAAGTAAGAGATGAGGGTGTTTCATTAAGTTTAACAGATTCATCAGATCAGCACTTTGTTGAAGTTGGTGATTATATATATCATATTATAACAGAAGGTCAAACATTGTTTTCAATAAGCCGTCAGTATCAGGTCAATATTTCTGAAATTGAAAAGGCAAATCCCGGAATAACATCCGACAATATGCGTGTAGGGTATATGTTAAGAATTCCGCGTGTCCTTGTCGATCAAAAATTAGCTATTGATCCACCGGATGAATCTGAATTATTTATAACTCACAGAGTCAGAAGGAGGGAAACATTATTTGGAATATCACGTCAATATCATGTTGATATGGATATTATCAGGGAAGTTAATGAAAATGTTGATTTTAAGAATTTCAAAAACGGAATCCGCTTAAAAATTCCTACTGATGCATGGTTTGCAATGCGCGCCACTGAATCTTTAGCTCAAATAGGTGATACTATATCAATAGCAGATGCAGAAGAAAAATGGATTCCTCTATTGGGAGAATGTTCCGTAAATTCAATTATAGGATATAATGAGCCTGTCAGGCTTGCCCTTATACTACCTTTTTTAGCTGCAGAAAGCAATAGATTATACGCTATAAGCGATGATACTATTCAAATTTCAAAGGAGATACGAACAAGAGTGTCACAATCCAAAATTTTCTCAGAATTTTATAGTGGAGTATTATTAGCACTCGACACATTGAAAAAATCAGGGATTAGTGTGGAACTCGCTGTTTATGACATCTCAGATAAAGCACGTAGTATAAACAAGGTTATGGAAGATCCTTCACTCAAAAGGGCACATCTTATTATTGGTCCGGGTATGTCTGCTGAACTTCCTGCCTTATCGGAATTTAGTCGTAAGAACAAAATTCCACTTGTATTTCCCTTATCTAATACAAATCCGGAAATTTTCAATAATCCTTATTTATTTCAGATTAACACGCCTGATTCTTTGCTTTATCAAGTTATGACAGATGAAATAATTTTCCAAGCTCAAGATGCCAATTTGTTAGTCATAATGCCTTCAAAACAAGATTCTCAGGCAAATAGTTTTGTCAGGATACTTAAACAAAAAGCCTCAGAACAAATTGGAGGAACTTCTTCTTTTCGTTATAGTCAATTTACATCCGGAGAAAATGATCTTATAGAACTACAAAATATTATTAGTAACGACAGTCCAAATTATGTAATAATTCCTTCAGGCAATGAAGCTGATGTATCAAATATACTACCCATACTTGCCGGTGTTAAAAAAGAAACGAAAGCCGATATAAGAATTTATGGAATGCCGGATTGGCTAAGGTTTCAAACAATAGACCCGGAGCAAATGCATCAATTGAATGCTAGTATATTCAGACCTTTTGCTTTGGATTACCACGACAGGAACACTCAAAAATTCCTTAATAAATACAGGCAATGGTTTTATACAGAGCCGCATGCTGTAAATCCATATTTCCAGAATAGCACTACCTCATCAAGTTATTCACGTTTTGGCGCTTGGGGCTATGATGTAACAAATTATTTTATTTCAGCAATAGTACAATACGGGAGCGATTTTGACCTTTGTATTGATAAGTTCCATCATGAGCAGGTTCAATTTAATTTTAATTTTCAAAGGATATCGAACTGGGGAGGCTTTTATAATCAAGGTCTTGTAATGATAAAATTCAATCCTGATCTTTCTACACAACGTATTCAAGTAAAAATCGAGAATAGGTAATAATACTGACAGATAAAAACTAATAATTTTGAGGCTTTACAATTAATGATATCAATAAATAAACTGATTGTCGATTTTGGGGGTTTCAGACTTTTTAATGAAATTTCTTTTCAGATTAATGACAAAGACAGGATAGGTTTAGTTGGTAAAAACGGTGCCGGAAAATCAACCTTGCTAAAGATTATTGCCGGGAAAATGTCTCCTTCAGCGGGTGAGCTTGCAAAAATAAAGGACCTCACCATTGGTTATCTTCCGCAACATATCAACCATACAGATACTCAAACAGTACGTGAAGAAACAGAACAGGCATTTAAGGAAATAATTGAACTTGAAGAAGACATAAAGGAATTAACTACGCAAATTAAACAACGCAAAGATCATCATTCCCAATCCTACCTTAATTTAATTAATGACTTAAGTGAAAAAAATGAACGTTACTCGCTTATAGGTGGGCACAACTATCATTCTACAGTAGAAATAACATTAAAAGGTCTTGGCTTTAAGTCCTCTGATCTTGATCGACCTACTTCTGAATTTAGCGGAGGATGGCGGATGCGAATAGAACTGGCAAAAATCTTATTAAAAGCTCCTGATATTTTTTTGCTTGATGAGCCTACGAATCATTTAGATATTGAATCTATACAATGGCTTGAAGATTATCTTAAAAGTTATGGAGGTGCCATAATAGTAATATCTCACGATAAAACTTTTCTTGATACTATTACAAAGCGAACAATTGAAATTTCATTGGGAGATATTTTTGATTACAAAACTGCTTATTCAAAGTTTGTACAATTAAGGCATGAACGACGTGAACAACAATTAGCAGCATATCGTAATCAACAGAAAAAAATTGAAGATACGGAGCAGTTTATTGAAAGATTCCGTTATAAAGCAACAAAAGCAGTGCAGGTTCAATCACGGATCAAACAATTAAATAAACTGGAACGTATTCATGTTGATGAATTTGACAGTAGCACAATACAAATCAGCTTCCCTCCTGCTCCTCACTCCGGCTCAATAACAGTAAAAGGAACAGATATCTCAAAATATTATGGTTCAAATCATGTTCTTGACCATATTAATTTTGTCATTGAACGGGGTGAAAAGGTCGCTTTTGTGGGTAAAAACGGTGAAGGCAAAACTACTCTCGCAAAAATAATAATGAATGAAATTGATTTCACCGGAAATATTAAACTCGGACATCAGGTAAAAATTGGATATTTTGCCCAAGATCAAGCTATGCTATTGGATCAGTCAATAACGGTATTAGAAACTGTTGACAGGGCAGCAACAGGAGAAATACGTACAAAAATAAGAGATTTACTGGGGGCCTTTTTATTTACAGGAGAAGAAGTTGATAAAAAAGTTTCTGTTTTATCCGGGGGGGAGCGTACTCGGCTTGCCATGGTACTTTTATTACTTGAGCCTGTAAATTTTTTAATATTGGACGAGCCTACAAACCATCTTGATATACGCTCGAAAGAAATATTTAAAAAAGCTCTTTCCGACTTCGAAGGCACAGTTTTATTAATATCCCATGACCGTGATTTTCTTGACGGCTTGGTAAGCAAAACTTATGAGTTTCATGAAAAAAAAATAAAAGAATACCTTGGTGGCATTCATTATTTTTTAGAAAGAAAAAAAATAGAATCCCTTAATGAGTTAAATTTAAACGCAGAAGTAAAAGAGAAAAAAGAGCCTGAAGAGACTTCTGTTGGGAAAGGGAAGAAAGACTTTGAAAAGCGTAAAGAATTCAGTCGAAAATTAAAAAGACTGACAAATAAAATCACTGCAGTAGAAGAAAATATTGAACAATTGGAAAATAAAATTGCAGAAATGGATAAAATGCTTCAAGATCCGGAATCAGCAGAAAACATAGATTTAATTTACCTTGAATATGAAACTATTAAAACAAAACTAAATGATGCCTTAAACCAATGGGAAAAGTGGAACCACCAATTAGAGGAATTAAAGCACAATAAATATAACAGACAATGAAAAAGATTATTCACACAAATAATGCTCCTGCCGCAATAGGGCCCTATAGTCAGGCAGTTGAAAAAAATGGAATGCTGTTTGTATCAGGACAAATACCTGTTGATCCTTCAAGCGGATTAATTGTTGAAGGTGGAATTGAAGAACAAACACAGCAGGTTATGGAAAATATAAAGGCTATACTTAGCGAAGCCGGATATAAATTGCAAGATGTGGTAAAATCTACTTGCCTTTTGGCAAATATTGATGATTTCAAGGCAATGAACCAAGTATATAGCAAATATTTCACAAATAACTTCCCCGCAAGAGCAGCATTCGCAGTTAAAGACCTACCAATGGGAGTCCTAATTGAAATAGAAATAATTGCTGTTCAATGAACAGTGAACAGTCATCAATGATCAGTAAACAGTTAACAATGATCAGTAAACAGTTAACAATGAACAATGAACAATGAACAATGTGTCCTTTCATGATATATGTTGACAAGAAAATTGTTAATAACTTTTTAATTGGAA
>CAZODA010000012.1:0-64729 GCA_964578485.1 uncultured Alkalitalea sp. | reverse complement strand
GTACCCGGAGCGGGACTTGAACCCGCACGGCCGCAATGGCCACAGGATTTTAAGTCCTGAGTGTCTACCAGTTCCACCACCCGGGCAAATCATTGATAAGAGTTAAAAAATCCCCGTGCAACGGGGATTCTTTGGTGGAGAGCGAAAAACGGGACTCGAACCCGCGACCCCGACCTTGGCAAGGTCGTGCTCTACCAACTGAGCTATTTTCGCATTTTCTGCTACAAAGATACATCTTTTTTCTTTTTTCCAAAATCACACCAAGAAATTTTATCCGATTTATGCTATGAAAAAGCATTTTAAATCATATGAAAGTTTAATTATAACAAATATCTAACATTAATGTATCTTAATTTATAAGCCTGCTATTTTTTTAATTTCATTTAACTGATTAAGTGCATCCATAGGTGTAAGATTGTTGATATCAATACCTGCAATGCGGTCACGAATTTGTTTGAGAACAGGATCGTCTAACTGAAAAAAGCTTAGCTGAAAGCCTTCGCGCTGTTGTGCTAAATCACCTACGGGCTTGCTTAAGCTGCCTTTTTTATGTGAGTTTTCTAATTCTTTTAAAATATCATTGGCACGATTTACCACACTTTTCGGCATTCCGGCCATTTGTGCAACATGAATTCCAAAACTATGATTGCTTCCCCCGGGTATTAATTTACGAAGGAAGATCACTTTGTTATCAATTTCCTTTACTGAAACATTAAAGTTCTTACATCTTTTATATGTTTTAGCCATTTCGTTAAGCTCATGATAGTGGGTGGCAAATAGAGTTTTAGCTAAGGCCTTTTTGTTTTCGTGGATATATTCAACTATACTCCAAGCTATTGAAATGCCATCGTAAGTACTTGTGCCTCGCCCCAGCTCATCAAATAATACAAGGCTTCGATCCGACAAGTTATTGAGTATGCTGGCTGCCTCATTCATTTCAACCATAAAAGTGGATTCACCACGCGATATATTATCGGAAGCGCCTACGCGAGTAAAAATTTTATCAACTACTCCTATGGATGCTGCTTCTACAGGAACAAAGCTGCCGGTTTGTGCCATAAGAATTATTAGAGCTGTTTGACGTAATAAGGCTGATTTACCTGCCATATTAGGCCCCGTTATTATTATTATCTGTTGTTGACTGTTATTTAGTAGAATGTCGTTGGGAATATAAGCCTCACCCGGAGGAAGTTCTTTTTCAATAACAGGATGACGCCCGGAGCGAATATTTATTTCGTCTGTATCATTAATTTCCGGCCTTATATAATTGTTTTCAGAAGCTAAAACTGCAAAAGAAATTAAACAGTCTAAACGGGCAAGAAGAGTGGCGTTAAGCTGAATAGCCGGTATAAATTCTGATACAGCCATTAATAATTGCATGTAAAGGCGACTTTCAAGTGCAAGTATTTTTTCTTCAGCTCCAAGTATTTTTGATTCATACTCTTTTAATTCTTCAGTAATGTAGCGTTCGGCGCTAACAAGAGTTTGTTTGCGAATCCAGTTTTCAGGAACTTTGTCTTTATGAGTATTGCGAACTTCAATATAATAGCCAAATACATTGTTAAAGCCAATTTTTAAACTTGGAATATCTGTTCTTTCACTTTCTCGCTTTTGTAATTTCGAGAGATAATCTTTACCCGAAAATGCTATTTCACGCAGATCATCCAATTCTTGTGAAATACCTGGGCGAATAACACCGCCTTTGTTAATTTGAACAGGGGGGTCGGCTTCAATCTCATGTTTTATCCTTTTATAAATCGATTGACAAGGATTTAACTGTTCACCAATATTTTGCAAGCTTTTGTTTTTAGAAAGCATGCAGTATTCTTTAATAGGTTCTATATTTTCAAGGGCAGTTTTAAGCTGATTCATTTCTCTTGGAGTAAGACGACCAACTGAAACCTTCGATACCAACCTTTCTAAATCACCAATAGGACGTAAATGATTTTCAAGACTGCTCCTTAGCCCGGGCTCTCTGAAAAAATATTCAACAGCCTCATGACGATCTATAATAGGCTGTACATCTTTTAAAGGCATGGCAAGCCAACGTTTTAACATACGACTTCCCATAGATGTAATGGTTTTATCCATTACATCAATCAATGTTTTTCCTCCCTCATTTATTGACTGAAAAAGTTCAAGATTGCGAATTGTAAATTTGTCAAGCCATACATATTTTTCCTCTTCAATACGTGATAATGAGGTGATATGGCTGATCTGATGATGCTGAGTGAGATCAAGATAATGAAGAATAGCACCCGCAGCAATTGTGCCAAGCCTTAGGTTCTGAACCCCAAATCCTTTTAAAGAGCGTGCTTCAAAATGTTTTAATAAACGATCATCAGCCGTCTCAGCAGTGAAAATCCAATCATCAAGGGGGTAGATATAATATTTTGAACCAAATACTTCGGTAAACAATGAGCGCCTGGCTTTTTCATATAATACTTCTTTGGGCTTAAAGCTGGAAAGTAATTTTTCTAAATGCTCATGTGTTCCTTCAGTAGTAAGAAACTCCCCGGTTGAAAGGTCTAAAAATGCTATGCCTCCGTATCTTGTATCAAGATGAACAGCAGCCAAAAAATTATTTTCACGGTGTTCTAAAATATTGTCGTTAATAGCAACCCCGGGAGTCACTAATTCAGTAACACCACGTTTAACAATGGTTTTAGCAAGTTTCGGATCTTCAAGCTGGTCACAAACAGCAACACGTTCTCCTGCGCGTACAAGCTTTGGTAAATAGGTGTCAAGTGCATGATGAGGAAAACCGGCTAACTCTATGTGCTGAGCAGCACCATTGGCACGGCGGGTTAAAGTGATACCTAAAATGCCGGATACCTTGATGGCATCATCCGAGAATGTTTCATAAAAATCACCAACCCGGAAAAGCAAAATTGCATCAGGATGTTTATTCTTGATACTGTAATATTGCTTCATCAAAGGTGTTTGAACAGGTTGTTTTCGTGCCATCTTAGTATTAGAATAATTGAGATTTTAAGGTATTGATAATTTTTTGATTATTATAGACTGAATGCTTTAAGATAGAATATGTTTTTTTAATATCGGCTATAATGCAAATATAAAATTCAAATTAGTGAATAAAAAATTATTGATAGAATGAGACCTTTGAATATAAGATTTAAAGTTTTTATTATGAAAATAATTTGAAAAATCCTTAGCTGTTTGTAAATTTAACAAAAATGAAAAATAATCTGTTATGAAGAACTTTTTGAAATTTTCAGGGGTCTTTCTGATCCTTGTAGGAGTGATCCTCTTGAGTGTGTATATTATTAATAACTTAACCAATAATACCTTCTTAGCTGTCGGAGGCTTGCTAATTATATTAGGAGTGGTAGCTTATATCCTTTTAAACCGCTACTTAGAATAAAAGGAAATTTTGCAGTACTCTAAGTTTAGCCCTAAAAATAAAAAACTTGATCAATAATTTTTGAAGCTTATAAATCTGTGGTAAACAGATAAAAGTCTCTTCCTGCAGGTTGCCACTAAAATATTGTAAGTTTTATCCCTTCTTTTTTGGTGGCACCTGCATTTTATATCTAAGGCAAGAAAACTGTAGTTTACTTTTGAAGAGAAAAATTATAGAAGATATTGTAAAGCCGCCTAAGACAAACTTTATAAAGGTGAAAATATTTAGCTGCTTGTGAGTAGAGCAAATTATGGTGGAAAACATGTTTTGTACCAAATTTAAAACTTAATGCTGATAGAAGTTAAAGAATTCCTTGATGAAAAGGTTGTTCAATACAACAAGCCCACTTTCATAGAAACAGATCCTATATTTATTCCACATCAATTTTCAGAAAAAAAAGATATTGAAATTGCAGGCTTTTTAACTGCCATAATTGCATGGGGACAACGTTCTGTAATTATTAGAAATGCACTAAAAATGATGTCCTTAATGGATAATGCACCCTATGATTTTGTTATGAACCATCAAAAAAACGACTTGAAAGTATTTGACAACTTTGTTCATCGTACATTTAATTCAGATGATCTTAAAACCTTTGTAAGATCTTTAAAAAATATTTATGAGTATCATAATGGACTTGAAGGGATTTTTTCGACTTATTCAGATGATAATTCTATAATTCCTGCCATTAATGCTTTAAATATTATTTTTTTTTCTATACCTCATCTTTCACGTACCAGAAAACATATAAGCAGTCCGGCAAGAGGATCTGCAGCCAAGAGAATAAATATGTTCCTTCGGTGGATGGTTCGAAATGATAATAAAGGAGTTGATTTTGGCCTGTGGAAATCTATTTCGCCTTCCATTCTTTCATGCCCATTAGATATTCATTCAGGGAATGTGGCACGTAAGCTCGGGTTGATAACAAGGAAACAAAATGATATAAAAAGCTTGCATGAATTAGACCGAAACCTTAGAATTATGGATGCAATTGATCCTGTAAAATATGATTTTGCTTTGTTTGGACTTGGAATATTTGAAGATTTTTAAAAAGTTGCCATTACTTTTTAATCGTTAAAGTAAAATCTTATATCGGGTAGGGGTAGGCCGGTTAAATTATATAGCCATCTTTTATATGAATTATTCTGTCCGATTTTTCTGCGAGATGTTCATCGTGGGTTACGATTACAAAAGTTTGTTTAAATTGTTCCCTTAAAGAAAAAAGAAGTTCCATAAGCTCTTCTTGGTTTTTCGAGTCAAGATTGCCTGATGGCTCATCAGCAAAAACTACTAAAGGATCGTTGATAAGGGCACGTGCTACTGCCACTCTTTGTTTTTCTCCGCCACTTAACTGACCGGGTTTGTGATCAAGGCGATGACCGAGCCCCAAAAAAATTAATAGCTCACGAGCTTTATCACGGGCAGCATATTTTGTTTTATTTCCAATAAGTGCAGGAAGCATACAGTTTTCTTCTGCTGTGAATTCAGGTAATAATTGATGAAACTGAAAAACAAAGCCTATATTTTGATTTCTGAATTTTGCAAGTTGCTTTTCATTTAATTGGTGAAGAGCTTGATTATTGATAAAAACTTCACCCTGAGATGGTAAATCTAAAGAGCCTAAAATTTGTAACAATGTAGTTTTTCCTGCTCCGCTGGCTCCTAATATGGTTACAATTTCTGCAGCTTCAATAAAAATGTCAATTCCTTTCAGCACCTCCAAATCTCCAAATGACTTTCGAATTCCTTTGCCTTCAACCATGAGTTCTATTTAAAAATAAAATAAATATACATAAAGTAAATAAAAAACATAATAAAACCTTTCCATCGGCTTATATTGCCTCTGCTGAGAGGAGTCATGAAAATGAGCAAAATTACAGCAAGAAGCAAACATAAGATTAAATCAAGTCTAAACATTGAGGTGTCGTTGATATAGAGAGGTCTTACGGTGGCAGTGACACCTAAAATACCTAAAATGTTGAATATATTTGAACCAATGATATTGCCGACTGAAATATCATTTTCTTTTCTAAAAACTGCAATTAAAGAAGCTGCTAATTCCGGCAAACTTGTGCCGACAGCAACAATTGAAACTCCTATAACACGATCGCTCACTCCCCACGAAAGTGCTATGTCATGCGCACCATTAATTAAAAAGTCGGCACCATAATATAGACCTATAATGGAAGCAAGAACAATTAAAATGGCAGGTATAACCTTCATTGATGGGGCTACAGATTCTTGCTCCTCCGAAATAGTCTTTTTATGTGATTTAAATATAGAATGAAGCAAATAAAGAACAAATAATACTAGAAAAATTATGCCCTCCCAAACTCCCAATATCCCGTTATAAGCGAAAATAAAAAGTATTATAGTGGCTAAGAGCATCACAGACCAATCAAATAAAATAGCCCTGTTTTTAATGGCAATAGGCATAAAAATGACTACTAATCCTAAGACTAAACCAATATTTGCTATGTTGGAACCAACAATATTTCCTATGGCAATATCCTGAACACCTGTATATGCAGCCTTCAAGCTAACAAAAAGCTCAGGAGCAGAAGTGCCAAATGCAACAACTGTGAGACCAATTACGAATGTGCTTATCTTAAAGTGCTTTGATAAGTTAACGCTACTTTTTATGAGCCAATTACCACTAAAAAATAAAAGTATTAATCCTGATATTAGCCAAATATATGCCATAAGGAGAAGTTATAAAGTTGGGAGCTGTATTTTTAATTTTGTATAAAAGAAAAATGCAAGTTTAGTAATTAACTATCAGGGACTTGGTCTTCGGTTGAATTGTTGGATGATTCCAACTGATTACTGTTATCTTTTGCGGATGTCTTTTTATCCGGTAATTTATCAGCTTCCGACGACTTAAATGTGTCAGTATCGTGAGCTCCAGAAATATTTTCCCCGCTGTTTGTTGTATTTATGTTGTGATTAAAATCATCAACAATATTTTTTATCTCCAAATTGTTTTGATGTAAATCTTTTTCAAACTCTGAGAGGTCTTCTCTTATTTCTTCTGTGCTTTCCATAAACTCACGCTTGATATCCTCGCTTGCTTTACGAAGTTCGTTTAATCCTTTACCAAGTGAACGCGCCAGATCGGGAATCTTTTTCGAGCCAAAAAGCATTAAGGCAACAAGGAAAATTATTAAAATTTCACCCATTGATATCCCAAAAAGAAATACAACCATATTTTCTGCTTTTATGCAAAGATATAAAATACGCTGCGAATAATTTTGATACAGTCAATATTAAATAAAGGATATTTTCTAATGTGAATTAAAAAAAATATTTAAAAGATGATTTTAAATAATAGAATCTTCTGTGCGGGGTGGAAAAATCCGCCGAGTAGAAGCATATATATAAGGTTTTCAGCCTATTATTTCTACGATTACCGTTCATTGTAATTGGGAACTTCATTTTCCCACATTTTTGTAATTAGATTTCGCTTCGCTCAAAAACCCTAAACAGACGCGACATATCACGTAAAAAGACCTTGCATGCAAGGTCTCTACGATTATTCATTGTCGATCATTCCTATTGATTACTGATCACTATTAACTGTTAACTGATGACTGATAATGTTAATTAATTTTTCAGCTATTTCTTTGTTCTACCTTTTTTGCCTGCTTCAGTTTTTTTCATAAATGTATAAGCAAGTGGAGAGGCAATAAAAACAGAAGAATATGTCCCAACAATTACTCCCAGGCCTAAAGCAAAGATGAAACCACGAATCACCTCGCCTCCGAAAAGGAAGATTACAAGTAGAACCATAAATGTTGTAACAGAAGTTATTATAGTACGACTGATAATTGAGTTAATCGATAAATTAAATACATCCTTGAGCTGTCGCTTGGGATATAATTGACGGAATTCACGAAAACGGTCAAAGATTACAACAGTATCGTTAATAGAATATCCTATTACCGTTAATATTGCAGCAATAAAAGATTGATCGACCTCCATAGAAAACGGCATGATTTTGTTGGTAAGCGAGAAAACACCTAAAACCATCAAAACGTCATGAACGAGAGCACCAATAGCCCCTAAACCCAGTTGCCATCCACGGAAACGAACCAAAATATAAAGAAACATCACTATTAATGCAAGAATTACTGCTGTTGTCGCTTTATTCCTTATATCGGTTGCCATAGTTGGACCAACCTTTTGTGAACTCATCTCATAATCCCTTTGAAAAGTCTCGTTTGATGTACCAGCAGGCAAGAAATCCTGTAAGCCTGTAAAAAGGGCTTCATCAACTTTTTGATCTGCCGATTCTTCAGTTTCATAAACGAGATAGTTGGTTGCTATACGAACTTGATTGGCCGTACCATAGGTCTTTACTTCAACGTTGGAGCCCTCAAATGATCCATGTAAAGAAGAAAGTATATTGGAGGCATTAACAGGTTCTTCAAAGCGAACAACAAAAGTACGGCCACCGGTAAAATCAATACCTTGTTCCAAACCTCGGGTAAACAGTGATACAACAAAAATTAATAATATAGCTCCCGATCCTATGAAAAATATTTTACTCTTTTCTATGAATTTAAACTTGAGGTTAGTAAATAAGTTGCCGGTCCATTTAGAAGAAAATTTTATGTCAACTTTTGAATCAAGCAAAGATTCATAAATTAGACGAGTAACATAAATAGCTGTGAAAAACGAAGTAGCAATACCTATCATAAGAGTGGTAGCAAAACCTTTAATAGGGCCGGTACCGAATATGAATAATATTAAACCTGTTAAAAAGGTAGTTACGTTGGAGTCGATAATGGCAGAAAAAGCATTTTTATAACCATCATTCACTGCAAGACGCAAGCCCTTGCCGGCACGCAATTCCTCACGTATCCTTTCATAAATAAGCACGTTGGCATCAATTGACATTCCAATGGTAAGAACAATACCGGCAATGCCCGGCAAGGTTAGTACAGCATTAAAAGCTGCCAAAACCCCCATGATGAAAAATACGTTTGTCAATAATGCAATATCGGCAACTACTCCGGCTTTAAAACCATAATAGAAAATTACAAAGACCAGTATCGCAATAAAAGCCCATAAAAATGATTTTAAACCGGCATCTACAGCTTCCTGTCCAAGTGAAGGCCCAACAACAGTGTCTTCAATAATGTGAGCAGGAGCAGGTAGGGAACCTGATTTTAAAATGTTTGCAAGGTCTTTAGCCTCCTCCGGGGAAAAGTTGCCCGTGATGGAGCTTCTACCTCCTTTAATTTCGTTTTGTACAGTAGGGAAACTATAAACGTAGCCATCCATAACAATGGCAATAGATTTTCCTATATTCGCCTTAGTAAGTCGAGCCCAAGTCCTGCCACCTTCACTGCTCATAGACATCTCAACTTCAAAAGTGCCGGTTTGACTAACGCGGTCACTGGCATTGGTTATAACATTTCCTTCAAGAGGAGCACGACCATCATGGCTGGTTGAACGAATAGCTATTAATTGATAGAACTCTTCACGAGTATCACCCGCATCAGGAACCCAATATCTTAAATTATCACGTGGAATAGGTTTTACCGTCCATAATAATTTTAGATCACGAGGTAATACCGAACGAATTTCTTCCTGTTCTAACCATTCATTAATTTGTGACATATCACGGCTTCTGGCAATACCAACAATAGGGCCTGAAGCTTGTGGCATTGGCTGAAGTAAAGTGAATAATGAACGAATATCTTCTTCGGGCTCATCAATATCATCGCCAAGCTCTTCAAGTAAATCTAAACTTTCTTCAGTTTCAGCTGTGACTTTTGATAATTCAACATCTTCATAATCAGTTGAAGAACTTAATCTTTTACTTTGTTCGTGACGAACAATAATCTGATTTGCTTGCGCCAGATAAGGATAAATTGCCTCGCTTTCATGAGTCTCCCAAAATTCGAGATTAGCTGTACCGCGTAGTAATTCCCTTACTCTATTGGGATCAGTTACACCGGGAAGCTCAATTAAAACGCGACCGGGATTTTGTGGTAAACGTTGTACGTTAGGTTGAACAACCCCAAAACGATCTATCCTGGTACGTATAATATTAAAAGCATTGCTAATAGCAGATTCCGATTCCCTGCGTAACACCCTTATTACTTCATCGTTAGTGGAATCGTATGGAATGCGATCACGCAATTCGGCAGTGTGAAAAATAGCAGCTAAATTAGCGTTAGGTGCAATTCTGTTGAATTCCTCTTCAAATAAGGTGATAAAATCACGGGTTGAGGTCAGCTCCCTTTCTTTAGCCTGCTCAATTGCTTTTAAAAAGTTCTCATCCTGACTATGATTTGATAAGGCTTCTAAAATGTCTGCTACTTTAACTTCAAGTACCAGGTTCATACCTCCCTTTAAATCAAGACCAAAATTGATCTCTCTGGCCTTACATTCCATATAAGTATAATGCCTGAGACCAAAAAGGAAATTATAAGCTATTTCATGGGACATTGAATCGAGATAATGAACTTCATAACTTCGGATTAGCTCTAAATCATCATCTTCTCCCGCCCGGGTAATAGCATATTCTTTTGCATCGGCCTCAATACTACGGGTCTTGTATGTAAAAATTAATTGATATAAACTAACTAATGCCAAAAGTATGGCAAATAGCCTGATCGCTCCTTTGTTTTGCATTTGTTTAACTTTTATCTTTTCTTTTTCTTTATTCTAGTTACTTATCATTAAGGCGCAAATATATTCATTTTTTTCAAAATCAACGACTAATAAATTAATAGATTTTTACCGGATTTGGATATTATTTTTTGTGGATGTCCCAAGTTTATGTTAAAACTGTTAAAAAGAAATAGCAAATCATCTTTGTAGCTCTGAATTTAATTTTGAAGAATAATCAACCATATTCGATAAAAAAATCATGTTGCTTTTTAAAGGCCCTATTGCCGATGATAAATACAGTTAAACAGAAAGTGCTAATGGTGATTAATATTGGTATGAGATAATATATTATAGTAGGCCTCAAAATGCTGTGGAACTCAGAAAGCCATATCTGTGTTGTAAGTATTGAAAGAGGCAGGGAAATCAGTATTGCTGTTAAAATAAAAAGCCCTGAAAACTTGAAAGTACCTGTAATTAACCGAAAAGTTGAAGCAAAATAAGTTTTTTTTATATAATTTCTTTTTTGATGATAATGTAACAAAAAAGTGGCCATTCCAATCTGACTCAATAAGGCAAGAGAATAGGTCAAAATAGTAAATATAAGTCCTAAGCGGGCAAATTTCTTCTCATCAGAATAAAAGCCTTCCCTTATTTTTTCCATTGGATAGGGGGGAATAATATTAGCTTGAAAATGATCGTTCAATAACTCTTGTATTTTAGACAAAATTTCTGCCGAAGGTATATTTCCGGTATTTATGATTATATGACCAGACATGCTGCTTTGATCCAACTGCATATATACCATAGGGCGAACAGGAGCTTTCATACTTTCAAAATGAATGTCATTGATAACTCCAATGATTTCATATTTATGGATAGTTGTGTTATCGCGGCCACCAATTAATTCAATCCTTCCGGCACCGGCAGTATCATAGGCTATTAATCGTGCAGCAGATTCATTAATTATAATGTTTGAAGGGTTTGCTGTGTCAGATTCATTGAAAGACCTGCCATGAAGGAAATCGACTCCCATAGTTTTGAAAAAATCGGAATCCGCATAATTTATTGCCAGAAGCATGACTCCTTCGTTTGGATCATCTTTTTTAAATGATATCATACCGGGTTCTTCACCCGGAATGTGTTGTATAATACCTGCATGTTGTATGGGTATGTTATGTAACAGAGTGTCTTTAAAAACTTTTTGCTCTTCCATGGTAGCAAAACCACGTTCAATAACAAGAAGATTCTCGGTATTGAAACCATGATCAGATTTTATTAGAAAATTATATTGTCTGTTAATAATGATGGTAACAGAAATTAATGAAATGAATAATCCAACCTGAATTGTTACCATTATACCTCGAAAAAACAAACTGTTTTTTTTAATTCGGATATTACCTTGAAGTATGGATATAGGTTTTAAGCTACTATAAAAAATGGCAGGATAACTACCTGATAATATTCCTACAATCAAGGCAATTAAAAATAAGGAGATCAAATCGGGGTGATCGAGAAAACTGTAGGAAGAAATATTTATATCAAAAAGATAGGTAAATAAAGGGAAAAGTAGTTCTACTAAAACAAGAGCTATCAGAAGTGCCATAAAAGAATATAAAATAGCCTCAGTTATTAGCTGAATTGCAATGTCTTGGCGTCTTGAAAAGTAAATTTTACGCATGCTTATTTCCTTGAAACGAACAAAGGACTTTGCTGTTGAAAGATGCATGAAATTTATTGTTGTTACTATTAATACCAATATTGCTATCCAAGTGAATAATTTGATATAATGGGGATTGGCAGTTTGAAGAATTTCGTAATCAAGATGCGAATGAAGATGTATGTCGTGGATGGGTTGAGAAGCAAAATTCAAACTTACTTTGTCTTCAAAATTGTCGTTGTTTCCAAAAGTTTTGGATATCTGCGCTTTTATTATCTCATCTGTGAACTCAGAAATATTATCGCTTAGGTCAGAGTTAGAAATATCAGAATCTGTTCTATAATAAGTATAACTGTTAAGATGTAGCCAGTTGTTTATAATTGTTGCAGTGTCATCCTTTGAATCTGAAAGAATTTTTTTCTCCAAAAGAGACCAGTTCCCTAATATATCTATGTTGAAATGTGTATTTGAAGGAATATCTGATATAACACCTGAAATAATATATTCAAGATCATTATCAATACTAATGCTGTTGCCTATAGGATTTTCCTGGCCAAAAAGGCGTTGTGCTGCCGATAATGTTATAACTGCATAATTTTTACAAGAGAAAACTGTATCCGGAATACCCAGTAAAAAGGGAACTTCAAATACCTTGAAAAAATTAGAATCAGCATAGAAAAAAAATGATTCAAGCGACTTCATACTACTACTTGAAATGATTTTGCTTGTTGCGGGTGTTAGACGGGTTGCATTTTGTATGCCCTGTAAGTGTTGTAACTCTTCGGAAAGGGGAATAGGACTTAATGCACTTTTAATGCTGTCCTCGCCAATATTGCCATAACTATATATACGGTAAATATTCTCTGAATCCGGAAAATGCCTGTCATAATTTGTTTCATAAGATATATATATAATCATTAACAAACTCATGGCAATACCCAAAGAAAGACCAAGGAGCGTTAATAGTGAAATAGTACGATTTAAAGTAATGTTTCTGAAAAAAGTCGATATAAAATTCAAAAAACGCATAAAAACAAATTTGTACTTATTTATCAGATTATATTATTATGAACAAATTTTATTGTTTGAATTAGCTGATAGTATGACCATCAAAGAGCTGAATGACACGACCCGCTCTTTGCGCCTCCTGCATAGAATTGGTGAAAAATAAAACAGAAGTACCGTCCTGATTTATTAATGATAATGTTTCAAGTATTTCACCACCTTCAAGTGAATTTAAACTACCGGCAGGCTCATCTGCCAATAATAGACCCGGCTTGAATACTATAGCCCTGGCAATGCTTACCATCTGTTGCTGAAATTTGGTTAACTCGTCAGGATAACTGTTTCTTTTATGCTCAAGTTTATATTCTGACAATAATTCATTGACCATTTCTTTCCTTTTTTTTCGGGAAACATTCAAATATAATAAAGGTAATTCTATATTGGAGAATATCGTTAACTCATCTACCAACCCGGAGTTCTTGAATATATAACCAATGTTTCCCTTCCTGAGTTTTTCTAATTGATTAAGACTTAGCCCGGCACATTCTTTCCCCATAAAATATATCTCACCACTGTCGGGCTTATCCAATAAGCCAAGAATGTTAAATAAAGAGGATTTTCCACTACCGGCAGGACCGCTGACAGAAACAAACTCTCCTTTACCAATATCAATATTTATATTAATTAGGGCCATGGTTTCAACTTCGGAGGTCTTGAATGTTTTTATTAAATTCCTGGTATGTATCATTTTTAAAAAGTGTTCGAAATTGTACACCAACTGTCCTAAAACGGACAGTAGAAACTACTTTGATTTTATGATTCTATTGATTAAGCTTAGCTTATAACCTTGAAAAATAGCGTATAGGTCATAAATGTTTTGTCTTTTAATAAAAAAGTATTTTGATAAATCGCTTCGGCATAATTTATGAACAGAAATTATGCCATCAAAACTATTTTATTGAAATTAAGAGGAATAGCCCGTCATATTTAATATTTATAAGTAAATTTGTGGGGCTCCACATAATATAATTTCAAAGTTGGCTGTGTTTTATAAAATTTGATCTAAGTTCAAAGATGACTAAAAAAAAAGGAAAAATATTAGCTGTTGATGATAATGCAGATATACTTTTTGCATTGAATATGTTGTTAAAGCCGCATGTTGAATTAATCCGAACTACCACAAATCCAAAACGAATACCTCAGTATATGGCTGAAGAGGACTTTGATGCAATTCTCCTTGATATGAATTTTGACAAGGATGCAATAAGTGGAAGTGAGGGCTTCTCTTGGCTTAAACAAATTCTTGAAATAGATCCTTCTGCTGTTGTTTTATTTATTACTGCTTATGGAGATGTTGAAAAATCGGTTAAGGCAATTAAAGCCGGTGCTGCCGATTTTATTGTTAAGCCATGGCAAAATGAAAAATTGCTTGCTACAATTTGGTCGGCCATAAATTTGAAAGAATCCAGAAAAGAAGCATCAAATTTACGTGAACGACAAAGAGAAATTAATACTATCCTGGATCAGCCTTTTGCCGATTTCATTGGAGTATCGGAGGGTATGCAAAAAGTGTTTAATTCTATTAGAAAAGTAGCTGCTACAGACGCTAATGTGCTTATTTTAGGAGAAAATGGTACTGGAAAAGAACTTGTGGCTCGTGCACTTCATCGGCAGTCAACACGTAATAACGAAGTTTTTATCAGCATTGACCTTGGTGCTTTAAGTGAATCCCTTTTTGAGAGTGAATTGTTTGGACATGTCAAAGGAGCATTTACTGATGCAAGAGTTGACAGACCCGGACGTTTTGAGCTTGCTTCGGGAGGGACAATCTTTCTGGATGAGATTGGGAATTTGTCACTTCCCTTACAGGCGAAATTACTTACCGTATTAGAACGACGTGAAGTTACACGCGTGGGGGCAAATAAGGCAATTCCTGTTGATATCAGACTCATTTGTGCAACGAATATGGGAATTAAAGAAATGGCTGTAAATAATGAGTTTCGGCAAGATTTGTTATATAGAATAAATACCGTTGAAATTGATTTGCCTCCTTTGCGTGATAGAATTGAGGATATACCTTTATTGGCAGATCATTTTATTAATATTTACAGTAAAAAATATAACAGGAAAGTTAATCGTTTAAATTCAAGTGTTATAAGAAAGTTGTCGGCTTATCACTGGCCGGGAAATGTTAGGGAACTACAGCATGTCATTGAAAGAGCTTTGATTATGAGTGAATCAGATTCTTTGAGTGAAAATGACTTTCAATTAAGTGCACCGGATGGAGCAAGTGGCAGCTTTAAATTAGAAAGCTATAACTTGGAGGAAATTGAAAGGCAAATTATACGTAAAGTGTTGAAAAATAATCACGGAAATGTATCTAAGGCAGCATCCGAGCTCGGTCTTACGCGTACATCTCTGTATCGCCGAATGGAAAAATATGGGCTTTAATTATTTTCGGATCAAACTGCTTGCAAGAATATTATTATTAAGCGCTAATATTTTTGTGTTTATTTATTTGTTGGTAAAAACAAATCTCATACTTACTGCCGGAGTGTTAGCTGTGTTGGTGTTGATACAAATATGGGCACTTTTTCATTATGTTGACAAAACTAACAGACTGCTTAACAGTTTCCTGCAATCAATTAGATATTCCGATTTTTCGCGCACTTTTCAGGTTGAAAATGATGAATCCTCATTGGAGAGACTAAAGTTGACCTTAAATGATGTGATTAGTGATTTTAAAGCAGTTCGCGAAGAAAAAGAAGAAAGCTATTATTACCTCCAAACAGTTATTCAACATATTGGAATTGCTCTAATTGCCTATCAAAAAGATGGATCCGTTGAGTTTATCAATAGTGCAACAAAAAGAATGTTTCAGCTTAGAAACCTTAATAACATACAAATGTTACAAGATTATAGCCCTGAACTTGTTAATAAACTTCTGACTATCAGAAATGGAGAAAATGTGTTGGTAAAGGTGCGCGATAATGATGGGTTTTTGCAATTGTCGATATACGGAACAGGTTTTAAAATCCATAATCGGGATATTACCTTAGTTTCAATTAAGAATATTCAGTCAGAATTGGATGAACAAGAAATGGAATCATGGCAGAAGTTGATAAGGGTATTGACTCATGAAATAATGAATTCTATTACTCCTATTTCATCTTTATCATCTACAATAACACATCTAATGAAAGATGTAATACAAAAACTTGAAGGAAAAAACAGCTGTAAGGAAGAACAAAACAACTTGCTTGAAATTCTTGAAGCATTATCAACAATAGATAAAAGAACCGAAGGCCTTATATATTTTGTTAATACCTATAGAAATTTAACAAGTATTCCAACTCCGGAATTTTCAATCTTTCCTGTTGAAAAATTATTAAAAAATATATATCGTCTGCATCAAAATGACTTTGAAAAGAAAAATATTCATTGTCAAATTGTTGTTGAACCCCCAACTTTGGAACTCTCGGCAGATGAAAAACTAATAGAACAAGTTCTGATAAATTTGCTTAGAAATTCAATTTATGCTTTTGAAAAAAATGAAGGAAATAATATTTTACTAAGTGCATATTTAAACCGTAGAGGGAAAATTGCAATCCAAGTAGTTGATAATGGCAGAGGAATCTTGCCTGAAGTATTGGATAAAATCTTTATCCCATTTTTTTCAACTAAACAAAATGGCTCAGGAATAGGATTAAGCCTCTCGCGTCAAATTATGCGATTGCATGCCGGTAGTATCAGTGCTTTTTCAGTGCCGGGGAGAGAGACTAAATTCACCTTGATGTTTTAAGCTATTGTGAATCACCCTTTTCATTGCTTTTTAAACGATTAAAAATAACAGCGAGATGAGCATAAAGGGAAGTGTTCTGAACAACAATATGGTCGGGGAGAGTCATGCGTACAGGCGTGAAGTTCCATATTGCACGAATACCGTTCTTAATCATTATTTGAGCAGTGTCTCGAGCACTCTCCAAAGGTACAGTTAATATGCCTATATGAATACTCTGATTTTTGTTTTGGATGAAATCATTTAAATGATGGATTTCAACACCCCCAATTTTTTTGCCAATAATTTCAGTATCTATATCATAGGCAGCAGTAATCTTGAGACCATATTGTATTAATCCGTGATCATGAAGCAAAGCAGTCCCTAAACTACCCGCACCAAATAAACAAGCTTCACTCATTTCTTGGAAACCAAGAAAATCCTCTAATGCATTAATAAGTGGATCAACTTCATAACCTACTTTAGTTTTTCCGCTAAATCCTGTATGTGCCAAATCTTTTATTACTTGCGTGGCAGCAACACCATTGTAACGCGCAATTAATTTAGATGAAACATATCGACTGCCCTTAAGATGCTCCATTTTTAAATAGGCAAGATAACAAGGTAAACGATGTAAAGATGGTTCGGGTACTTGAATCTTTTTTTTCCCTGACTTGCTTTTAGCCATAATAAATACGATTTATTTTAAAAATAATGCTCTTAAAAAGATTGAGATTTCTTCCTTGCTTTGAATTGATATATGGCTGCAGATATATTTTTGCAGTTAAATAATCCATAATAAATATTCGAAAATAGAATTCACAAAAATAAAAAAAACAAAACATTAAAGAAATTTTTCTTTAATAAAAATAACTTGTGTAAAAAAGACCTACAAAAATTAATATTGTTAATTGAAACCGACTTGAGTACAAAGGGAGAGTATTATGCTGCCTCTTCAAGGCGTATGGTTTTTGAGCGGAGTGAAATCCCTAAACTCAAAACCCTAAACTCAAAACTCCAAACTCAAAACTCCAAACTCAAAACTCCAAACTCAAAACCCCAAACGAATGCGACATGTCATGAAATTAAAAGACGCACGGCCGTGCGTCTCTACATTGTCGATCATTTTCATTGATGACTGTTTACTGATCATTGATGATTCGAAACAGGGCGTTTCGGCTCCGCTCAACGACCAGTTTCGATTATTTTGAGCGAAGCGAAATACCCAAACTCAAAACCCTAAACTCAAAACTCCAAACTCAAAACCCCAAACGAATGCGACATGTCATGAAATTAAAAGACGCACGGCCGTGCGTCTCTACATTGTCGATCATTTTCATTGATGACTGATCACTATTAACTGTTTACTGATGACTGATGACTGATAACTGATTCCTGATCACTGACAAAAAAAGCTGTCCTTGTAAGACAGCTTCTTGTTGTGGGCGCTAACGGATTCGAACCGCTGACCCCCTGGGTGTAAACCAGGTGCTCTGAACCAGCTGAGCTAAGCGCCCGTTATTATTTTTAAAAATCGATGCAAATATAGAAGAGTTTTGGTGAACAGACAAACATTTTGTCAAATTAAACTACTTCAGCTACTATAAATGTGCTTCCTCCAATGAAAATCAAATCTTTAGGGCTGGCTTTTTCTTTTGCTTGTTGCAGGGCATCCATTACATTCGGATATATTTTACTATTTAATCCCATTAAGTCACCAACTTTTTTGAGTTTTTCCGGATTTAGGGATCTTGGATTATTTGCTTTTGTAAAATAGATTTGAGCATGCATGGGAAGATGTTTTAGAAGTGCTTGAGCATCTTTGTCATCTACTAAGCCAAAAATTATGAACAATTTATCATGTGGTGTTTCACTTAATTGTTGCATGCTTAATTTTAGTCCATCTTCGTTGTGTCCTGTATCGCAAATAATTAACGGATTTTTATTTATTATTTGCCATCGTCCTTTAAATGATGTGTTTGAAATAATATTTTCAAGGCCTTTTTTAAATGAATCAAAATTTAATTTAAAGCCTGATTCTTTCAATATTTCTACTGAAGCTGCGACAGTTTTAATGTTTTCATTCTGGTGATTACCTAATAAGGGCATATTAATATCCTCACCATATTTTATTCCATTTTTTAAGATAGAAATAAGTTTTTGGTTTGGATTATCTTTTTTAATTGCCACCGAATATAGATCATCGGCATATATCACTTTTGTTTGTTTGGCATTTGCTGCATTTTTAAATATTGTTGTTGTTTCAACTTGTTTTCTTCCAACAACGACAGGAATCCCGTGTTTTATAATTCCTGCTTTTTCATAGGCAATTTTTTCCTGTGTATTACCGAGAAAGGCAGTATGATCTAAAGCTATATTTGTTATAATTGATAATTGGGGAGTTATAATATTGGTAGAATCCAGACGCCCTCCCAAACCTGTTTCAATAATGGCAATATCAACTTTTTTCTCTGCAAAATAATAAAAGGCCATTGCCACTGTTAATTCAAAAAATGAGGGCTGAAGCTCGCGGATAATTTGTTTGTTATCAGCGATAAAATTTATAACAAATATTTTAGGCACCATTTTTTTACCGATACGGATACGCTCACGAAAATCATTTAAATGGGGTGATGTATGAAGTCCCGTTTTATAACCTGCCTCCATAAAAATTGAGGCAAGCATGTTTGAAACAGACCCTTTTCCATTAGTGCCGGCAATATGTATGCTTTTAAACTGTTTGTGAGGATGGCCTAAATGTTTAACCAATAGTTTAATATTATTTAAATCGCTCTTATAAGCTTTCGCGCCAATGCGCTGATACATAGGCAGCTGGTCGAAAAGAAACTGAAGAGTTTGATGATAGTTCATATCTTTAAAATCATTTGCTCATTTTATTCTTATGATAATAAAATTACTATTTTTCGTTTTGGCAGCTGATCACTAACAAATTTTGTTGCGTAAAGTAATAATTCATTTTAGTATCTTTGGGATATTTTTAAATTTTAATGTGTTAAAATGAAAATAAATTACAGAGAATTGTGTTTACATGCTGTAATATCTGCACGAACAACAGGTGCTTTTATTCGAGAAGCCAGATTAAATCACGAGCCTGAAATACATGAAAAGGGCAAAAATGACTTTGTAACGAAGTACGATCAAGAGGCTGAAAAAAGAATAGTTGCCGACCTTTCAGCAGTTTTGCCCGAAGCCGGATTTATTACTGAAGAAGAAACAATTTCCAAAAAAAGTGAAAGATTTAATTGGGTAATTGATCCCATTGATGGTACTACAAATTTTATTCATGGATTATATCCCTTTAGTATAAGTATAGCTTTGAAGGAGTACGATGAAATTGTGTTAGGAGTAATTTATGAAATTGGACTTGACGAATGCTTCTATTCATGGAAAGATGGCCCTGCTTTAATGAATGAAAAAGAAATTCATGTGTCAAGCAATGAAAATATTTCAGACAGCCTTATTGCCACAGGTTTTCCGTACACTAACTTTGACTTAATTGACAGTTTTATCGAATCATTGCATTACTTTATGCGAAACAGTCATGGCATGCGCCGAATGGGATCTGCAGCTGTTGATTTAGCCTATGTAGCCTGTGGACGTTTTGATGCTTTTTATGAATATAATTTGAATGATTGGGATATAGCTGCCGGACTATTTTTGGTGAAACAAGCAGGAGGTAAAGTTTCTGATTTTTCAGGTGAAGAAAATTATTTTGAAAAACGAGAAATAATTGCATCTAACACCTTGGTTTTTAATGAATTTTTCAAAAAAGTCTCTTTTTACTTAAAGCAAAAATAATATGAAAGTACTTCAAGCAGTCGGATTTTATATTGTTTATCCATTGCTTTGGGTGTTAAGCTGGTTGCCTATGTTTGTTCTTTACAGGCTATCAGATTTTCTATTCTTGATAATATTAATAGTAGGATATCGTAAAAAGATTATTAACGATAATCTGTCCAGGGCATTTCCCGACAAAAGTTCTAAAGATCTTCGTAAGATACGTTTGCGATTTTATAGGCATTTTTGTGATTTGATAGTAGAAACCATCGTTATTGAAAATATTCCTCTTGAAGAAATGAAGTTCAGATTGAGGGCTGTTAATCCTGAAATTATTGAGGAATATCTTAATGAAGGAAAAGATATAATAGCTGTACTTGGGCATTATGGAAACTGGGAATGGGTGCCATCAATTAATTTGTCTTTTCAGGTAGCCGGTATTTCTGTATATCGACCTTTAAAAAATCCTTACTTCGATCGTTATATGTTGCGTCTGCGAAATCGTTTTGGAACAATTAATGTAGAGAAGAAACTTACCGCTCGGGAAGTTATTCAACATAAACGTAAGAATATACGCTTTGTATTAGGGCTTATTTGTGATCAAAGTCCGGGAAAAAACGAACTTGATTATTGGACCATTTTCTTAGGTCAAAATACTCCAATAATCTTAGGGCCTGAGAAAATGGCTCGTTTAACTGATGCTGTAGTATTATTCTGGGATATGGAGAAAATTAAAAGAGGTCAATATCAATTATCTTTCATTCCTTTTCCCGGAGATGTGAAGACAGCAGAGGAGTTTGAAATTACCGAATGGCATGTAAGAATGCTTGAAAGACAAATTAGGAAAAAGCCTGAATACTGGCTATGGTCTCATCGCCGATGGAAACATCAGCATTTGTATAAAGAAACTTAATAATGCTTCGATTCTCTGTATCAATTGTAATATTAAACTGGAATACACGAAACTTACTTGAAAAGTTTTTACCTGAAGTTGTAAAAAATTCAAATATTGAAGGTGTTAAAATCGTGGTTGCAGATAATGGTTCTACTGATGATTCAGTAGAATGGCTCAAAGAAAATTATCCTAAAATTAATGTAATACGCTTTGATGAAAATCTGGGATTTGCCGGAGGATATAATAAAGCACTTACATTTCTTGATACAGAATATGTAGTGATGTTGAATTCGGATGTGGCTCCTCAACCCGGATGGTTACTACCAATGGTGAAGACAATGAAAAACAGCCGCTCTGTTGCTGCAGCTGTGCCTAAGATTAAAGATGCAAATCGTCCTGATTATTTTGAGTATGCCGGTGCTGCAGGAGGCTTTATAGATATATTTGGCTACACCTTTTGTAGAGGAAGAATGTTTAATGTCATTGAAAAAGATGAAAATCAATATAATCAAGCCGATTCTGTTTTTTGGGGCAGTGGGTCGGCTTTAATGGTCAAAACAAATTTATTCCTCAAATCCGGGGGCTTCGATCCTCTCTTTTTCGCACATATGGAGGAAATAGATTGGTGTTGGAGAGTTAAAAATATGGGGTATAAGGTGATGTATGTCCCTGATAGCGAAGTGCTCCATCTTGGGGGTGGAACTTTAAACTACAATAATCCTTCAAAAACGTATTTAAATTTTAGGAATAATCTTTTTCTTATTATTAAAAATCGAATGGGATCGGGAGTTTATTGTTTATTGATATTTAGAATGTGTTTGGATTATTTGGCAAGTATTCATTTTTTATTTAGAAAGGAATGGAATTATTTTCTTGCCGTATATAAAGCTCATTGGAGCTTTATAAAAAAGTTTAGACATTTTTATGGTCAAAGGAAACTTTTAGCTGCAAAAGTTTCTCATACAAATCATCCTGAAATATATAAAGGTTCTGTAGTTTTTGATTTTTTTGTTCGTAAAAAACGTTATTTCTCCCAAATAAATCATCCTGATCATTTGTAACAATAGATATAAAAGTTTAGCTATAAAAATTCGCTTAACTTTTCAAGCTTGTTTATCCTGCTTCCTTTTATCAGAATAAGTGAATGGGATAGGGGCTGACGATTAATAAAAGATAATAAGTCTTCGGAATTCAGGAACCAAAGGAATTTTTCGTCGTGAGGAAAAGTGTTTTTAAATTCATTACCTATGAGGATACATTTATTAATACTCATAGTTTGTAGCTGTGCAATTATCTTTTTGTGTTCTGCATGACTTTCTTTACCAACTTCTTTCATTTCTCCAAGGATTACTATTTTATTTGAAGCCTTCATAGTGTCGAAATGCTTTAGAGCAACTTGCATACTCGATGGATTGGCATTATAGGCATCCAGAACAATTTTATTGGTTTTTGTTTGAAGCAGTTGAGAACGATAGTTAAGAGGTTTATATCGTGTTAGTGCAGAATTAATTAAGTTCTGTGGAACAGCAAAGTGAACCCCAACTATTACAGCAGCCAAGGCATTTTCGAAATTATAAGTTCCTGTTAATTGAGTTTGAACATTTGTCCATTCCGAGAAAGGAGATTTCCATTGAAAACTCATTAAAGGATCTGATTTGAGATAGCTGCCACAAACTTCACAACTTTTATCGCTACCATAACGGTAAACACCTGATTGATGATCTCCCAACAAATCTTTTAATATGGGATTGTCATCATTTATAAATATTTCACCACCGTGTTTAATCAAGTAGCTATATAGCTCCTTTTTTGCCTGCTTTACACCTTCAAGAGATCCAAAACCTTCGAGATGTGCCTTTCCTATATTTGTAATTAAACCCATATCAGGCTGAGCTATTTCACATAAATCTGAAATTTCACCCTTATGGTTGGCTCCCATTTCTACAACAGCTATTTGAGTGCCCGGAGGAATAGACAAAAGAGTAAGAGGAACACCAATATGATTATTTAAATTTCCCTGAGTACTCCAAACCCTGTATTTTTCAGTAAGTATTACCGAAATAAGTTCTTTAGTAGTGGTTTTGCCATTCGAACCTGTAATGGCTATTACTTTAAGCTCACTTTTAAGACGATGTAAGGTGGCTAATTGTTGTAATGTTTTTAGAGCATCCGGTACCCAAATATGATCGGCTTTATTCTTAAGCTCAGGATTATCAACTATAGCATAACTACATCCATTTTTGAGAGCGTCGGATGCAAAATTATTACCATCAAATTTATCACCCTTGAGTGCAAAAAATATTGTTCCGGGAAGACATTTTCGGCTGTCGATAGTTACTTGTCCCGACTTTAGATAGAATTCATATATTTCATGAATATTCATGATTATCAAATGTTTAGAATTTAGGCAAAAAAAAAGGCTGAGATTATATCAGCCTTTTCTTTATATAGTTAATTCTATCTTTTTTTATTTGAAGAGGGAGAACCCACTCTTGTCATTGCACAACGGAATCCAAGGTCATCCCTGGCATCACGTTCGTCTAAGAATCTACGAGTACCCGGACTTAGCCAATAGGCCCTGTCGCGCCAGCCCCCACCCTTATAAACACGTGAACGGTCGGATATACCACTACTTAGCTCATCGGTAGGAGCGGCAGAATACATATTTGTTGTTTCATAATCGGAATCAACCCATCCTTCTGCAGAGGATAAATTTGAAATAGCATCACCATCACGGAAATTCCTGTTGTCGGGGTGACGATAATTAGGTCTCTCCAATATATCCTCATCTGTCTCTTCACGGTAGCGGATACGTCCGAATTCGTCCTTGTCAACCACCATACCCTCTTCATCTAAGACCTTAGTTTCGAAAATGTTGCCCCTAAAAGGACTGAACTCATCAACATCCTGGTGTGAAAGAGGACGATAAACATCAGCAACCCACTCATTAACATTACCCGCCATGCAATATAAGCCGTAATCATTAGGATAGTAGGATCTTACGTGTACAGTAACATCACCTCCATCATTTAAAGAACCTGCCATTCCCATATAGTCACCACGCCCGCGTACAAAGTTGGCCATCATCTGACCGCGTTCTTTTCTACTTGGATTCCTTACAATATGGCCATCCCAAGGATAAATCCTACGATGGGTAAGACGTTCTTCATAAGAGTTACCAATAAGACCAACAGCGGCATATTCCCACTCAGCTTCTGTTGGTAAACGATAACGGGGTAAAAGTATTCCGTCGTCGGCTCTCACACGGCGTGTGTCTCTGTTAGGATCAAGATCCGGCATTGGACGTCTGCCTTCAATACCATCATATTGACCTAATAAATAAGCCTCGGTATTAAAATTGTTTTCGTTTTGTTGATTAACGTCCATTTCGAGAACTCCTCGTTTGATCAAAATTACCTCGTTCACACGATCGGTACGCCACGAACAGTAATTATTTGCCTGCAGCCAATTGACGCCTACTACCGGGTAGTCACTATAAGCAGGATGGCGGAAATAATTTTCAACCAGGGGCTCATTATAAGCAAGAGGCCTTCGCCAAACTAAAGTGTCGGGAAGAGCGTTGCGATAAACTTCAGGATAGTCGGTAAAAACCCTTCTAATCCAATATAGATACTCCCTGTAATCAACATTTCTTACTTCGGTTTCATCCATATAAAAAGATGGTACAGTAACACGACGTGGTACATTGTTCCAATCACGCATTACATCTTCATCTACCTGACCCATAATAAAAGTACCGCCTTCAATAAAAACAAGTCCGGGACCGGTTGCTTGTTCAAATCCGGATTTATACTCGAAACCTCCATAGGCGGGATCATTATATGCCCAACCGGTAGTGGAAGAAACGTTTCGACCTCTGGAACATGAAGTAATAACCAATGCAGAGGCAAAAATAATTAGTAATGAGCTTGCTCTAAATTTCATAGCTTATGTTCTTGAATTCTAAGTTGCATAATATTAAACATATATTTATCATAAACTTTTGCTTATGATACTTCTTTCTTCTTTTGCTTTATACTGTAAAAATAGAAAAAGGTTATATTAAAAATGCCTTCTTAATATATTTTTTTAACTAAAGCACAATACTGCTATCTTGTAAACAATATTAACGCTAAACTGTTGGTTTTGGTATATTATTATATCTAATATATCAAAAAGCAAAATAAGTAATAATAAATTTATCGCTGATAATTTAATCCTTAATGCTTTCCGGAGATGAGAAGATAAGCATTTTTTTTAATCTTGATGGTGTTGAATAAAATTCATAGTTGATCAACTGCCGAAAAAGCTACACTTTGATATGAAAAATATATTTTTTGACCAACTATAAGAAACAAGATTAATATTTTTGCGTTATTTGTGAATAAGGTATTTCTAAAATTGTTAATAAGTGAAGCTAAGGATTTTTTATTTTTTCTGTATTTTCTCTTTTCTGTCTCCAGTTATTGTAAATGGAGCCATTAATTATGCTGAAAAACAACAAAAAGATAAATTAATTACAGAAAATCAAATCATAGGGCATAACGCGACTTCTATAAAGACTGATGACCTTGATTTGTCGCTTGCAGAATTAAAATCACAAAATGATGGCTGTGGATTTTCTACTTCTTCAGTTTTAGGTTCAGGAAACTGGCAGAAAATATCTGTGAATGAAAGTGGAATTCACAGAATACCGTATTCAATGCTTCAATCGTGGGGATTCAGCCAGCCTTCAAAGGTAGCTGTATATGGCTACGGAGGGCAGATGCTACCCTCACAAAATAATATAGAACGACCCGACGACTTGCCTGAAGTAGGAATATGGCATTATAATAATGCTATATATTTTTATGCTAATGGCCCGGCTTCATGGTATTGGGATGATGAAAAAAAAATGTTCCTTCAAAAACTTCATTATTGGTCAAGTTTTTCATTTTATTTCCTGACAGAAAAAAATGATAAAATTAAAGAGCCAATTCAAATGCCTCCTTTAGATGGAATCCCAACTGTAAATGTTACACATTATGACGAAAGGCATTATCATGAGGCTGAGTTGATTAATATTATGAAATCAGGACGAAAATGGTTTGGAGAACGCTTTGATGCTTCTTCCGGTCGCCTTGAGCATAGCTTTAAATTTACCCTTAATAATCGTGATGTAAGCCAAGCTGTCCGAATTACTTCAAGTATGGCAGCACGTTCGGGAAGCTCTAGTTCTTTTAGCTTTTTTTTAAATGATTCGAAAAGTGCTTTCTATTCTATGTCGATATTACCGGTTCAGGACATGTCTCGTGAAAGTGGAAATTTTGCTGTTGAAAACTCTTTTATAACTAATGTGATTTCTGATGAGAAAGATTTAAATTTAAAGGTCAGATATAATCCTACAACTGCTATTGCAACGGGATACATGGATTATATCACCATTAATGCCAGAAGCAAATTAATATTAAATGCTCATCAGTTAAGTTTCAGAGATCGTGAATCATATGAAAAAGGTGAATTAGCATTGTTCAGCATCGAAAATGGTAAATCCGAAACCGTAGTATGGGATATAACTCATATTGAAAGCCCTGTTTTAATCCCTTCTTCATTTGTTTCGGGAAGGGTGGAATTTAAAATGAAAACTGATAAGGCATACGAATTTATAGCATTTAATCCGGGGGGCGAATTTCCCGTGCCACAAAGGATAGGGAAAATAGAAAACCAAAATCTTCATTCTCATCAGCAGGCTGATTATGTAATTGTTGTAGCTGATGATTTTCAACCTTATGCAGAAGAACTTGCCGAATTACACCAAGCTTACAATAATTTAACACCACTTGTGGTACCTGTAAGCAAAATTTATAATGAGTTTTCATGGGGACATCAGGATCCTACTGCTATTCGTTTATTTATGAGGATGTTATATCTTAGAGCAGCTGATGATAATGATAAAAAGCCCCGCTATCTTTTACTTTTTGGGAGTGGATCATATAACAACAAATCAAAAATACCGGGTGTAGAAAATGGTATTGTAACTTACCAGTCGGAGAACTCAACTCATCACACAAATACTTATGTAACAGATGACTATTTTGGGTTTTTAGATTGTGAACAAGGTGGAGATGATGTGAATGATATTCTATACCTTGGAATAGGCAGATTCCCTGTACGAAACATCACACAAGCAAAAAATGCAGTGGAAAAGGTGAGAAAATATTTTGAAGAACAAGATGTAGGAGCATGGCGCAAGAATATTACTTTTTTTGCTGAAGACGGAGATAACCATTTGCATATGAGTCAGGCAGACATGTTATCAAAAAAAGTTGCCGAAAATTATCCCGAATATGATATTAAAAAAATTTATTTGGATAGTTACCCCGAAACAACAATATCTACAGGAAATAGATCGCCTGAAGCAGAAGATGCAGTTAACAGAGCAATTTCAGAAGGAACAGTTTTATTTAATTTTGTCGGACATGGAGGATCACATGCACTTACAAAAAAGGAAGTAGTAAATAGAACTAGTGTTAAAGAACTAAATAATATTAGACGCTTACCTCTTTTTGTTACAGCAACTTGTACTTTTAGCCGCTTCGACGACCATGATGGAGAACCATCGGCAGGTGAACTGGTGTTTTTTAATACAAGAGGTGGAGCTATCGCTTTATTGAGCACCACAAGAGTTGTTTTTGCCAATCAAAATTTTATTCTTAATAATAGGTTTTTTGATTTCGTGTTTAATTATGATGAAAATGGTAAACGACCCGCTTTAGGAGATATTACAAGATATACAAAAAATGGATTGGCATCCGGTGTTAATAAATTAAACTTTGTTCTGCTTGGTGACCCTGCTATTAAACTAATCTATCCTTCACATAATGTTAAAACAACAAAAATAAATCATCAAAATATTGAAGAATTTGGCGATACTATAAAGGCATTGTCTTCAGTAAGCATTGAAGGTGAGGTGGTTGACGGTAAAGGCTTGAGAATTGACGACTATAATGGGGAAATGGAGATTACTGTTTATGATAAGCAGCAGGAAGTTGCTACCCTCGGACATGAAGGCATAGAACCCTTTCAATTTAAAAACTTTTTTAGTGTTTTGTTTAAAGGTAAGGCAAGCGTCCGTGAAGGGAGATTCGAAATGGAGTTTATTATCCCATTTGATATCAGATACAATTATGGGGATGGAAAAATTAGTTATTATGCACAATCCAATGATTATGGAGATGCATTTGGTGCCTTCGAGAAACTTAAAATCGGAGGTTTTAATACAGACTTTAATCCTGATGACAAGGGCCCGGAAGTTAAATTATACCTTAATCATCCGGAGTTTAAAAATGGTGATGTTACAGGTTCAACCCCCATATTATATGCAGAATTGTTCGATGATTCCGGAATAAATACTTCAGGGACAGGTATTGGGCATGACATAATTTTAATCCTTAATGAAAATTACAATCAAGCTCTTATCTTAAATGATTATTTTAAGGCAAAATCTGATACCTATAAAGAAGGAGTGATTGAATATCAGTTACCTGAAGTCCCTGAAGGATTGAATAATCTTAGTATTCGTGTATGGGATACCTATAATAATTCTACAACAGAAGAGCTTGAGTTTTTTGTTGGAAAAGGAAAGGATTTGAAAATATGGAATTTTATTTGGTATCCAAATCCAATTTCATTTAATGCCAATGGTGGCTTTGCATTTGAAACGGGTGAGCCTAATTCTGCACTTGAAATAGATATCGACTTATATACAATTGATGGTTTAGTTGTTGGAAAGCATAGAATTGAAACCGTTGCCCGAGGTAATTATGTAGCAGATTCAGGACTGTCACTCATGAATATGGGAGCTAAAACTCCGGGACTTTATTTTGTCAGATTTAGCATTCGAACTCCGGAAGGGAAAAAAGCACAAATTGTTGAAAAAATAATGCTAAGACCATAAAATTTTATCCGACAAATAAAGCAATTTAAAATCCGATAATAATTAGAAATTTTGATATATATATAGCATAAAAATAGATGAGAAAGCTTTTCTTTATCATTGTTTTTTTTGTTGGTTTTTTACTTCATTATGTTGAAGCATCACGTAAATCTTCCGCTAATAATGTTGATAACATAAATTCTGTTTTATCGACAGGTAAATGGCATAAAGTGTATGTTACAAAAACGGGAATTCATACGCTGACTTATGAAACATTATTGGAATGGGGCTTTAACGAACCATCGCAAGTTGCCGTTTATGGGTATGGAGGGCAGATGCTGCCAAGAATGAATAATGAACCCAGAATGGATGATTTGCCGGAAGTGGGAGTCTGGCATTATAATAATACTGTGTATTTTTATGCACATGGACCGGTTTCATGGTCATGGGATGAAAATAAAGATTTGTTCACGCATAGCCTACATAACTGGTCTGACTATTCTTATTATTTTTTAACAGAAAAAAATGGAGATATAAAGGGAATTGAGATTTTACCTGCTGAATTAGGTGAAGCAAATTATGTGAGTACGCATTTCGATGAATTGCAATATCATGAAGAAGAGTTAATAAATATTTTAAAATCAGGAAGGACTTGGTTTGGTGAAAGATTCGGGAGTTTATATCAGTATAAGCATAATTATTATTTCCCTTTTAAATATCGAGACCCTTTAAAATCCATAAAAATTCTATCTAAAGTTGCAGGTAGGTCCGCAGATAATAATTATTTTGAGTTTTTTGTAAATAATAATGAACAAGCAATTCTCACTATCGATATAGAAGCTGTTTTAACGATGAACCGAACAGATAGTGATTATGCCCATGAAAATATTGCATTTGCTGATTTTATTGCTGATGAAAAAGATTTAAATATCAAACTTGTCTTTAATGAAGGGACAGCGCAGGCAACAGGATACATGGATTTTATTACTCTTAATGCAAGAAGCTTCCCTATAATGAATGGAGATGAGTTGCAGTTTAGAGATCATAAAACAATAGGCGAAGGGAAAATTTCTAAATTTAAGATTGAAGGAGCACAAGGAGAAACAATAATTTGGGATGTAACAGATATTACAAGTCCAAAAAAAATAAATTCAAAATTAACTGGTTCTAAGCTTGAATTTATCGATACTTCAGATAATATAAAGGAATATATTGCCTTTAATCCTTCAGCTGACTTTCCTTCACCTAAATCTGTCGGACACATTGAAAATCAAAACCTTCATTATATACAACAAGCCGATTATGTTATTGTTGTTGCAAATGGCCTGGAACTTTATGCCAATCAATTGGCCGAATTACACGAACTACATAGCGAGCTGTCGGTAGCAGTTGCTCCTGTGCAGCAGATATATAATGAGTTTTCATGGGGGCATCAGGATCCAACTGCAATACGTTCCTTTGTTAGAATGTTGTATAAAAGAGCTGATGGGGATAATTATAAAGCTCCAAAATACTTACTCCTTTTTGGAGGAGGTTCATATGATAACCGGTCAAAAGTTCCGGGAGTAGAAAGTGGAATTGTAACATATCAGTCTGAAAATTCTATTCATTATGCTAATTCTTATGTTACTGATGATTATTTTGGACATTTGAATGATAATGAAGGAGGAGAGGAAAAATATGATAAATTGAACATCGGTATAGGAAGATTCCCTGTAAATACACCACAAGAGGCTGAAATTGCAGTAGAAAAAGTAAGAATATATCTGGAAGAACAAGATATGGGAGAGTGGACAAAAAGAATAAGCTTTTTTGCCGATGATGATGATTATAATGTACATATGATAGATTCAGACATTCTGGCCGAAAAAGTGGAAATAAACCATCCCATATTTGACTTGAATAAATTATATCTCGATAACTATCCAATAATACCGGTTTCAACAGGATTTCGATCCCCCGAGGCTGAAAAGGCCATTGATAAAATGATTGAGGAGGGGACACTTTTATTGAATTTTGTTGGACATGGAGGTTCCGATGCTTTAACGGCAGAAAGAGTGGTGACCTCTGCATCAATTGAAAAATGGAATAATTTATACCGTTTACCTGTTTTTGTTATTGCTACTTGTGAATTCACACGCTATGACGACCATAATATCTTGTCGGCAGGTGAAAAAGTGTTTTTAAATCCAAAAGGAGGTGGAATAGCTTTACTTACTACCACTAGGGTTGTGTTTTCCAGCTTGAATTTTAACCTCAACAGCACCTTTTTTAATTATGCGTTTAATAAAAATAATGAAGGAGAATGGCCTTCATTAGGAGATATTATTAAGAATACAAAGAATAATTCTGCCAATCACAGCAATAAACTAAATTTTGTTTTGTTAGGAGATCCTGCAATTAAAATGTTACATCCTGAGTTTAATGTTGAAACAAGGAAAATTAATCACAAAGCTGTAGATGAACCGATTGATACCTTGAAAGCTTTGTCGAAAATTCATATTTCAGGTGAAATTGTCAATGATCAAGGAATTAAATTTGAAAATTATGAAGGTGAGATAGAAATCACAGTTTATGATAAAAAAGCAAAACATACAACTCTTGGAAATCATGGAAATGATCCCTTTGAATACAGCCAATATTCAAATTTAATTTTTAAAGGAAAGGCGACTGTCTCATCCGGTGAATTTGAAACAGAGTTTGTGGTGCCTTATGATATTCGTTATAATTTTGGTGAAGGAAGAATATCTTATTATGCATATTCAAATGAATATAATAGTGCCGTAGGTGTTTATGATGGCTTTATTGTCGGAGGATTAAATACCGATGCCTTAGCCGATACTTTAGGCCCCGACATCAACATTTATCTCGATCACCCGGAATTTAAAGCCGACGGACTGGTTGGTACAAATCCTATTCTTTATGCTGAGGTGTACGATGAATCAGGAATAAACAGCTTCGGCGCAGGTATAGGCCATGATATTATCATAATAATTGATGATGATATAAATAATACAATTATTTTGAATGATTATTTTAATATCTGCCCCGATAATTACAAGAAGGGTACAGTGATTTACCAATTGCCCACATTTGCTCCGGGTAAACATCAATTAAAATTTAGAGTGTGGGATACTTATAATAATTCCGCCTCCCGTATTTTGTCATTTACCGTGGATAACAAAAATCAAGCGGATATAAATGATTTTAATTTTTCATATAATCCTGATGATTTTCAAAAAATGATTTCATTCTCATTTAAAACAAACCCTCCTGATTCAGAGGTCTTTATTAATGTTAGTGCAGTTAATTCACAGGGATATATCATCGGACAACAAAGAAAAGATGCTCCAGCCATAGAAGGATTTATTGAACCAATTCTATTATCTTTGGAGAGCCTTGGCATAAAAAAATCCGGAATATATTACTTAAGGTTTAAAATTAAGGGATATAGAGGAAAAGAAACACAAATAATAAAAAAAATAATTGTTCGACCATAATAAAATAAAGGTTTTGTAGTTATTAGCAAAGAGTAGAGTATAATTTGTAAGTAATAATTTTATATATAAAAAAAGTAATCACATGAAGTTAGTCTTGAAAAGGGGAGTGTGTTTTTTTGTTTTTTTAATGATGATATTGCCGGCCCTTTTTAGCCAAAAAGAAATTAATCCCAATCAATTGGGAGGGCAAGTGAATATTATCAGTACTGCAGTTCCTTTTCTTGGAATTACACCGGATTCAAGGGCTGGAGCAATGGGAAATGCCGGAGTGGCTTCCGTACCGGATATTAATTCTCAACATTGGAATCCGGCAAAATTCGTTTTTATTGAAAATAAAACCGGAGCCTCTATGTCATATACCCCATGGTTGAGAAACTTGGTGAATGATATTAATATGTATTATTTAACAGGATTCACTAAAATTGATGAATTACAGGCAGTAAGTGCTTCAATTAGATATTTTACCTTAGGTGAAATTATTTTTAGAGAAACACCCGATATAAATGAAGTTACAATGCAGGTTAAACCTAATGAATTTGCATTGGATATCGGATATAGCAGAATGTTGTCGGAAAAATTTTCAGGAGCTGTCGCCTTCAGATATATAAGATCAGATTTAGGAGGAGGCTTTGTCCAAGATATGGAGCCGGGAAATTCTTTTGCCGCTGATCTGGCTTTTTATTTTCATACCCCTACCGACATTATAGGTAATAATTCCGTTTTTTCTTCAGGAATTAATATTTCAAATATTGGTAACAAAATCTCCTATGATGGAGGTGATGTTAGACAATTTATTCCTACCAATTTAAGATTAGGTGTAGGTTTATCTACCGATCTAGACCTATATAACAGTATTTCAATATTGTTGGACCTTAATAAATTGTTGGTGCCTACACCTGGTAAAACAGCTGAAACATCAGCTGATTATGGACGTGAATATCAGAATATGTCAGTTACCAGTGCTATGTTCAAGTCATTTAGCGATGCGCCGGGCGGATTGCAAGAAGAATTGAGGGAAATAAATTTCGCCTTTGGATTTGAATACTGGTATGATAAACAGTTTGCAATACGTGCAGGTTATTTCCATGAACATGAAAATAAAGGAAATAGGAAACTATTTACTACAGGTATAGGCCTCAAATTTAATATGCTTACCTTAGATGCTTCTTATTTGATACCGGTGGTGCAAAACAATCCATTAGCAAATACTATCCGCTTTACCTTAGGGTTTGATCTTGATATGTTTTAAGATATTAGTAGTATTGTATATAATTGTTTGTTTTCTGATAAATATATTGTTACTGTCAATTTTTATGTAAATGGATTTCCGTATAGGACTGGGATATGATGTGCATAAACTGGAACAAGGCTACGACCTTTGGTTGGGAGGAATTAAAATACCTTTTACTAAGGGTTCGGTAGGTCATTCAGATGGTGATGTACTTATACATGCCATTTGTGATGCACTGCTTGGAGCTGCAAACCAGAGAGATATAGGAGTTCATTTTCCCGATAATGACCCTGAATTGAAAGGAATAGATAGCAAAATAATTTTGCGCAATACAATGACTGTAATTAGAAATGCAGGTTATGAAATTGGCAATATTGATTCTACTGTTTGTTTAGAAAGTCCCAAAATTAATCCCTTTATTCCAAAAATGCAGAAAATACTGTCGGAAGAAATGCAGATAAGTGAAAATGATATATCAATTAAAGCAAGTACTTCCGAAAAAATGGGCTTTGTAGGTAGAGAAGAAGGACTCAGCGCCTATGTGGTTGCTCTTATTTACAAGAAAAAATAGAACGCTTATTAATTATTAGCAAAAAATAAGGGGCTGCCTTCTACAGACAGCCCCGTTTCCAAATTTCGGAAGTTATAGTGTATTTTTCTACAACTAAGCCAGCTTAACATTTACAGCGTTAAGACCTTTTCTTCCTTCTTGAAGGTCATACGTTACTTCATCATTTTCTCTGATTTTGTCAATTAGTCCAGTGACATGTACGAAGTATTCTTCGCCTGATTCTTCATCTTTAATGAAACCGAAACCTTTGGTGTCATTAAAAAATTTTACGATTCCTTTGTTCATAATAAATTAAAAAAAAAATAAATAGATATTCAAAGGTAAAATTTTTTTAAAAGAATAGCTATAATTTTAAAAAAATGTCGAAAATATAAAAAAAGAGAATTTCCTTTCCTCAATATTTTAGCTAAACTTACTCAAATTTATGTTTACCTCTATTTTCTTCACCTTCCGCATAAGAATAAATCTCACGTAAAATAGGTGCATATTTCTTATATAACACTCGCCTTTTGAGCTTAAGTGTTGGTGATAATTCACCAGTATGGGCATTCCATTCTTCATAAACAAGTCTGAAACGACTTATTTGTTCAAATTTCCCAAGTTGTTTGTTGTAAAAATCAATTTCCTTTTGAAAGAGTTTCTTTACTTCAGATAAAGAAATAAGTTCCATATTGTCTCTGAATAAAATGCGCCTTTCATTTGCCCATATATGTAAATACTCAAAATTTGGCAATATCAATGCACTGGCAAATTTTTCATTTTCACCAACTACCATTGCTTGCTCAATAAAAAAGGATTCTTTTAGTAAATTTTCAATAACTTGGGGAGCAATATATTTACCGCTGGAAGTTTTAAACATTTCTTTCTTGCGATCGGTTATCTTTAAAAAGCGATTATTGATTAAACTGCCTATGTCTCCGGTATGAAACCAACCTTGGCTGTCTATGACCTCTTGAGTTGTTTTTTCGTCTTTATAATAACCCTTCATTATATTAGGCCCCTTAACAAGAATTTCTCCGTCTTCATCAATTTTAACCTCTACATCTTTTATTATAGGCCCTACAGTGCCAATTAATAAGGAATTTGACTTGCTAAGGTGATTTACAGCTATAACCGGTGAGGTTTCGGTAAGACCATAACCTTCCAACAAAGGAATTCCGGCTGCAAAAAATAACCTGCTTAAGCGGGGTTGTAATGAAGCACCACCGGAAACAACAAACTTTAGACAACCACCAAAAGCCTTCTGCCATTTCGAAAAAACCAGCTTGCGAGCTAACCATAAGCGAAATCCATACCAAAAATGATGCTTACCGTTATGGCGATATTTTTCACCTAATTTAAGAGCCTGAAAAAATATAACTTTCTTTAAGCCTGTAAGGTCTTCTCCCTTAGATACTATCCTGTCGTAAATCCTTTCGATAACCCTTGGAACAGTGGCGAAAGCATTAGCCTGAACCTCAGCTAAGTTTTGAGATATGGTGCCAAGACTTTCAGCATAATAAATAGCGCAACCAAGGTATTGAAACAGATAATTAACCATACGTTCAAATACATGACACAAAGGAAGAAAACTTAAAATACGATCTTCAGAGTTTAAATCGAAAAGAACGGCGCAGGCTTTCACATTTGAAAGGAAGTTTTCATGTGTAAGCATTACTCCCTTTGGCATGCCTGTTGTTCCTGACGTATATATAATAGAAACAACATCTGAAGGAGAAATGGATGCACGTATTTTTTTTAGCTCATCCTTAAAAGCTACCCTGTTAGCAATTCCTAAGCGGGTGATCTCACCCCAATGGGGAATACCACTGTGGTAATCGAAGGAATAAACTTCTATGTCTTTATTTAAACTGTCACAAATGGGCTTTAATTTTTTGTAATTTGCCAAGTCGGAGACAAGGAGAATTTTTATATCAGAATGGTCAAGGATAAATTGATATTCATCATCTCCTATGTTGGGATAAACGGGAACATGGATAACTCCGATCATAGACATGCCCATATCAGCAATATTCCACTCAGGACGATTGTTGGAAACAGTGGCAATAGTATCCCCCTTTTTTAAACCCTTAGCCATCAAGCCGTAACTAAAATGTCTTGAGGTACGGTTGTAATCTTCAGCGCTGAAATTGACCCAATAGCCTTCACGCTTGGCCATAAGTATGTCAGGGCGGTTATGGTTTTGTCTGAGGTTATCCAACAGATCAAAGGTTCGTTCAATTGTAATCATTATAGATAAAGTTTTGATTTTGGCGGATTAAAGATAAAAAATTTATATTTAACAGTATCTTTTGTTAGATGGTTTTTTGAATTAGACTTAAACCATCCCGAAGTGGAAGGATTATTTTCTCAACACGTAAATCGTTCTTTATTAGCTGGTTGAAAAGCATTATGCCCTTAGTGTATTCATCAGTGGCTTTAGATGGATCACCCACCTTTCCTCCCCATAAAGTATTATCGGCAACGATGAAACCACCCGGTTTTAATTTGGGAAAAATAGCCTCGTAGTAATCACAATAATATCTTTTGTCACCATCAATGAATACTAAATCGAAAGTCTCATCGATATCCGGTGTTATTGCTAAAGCATCTCCAATAAATAGATCAATCCTGTTTTGGACTCCGGCTTTTTGAAAAAAACTTAGAATGATATCTTTTAATTCATCATTCTTTTCAATGGTATATATTCTGGCATTATCATGAGTCCCAAATGCCATACAAATAGAAGAATATCCGGTATAAGTTCCTATTTCAAGAATTCTTGAGGGACTTAACATCCTGCATATCATTCTTAATAAAGAACCTTGAATATGACCTGATAACATGCGGGGACGAAGCACATTTAAATGTGTAAACCTGCTTAGCTCACTAAGAACAGGATCCTCATCATCACTGTGCTCTAAAATATAATCTTCAAGATTTTTAAACATCAGCCTTGATTATAAATGAGATATGATAAAAGAGAAGGATCGAAAATCTCATTGGCAATTGATATTAAGCCTTCAGGACTTAAATTATCAATTTTGGAGTAGATCTCTTCCAATGTGTCAACTTTATTATACAGTAAAAAACTCCTTCCTATTGATAGCATAAGGTTTTCTTTGTTCTCACCGGCTATGGTAATTTGACCCTTAAGCTGGCGACGGGCATTGTGAATTTGAATTTTACCAAGCTTTTTTTCACGTAATTTTTTTAACTCCTTTAATACTATCTTGATACTTTTTTCAAGATTGTTATGATCAGAACCAAAATAAATACTGAAGGCTCCTGTCCCAAAATATGGTGTATAAATAGATTCAATGTTATAGGCTATACCATTTTTTTCACGTAAAGACATATTAAGGCGACTGTTCAATCCAGGCCCTCCTAATAGATTCGTTAATAACAGTAAACCCAATCTGCTCGAATGGTTAAAATCATATGCCCTGTTGCCAATAACAATATGACTTTGAAAAGTATCCATCTTCTTATTCAAAGTTTGAGGATGATAGGGAAGAATGGGAACACGATTGTTGTTGCGTATGTTAGAAGGAACACGGTTGAAATATTCGCCGATAATTTTATATAGTTTTTCGTGCTTTATCTTACCAACGGTACAAAGTACCATCTGATCGGTATGGTAATTGTTATTTATAAAATTGTGAATGTTGCTGCGAGTAAACTTACTGATAGTCTCAGGCCGTCCAAGAATATTTCTCCCAATAGGATCGTTTTGAAAAATTAATTCCTCAAAATCATCTAAAATTAAATCAGAAGGACTGTCTTTGTAGGAATTAATCTCATCTAAGATGACTTCCTTTTCCTTCTGAAGCTCTTTAATAGGAAAAGTTGAATTGAAAACTATATCGTAGAGTAATTCTATTGCCCTTCTGAAATCCTCTTTTAAAAATGAAGCATAGACACAGGTTTCTTCCTTGGTTGTATAAGCATTTAATTCACCACCAACATCGTCTATCCTACTAAGAATATGATAAGCCTTGCGCTTTTGGGTACCCTTAAAAATGACATGCTCAATGAAATGTGCCAAACCATGCTCATCCTCACTTTCATCGCGTGAACCGGCATTGATTAGTAAACTACAATAGCCTACCGGTGAATCTATTGGATGATGAATTAATCGTATGCCGTTTGATAATGTGTGAGTATAAAAGAACATTCTTGTAAAATTTGGCGCAAATTAGTAAATTTCTTAGATAAGTACCAAAGAGATTCTTTATAACAATATTTTGACATAAAAAATATTTGATATTATAGTTGAAATGCAAGTGGCTGATAGCTTGAAAGATATGTGAATTGTGAGAGTTTGTGATGTGGATTAAAAATTAGCTGTTGTTTTGCAAATAAAAATCTTTGCTTATATTTGCAGCGCAATAAAAAAGGTACCATAGCTCAGTTGGTAGAGCAACGGACTGAAAATCCGTGTGTCCCTGGTTCGATTCCTGGTGGTACCACTTAAAGAAGATAGTAAACAAACCCCTGGAATATTGATAATTTCAGGGGTTTTTCTTTTTCGGAAAAATCTTCCATTTTTAATTCATAATTGGTTTTGTGTTTCGAGTTTAGAGTTTCGGGTTTTTGAGCGCAGCGAAATCCCGTTTGCAACGGGACAGGTTCCCGTTTCCCGCCAAGTCGGGACAGGTAACAACGGAACAGGTTTTGGGTTCAGTTATCAGTTAACAGTCAACAATGAATAAACGTAGAGACCTTGCATGCAACGTCTCTACTGGAGTTTACATGTTTTTTGAAGTTGAATATAGTGATTAGTATGTTTTTAAGGAAATAGAATAAAGCCATTCCGTAGGAATGGAACGCTCGGTAAAACCAATTTCAAACCCGCACCCTTACCCAATTGCACGATACCTTATTCCCGAAGTTGATGAGTGGTGAGCTGCGGGAAGTGTAAGAACGCAAAAATTGGGTAAACGATGAATGATAAATACAGATAATTATTATTTCATTTTTTGTTAAATGTTTAAAATGAACTATTTCAGCTATACAAAAATAAGAGATTATCTTATTGGCATTTACTTATAAATAAAGGTGTTTAAGGAGTGAGGTTCTAAAGTGGCAACCAGAAATTTTTTCCCAATCTTAAGGTTTAATTGCTGTGTTTGGTCTTGAAAATTTCCGGCAATTATAACATGTTCTCCTTGTGGAGTTATATATACCATTATCGGTTTTTTATCGTTTCCTGAGTGTTTCCATGATATCAATTCCGAACCCGGAACAATGAAGTTTGCATAATGTTTTACGGCATAATATTCAGGAGTATAGGTTGCGGTTTTAGCTTTTGAGTCAACACGGATCAGAGCATTCTGTCTCCAGCCCCAACCACTCATACCGTCATCTGCCAAAATTGCATTCCAAAAAGTATATTCCTCGCAACCATTACTTAGATAATGGTTTATAAGGCCGAAAGTATGCTCAGCAGCTCCCCAGTCAAAGCTTCCCCATCCACACTCGCTTTCTGCTTGGACGTACTTGAATTGCGGATATTTGGCACGGATTAGGGGTAAAATCTGGCCTCCTTCCCATTGAAAGCCCACGCCTTCAATTGATTTGTTTAAAAGAGGGTCGGAAAGTATTTGATCGATGAGTTCGAAACGGTTGGTATTGATAGTCCCCAGATATAGTTTAACTTCAGGATGTTGTTCTTTGAGAGCCGGAGCCAAATATTCGGCGTTGAAACGTATGGTTCCTTCAGGAGTCCAGGCACAACCCGGATAATTAGTATAGCTGTACGCTTCATTCTGATACATAATCATACTGATAGGAATACCTTGTTCCTTATATGCCGTGATAAACTTACAAAAGTAGTTGGCGTAGGATGTCAAATAGCGCGGATCTTGTATGAAATAATCATTTACAGCCAGTCTGGGTGGGAAATATTGCTTGTTTTCCTCTTTACTGTCTTCAAATAATATGATATCTGATAAAGGATTCATTTGATTATGCTCCTTGTTGCTGCGAACAGAATAATAATGATTTACTTTCATCCATGACGGGGGAGACCAAGGTGAGGCCCAGAAGTTTAACTCAGGGTTGTATTTTTGGGCGAATTTAATAAAAGGTATTAAAGTCGTCTTATCTCGGTCGATATTAAAGTATTTCAATTGAAAGTCCCCCGGAACCTCATCACAACTATACCAATCACGAGAGTAATCATTGGCATTCATAGAAAAACGCCCCATAGTGAATTTGAGGTCTCCTTCGGGTGAAAAAAGATTCTTAACAATCTCTTCCTGTTTTTCTTCAGGAAGGATGTTCAAGGCATCCCATCCCAATTCATTAAAGCAAGTTCCCCATGCTTTGAATATAAGCGTTTCAAAGGCCTTATCCACTTCTATATCCGGAGTCTTATCCGATTTGTTTTGTAGTCTAAGGCTTTTCTGCTGCCAGAAATCATTATCCTTACTGCTTATCCATTTAACGTTTTGTGCTTGAATATTCAACACAAATACCATAAACAAACTAATCAAAAAAATTTTTTTCATTTTATTGTTTTTTAATCAATATTTCTACATTATATTTTCCTGATTCTAACTTAAATATATGCTTTCCATCTTTAACTCCCCAATATTTCACTCCTTTTATCGCTCTAAATGGTTTACCTTCACTTTTAATGCTTGTTTCTGTTGCTGCATCCAAAAATAAGTGTGCGGAAGTATTAGGAGGAACGCTAAATGAATAGAAAATTTTGCCATCCTTTTGTTCCCAAGCTGATTCGATTCGCCCGTACATTGAATCGTAATATCCTCCGGCAAATGTCATTTCACCGCTGGAGTCAACTTCCGGTTTTAAGAAGAAATGTTTAAAACCGGGAGAATTTTCATCACGTTCTATACCTAAAGAATGATTATACATCCATGATGCAACCGCGCCGAATGAATAGTGATTAAAGGAGTTCATTTGGTTGTTTCCTCCAAAGCCGTTTGTATTGCTGTATGAATTCAGACGTTCCCAAATAGTTGTTGCTCCCTGCTCAACCGAATAAAGCCATGATGGATAGGATGTTTGTTGTAATAATCTGTATGCGATATCTGAATGTCCATTATCCGACAAGGCTTTATTGATCCAGGAGGTTCCGATAAATCCGGTCATTAACGAATAAGGCGGATAGGTTTTACCGTCATCGGCTTTTCGATCCCGAATGATTGTTTCGACAAGATTTGCAATTATTTTTTGCTTATCTTCTTCATTTAACAAATCGAAGACCAATGGTAGAACGTAAGAGGTTTGAGTATCTATTAATCTTCCCCTTCTTTCCTTGTCGAAGGAGGAAAAAATAGTCTTACCGCTTTCTTTTTGAATATAAGTATTGTTAAAAAAGTCTTTTCTATGGTCAAAAATGTTAGTAAACCATTCAACATCTTCCATCTTGCCCAATATTGTTGCTGTTTTTTTCATAATGGCTAAATCATAAAGGAAGTAAGCTTCCCATAACAATGATTTATCATTCTTCCCATCCTCAGGGCTCAGCCAGTCTGCCAAATCACCCCATGCACGCTGTTGAACAATTACCCCGGTTTCTTTGTCGATAGTTTCATTGAGGATGTAATGGATATAATGCTTCATTGCATCATAGTGTTCGGATAACAGGTCTATATCGTTATATTGTTGATAAAGCTCCCATGGCACAGTGATTCCTGCACTCCCCCAAAGTATGCCTCCGAAACCGACATCCATTGGAGCGATATCGGGAAATCTTCCGTTCTTTTGCTGTGTGTCACGTATTGCTTGCATGTGTTGGCGAAGGAAGCCGGAAACATCTGCTAGATATGTAGAGGCACGAGCAAATACAGATATATCCCCTCCCCAGCCTAAACGCTCGTTGCGTTGCGGACAATCAGTAGGGATAGAGAGAAAATTCCCATATGTTGACCAAGTTATATTTTCCCAAAGTTTATTGACCTTTTTATTCGATGTTACATAATAAGAAGCCAACTCATGTACAGAGCTTAAGACTATTCCTTTAACCGATTCTAAAGGAAGGGGAACATCAATGCCGGTGATTTCTATAAAGCGATAACCATGGAAGGTAAACCGCGGTTGAATCATATCATTCTCCCCTTTGGCCGTGTAAATTTCATGAGACATGGCTGCCCGAATGTTTTCAAGAAGGATAGTTCCCACATTGTTACCGTATTCCGGCAGATCAGGATATTTCATTTCTGCAAAACGAAGAGTAATTCTTTGACCAGGTTCGACATTCGTTAATTTTATACCGGGAACTCCTACCATGTTCTGTCCCATGTCATATACAAATACTCCCGGGCGCACCTCTTCGACGGATTGTGCTGTGAGTTCCATTATAGCTTTTACCGGCGGACTACTTTGGCCTATAAGTTTCAAATCGTTGAATTCTCCTGCTTTAAAACTGCTTGTACCTTCTAAGGGAACCTCTGTGGCCCTTTTCCAGCTTAAATCATCATAAGATGACTTACTCCAATTTAATACCTTAGCTTCTTTTGTTGCGTCGTAAACTTCTCCTTGGAAGAAACTTCCATAAATGAGCGGCCCGTCGTTATAATATTTCCAACTGTCGGGATGTGTCACGATAACATCTTCTCTTCCATCGGTATATGTTATTACTAATTTCGCCAAAAGAGATTGGCGGTCACCGAAAAAGTTCCAGTATTCTCCCATAAATGTTGCCCCTCCGCTCCACCAACCTTCACCAAGTACGGCTCCCATCGCATTTTCCCCACTTCGAAGCAGATCTGTAACATCAAAGGTACGGTACAAATGGGTCTTATTATACTGGGTGGAACCGGGGTTAAAATAATCTTTATTCACTAATTTTCCATTTATGTAAAAATCATAAATGCCACGTGATGTAACGTATAGCCTCGCTTTGGAGATAGTGCTGCCGGTTTCGAACCTTGTTCTCAAAATAGGCATGGAATTGCGGCTTGGGTTATGTGTAGCGAAAATACTCGTATCATCGCTAACAATTACGCTACCTTTTTCTTTGACAATAAGATTTGAAGGATTGCGGTAGTTACGAATTTCAATATTTGAAAATACTGCTTTTTGGTTCTCAGGAACGTAAAATCCTATATCTCCTAAAACAGGAAAAGCTATGAAGTCACCTCCCTGTCCCAAGGGGTTCAACCCCAAGCGAATTATTTCTTTCTGATTTATTACAATGGCGGTATGCCCAAGATTATTCGTAAAACTTATCCGGTGCTTTTGATATTTGTTGTTTTTATTTATTACAGAGGATGGTATGGAGACACTTTTAAATGGTTTATCTTTTAAGTCATCGGGATGAAAGCCTACACGATAAACATTCAAAATTGCATCTTGTCCTGAAAGCATAGGGGCTATATCAACTTCAAGCATAAGATAGGATTCATCTCTCTTAGATTCAAGTTGAAATATATTCATGTTTTTATTCATCAAACGGTTGTCATTTGCCCCATATATAAAACCTGCACGTGTTGATTTTCTTTCTTCGTCCAGCTCCAATTCATAATCAATACGAAATACGGGCAAATAATGTGAGTATAGTACTAAATCGTCATCGCTGCAACCTATCCATTTTGCATCTTTCCAAGCAGACAATCCCGAATTCATAAGCCCTGTTTCGAACCATGACTCGGCTGTGTTTTTCTTGTTTTTTTCATTCCATACAAAAACTTTCCAATAATATCGGGTTTGAGGTTTTAAAGGACTTCCTTCATATTGTATATTAAGCGACATATCGCTTTTTACTTTCCCGGAATTCCATACAACTTTCATTTCCTCGGATGTAACAACTATTTGATAGGCTTTTTGACGGGCACCCACATTATCAGATTTCATATTCCAACTGAAACGCGGTTTTTCCACGTCGATCCCTAAGGGCTCTTCAACAAACTCAACTTTTAATTTTTCTATCCCGAAAGAGGGCGTTTTTTCAAATTGATTAGCAGCTAAATCCTTTATACCGAAAAAAACAAATAGAATAGAAAGGAAGAAGGACTTTTTCATAAGTAAATCTTCAAATTTTATTATATATCAAATATGCTTGAAATAGGATGGATTTAAAATAAATCACTCCATTTCAAATAAAAAACCAAAGCCCAATCTTGGTCATTAGCCATAGGGTCGAAGAGCCCTGTTTTTTCTCCATTTGCATAATCCGGATAAATATAGGCACACGATGCACTACCGTTTTCCGCAAAAAGACACAGATTGTTCAACAGAATATTTCTTGCCCGATCCGCATAGGCCTGATTCCCCGTACAGCGGGCATAATAGGCAAATGCATCGGCGGTTAAAACACTCCAGTAGTGCGGCATAGTGTCGCCCCAATAACGATACTTCCCAAACCAGTATCCATCCCAATGACGGATAGATATATCATTGAGATGGAAAGAGGACTGCCGGCCGTTGAATGCTTCCAAAATGGGCATCAATGCACTTACAGATTCCAAATATTCTGGATCTTTTGTCAACAGGTACATTTGCTCCAGAAAGATAATGGAAGCGGCAAGGTTGCCTTGTTCGTAATTTACCTCCGATTTGGGGATATTCACCCCGTTTTTTATATACACTTCGGCCATTTTTTTAAAATCGGACAATAAGGTATCGGCTTCCTCTTCAAATCCGTTCGTACGCAACAAGGTTATACTTTGTTCAACAGGGGTGTCGAATGTGTTGGGATTGGATCCGAATGCACGGTAAAAAGCGCGTAAAGTCTGGTAGCCGTCATAAATAAATTGACGATCACCCGTGGCTTCGAACATTTCAAAATAGAAAACAGCTACCCAAGGATAATTATAAGTACGGTGACGGCCGCTTCTTTCAATTATCGACCATGTTTCATAGTTTTCCTTTTGTAATTGTGAACGTATAAAATGAACGTATTTCATCAAAGACTCTATTATCTTTGGGTCTTTATTCTTTCGATACATTTTAGCCAAAAACACTCCCATTCCTACTCGTTCCGCACCCTCATCTAAATCTGTTCTTTTTCTTTCTGCTTTGAAGTTTAGATAAATCTCCCCGGTTTCGTTATCATAGGGAAGATAAGCTCCATAGCGGGGATTGGCCCTTTCTGCATATTGCTGTTTGTCGATTATAAAGTCCGCCCTTTTCCTCATTAGGCTTTCAATATCGGAAATCCCCCACAGCTCGATAGTAGTATGCTTACCATCACCGTACCTACATTCAACGGTGATAGTGCCTGTGTTTTCAATGAAAAAACTGCCTGTTACCATGTTGTCGTCAATAGATGACTTTATCCGCTTGCCTTCGACAAATATTTTTGCTTCTTTCAAGGCACCTGCCGATTTGAAAGTTACTACGGCGGTTTCTCCTATTGTATAAACATACTTGGAACTACGCCCTATTATCCCTCCTTTTTGCTTAAGCCGGGCATAAAAATCTTCATTCCCTCCGTGAGAAAAAAGACGCCATGCGATTCTATAAGACTCACCCTTCTTTAGTCTTTTGTTCTCCGGATTTAAACAGATAACTCCTCGTAAATTGGATCGCCCTTCGTTTGCATTTTCTTTGGTCGAATATCCTGTAATTGCCCCTTCTGTGCACATAAGGCCCATATGAGGAGTAATGTCTCCCATACGTATCGCATTAATATATGCAGCATTTCCTCCTGCCCAGATGTGTGCATGTGCGCGGTTTGTCATACAGGTGGCGGCATCCGGATAATTGTCATTGAAAGGGGTGTTTATATCTATGTTGGAAAGCTCCAATGTTCGTTCTGTTATATTCTTCTATAAAATCATTCCCCTCATGATGCCTGGTAACAGTTAACTCTATTTTAGAATTCAGATTGTAAACAACCGTATTATCTTCGATTTTTTCCGCCTGTGTCCATTTAATATGCTCGGTATTTTCACCATCGTTGATAACTAACTTGCCCAATCCCCATTGGTATGATTTCCCGACCCAATGATATTGTGTTTCATCAGCAGCGATAATCCAATTCATATTAAAAGGATCGTTTTCAATTATAATATGTGTTATCCCTCCGGTAATTAGGTCATAGCTTGGGGTTATTTTCCGATCAAAATTTTCCGTTTCCGGTGATACTTGTTGAGCCAATAATGTTGTCACTAAGATTAAACAACCAAAGAGCATGGATAATTTAACTGTTGATTTTTTCATGATTTATTGCTTGTTAAATATTAAGTACGTTCAACAATTTTTGATCTTCCCTAAATAGGGTTGACCGTTTTGATTAGTAATTAATTAAATCTCTCTCTTTATTATATATTACAATCAGACATCTATGAGCCTAAGGCTCTTCTTTTTTCAGGTAAAAGTGCCATTTTAACTTTATAATTACCTTCGGCATAAATAATCACCTTTGGTCTTTCTTGGGTGCTTAAATTTAATGTTTTTTCCTTGAACCCTATAAGCGTTCATTTATTTTTAAATGCTTGATGTAATTTTTTATTATTATAATTATTGACTGCCTTTTTTGTTTTAAAGTTTTAAAATTAGGAATATGCCATAATATTTTAAATATTCGTTTTTTATTATTCCATTAACCCTTTCTACATAAGCATTATTCTGAGTTATTTCACCTACGCTAACCTTTATCTCATTCCTTTTTAGCAGGTTAATATACTCATGACTGCTATACTGTGAACCTCTGTTAGAAAGGTGAATAGCTGACGAACGCTCTTCCTTTGGTATTTTCTTGGACAAGTTTGAAAATAATAGTCTGCTCATTTTTTTAAGTTGGTGATGTTTTTTTTGAGCTCTTACTCCCGAAAAACAATTTAACAATTCTATTTTAAGGTGCTTAAAAAATTATGAGCTGGTCTCTTTCTGTTTTTTTTAGAATGTATTAACACTTTGAGTGTTAATTTATCTATAATTTTTAGGTAATTTTGAACAAAATTATTTTCATATAGTTATAATGAATGCATGGTTTTTTAGCATATAGGGCTTTGATTTATAGTGTTATAGACACACAAATTATTTATTGATCATTAATGAAAACAAATAATATATTTATGAATAAAAAAGCGATTCTGATAATTTTGGATGGTTGGGGATGTGGAGATAAAAGTGTAGCCGATGCTGTTTATCAAGGTGATACTCCATATTTTGACAGCCTGATAGCAAATTACCCTCATTCTCAGTTAAAAGCCTCCGGTGAGAATGTCGGTCTTCCTGAAGGCCAAATGGGAAACTCTGAAGTCGGACATCTTAATATAGGGGCCGGTAGAGTTGTTTATCAGGATCTTGTAAAAATAAATCTTGCTATTCGTGATAATTCTATATCGCAAAATCCGGAGCTGGTAAAAGCTTTTACTTATGCACGTGATAATAAAAAGAAAGTACATTTTTTAGGCTTAGTTTCAAAAGGAGGAGTCCATAGTAGCCAGGAACATCTATACAAATTAACGGATATTGTATCTGATTATGGTATAGAGGATGTGTTTGTGCATGCTTTTATGGATGGTAGAGATACAGATCCGAATAGTGGTAAATTGTTCCTGAAAGAACTTATCGATCATATGAAGAATAATACCGGCAAGGTTGCTTCTGTTATCGGACGCTATTATGCAATGGACCGTGATAAAAGATGGGAAAGAATTAAGCTTGCTTACGATATGATGGTTCATGGAAAAGGACATGAAACCACAAATGTGTTGAACGCTATTCAAGAGTCGTATGATAATGGTGTTACAGATGAATTTATTAAACCTATTGTTCGTGTTGATGAAAATGGGAAAGCTATAGCTACAATAGAGGAAGGTGATGTTGTGGTGTTCTTTAATTTTCGTAACGATAGAGCAAGAGAGTTAACTGTAGTGCTTACCCAACAGGATATGCCTGAATACGAAATGAAAACTATTCCCCTGCATTATTGTACAATGACTCCATATGATGCTACTTATAAAGGATTGCACGTATTGTTTGATAAACATAATGTGACAAATACCTTGGGTGAAATAATATCAACAAAGGGATTATCTCAACTACGTATTGCAGAAACAGAAAAATATGCACATGTTACTTTTTTCTTTTCCGGTGGAAGAGAAGAGGTGTTTGCACAAGAATCGCGAATACTTATTAATAGCCCCAAAGTGGCAACTTATGACCTGAAACCCGAAATGAGCGCTTATGAAATAAAGGATGCTGTTGTAGCAGAATTAGACAAAAAAGCCCATGATTTTATTTGTCTTAATTTTGCTAATGGTGATATGGTAGGACATACAGGGGTTTATGAAGCTATTATTAAAGCAGTAAATGATGTTGATAATTGCTTGAAAGAAACAGTGGAAGCAGCAAAAAGAAATAATTATGAGGTTATTGTTATTGCAGATCATGGTAATGCTGATCATGCCCTTAATGAAGATGGCTCACCAAATACTGCACATTCATTAAACCCGGTTCCCTTCATATGGGTGACCGAACGTGAAGGAACCGTTAAAGATGGTATCTTGTCGGATGTTGCTCCTTCAATATTATATGTTATGGGCCTTGAGCAACCAAAAGAAATGACAGGTAAAAGTCTTATTAAATTGAAGTAAGATAATTTCATTATAAGTACTAAAAGTTTCATTTAATATTATTGCCATTCACAAATAACCGATAATAGCTTGTTTGGGAATGGCAATTTTTTATTAAAAGATAAATCTCACACTTAGCTTAGCGATTTTTCTGTAAATTTGCTTTTGAAAGAAGTAAATTTTAATAGTTAATACAATGGGACGAGCATTTGAATACCGTAAAACCCGAAAGTTAAAACGCTGGAGTAATATGGCCAAAACTTTTACAAAACTTGGTCGAGAAATTTCCATAGCTGTAAAAAGCGGAGGGCCTGATCCGGAAGCTAATCCCCGGCTTAGAATGCTGATACAGAATGCTAAGGCTGCGAATATGCCTAAAGATAATGTTGAAAGAGCTATAAAAAATGCAGTAGCTAAAGATCAAAGCAATTATAAAGAAGTGGTGTATGAGGGCTATGGACCTTATGGCATCGCTATTATTGTTGAAACAGCTACAGATAATCCTACTCGTACCGTAGCAAATATTCGTAGTTATTTCAACAAGCACAATGGCTCACTTGGAACTTCCGGCAGTGTTGATTATATGTTTGATCATAAATGCAATTTTAAAGTTAAAATTAAAGATGATATCGATGTTGAAGAACTTGAATTTGATATGATCGACTATGGTGTTCAAGAAGTTTTTGTTGAAGATGATACAATTATGGTATATGGAGAATTTGAATCTTATGGACCTCTTCAAAAATATCTTGAAGAAAATGAATTTGAGATTTTAAATTCTGAGTTTGAAAGAATACCTCATGATACAAAAGATTTGGAAGAAGAACAACTTGCTGAAATAGAAAAATTGCTTGAGAAATTTGAAGAAGATGACGACGTTACCAATGTTTTTCATAATATGGCCTGATTTAGATTCTGAACTTTTTCTTTGAAAAGAAATTGCCTTTGTTAAGCAATCCCACTGTTCTTATTAATATGATTTTTTTTCCTTGTTGATAAGCGAAAAATCGAACAATAATTGTGTCGATTTAAAATGTAAAACTTGTTTTTTTATAAAAATAAGGCTAAAAAAGGGGGTTGTTTGAAAATAAAACAGCAATTTCATATTTTTTAACACTAAAAATATAGGGGTTTAAAATAAAAGTAGCCAATTTTGCAATAATTAATATGTTTTGTAATATTTTTAGGAATGGCAACATTAAGATTTATTGCATTAAAGGAATTATATACAAGAAAGCCCTTGTATGTTGATACGCCCGGACCTGTTACTTCACAATATTTTGGGCAGAATGTGTTTGATAAGGCCAAGATGAGAAAATACCTTTCAAACGATGCCTTTAATCATGTTATTGAGGCTATAGATAAAGGCACTCGTATCGATCGAAAAATGGCTGATCAAATTGCCCTTGGAATGAAAGCATGGGCTATTGAAAATGGGGCTACCCATTATACTCATTGGTTTCATCCCCTGACAGATGCTACGGCTGAAAAACATGATGCTTTTATCGTACATAATGATGTAGGTGGTGGTGTTGTTGAAAGCTTCAGTGGTAAATTATTGGTACAACAAGAGCCTGATGCTTCCAGTCTGCCATCAGGTGGATTGCGCAATACTTTTGAAGCAAGAGGCTATACTGCATGGGATGTTTCTTCACCTGCTTTTATAGTGGGTACTACTTTGTGTCTGCCTACCATTTTTATATCTTATACCGGTGAGGCTCTCGACTACAAAACCCCTTTGCTTAAAGCTCTTAGTGCGATTGATAAGGCAGCTGTTGATGTATGTCAGTATTTTGATAAAAATGTGAATAAAGTCTTATGTAACTTAGGTTGGGAACAAGAATATTTTTTAATAGATGAAGCTCTTTATACTGCGAGACCCGATTTAATGTTGACCGAGCGTACTTTGATGGGGCACTCTTCCAGTAAAGATCAGCAATTAGAGGATCACTATTTTAGCAGTATCCCTGAACGAGTAATTGCTTATATGGAAGACTTTGAACATGAAGCATATTTATTGGGCATACCCGTAAAAACAAGACATAACGAAGTTGCACCAAATCAGTTTGAAGTTGCTCCTATATTCGAAGAAGCAAATTTGGCCAATGATCATAATCAATTGATAATGGATCTGATGAAAAGGCTTGCCCGGAAGCATAATTTCAGAGTGCTTTTTCATGAAAAACCATTTAAAGCTATAAATGGATCGGGTAAACATAATAACTGGTCATTAAGTACAAATACAGGGATTAATGTATTATCTCCGGGGAAGAATCCACGCACCAACATGCAATTCCTTACATTTTTAATGAATGTGGTAAAAGCAGTTTATGAAAATCAAGATTTGCTTTTGGCAAGTGTTATAACAGCCGGCAATATGTTGAGACTCGGTGCAAATGAGGCACCACCATCAATAATATCGGTTTTTCTTGGAGATGAATTAAATAGAGTGTTGGAAGAGTTGGAGGAGGCTGTGCCGGACAAGAAAATGACACCTGATGAAAAGACCTCAATAAAATTAAATATCGGAAAAATACCTGAAATCTTACTTGATAATACCGATCGCAATCGTACTTCTCCTTTTGCTTTTACAGGAAATCGCTTTGAATACAGAGCAGTGGGTTCTTCTGCAAACTGTGCTTCAGCACTCATAGTTCTTAATACTATTGTAGCCGAGCAGCTTAAGTCTTTTAAAAAAGAAGTGGATGAACTTATTACTAAGGGAGTTAAAAAGGATGAAGCTATTTTACAAATATTGAAACGTTATATTAAAGAAACAAAAAACATACTTTTTGATGGTAATGGTTATAGTCCCGAATGGGTTGAAGAAGCCGGAAGAAGAGGATTGAATATATTTACTAACGTACCTGATGCATTAAAGGCTTATTTAACTGAAAATGCAAAAAGAATATTTTCCGAAAATGATGTATTTGCCCCAAGGGAATTAGATGCACGTGTGGAAGTTGAAATGCAGAAGTTTACAAAAAAAATACAGATTGAGTCTAGAGTTCTGGGCGATATAGCGCTTAATCATATTATTCCTACCGGCATTAAATATATGAATGTCTTGATTGCTAATATTCAGGGCTTAAAAGATATCTTTGGTGAAACTGAAGATTATAATGAACTGGCTGATGATAGATTGGATTTGATTAAAACGATATCCTTTCATATTCAAAATATTAAAAATAAAGTGCAGGATATGGTAGAAGCACGCAAAATAGCAAATAAAGAAGAAGATTTCTATAAGGCTGCAGTTCTTTATGATAACACTGTAAGACCATTTTTAGACGATATCAGGGACCATATTGATAAACTTGAGTTGATAGTGGATAACGAAATGTGGCCCTTACCAAAATATCGTGAGCTTTTGTTTGCCCGGTAAAATGATTTATAAGGAAACAATCCCCAAAACCTGAAAGAATGAGTGAAACACCACGGGTAATTGGACGCTTTGCCGGTTTTACTGTTGTAGCAGGCTCAATGATCGGAGTTGGTATTTTTTTGTTTCCCCCGGCTATTGCACAAGAAACAGGCTCATTGTTACTGTTTTTATTGATTTGGTTGTTTGGTGGTCTTTTTGCCTTTTCAGGATCAGTTGCTTGTGGAGAATTAGGTGCTATGCTGCCTTTTGCCGGAGGAGAATATGTCTTTCAACGTGAAGCTTATGGCGATTCAGTTGCTTTTGCTGCCGGTTGGGTGTTGTTTGTTTCTATCTTTGGCGGATCCATAGCAGGAATGTCGGTTGCTGTATTTCAATATCAACTCTCTGCCTTAATCAATTATGATTTGATGACAGCAATAGGAAATACTCTGCAAATCCCAATAGCTCATCTCTTAGCAGTGATTTTGATTTTTGTTATTACTCTCGTTAATAATGCCGGAACACGTGTAGCAACAGGAATGCAGATCGTTTTTACTCTTACACCTGTCATACTTTTGTTATTATTGGGAGGATATGCTGTATTTACTGCAGCACCCGATTTGAATCAGTCGCTATTACCCGAAAAAATGAAAGCCTTCTCATTAAACTCCTTTATAACAGCATTTTTGTTTGTTAATTTCGCCTTTTCGGGATGGCTGAATATTATTTATGTGGCAGGAGAAGTAAAACAGCCGGGTAAAAATATACCAAAAGCAATGTTTTGGGCTGTGGCAGTAGTAACTTTTGTGTATCTCCTTATGAATATAGCCTTTGTTACAACACTTGGATTTGATGGACTTGCATCACTTATAAATGTTGATGCCGGTACAGCAATGGCAGGAACCTTAAATAAACCTGTGATGGCAAAACTTGTACTAATTACAATTACCATAGCAATAATCACTTCTATTAATGCCACGGTACTTACAAGTTCAAGAGTAGCTTATGCCATGGCAAAAGATGGTGCCTTCTGGAGGAGTGCTGCAAAATTGAATAAAAGAAAGGTACCGGGTATTGCCCTATGGAGCCAGGCAGTGTTTGCCTCGGCGCTGATACTTACAGGAAGCTTTTACGCAATTATTGAAATGGCGAGCATTGCAATGTTTATTACAGGAACACTTACCGTATTATCATTATTTGTATTAAGAAAAAAATATCCTGACAAAACGCGACCATATAAGGCCTCATGGTATCCATGGTTGCCGGCTCTTTATCCGATTTTTTCTATCCTTGCTCTTGTTGGAGCAATAAAACAGTCTTTTTTATCAGAGGGAGAAGCCCGATTTTTCCCTTTTATTGGTGTTATAGTATTAGTCCTTGCTTATTTTTTTCACTTGACACGAAAAAAAATGCAAACAAAATAAATAGTTATAATATAAATTAATGATCACTACGGTTAAAGGCATCATCAATAACTTCTGAGAATACATCCTTTATATTCAGCTTCATAGCATTTACTTGCTGCGGAATAAAACTGGTAGCAGTCATGCCCGGAGTTGTGTTTACCTCCAATATATAATATTCATCCCTTTGTATGATATAATCTATACGAATAATACCCTTACACCCCAATAAATCATAAATTCGGGATGAAGTATTTTGAATAGCTGTGGCTAATTCATCATTAATTCTGGCAGGAGTGATTTCTGTTACCTTTTCGGGAGTGTATTTTGCTTCATAATCGAAGAATTCATTTTTGCTGATTACTTCTGTCAACGGAAAAACTACACTCTTGCTCAAAGTCTTATATAAGCCACAAGTTACTTCAATACCATCAATAAATTGCTCAATCATAACTTCATCATGCTCCTTATAAGCTTTGGATATCGCCCCTTCCAGATTTTTGAAATGCTTAACCTTACTTATTCCAAAACTTGAACCTCCTGCATTAGGCTTCACAAAACATGGAAATCCTATTGCTTCGCCAATTTCTTGCAAGTTATAGGAACTGTCTTTTTTAATTAATACAGATCTCGCAGCTTTAACACCAAAACTTTTTAGGTATTGATTACACATGTATTTATTAAAGCTTAAAGAAGAAGATAAAACATTACAGGTGGAATGAGGAATGTTTAGAAGTTTTAAATAACCCTGAAATATGCCATCTTCCCCGGGAGTGCCATGTATGGTGATATAGGCAAAATCAAATTTGATATGAATGTTGTCAATGGTGAAAGAGAAATCGTTTTTGTTGACCCTGTATTCTTTGTTGTTTAATAACACAACCCATTTTTCGCGATTAAGAAGTAAAAGGTAGGAGTTATACCTTGCTTCATCAATAAAGCCAAGAAGACCTTCGGCACTCCTACTACTGACTACATCTTCAGAAGAATAGCCTCCAAAAACAATTGCAATGTTTTTTTTATTCATGTAATATAGCGTTTGTTATACCTTTTTGTTTTTACTTAAATATATCTTTTTAAAAAATTATCTCCATTCATTTCTTGAAGATATATATGTCCTCCACTTCTCCAAAACAGAAGCCATATCATCAGGTAAATCAGATTTGAACTCAATGTATTTGCCACTTACAGGATGATTAAAACCAAGAATGCCGGCATGTAAAGCCTGCCGCGGAAGCATGGAAAAACAGTTTTGAACAAAGAGCCTGTATTTACTAAAAGTTGTTCCTTTTAAAATTTGACCGCCACCATATTTTTCATCATTAAAAATGGGATGACCAATAAATTTTAGATGAGTACGTATCTGATGGGTGCGACCTGTCTCAAGATTACATTCCAATAAACTTATATAGCCTAATTTCTCTATCGTTTTATAATGAGTAACGGCAGGCTTTCCCTGTTCACCATCCTCGTAAACTGTCATAAGTTTACGATCTCTTACACTCCTTCCAATATTTCCTGAAATAGTGCCTTCTTCAGGCTCTGGTGTCCCCCAAACTATGGCTTGATAAACACGTCTGCTGGTTTTATCGAAAAATTGCTGTGCAAGTTTCATTTTAGCATTTTCAGTTTTGGCAACAACTAAAAGACCGGAGGTGTCTTTGTCAATCCTATGAACAAGACCGGGCCTGGGATCATTTGTATTGAACCATTCCTGACCTTTAAAATGCCAAGCAAGAGCGTTAACAAGGGTTCCGGAGTAATTACCGTAGCCGGGATGCACTACCATGCCGGGCTCCTTATTGATGATGATGAAAGCGTCATCTTCAAAAACTATGTTTAGTGGAATATCCTCCGGAATGATTTCAAGCTCCCTTGGAGGATTATCCATCATTACAGAAATATGATCTCCGGGCTTAACTTTGTAATTTGATTTAACTGCTTTGTTGTTTACAAGTATATAACCTGCTTGTGCAGCATCTTGAATTTTAGTGCGAGAGACATTTATTATTCTGTTTGCCAAAAAACGATCAATCCTCAAAGGCCTTTGCCCGGCATCAGCAACAAAACGAAAATGTTCAAATAATTCGTCGCTTTCATTGCTTTCTTGTTCTTCCTTGAAGTCGATGTTAGAAATTCTTTTATTTTCTTTGTGCAAACTATTCATGAAACTCCCCATTTCCTGAAAGATGAAAATTTAGTTTGTGATATAATAAACAAACTTCATTAAAAAAACTCATCTTCAAAAGACTTGATAATATCTTCTTCTGTATTTGTTATAGGTTCATCCCTCACTCCTAATAAATCTATATCGGTAGATAACCATATATCTATGGAAGCACCTAAATGAAGTACCATATCCTGATGTGAAAGAGGTTTTTGACGCCAAATAAAGGCTTGGGCCGTATCCTCCGCTGTAGCTACTGTGTCGGCATATATTACAGCCCCGATGTTGAGGTAAACACTGTTAGCCAACTTCTCGGCTTCCTCAAGTGTCAATCCTATTAAATTCGGTATAGCAGTAGTTTCCTGACTCAGACCTCTGCCAACCAATAGATCAATACGGGTGCCACGAGGAACAAGAGTGCCGGCCTCAATAGGCTTTCCATCTTTTAACTGACCCAAGACCAGATTTGTATATTCTGAGGGTATGTAAACCAGTTCCCCGGTTTGCAATCCAAAAGATTCAAGTATTACCCTGGCATTGCGTAAACTGTAATCACTTAAACCGGGCACCGCAATCTGTTCCTCCGTCCATGCGTTGATAGTAAAAAAAATTCGACGATTTTTTTTAACATGCTCACCGGCTGTAGGCACTTGCTCCATTACAATACCGGGAGGCAAATCGTTTATATGAACAGAATCAATAATGGTATAACGTAATTGACGACTGCTAATCAAATGTTGTAGCTGTGATTCTGTAAGACCGGTAAAATCAGGAACAGGAGCACTTTGACCATGTAAAGTGTAAACTCGAAAAAAGAAAAATACAGAAATTAGAAGAATAAGAAAAATACCAATCAATATTCCAATATGCTTCCAAATAGATTTATTAACCAATAGACTCCAACGTGACATATCAGTTTGTTTTTAATATCAGGATCAAAAATAATATAAATTATTAAGCTTTTTATCCATAGATAAAAAAAAAGACCGCCTCTTAAGGCAGCCTTTCAAATTTTAGGATAAAGAAGGTTTTATTATGATCTTTGTCTCATCTTGTCAGATACCGAAAGACTTTTACGTCCCTTTGCACGCCTGGCGGCAATAATACGCCGACCACTCGGAGTAGCCATTCGGCTGCGGAAACCATGTTTGTTTCTTCTTTTTCGGTTTGATGGTTGAAATGTCCGTTTCATCGTAATTTTTAATTTTATATAGATGTAATCTTCAGAATCAGGAGTGCAAAAATAGATTATTTTTTGTTCAAAGCAAAAGTTTTCCTTTTATTTTTATGATGAGATAAGAATTATGTTAGGATAGATTTTGAAAAATAGATAAATGAAATATTATAAAACCAACATAAAATTAAACCGAAATATGAACTATTTTCTTTGTTTCAAAAAATGACTCTTGAAAGTAATTGCTTAGGTCTATAACTGATACCATACGACCAAAAGACTTTAGCTCACCCGAAATATCACCTCCCTTAAGATATAAAATACCATTGGAAATAGCGTTTTTTTGATGGGCGGAAACTAAATGACGGGTTCTTTTATGAAATTCCGGTAAAGAGGAAACGCCACGACCAAGAACAAAATCAAACTTTGCCTTAAAAGATTCTGAACGTACCCTGACTGCTACAGTATTGCTAAGTTCCAATTGTTTTATTATTTCTTCTACTGCTTTAATTTTTTTACCAATTGAGTCTATTAGGGTAAAAGAAGTTTCCGGAAATATTATGGATAAAGGAATACCGGGAAAACCTCCACCCGTTCCTACATCAATAACATGAGATTTAGACTTGAATTGAAGGAGTTTTGCAATAGAAAGAGAATGTAAAACATGATGAATAAAAAAATTGTCTATATCCTTTCTTGAAATAAGATTGATTTTATTGTTCCATTCCCTATAAATTCCTTCAAGAGATAAGATCTTTTTTGTCTGCTGATCGCTTAGCTTTGGAAAATATTTTACTAAAAGCTGATTCATATTAAACCGGCTTATGCAGATTATTTTTTTACTTCAGAGTTTTTTAAAGTGTTGAACAAGAGCTCACGAGCCCTAAAAAGTTGAGCTTTTACTGTTCCAAGAGGTAAATCAAGCTCCTTGGAAATTTCATCATAAGAATACTCTTTGAAATAACGAAGTTCTATTAATGTGCGATATCTGGGCTTTAGCTTTTTGACAACAGTACGCATTAAAACAGCCTTTTGAGCCCGTATTAGATGCTCCTCAGGATCAGGAGTGTCATCTTTAAGGTGTATCCTGGATTCTGTTTCTTTGTCGCTGTAATATTGACTATCTATAGATACCATGTTCGAACGCTTCTTCCTAAGATAATCAATACAATTATTTGATGCAATTTTAAAAAGCCAAGTACTAAATGCATATTTGGGAGAATATTGAGCAAGATTCTTGAAAGCTTTTCCAAAGGCCTCTATTGTCAAATCTTCTGCATCAGTTTTATTGTTGATCATTTTTAAAAGCATAAAATATATGGCATCCTTGTAGCGAGCCATCAATTCTGCATACGCCTTTTGATCACCATCCTTAGCTCTTATTACAAGCTTTAGATCATATTTTGCCTTATCTGAAAGATTGGGATTTATTTCCATTTATTTCTATTTCTACTAAAAAAGTAAGCTGAATATGCCCATAGTAAAAACCATGGATGTATAATATCAAAAATAAACATCTTTAATTCAAATCTTTTCTGTGACAGCTTTTTTGAAATACGCTTCCAGAAAAAAAACTGAATTAAATACTTTATTATTATCGTAACTGCTGTAAAAATAACAAAAGTATTAATAATAATTAATATTATACCGAGGTATATTAATAATTGTCGGGATAATGATTCACTTATTAACTCAGTTTTTATGTTGAATTTGTAATACGGAGCTGTTGAAAGATGCCTGGATTTTTGATTTTTCCATTGTTTTAAACTTTCGGGTGCGATTGAAAGTGTTTGAGCATTAGGCCTTATTACAATTGATACATTGTTTTTGTTGGCAACTTCATGAACAAAAAGATCGTCATCGCCCGAGAGAATATGACTGTGGTTTCTGAATCCATTATTTTTAACAAATAATTTTTTCTTATAAGCAAGATTGCGACCAACTCCCATATATGGGTTCCCGCTTAAAGCAAAACCCAAATATTGAATGGCAGTGAAAAATGTATCATAACGGGTCAAGAGATTTGTAAAACCTCTTTCTTTTTTGTAACAACCAACACCAAGAACAATATCGCGCTCACTATTATTAAACCCTTTCATCATTTCAGATAACCAATGTTCAGATCTAGGATAACAATCAGCATCAGTAAGTACTAAATATTCATTACGCGCTGCTTTTATACCAATAGTTAAAGCAAGCTTCTTTCCGTGACGAAACTTTCGGTCAATGGGAATATTGGTGTAATATAGATGAGAATATTTTTCTTTTAACCCGGCAAGGATTAATTCCGAATCATCCTCTGAACAATCATTAACTACTACTACTTCGTAATTAGGATAGTTTTGAGTTAAAATAAGAGGTAAAAATTTTTGAAGATTTTCCGCTTCATTTTTAGCACAGATAATTACTGAAACAGGACGTTTTGAATTGGATACTTCATCATAACAGGGTTTGAAAAATGCCAAAGGACGAACACGAACCAATAGAAAACGTATTTGAATTAGCCAACTTATAAAGAATATAGAGAATATGGCCAATTGAACCGGTGACAGGGATATAAATTCAGTAAACATCTTCAATATTTTGTGCCAAAAGTGCAATTTTTTTCCTTTTCATGCAAATAAATAATATTTCGATGGCAAATTGTATCTTTGCCGGAAAAAGAATAGTTTCGGTCTTAATCAGATATGATACTATTTATCAGATATTGTAAATAATTATCATTAAAAAATGATGGAATTTTGTAATACTCATTTGAAAGAAATCAATGGATTTTAAACTGTTGAAAAATGATAGCGGCTCTAAAGCCAGGGCAGGAGAAATTATTACTGAACACGGAGCAATTGAAACTCCGGTTTTTATGCCTGTTGGCACTGTAGGTTCTGTGAAGGGAATACATGTAAAGGATCTGAAAGAACAAGTAAATGCTACGATAATTTTAGGAAATACTTATCATTTATATCTTAGACCGGGAATAGAAATCCTGCAACAAGCAGGCGGCTTACATCGCTTCATTGCATGGGAAAAACCAATTTTGACCGATAGTGGAGGCTTTCAGGTGTTTTCGCTCAGTCATAAACGAAAACTGAGCGAGGAGGGTGCTCAATTCCAATCTCATATAGATGGGTCATATCATTTTTTTTCTCCCGAAAAAATAGTTGATATCCAACGTGCTATTGGAGCCGATATAATAATGGCTTTTGATGAATGTCCTCCGGGAGATTCTGATTACCAATATGCGAAAAAATCAATGGAATTAACACATCGTTGGTTGTTGAGAGGCCTTGAGCAATTTCGTTTAAGCGAACCCATGTATGGCTATTCACAGGCTTTTTTCCCTATTGTTCAAGGAGGAGCTTTTTCGGATTTACGTAAACAATCGGCACAGTTTGTTGCTGAAGAGCAATGTGTGGGAAATGCTATTGGAGGCCTTGCAGTTGGTGAACCTGAAGATCTTATGTATAAAATGGTGGAAGTAGTAAATGAAATACTTCCTACCGATAAACCGCGATATCTTATGGGAGTCGGAAATCCAGCAAACTTACTCGAAGCCATAAGTTTGGGAGTTGATATGTTCGACTGTGTAATGCCTACAAGGAATGGAAGAAATGGAATGCTCTTTACTTCACAAGGAATAATTAATATTAAAAATAAAAAATGGAAAGATGATTTTTCAAATATAGATCCCATGGGAATTTGTACCTTTGATACTCTATATTCAAAGGCTTATTTGAGACACTTATTTGTTGCAGGAGAAATGTTGGGACCGCAATTAGCCTCAATACATAACCTTGCTTTTTATCAATGGCTGATGAAAGAAGCACGTAAAAATATAGTGAAAGGCACCTTTATTGCATGGAAAGAGAAAGCCATTAGGCAATTTATGCAAAGATTATAATATTTTTGTCCCTTTAATAATGACTAATAGAAGTTCAATAGGATGAAAAATAGAACCAACAAGTTTTTGTGCTTTAAAATTCTTGATATATATATTCTTAAAAAATTTTTAGGAACATTTTTTTTCGCTATCCTTTTGATTATTAGTATATCAGTGGTGTTTGATATGGCAGAGAAAATTGATGATTTCCTTGAAAATTCTGCCCCCCTTCAGGCTGTTATCTTTGATTATTACGCCAATTTTATTCCATATTTTGCCAATTTATTTACTCCATTGTTTGTGTTTATTGCCGTAATTTTTTTTACGTCAAAAATGGCATATCAAACCGAAATTATTGCTATCCTATCAAGTGGCGTAAGCTTTAGGCGATTGTTAATACCCTACCTGGTAGGAGCTTTTATTATAGGTTCATTTTCTTTTGTTCTTGGGGCCTATGTAATCCCACCGGCAAATAAAGTGCGTTTGGATTTTGAAAATACCTATATAAAAAAGAGACGAGAAACAGGAATGACAAATATACATATGCAAATTGAACCTGAAGTTTTTGTATATGTCCGACGCTATTCATCGTTACGTGAGGTGGGAGATGACTTTAGCCTTGAAATATTTGATGGTAAAAAACTTAAAGTGAAAATTTCTGCACAATCGGCTGTTTATGATACGGCAACAACAGGATGGTCGCTGCGGAATTTCGTGAAACGTGAATACCTCTCACAAAATCAGCAAATTATTACCGAAGGTGAAAGAATGGACACTGTTCTTAATATGAAACCATCTGATTTTAAGGAAGAAAGAAAGTTTTTTGAAACAATGACCTCGCCGGAATTAGATGCATATATTAAAGAACAACAAATAAGAGGAGTGGGAAATGTTGAAGAATTCCTTATTGAAAAACATAGACGACGAGCATCTCCGTTTTCTGCATTTATTTTATCTATTATGGGATTGTCATTGGCATCACGAAAGGTTAGAGGAGGAATGGGACTGCATATTGGAATTGGCATAGCCCTGAGTTTCGGATACATACTTTTTATGACCGTGTCAACAACTTTTGCTGTAAATGGAAATATGAGCCCATGGCTGGCCGTTTGGATACCTAACTTTGTCTTTGCCGCTATCTCAGTATTCTTATATTATAAAGCACCCAAATAAACCTTTATTAAGTGAAATTATATTTTTAATTTTGAACTTTAATTATTATTTAATTAAAAGTGAATATAGAAAGGGTAGATCTTGAAAATTCTGCAAAATTTGTATTTGAAAATTAGAAAAAATATAAGCTTTTAATATATGTGAACGACTTTAACAAATAGTGTTGAGCATCAAGTTGTTCTTTGATAAGAAAAAAATAAATACAAAAAATGCAGATAATTGAGCTTATAATTTGTAATTATGTAACTTTAAAAAGTCCGTTGTTTATGCATATTTGATTGTAAGACAGCGTGTTAATTAAAACTTGTATAGTATGTCATTGAAAAAACACATCTTGGATCTTCGAAAAAGAAGAGAAAGAGTTCAAATGGGAGGTGGTGAAAAAGCCATAGAAAAACAAATGGCAATGGGGAAAATGACTGCACGTTCCCGAATTTTAGCACTTCTTGATAATGAATCATTTACCGAGTATGACCTTTTTGTTGAACACGAAGCAAGAGACTTCGGTATGGATAAAAAGGAATTACATGGTGATGGAGTAATTATTGGAACCGGCACTATTTATGGAGCTCCGGTTTGCATTTTTGCACAAGACTTTACAGTGGCCGGAGGATCACTTGGATTAATGCATGCCCGTAAAATTACAAAAATTATGGATCATGCATTAAAAATGAGAGTGCCATTAATTGGTATCAACGATTCAGGAGGAGCAAGAATACAGGAAGGCGTTAATTCGCTCGCCGGATATGGTGAAATATTCTATCGTAATACCATTGCATCAGGAGTAATACCACAAATATCGGTAATACTGGGACCCTGTGCCGGAGGTGCTGTTTATTCACCCGCTCTCACAGATTTTGTTTTTGTTGTTGATCAAATTTCAAAAATGTTTATTACAGGCCCTAATGTGATAAAAACTGTATTGGGTGAGGAGATTTCAATGGAAGAACTTGGAGGAGCAAAAGTTCATGCCGAAATTACCGGCAATGCACACTTCTTTGCTGAAAGTGAACTGGAGTGTTTTGAACAGATAAAAAAACTTATTTCCTTTATACCATGGAATAATTCACAAAAAGCAAAAACTTTCCCTCCAAGAGAACCTAAATTTGAAGGAAAAATTGAGGATATTATTCCTGCCGATCCAAAGCTTCCTTATGATGTAAGAGATGTTATAAATGCAATTGTAGATGACTCTGATTTTTTGGAAGTGCATGAGTTTTTCGCACCTAATATTGTGATAGGATTTGGACGTATGAATGGCCATACGACAGGCTTTGTTGCCAATCAACCCTTAGTACTCGCCGGAGTACTCGATTGTGATAGCTCAGATAAAGCAGCTCGCTTCATCAGGTATTGTAATGCATTTAATATCCCTATAATTACCCTTGAAGATATGCCCGGTTATCTGCCGGGAGTTGATCAAGAACATGCAGGTGTTATCCGACATGGTGCAAAAGTATTATATGCATATTCTGAAGCAACAGTTCCAAAAATTACAGTTATTTTAAGAAAAGCATATGGAGGTGGATATATTGCAATGAACTCGCGACACCTTGGAGCCGACTTTATGTTTGCATGGCCTACAGCCGAAATTGCGGTTATGGGACCGGAAGGAGCTGCCAATATAATATTTAAAAAAGAAATTCAAGAAGCAGAAAACCCGGAAGAAGTGCGACAGGCAAAAGTCCAAGAGTATATAGAGCGTTTTGCAAATCCATATGTAGCTGCGGCTAAGGGATATATTGATTCGGTTATTGAACCATCAGAAACAAGAGAACTTTTATTGCATGCCATCGAGGTTTCCGCTAATAAAAGCGATCAGAGACCACATAAAAAACATGGACTACCACCATTTTAAAATTCAAAAACATGGAAGAAAAAAAAATGGAATTAGTTGACTTTGCTGTCACTGCGAGAAAATATAAAACCCTCCTTACCGTAAAATATGGCATGAGAAAACCATATGAGGCCCCCAATCCTAAGGAGGTTAAATCTTATATACCGGGAACCATAGTTGAACTTAAAGTGAAAAAAGGTGATATACTGAAAGAAGGACAAACTCTCCTGATTCTGGAGGCTATGAAAATGATGAATGAAGTCTTGATGCCTTTTGATGGTAAAATAAAAAAGGTATATGTAAAAAAAGGAGAAAAAGTTCCGAAAGAACACTTAATGGTTTTAATAGAGTAAAAAAAGATAAATATTAGATATAAAATGTCACGTACGAAAATTGTTGATATCCTCAAGAGCGATCAGGCCGGAAAGACTTTTCTTATAAAAGGATGGGTGAGGACGCGTAGAGGTAGTAAACAAGTAAATTTTATTGCTTTAAATGATGGTTCTGTTATTCATAACCTTCAAATTGTAGCCGATGTTGAAAAATTTGGAGAAGAATTCCTGCGTCGTGTTACTACAGGCTCCTCACTTGCAGTTGAAGGAGTATTGCAATTATCGCAGGGAAGCGGCCAAAATGTTGAATTGCTGGCAAAAAAAATTGAAATCCTTGGCGATTGTGATGCTAATGAATACCCCTTGCAACCTAAAAGACATACCTTGGAGTTTTTGAGAGAAAAGGCCCACTTAAGATTTCGTACTAATACTTTTAGTGCTATTGCAAGAGTTAGACATGCCATGATCTTTGCTATACACAAATTTTTCACCTCAAAAGGTTTTGTAAATATTCATACCCCTAT
>CAZODA010000011.1:0-76056 GCA_964578485.1 uncultured Alkalitalea sp. | reverse complement strand
AGTATTGTCAAAGAACGAATATCTTTATATAAAATATTATTTATTCTACAAAAAAACAAATAATAAATAAAAATCAAAAAAACATAAACAGGCAACGGTTAAGGGAAAAATGCGGGTGCAAAGATAGAGAATAAATGTTATCCTCCAAACTTTGCAAGCAAGCCTTTCAGTTAAAAAATGTAAAACGCCTAATCCTCAACACCTATTGTACTCACAATAACAATAAAAACTATGTTTTGTTTTTGCTTTAATGGAAATTTGCTGTTTTAAGATTTCATTCAAATTTCATAAAATACAAGCTTGATACTGTTACAAGCAAATTTAAAAAAATCTTTTATCAATATTTCAATATCAACTTTCAAAGAAAAAAATCAAAGAACAGTGTAATATATAGTAACTTTGCAGCAAAAATATACGTGAATACTATTTATTATGGCACATAAGTCCGGTTTTATCAGTATAGTAGGAAATCCTAACGTTGGTAAATCAACATTAATGAATTTACTTGTGGGAGAACGCTTAAGTATTATCACTCCTAAATCACAAACAACACGTCATAAAATATTAGGTATTGTGAACGAAGAGGACTATCAATTGGTTTTTTCTGATACCCCGGGGGTGTTAGATCCTGGATATAAGTTACAAGAATCGATGCTTCGTTTCAGTAAATCGGCCCTTTCTGATGCAGATGTAATTCTTTTTATTACAGATACTATTGAAAAACCGGGAAAAAATATTGACTTCATTGATTCTGTGAAAAAAAGTGGGGTGGCTGTTTTTTTGCTTATAAATAAAATAGACCTTTCTAATCAAGAAAAATTAGAAGAATTAATATCCTTATGGAGTGACTTATTACCAAATGCTGAAATATTTCCAATTTCAGCCTTACATAAATTTAATATAGACACTCTTTTTAAAAAGATTTTAGAAGTAGTACCTGAATCACCCCCGTATTTTGATAAAGACGCATTAACGGATAAACCGCTACGTTTTTTTGTTTCTGAAATTATCAGAGAAAAAATTCTTCTTTATTACCAGCAGGAGATTCCTTATTCTACAGAGGTTGAAATTGAAAGTTTTAAGGAAAAAGACAAGCATACTGAAATAGAGGCAATAATTCATGTTGCACGCGACTCTCAAAAAGGAATCTTAATAGGACATCAAGGAAAAGCTTTAAAAAAGCTTGGAACTCAGGCAAGAAAAGACATTGAAAAATTTCTTGACAAAAAAGTGTTTTTAAAATTATTTGTTAAGGTATCAAAAAACTGGCGAGATGAAGATCAGCTATTAAAACAATTTGGTTATAATAATTAGTTTTTTTTAAGTAGGTAAAATAAAAATGGGAAATATAGTTGCAATAGTAGGCAGGCCCAATGTAGGAAAATCAACGCTTTTTAATCGTCTTACAGGTCAAAGGCATGCAATTGTGGATGAAATAAGTGGTGTAACCCGTGACCGGATATATGGAAAAACCACTTGGAATGGTGTTGAATTTTCAATAATAGATACAGGTGGTTATGCCACTAATACCGATGACGCTTTTGAGAAACCTATTAGAGAGCAAGTAATAATAGCGATTGAAGAGGCTGATGTTATGCTCTTTGTTGTTGATGTTCAAACCGGCATTACTGATTTAGATGAAACAGTGGCAAGTATAATTAGAAAATCAAATAAAAAAGCCTTTGTTGTGGTTAACAAGGTAGATAGTTTTGACAAAATCCCTGAATCATCCTATTTTTATTCTTTAGGCTTAGAAAATCTTTTTCCTATATCGGCAACAAGTGGATCAGGTACCGGTGATCTTCTTGATTCCTTAGTTGAAGCCTTGCCAAAAAAGAAAAAACCTGAAGATGAAAAAGACCTTCCGAGATTTGCTGTTGTTGGTCGCCCCAATGCAGGAAAATCTTCAATTATAAATGCTTTCATTGGAGAGGAAAGAAATATTGTAACACCGGTTTCAGGCACAACCCGCGACAGTATTCATACTCGTTATAATAAATTTGGACATGATATTTTATTAATTGATACCGCAGGCATCCGTAAAAAAAGTAAAGTACGTGAAAATCTTGAATTTTATTCTGTAATGCGGGCGATCAGAGCAATAGAAAACTCAGATGTTTGCTTTCTGCTAATTGATGCTACCAGGGGTTTTGAAGGCCAAGACCATAAAATTTTCAACCTTATTGAACGAAACAAAAAGGGAGTAGTAGTTCTTATCAACAAATGGGACCTTGTTCAAGAAAAAGATAGTAAAAGTACCAAGTTATACGCCGAAAGTATAAGAGAAAAAACTGCCCCTTACACTAACTTCCCAATAATATTCACCTCAGCGATTCACAAACAAAGAATTTTTAAAGCATTGGAAGAAGGTATAAAAGTATATGAAAGTAGAAAAGTTCGTATCCCTACATCACAGCTCAACGATTATCTTTTACCTATTATAGAAAAGACGCCACCACCATCATATAAAGGCAAAAACATAAAAATCAAATTTATTACTCAATTACCCTCTGTACCTCCATCATTTGCTTTCTTTTGTAATTTGCCTCAATATATAAAGGAAGCTTACAAACGATTCCTTGAAAATCAAATACGTAAAAACTGGGATTTTACAGGAGTACCAATTAATATTTATATACGTAAAAAATAAAAACATAAGCTAATATCAATAAAAAGAATAATGAACAAAATAGAATTAATTCCGGCCATTGATCTTATAGATGGTAAGTGTGTAAGACTAAGCAAGGGTGATTACAATACAAAAAAGGTTTATAACGAAAACCCCCTGGAGGTCGCAAAAGAATTTGAAGCACATGGTATTACCAGATTACATATTGTAGATTTAGACGGTGCAAAAGCCGGTGAAATTATTAATTATAAAACTCTTGAAACCATTGCTTCAAAAACCTCTTTGATAATAGATTTTGGGGGTGGGCTTAAAACTTCCAAGGATTTAAAAATTGCATTTAATAGTGGTGCAAAAATGGTTACCGGTGGCAGTATTGCTGTTAAGGATCCTAATGAATTTGAAAAGTGGCTTAAAGAATATGGCTCGGAAAAAATAATTCTGGGCTCCGATGTAAAAGATGAAAAAATTGCTATTTCGGGTTGGCTTGAAACCTCGGAGTTAGATTTATTTGAATTTTTAAATGACTACATAAAAAAAGGAATAACAAAAACAATTTGCACCGACATTAGTCGCGATGGGATGCTGCAGGGTCCCTCAATTGAACTTTATACAAGAATTTTAAAGCAGTTTCCTGATCTATATCTGATAGCAAGTGGAGGGGTTAGTAAAATGGATGATATAATAAAGTTACATGAATCAAATATACCGGCGGTTATTTTCGGCAAAGCAATTTATGAAGGAAGGATAAGCATGAAAGAATTAGAAAAATATATTTCTTAAATTTGCTGTCTATATTTTAATATCAATAATATAATTTAATGCTTACTAAACGTATAATACCTTGTCTTGACATTAGAAAAGGCATGACAGTTAAGGGAGTTAATTTTGTAAAGCTAAAAAAAGTTGGTGATCCTGTTGAATTGGCAGAAATATATGCAAAACAGGGTGCCGATGAACTTGTTCTTTTAGATATTAATGCCTCAATTGAAGGACGCGATATATTTTTAAATCTTGTTGATCGCATTGCAAATCATATTAATATCCCTTTTACTGTTGGCGGGGGTATTTCTGAATTAAGATATGCAGAAACCTTATTGAAAATGGGTGCAAACAAAATTAGTGTCAACTCAGCAGCTGTACGCAACCCACAACTGATCAATGACTTATCTGAAAAACTTGGTAGTAAGCATATTGTTTTAGCAATAGACGCAAAAAAGAATGATATAAAAAACAACTGGCTTGTTACAATTAGCGGTGGAAAAGTTATTACTGATAAAGAGCTTTTTACATGGGCAAAAGAAGCTGAAGACCGCGGAGCCGGAGAAATACTTTTTACAAGTATGGATAACGACGGAGTAAAAGAAGGTTTTGCCAATGATGCACTTGCAGAATTAAATAATATACTTTCAATTCCTGTCATTGCTTCGGGAGGTGCAGGCACAATGGAACATTTTAAAGATGCTTTTACTAAAGGTAAAGCCGATGCAGCATTAGCAGCCAGCGTATTTCATTTTAATGAGATTTCTATACCTAAACTAAAAGAATACTTACGAAATGAAGGTATTAGGGTAAAATAAAAAACCGATACTACACAATAGGATTTCGATTATATTCACAAATATGAAAATATGAAAATAGATTTTTCAAAATCAACAGATGGACTCGTACCTGCTATTATACAAGATAGCACAACCGGAGTTGTTTTAATGTTGGGTTATATGAATGCTGAAGCATTGGAAAAAACACAAAAAGAAAACAAAGTAACATTTTTCAGTCGCTCAAAACAACGTTTATGGACAAAGGGAGAAGAATCGGGTAATTTTTTAAACGTTGTATCAATTAATTCCGACTGTGACAATGATACGCTACTTATAAAATGTGTGCCACAAGGCCCCACCTGTCATACCGGTGCCGATACCTGCTGGAATGAGATTAATAAATCTGAAGAAATACTCTTTTTAAAATATTTGCAGGATTTTATAGAAAAAAGAAAAACCGACATGCCTGAGGGCTCATATACCACTTCCTTATTCAATAAAGGGACACGGGCAATTGCACAAAAAGTCGGAGAAGAAGCTGTAGAAACAATAATAGGAGCTGTTGCAGGTGATAAAGAGAACTTTTTATATGAAGGAGCTGATCTTTTATATCATTTAATAGTTCTGTTAACTAATGAAGGACAAGGTATTGAAGATTTAATTAAAGAACTTAAAAAAAGACACAAATAAAAAGATTATAGCAAAACAAACTTTTCCAAATAACATAGCAATCCTTTTTAAAACAAAGATTATATGTTTGCTATAAGGGTTTTCTATGCTTTAAAAGCTCCTAAAGGAGGAAATTTTCATCTTTTTAGTGTAAAAAAATTGAGTTGCTACTAATAATTATTGATATCCTATTAAATTTGATATTATATCAAATATATATTTTTTAAAAAAACATATCTGAGAAAACTTAAACATTGCTGTTAACATGCTATTCCACCATAACAAACAGATGGTTTTCGGATATGTTCAATGTAGTTAATTTAATCCTTGTAATATTATGAACACCACAACACAGAAAATATCTGTACTTGAAAAAGTTGGTTATAGTCTTGGAGACTTTGCAGCTAACCTGATCTTTCAAACTTTAATGACCTTCCTTGCCTACTTTTATACCGATGTATTTAAAATACAGGGAGATATTGCTGCTGTCATTATTTTTGTAGGAGGAATGGTTGGAGCACTATTTACCCCTGTTATGGGCGTAATTGCCGACCGTACCAACACCCGTTGGGGAAAATTCCGCCCCTGGATATTATGGACTTCAGTACCATTTGGAGCTGTAGCAATTCTGGCATTTAGCACACCTGATTTCAGCCCGGGAGGGAGAGTTGCCTATGCATTAATAACCTATATTCTCTTAGTATTGGTTTATGCAGCAAACAATTTGCCTTATTCAACTTTGAGTGGTGTTCTAACCGGTAATATGGCCGATCGTAACAGTATTTCTTCATACAGATTTATTGCTGTTACTATTGCACAATTCATAGTACAGGTTATTCTTCTGCCTTTAGTTCTAATTGTTGGTGATGGCGATCGTGCTGTTGGCTTTGAATATGTGATGGGTATATTTGCAGCTATTGGTGTTATTTGTTTCATCATTACTTTTTTAACCACTAAAGAAAGAATCGCCCCGCCACCTGAGCAAAAAACAAGTGTAAAACAAGACCTGCTTGATTTATCCAAAAATAAACCATGGGTAATAATGCTGATAGTAACGGTCTTTATTTTTATCACCCTTGCTCTCAAAGGTGGAAATTATATCTATTATTTTGAGAATTATCTAAGTGGAGATGATCTGAACGAGTTCTTACAGAAAATTGGATTTTTTGGAATGATAAATGGACTCAACAGTGGTCTCACCGGCATGGGACTAACCCCTGTAAGCCTTCCTGACAACCCTGCTTCTATAGGCTTTGGAATTTTTAATGCCTCGGGTATTGTCTTGATGATAATAGCAATAGCTCTATCAAAACCAATTGCCGATAAATTTGGAAAAAGAGACTTATTTATTGTAGCATTAACTGTTGCAACATTGGCACAATTCATGTTCTATTTTATTAGTCCAAAATCTATTGGTCTGGTTTATATCTGTCAAATTGTGCATGGATTTTCTTATGGACTTACAACTCCACTGTTGTGGGCAATGATTGCCGATGTCGCCGACTGGTCGGAATGGAAAAACAACCGCCGTGCAACAGCAATTATCTTTTCAGCTATGCTATTCGGACTAAAGGCCGGATTAGCCATTGGAGGAGCTTTGGTTGCTGCAATATTATCATTTTATGGATATCAACCACCTGCAGAAGGAGCTATTATTGTTCAATCGGAACAAGCAGTTAATGGTATTTTAATGACTATGAGTATTTATCCTACCATCACCTTTTTAGTAGCAATTGTTTGTCTTCTTTTTTATGAAATTGATAAATCAAAGGAGATAATGCTTGAAAAAGAACTTAGTGCAAGAAGAATGATGGCAACTGAATAATTAATTAATTTAAAAATATACTTTAATATGGTAAGAGATCATTTAGTAAAACACATGTACATTGCCGATCCGGCAGCACATGTATTTGACGGTAAACTTTACATTTATCCATCACATGATATTGATGCCGGAATTCCGGAAGATGACCTTGGATCTCATTTCGATATGAGGGATTATCATGTATTCTCAATGGATGATGTTGATGGTGAAGTAACAGATCATGGCAAAGCCCTAGATGTAAAAGATATACCATGGGCAGGACGCCAGCTTTGGGATAGTGATTGTGCACATAAAGACGGAAAATATTATCTCTATTTTCCATTGAAAGACAAAAATGATATTTTCCGCATAGGAGTTGCAATAAGTGACAAACCCGAAGGACCTTTCATTCCAGAACCTCATCCAATGTATGGTAGTTATTCAATGGACCCATGTATTTATGAAGAAGATGGAAACTACTATATGTATTTCGGAGGAATCTGGGGTGGGCAATTACAACGTTATAGAGACAATAAAGCACTTGAATGTGGTGTCGAACCGGCCGATAATGAACCAGCTCTTTGTGCAAAAATTGCAAAGCTAAGTGATGATATGCTTCAATTTGCCGAAGAACCAAAAGACGTGGTTATTCTTGATGAAAATGGGAAACCACTCTTGGCGGGTGATCATGAAAGACGGTTTTTTGAAGCATCGTGGTTGCACAAATACAATGGCAAGTATTATTTCACTTATTCTACAGGTAATACTCATAAAATTTGCTATGCAATTGGTGATAACCCTTATGGACCATTCACTTATAAAGGCGTCATACTAAATCCTGTTATAGGATGGACCACCCATCACTCAATTGTAGAATTTAAAGGGAAATGGTATCTATTCTTCCATGATAGTGAAATATCAGGAAAAACCTGGTTGAGAAGTGCCAGATTTGCCGACTTAAACCACCTTCCCGATGGTTCTATAGAAACAATAACAGTAGATTATAAAAAATAAATTTTTAAACTGCTAATAAAAAAAAGGGGCTGTCTTTTTTATGAGACAGCCCCTTTTTTATTCTTTTTACATTCAAAAAAAATAATAAAAAATTTAGTGTTTTTCTAAACATCCGGACAGGGAGTCTCGTATGCAATAAAGAACTAAATTGTTTTTAAACTATAATAAAAATGAAGTCACTAAAACCTTTTCATTTTATTTTAATAATTCTTTTATGCAACTTCTTGTTTTCATGTAAAAAGTCTCAAGAAGAACCAAATGATCCAAATAATCCAATTGTCAATCCCGATGATCCTAAAAACCCTTATAAACCAGACCCTAATAAGACATTTTTTATAAATTTCAAAAATAACCCATCAGAAAACATTGATGAAATATCTATTTCAAAAAGCAATAAAAATGCATATTTAGTCATAATTGACTCACACAACAAATGGAATGCAACAACAGATTGCGATTGGATTAATTTAGCAAGCTGGGTTGGCGAAAAATCCAAAATGGGATTAGTAATAGGAGTTGATGAAAATCTATACATCCCAAGAGAGGCTACAATCACATTTGTTTCAGGTACAGAAAGCCATAGCATTAAGGTAAAGCAAAAAGGTGCCCCAAGAATAAATTTCATAGTTGGTGAAACCAAATTTTCAATGGTTTATGTTGAAGGCGGCAGCTTTTGGCTTGGTGACTCAGATATGTCGGGCTCACGATGGGGACATAGCGCTATGCTTGATTCTTACTATATGTGTGAAACAGAAGTTACAAACTCATTGTGGCTTGAAATAATAAAAGACCTTCCTTATAAAAAATATAGTGATACACAAAGCTTAGAAGAAATTGAGGTCGAATACAAAAACCTTAATCTTCCTGTAAGTTATGTAACCTGGAACGAAATTAATGATGAATTTCTTCCAAAATTAAAAGCTAAGCTTAATTATAACTTTCGTCTCCCCACAGAAGCAGAATGGGAATATGCAGCCTTAGGAGGTATAAACCGAAATGAATTTGAATTTTCGGGAAGCAATGATCTTCAGGAAGTAGCATGGTATTCTCATAATTGCTCAGGAAAACAAAATGTAGCAACATTAAAGCCCAACTCTTTAGGAGTATATGATATGACAGGTAATGTAAGTGAATGGTGTAATAATTGGCATAGCGAAATTTATGAAACAAAGCCGGAATTGGTCACAATGCCTAATGGCGACATGTTTGAAACAACTATTAACCCAAAAGGGCCAATTAGCGGAGTTAAAAAGGTAGTGCGAGGCGGTGATTATACAGCCGGTTCAATATGGACTTATGATTTAAATATTAAATACCGATTTGCAATTGACCCCACAGGGTTTCAAGGATGTTGGGGAGGGGCTGGGCATCCCGATGAACCCACTTGTTTTTTTGCCAATAACACAGGTTTTAGATTTATACTTCCTTTATAAAAGATTTTTAAAAATGAAACAATTATTGTTTATATATTCCATAATGTTCATAGTATTAAACAGCTATGGACAAACTGTAATAAAAATGACCCTACCCGAACAGGCAGAAACACATATAGAAGGATATACACTTTTTGAAGATGCATTGCCAAATAATATGCCAACTGCAATAAGTATATACGGATATGATATTAGGGGAGGAACTATACCATACTCTTATAAATGGCTTAAAGACAATGAGGTATTAAGTACTGAACAATCTTTTATTCTATATCCGGAAATTGGAAAAACATATTCTCTATTAATATCAGATAAAAACAACTGTAATATATCTATCCCTATTGCTATAGATCAAAATAAAAGTAGCAGCTCTTATGGGGACAATTCTACTTTTGATGAAATAAATACATACTTAACAAAAGAGATGCTAACTGTTAAGTTTGACGAAAAAGCTGTTAGCTGTCTATGTATTAGTTTATATGACATGAACGGGCTTTCAATATTTAAAAATGAAATTTACTCATCAACAAATATTCCTGTCAACTTACATCCCGGTGTTTACTTCCTTTATATTCGAAAGGACAATGAGCATAAAGTAATGAAATATATAATACACTAATACTAAAAGCATGAAAATCAATTGTTATAAATCAATACCATATTCGAAAAAAAATATCTTAATCCTGCTTTTAGGTTTACTCTTTGCCCAACCTTCTTTTTCGCAAACACGATCAGAAAGAGCAAAAAACTTTTTCAAACAATCATTGTTAAAGTCCTCCTCCCTTTCCGAAGTAAAATTATCAGTTAAGTACGAGTCTCCTGCCTTTGCAAAAAAAGAACTTACAATTTATCAAAACCAAAGTGGAGGTTTTGTATTAATCTCGGGCAATGATAATTCGAATTTTATAATTGGATATTCCGAAAATGGAACCCTCGAAATTGACGACGCACCCCCAAGTTTCAAAAGTCTTATTGAATTTTATGAAAGTGAAGATTTTTACTTTGAAAAAAATCTTTTAAAAGGTTCAACCACCTATCCTCCCATAGCTCCATTGTTAGACAGCAAAGGAATTTCCTTAAGACAATATTCGCATAGTGAATTTGATAACGCTCCTTCAGGTTGTGTAGCAACTGCATTTGCACAAATAATGGCATATCATCAATACCCGATGTATGGAGAAGGTTCTTATTGTTTTACCCACCCGAAATATGGAGAGCTTTGTTCCGATTTTGAGAACACATATTACAATTGGGAATCTATGAATGAAGAGGATTATAAAAATCTTTCTCGCCAGCTTGGAATTGCAATGAATATGAATTACGCAATATCGGGCAGCTATCCAACCCGTGGCAACTATGAATATGTTCTTGAAGATTATTTTAAATATAGTGCTTATAAAGGTTCATCAGAATTTGATGATATCTATTATGAACTTGTAAATAAGCGTCCTGTTTTTATAACTATTTATGGGGAATCAGGTCATGCATTAGTTATTGATGGTGTGGACGTTGATGGAAAGTATCACTTAAATTTTGGGTGGGGAGGTCTTAATAATGGCTATTTCCAAATGCCGGGTCTGCCCATTATTGATAATGCAGGAAGAGTTTACAGATCTGTTATTGCAAGCATTGTTTACGTTTCAACTTCTCCTTTCCATATAAATGAAACAGATCTTAACTCTATTATAGAAATATCTAAAGGTTTGAATGAGTTATTTGGATGGGATCAAGCTGTAAAATATACCCGTTGGCCGGGCCTTCATTTAAGTAAAGGCAGAGTTGTAGGAATATCACTCGGCAATAGAGATTATCCCATCGATTATAAATGTTCCATCTCTCCGGAAGTAGCTAACTTGTCTGAATTAAAAAATTTCACTCTACATGCTTTTATTGAAGACATAGATTTAAAACCATTTTGTCAATTAAAAAACTTAGAGACTTTATACATTACCAACTCTTCGTATAGTGATACAAAAGCTGCTTTACCTGAAGAAATCAATGAATTGGGAAATTTAAAAACCTTGGATATTTCCTTCCTTATAGAAGGGAAATTACCTGACAATATTGGGGAACTTCAAAGTTTAGAAACTCTTAATTTGAACAATAATAATATTTCAGATAACATTCCTGAAAGTATAGGGAATTTAAATAAACTAAGAATTTTAAATATAAACCATAGTAATTTAAGCTCTACGTTACCGGAAAGTATTGGGAACTTAAGCAATTTAGAAACACTAAGTTTATATTTTAACAATATTTCAGGACCTATACCGATATCTATTACAAACTTGACCAAACTTACTGAGCTATCATTATATGATAACAAATTAACAGGAATATTACCTGCAGATATTGGCAACTTGACATCACTTTCCTATTTTAATATTCAGAATAATGAATTAGAAGGAGAAGTACCACCATCAATAGGCAATTTTGCTAACAGTCTTGTTTATTTTAATATTTATAATAATAAGTTTACTTCTATTCCTAATGAAATAGGAAATTTCAAAATATCAAGACTTAATGTATCAAATAATCTTCTCACTTATTTACCGGATTCTATCAGTAAATTAGATTTAAGTTCAATTAACGCATCCAATAACAACATAACTAAGCTAACAGAAAATTTTGGCAACTGGAAAAACCTTGTTTCCATTGATATGTCAAATAATAAAATAACACTCTTCCCAGTAGAACTTTGCTATCTCAATAATCTGGATGAGTTAAATTTTGCAAACAACTTAATTACACATTTACCAAATGATATTCAAAACCTGGCAAATGTTAATGTTCTTAATTTTTTAAACAATGAAATACAAGGTGATATTCCAAAGGATCTTTTAAGCAACAAAATAGAATGGTTCAACCTTGCATTAAACAGGTTTACTTATGATAATATACCTGAATCAAATATTTACAGAAATGGAATTGGCTATCAAAAGGAGGTGAGTTTGACAGACTCAATTATAAAAGTGTTTCCAAATAAAGAAACTATTATAGATATAAGAGAATTAACCGGCCTAAGCAATCCTGATAATGAATATTATTGGTTTGAATATCCAACAAATAAAGGCGACTACTACATTGGATATGATGACATTGAAAGCAATCCTCTTTTAAAGATAAATATGTTGGAAGGCGATAGTCCAAAAAAATATTATTGTCGGATCTTAAACAACTCAGCACCAACTTATGATTTTGAACCCGGATTATATTTTGAGCTTATACGTTATTTAGAGAGCGAAGCTTTAACGATTTCAGTTATGAATGAAAAAGAACAGTTGCTCTCTCTTTACCCTGAATCTTTTTTACTTTATTCTGACGACCTTATAGACAAAACAATAAAAGATGAAAAAGTTACCTTAGTCTCACCTTTCAAAAAGCGAGGCAGCATTAATTGGGAAATTTCAATTGATAAAAATTCTTGGAACATCTTATCAAAAGAAATGAGTGATATAGATTTGTATGATAATGTATTTTCTCTTTCTGATGATGAACTTGTAATTAATCCACAACAAACCGCATGGTATAGATGTGTTCTTCAAGAAGGAAACTGCGATCCTTTAATTAGCGAAGAAATAAAAATATCTCCTTATGAAGAGGAACTATTATATGAGGAAATTATAAATGTAAAAAACAACAGCCTTAGTATTATACGAGACAGCATAGAAGTTATTATTCCGGCAGGATTTGCAGACCACGATTTCAAACTCACTATTTCAAAAATCCATGATGCTCCTGAAGCTCCTGAAGGCTATAAACTAAGCTCCGTTTACGATGTCTCAACTGATTTGCAGGGTGATTTTGAATATCCTATTGAAATTATACTAAGGAATATAGATGTTTCTGAAATAGAAGATTTTAAAATACCGGAAATAAAAGCTGTGTATTATGATGAAACCATAAAAGAATGGGTTGAATTCGAATATGGAGGAGTTTCATATAAGCATGATGGAGTTTATTTTAGTACCCACCACCTCACGAAATTAGGCTTTTTTGAATGGCTGAAGGACCCACAATATTCTCACAAACTCGAAAGTGAAAAAGTAAATATAATATACAGATATGTTGAAGGCTCTCCGGAGATTAGTAATTATAATATCTATCATGATACCAACTACAAAATGAACAACTTTATGCCTTGGCACAACTCTAATTGTGATCCTGATAAAGGCGGAACACCACTTCTTATTCAAGATATAGCTGAATTTATGAAACAAATCATAACTAAATTTGATTCTTTAGGCCTCAATAATTTTCAGGTGAGAAAGAAATTTACAGTTTATGTGAAAAATACAGATTCAGGATTAGCAGGAATTAGAGGCTTTGGAGAGGCTTATGGTTTTATTACTGCAGCAGGATATTCTGATGCTTATTTTTATATAAACACCTTGCTTGCCATCGAGGCTGATGTGTTAAAAAAGACTTTAGCTCATGAATATATGCATTTTATACAATCTGCATTTGTGGATGTTAAAACATCAAATTATTTCTTTGCAGAAGCCCATGCTCCATTGGCTGACAGAATGGTTTGGTCTGCAGACGAAATGAAAGATACAGAACCGGAAATAAACCTGATGAAAGCAAGAAAAACAATAAAAAATTTAAGCTCGATTTTCGACTTACTTGCCAAGCCATGGGATGATGGTTCTTATAGCTTTATTCCCTTAATTGAAAAGTTCACAGTTGATTCTTATGATGCAAACATTTCAAGTGCTTTTCTACATTATATGAGAACATATAGCAAAATTAAACTTGATGCTGCAAAACTTCTTAAAGATGCTATGTTTTATTATCCTCTAAGTTCATCCTGGAGAACATATATAAATAGTTATTTAGACTCAAACCATTCAACTACAATTGGCGATGAGTATGATGATTATATCAGATACATATTAAGCGGAGACAATAAAAATTTCACACTTTTAAACACTGAAGAAGGTAATCCTTTTACCTATCTCTTAGGAAATATAAAATCACAAAACAAAGGAAGCTATGTTGATAAATTAAATTGGAATATACTGGATGAAGAGTATCCTGAAGAAGCTGAAACTATAGAGTTTAATGTGCCATATTTAGCTTCGAAAATATTGTTTTTAAATAATAACAACAATAAAAACCCATTAATAATAGAATATAAGCGCATTAATGAAGTAAATGAATATGGCAGGGTATATTATGGCTATTATAATTATGAGGATAAAAAAGTAATGTTTGAGGAAATTACAGATTCCCTAAATTATTCAATTCTCTTGGAAGCTAAAGATCATCATAATTCAGAAAGATATAACAACACATCATTTCTGTTGTTTGTTAATAAAAAGTGCCCTTCTATTATAAATTTCGATAACAATTTTAATGCGAAATTTACCATAAAAGCAATGCCAATTATAAATATACAAGACTTGGTAATTGCCAGGGTTGGAAATGCGCCAATCCATATTTTCAGTAATGGAAATAAGGAGCAATTTATTATATCGGGGAATATGAATTATTCAAGCATTAGCGCATTTTGGAATTTTAAAATATCAAACTATGAAAATTACAAACAATTGATTGATAACAATACAGTTGTTACCGAGGCTAAATTTCAAAACAGTTATGAAGTTCAAAATGGACCATATCTACCAACCTCATTGATAAGTAACGATGTTTGGCAAACAATTTTCTATAATTATTTAACAGGTGATTTAACAATTATTCAAAACAATATAAACATACAAAAATATGGTGCCTATACCGATGAAAAAGGAAAGGAACACTCAGAATACACTCACCTTGAAACTCATTTAGAACAAAAATTAGAGTTAAAAGATGTACTGAATTTTGAAACTATTGAATATGAAGCCTTAAATGGTAGCCATCATGATTTTGAAACCATCAATACTGAGCATACTTTGGAAATTTTAATTAACATGTCTGAAACTTTCACATCAATAAGATATGACAATGAGGGGAATATTATTGATAGTGGAACAAATTCTTATGAATACAGTGACTTCTCAGACCCAGACATCAAAATAAACCTAAAATTCCATTATAAATAAAAAACATTGAAAAAAGGAAACTTGCCTATGCCTGTCATTCAAAACCACCCCGGCAGGCAAAGGCGCATTTCCGTTTCACGAAATAATTATATGATGCTGAAATTCATCTTTCGAAATATGGGGCGAGGCCGTAGTTTATTTGCGGCTACAATTATCTTTTAAATGATTATTTCCATTAACACAAAAAGAAACTCCAGGCTAAAATCTTTATTTATGTTTTTTGAGGCGTAAGTATCAATCGTAGCGAAGTATTTTTTGTTACATACAACCAGGCCCAATTAATAAAAATAATCAATTTGTTTCGCACACTTAAAATCAGCATCAAATGAAGAAACATCCATACAAGCCAAGCAAGATAGCCTCTAAACCTTATAAAAGGAAGGTCAACAACAGCTTTATTCCTTCCTATTGTAGCCATAGAACCTAAATCAAAATATTCATACTCTTTTAAAGCTTGGTTTTTCAACTTCCGTTTCAAGTTTTTTGCCAATAGCTTAGCCTGGTTTATCGCCACATTAGCAACTTGAGGGTGGCCTTCAGGATACTTTGGAGTTTCCATATAAGCAATATCACCAAGTGCATAAATATTTTCATAACCATCTATAACACTATAACGATCAACTTTTAACCTTCCCCGTGAAGTGAAAGCATAGCCAGACAAACCCTCAATTACAGATCCCGTAACACCGGCAGCCCATATTACATTTTTTGTCTTAACAGTCTCATTGGAACTTAAGGTAAGTATTTCCCCATCATACTCTTTAACAAAAGTGTTGGTTTGTATAGTCACTCCCATTTTTTTTAAATAGCCCATAGCTGCTTTCCCCGATTGACTACTCATACTTCCAAGTAATCTATCACTACCTTCGATCAGGCGAATTGTAAACTTAGAAAAATCAACATCATGATAATCTTTTGGGAGTATTTCATTTTTGATCTCAGCAAAAGCTCCTGCAAGCTCTACTCCGGTAGGCCCCCCTCCCACAATGGCAAGGTTCAGCAAACTCTCACGCTCTTCTTTTTTGGCAGCCATAACTTTTTCAAAAGTAAGAAGAATATGATTCCTAATTGTTATAGCATCATAAGTTGTTTTGAGAGAGAAAGAATTTTGTTGAATATTTGAATTACCAAAAAAATTAGTCTTGCATCCTGTTGCCAATACCAACAAGTCATAGTTAAAATCACCAATATTTGTTGTTATTGTTTGTTCCTCGGAATTTATTCGCAATAGTTCAGCCATTCGGATCTGAACATTATTTTGGTTTTTGAAAATATTGCGAAAAGGAAAGGATATACTTGCCGGTTCAATTTGTGATGTGGCTACTTGATAAAATAAAGGTTGAAACTGATGATGATTAATTTTATCGATAAGTAAAACATTAAACATGCCTTTGTCCAAATTGCGAACGAATTGTAAACCGGCAAAACCTCCACCTATTACAATTACTTGTTTTTTATTATGATTATTAAAATCTGATTGATACTTTGACATGATTAGCCTGTTTTTAGCTTATTAGCAAGGCAAAAAGATAGTAATCGATGCTAATACTTATTACTATATCAAACAAGTAATCAGCTTGTTTTGTTCTCTTATGTTTCTATCTTATTCAAAAAACAAATTGAAAAAACAAATTGAAAAAATATAAATAATCAAATAGCTATTAAGCTCATATCAAGGCTTTTGATATGGTGAGTTAAAGCTCCTACAGAAATAAAATCTACCCCTGTTTCTCCGTAAGCACGCAAGTTTTCAATAGTAATATCTCCTGATGATTCTGTTTCGTAGCGTCCCTTAATTAATTCAACAGCCTTAAAAGTAGAAGGTATATCAAAATTATCAAGCATAATACGATCAATGCCTCCAACACGAAGTACCTCATTTAACTCGTCAAAATTACGCACTTCAACTTCTATCTTCAAATTTTTGTTGGTTTTTTTAAGATATTCATTTGCAGCATTTATAGCCTTTTCAATACTACCGGCAAAGTCTATATGGTTATCTTTAAGCAAGATCATATCAAAGAGTCCGAAGCGATGGTTTTCGCCTCCACCAATTTTTACAGCAGCCTTCTCCAACATTCTAATTCCCGGGGTAGTTTTTCTGGTATCAAGAATTTTTGTTGATAAACCATCCAAGCACTTTACATATTCATTTGTTTTTGTTGCAATCCCGCTCATCCGTTGCATTATATTTAAAATTAAGCGCTCAGTTTTGAGTAAGGTATGAACTTTTCCCTCAGCAATAAAAACAATATCACCGGGCTTAATTGTACTCCCATCTGAGAGTAAAATTTTTAAACCAATATCAGGTTCAACAAATTTTAATATTTCAGTAGCAAGATCAAGGCCTGCAAGAATTCCTTTTTCCTTTACTAAAAGTTGGACTTTACCTACTGTATTTTCAGATATAGAACAAAGAGTTGAATGATCCCCATCACCAATATCCTCACTCAATGCATTTTCAATAAATTGTACTAAAAGTTTCTTATCCATCCTGAGGTTCAATACGAATTTGATGTATTAACATTTGATTTTCTATGGTTTTGGCAAGAAATAATATTCTAAATTGTCCATTATTATAATGGTACCTGCCAATTGCAAAGGTAGCATTTTCACGGATCCCCTGATGGATTATCTCAAAAGAAAGTGGCTTGTAAGAATCGAAAAACTCCTTCATTAAAAATTGTGCCTGTTCCTTACTAAAAACTCCTGATTTATCGGGTAATATCAATTCTATACGTTGATTGAAATAATTTGCCAATTCAACAGAATTGGCATTCCTTGTCGCCCTTATTATACTTTCTTCAAGTGTCCCGTCAGTTTGACCATGAGCTATATTAAAGGAAAGAAAAGAAAAAAGAAAAATTAATGTGTAAACTGTTGTCTTCATTTCATAACTCATTAATCATACTAGTCTTTTTAATATTACTGTATGAAAATTATAAAATCTTTAGGCTCTAACCAGCAAAAACCAAACCACAAATTTGGAACCATAAAGATTATTTTGTTTTTTACATCTCTTTAAACTTTATACGTAATGAAATCATATTTAGTTATGATCGGCCATACAAATGCAACTTGGTTGGTCACTGCTACAAAAATATATTTTGATCGCATTTCAAAGTATATCCCTTTTGAAACAATATATATAAAGGAAATTAAGAAAGGCAAAAAGATTCCTGAAAAAGATATAAAAATAAAAGAAGGGGAAGAGATTTTAAAAAATATTTCCAAAGGCGATTTTGTAGTATTATTGGATGTTAAAGGTAAAGAATTGGGATCAAAAGATTTTGCTTCTTTCATGGAGCTGCAAATGATAAAAGGGCTTCGCCGACTTGTTTTTGTTATTGGAGGAGCTTATGGCTTTTCGGAGCAAATATACAATAGGGCTGATTTTTTATTAAGTCTTTCAAAAATGACATTTTCACATCAAATGGTACGACTAATATTTGCCGAACAACTATATCGTGCACTTTCAATTATTAATAACGACCCATATCATCATGAATAAAGCAATTTAATAAAGAGATAGTAGCAACAATACTATTATTGCATAATTATTGCAGGAAATAATCTATATATTTACATGAGTTTTAAATTGTTTTTTTTTATATGCAATCAAATATAATTTAAGCTGCTTTATATCTGAGTAAAGCAAACGGTCGTTGGATCCTTCCGCTTTGCCTACAATGAAAGCCGAGTGCATAAATGGTTGGAATAAATATTACTTAAACTAAAATGCTTAAAAAATACAGAGCACTGTACCATGGCATAATCCTTTTTTTCCTCTTACTTCTGACAGGGGGAATGTTCAGATATTGGTCAGAAAAACATTCTGATACCGGCTTCCCTTCTGACCATATCGAAAAATTAGTGCATAATATGCGTTCTGACCTGAGAACTCTATTGAAGACAATAAATTTTGATGAGGTATTATCCCATCAGAAATTATGGCAACAAATCGATTCTCTCAATCTGAAGAAAAATGACATCTTGGTATTCATAGGCAATGACCTGCTTGCATGGACCAACCATTTGCTTCCAATTGAAGGAATTAATCCACAATATTTCAAAAACCCACTTGTTAAACTTGATAATGGCTGGTATCTCGCCGATTATTGGCAAAGTGGTGATTTGTTGGTGGTTGCATTTGCACTTTTAAAATGGGAATATCCCTATCAAAACCAATTTCTTGAAGATGGCTTTCCGGCAAAATTCGGATTAGACCCTTCAATTTTAGTCAGCCGAAGCCCGGCACCCGAATATATCCCAATTAACGATGAAAACGGAAAGCATCTATTTAGTCTTATACCCTTTAGAAGTAAAACTCCACCACCAAAAACTGAACCAATAAGCAGAATATTTTATTTACTCTCCCTAATAACATTATGGATAGTTCTTCATCAATTGCAAAACTATTATTTGCAACATCCCTATTCTAATTTGATATGGGCAGGTGCTTCAATATTTTTCTCCTTTATTTACTATGCCCTTATATGGGGGAAAAAAGCACTTATTCCAAAAGACTCCATACTATTTTCTCCTCACCATTTTGCAATGTCGGAATTACTCCCTTCATTAGGACACTTTCTTCTATTTACATTATTAATATTTATAATTGCATTTTGGTTTTTCAGATTTTATCAACTTCCACCATCATTTAACAAACGATCTTTTTCGAAAACGAGATGGTTTTTGACACTTATTGTTTTTTTAATAATATGCAGCATATTACTGATTTTTATCAACCAATTATTCTACAAATTAGCATACCATTCATCAGGGCCTCTAATAATTACAAAAATAATTGATTTAGATTTAATCGCATTAATTAAAATCCTAATAGTTGCCCTTTTATTATTATCATTCTTAATTGTCCTTGAACGTGTTATCATTATTTTACTAATCTATTATTCACGCAAGCAATTATTTGTAAGTTTTCTAATTTTAACAATAACACTAATTCTAATTTTTGGCGGAATTGGTGTTGGTGACAGCGATTGGGCATTTTTATTTTTCATCGTTTGCAGCAGTCTTTTAATTTTTCTGCATAAGCGTCCACATATGTCACACTCATATTCAAATTTTCTTTTATTCTCAGGTCTCTTTGCTATTTATGCCGGTATTATCATGACCGATTTAAGTATTAGAAAAGAAGAATCAAATCGTGAACTACTGATAGAGAACCTTTCTTTTCAATTAATGCGTGACGAGGATCCTATTGCAGAAATGTATCTTTCGGAAATAGAAAACCAAATTTCAAATGATGCAACTCTCACACGACTTCTTACCATGCCTGAAATTGATCCTGATGCTATACGCAATCATTTGGAGAAATATTATTTTTATGGATATTGGAGTCGATATGATTTACAGGTTATACCATGCTGGCCTGAGGGAAACCTTTATATTGAAGAAACCGGAGAAATTCAAAATTGCTATAATTACTTCTTTCAAATTTTGGATAATGAAGGATATACCATAGCTAACAGTAAACACTTTCACTACTTAGACAATCAACTGGGAAGAGTTTCATATTTTGGTGTTTTCCGTTTTTTCCCAAATGATCCAATACGCGAAACTTCATTATTTATTGAATTATATTCCCAAGTGTTTTTTGAAGGCCCCGGCTACCCTGAATTATTGGTTAGCGACAGAGAATATAGCAGGCTGAAATTGATGGATAAATACTCTTATGCAAAATATCTTAATGGCCATCTCGTAAAACGCTCAGGTGAATATCTATATAAAAACGAATTAACACATTTCCAAGAACCCTTATATAATAAAACCTTCTTTAAAGAAGGCGATTATTCGCATCTTGTCTATAAGCCTGCTAATAATATTAGTATAGTACTGAGTTATAAAGACTATTCCTTGTCGGATGTTTTTATGGCCTTTTCTATATTTTTCATGTTTTTCTTCCTTTCTGGAGCCTTGCTAATACTATTTATGCAATGGCAAACAAGTGGATTTTCATTTATTATTTCAATTCAAAAAAGAATACAAGTTGCCTTTGTTGCACTTATGTTGGTAATGCTTATTATAGTAGCGACAGGTACTGTTGCCTATACTTCGCATCAATTTAAACAAAGACACCTGGAACTACTCGAAAATAAAGTCCAGTCGGTATTAAGAGAACTTGAATATAAAGTTGGTTTTGATGGACCTGAAACAACTATTCCAGAAGAATATTTGAATTATCAGCTACAAATGATCTCAAATATTTTTCACGCAGATTTTAATCTATATAACACTGAAGGGAAATTGATAGCCACTTCTCGTGATGAGCTATTTCGTAACGGACTGGCAGGTCATCAAATGAATCCGACTGCCTACCACAAATTGGCATATACAGATAGCGATAATTATCTCGCCGAAGAACAAATTGGAAATCTGAGCTATTTGTCATTTTATGTTCCTGTTCTCGACAGGGACAACCGTATGCTTGGTTTTGCCAACCTTCCATATTTTGTGGGAAACAACGAATTACATGAAGAAATAAGTTCTGTTATTGTTACTATAATAAATTTTTATCTGATATTTTCATTCATCGCAATAGGATTTGCAGTATTTATGGCAAGACAAATTACAAGACCATTATTAATGTTGCAAGATAAAATTTCACGTATCAACTTAGATAAATTTAATGAAAAAATCGATTATAAAGGAAAAGACGAAATTGGGAATCTGGTAACAGAATATAATCGCATGGTTGATGAATTGGCAGTTAGTGCAGAAAAATTAGCCAAAACAGAAAGGGATTTAGCATGGCGAGAAATGGCAAAACAAATAGCGCATGAAATAAAGAACCCACTTACTCCAATGAAACTAAGCATTCAGTATTTACGTCGCGCATGGAAAGATCAAGTAAAAGACTTCGACGATTATTTAAAACGAGTTACAGATACTCTAATTGAACAAATAAACACCCTATCTTCAATTGCCTCAGAGTTTAGTAAATTTGCACAATTGCCCTCAGAAAAAGCCAAAATTATCAACTTAATTGATAAAATAAATAGCAGTAGGCAGTTATTTGAAAACTATAGTAATATTTCCTTTACTTTCGACACAGGAGGACTCGATAAAATACTGGTTAAGGCTGATTCTGAACTGCTTTCAGGAGTCTTTAACAATCTTATTAAAAATGCTATCCAATCAATCCCTGATAAAAAGCATGGTAGAATAGAAATTAAAATTAGTATCAACGAACAAAAAGTTATTATTGCAATAAAAGATAATGGTAAAGGGATAGCGACAGAAATAAAAAACAAATTGTTTGTGCCAAGCTTTACTACGAAATCGGGAGGCATGGGATTAGGACTTGCCATTGCCAGAAAAACAATTGAAAATGCAGGAGGAAGCATTTGGTTTGAAACTGAAATCGAAAAAGGATCAGTGTTTTATGTTGAATTACCTATTTATTCCGAATCTTCAGGTCCCAAATCATCAACATAAACAACAGTAGTTTGAGCCCAAATATCAGCCAGTCGATGGCCTCTCTTAAAAAAATACCACAAATCCAAAAGATTTAATCCGGGAATTAGCATTACTAATGCCCTAATAACAGACTTTTCGGGATAAGCAATCAAAGAATTCTGATCAGGAATGGTTATAACTTTTATTTTCATAAGATGTTTCCCGAAACTTTGCCCTTTTAAAAAAGGTAATGAGTCTTTTACAAGAAAATAAAAGGTGCTAAACATCCATCCAATTCGCGGAAAAAAGAACAATCCCATAACTACTACCAAATCAACAAGTAAGGCTATGATTCTCTCAGTAACAGGGGCACTTAAAACAGTATCCGATTGTCTTCCCGTTGTCATTATTTATTGTTTTAATTTTCAAACACAAAACTAATAAAAAGATACTATACTCCTAACCGCGGGGATAAAACCCAAAAACAAAAATCATTTATTGCTGCTTGTTTCCCTTATACTAATTCTCGACAAAATATAATAAGGTTTTCAAAAATGCCTCAGACTGTTCCACATGAAGCCAATGTCCGGCATCAGGAATATTAACAATTTGTGAACCGGGGAAAAAGCGATTTATTACCAATGAGTCATCTTCGCGTATATAAGGTGATTTTTCACCACGAATAAAAATTGTAGGTATATTCTTTGTCAGCTTTTGACCTTCTAAAGCTGAGAATCCATCTAATAGCTCCGGTAAATTATTATGCAAAGCTTGTAAATTTAACTGCCAGAAATAACTACCATCAGATTTACGCTTAATATTTTTCATTAAAAACTGACGTAATGATTTAGATGGAAGATCTTTTTTGAAAAACTCATTAATTTCCTTCCTACTATTATAGTCCTCAAGCTTTACCGACAATAAAGTGTTAATAATTTTTTTATGATCAGTAGTTACATCATTATTACTCAATAAATCACCATAATTCCTTGGGGCGATATCTATAATAAGCATCTTACTCACAACTTCAGGATTGTTAAGCACCAATCGCATTACAACCTTTCCACCCATTGAATGGCCAACAAGTATAAGCTCTTCTCCAACGTTATCCTTTATAAACTGAAGTAAATCATCAGCCATTGCCTGATAAGTATGAATATCACTATGAGGACTTTGCCCATGATTTCTTAAATCAGGCAATAAAACTCGAAAATTTTGCGAAAGCTCCGAAGCTACTGATTGCCAATTGTCGGAAGCACCATATAAACCATGAACAATTATAATGTAGGGGCCCTTTTTCCCTATATTGCGACTAAATAATTGCATCTATTTTTATTTTTAACAGCTTAAAAGTTGTTATTTTACCAGCTTACTTTTATACATCATAATCGTTTTCTCAAGCCCCATATAAAGAGCATCAGAAATTAAAGCATGACCTATAGACACTTCCTTGAGGAAAGGAATGTTTTCATTGAAAAACTTTAAATTCTGAAGATTCAAATCATGACCTGCATTTACCTTTAAACCCAACTTATTTGCAAGATTGGCTGCTATAACAAATGGTGCTACGGCAGTTTTTGGATTTTTAACAAAACCTACTGCATAAGGCTCTGTGTAAAGTTCAATTCGATCGGTACCTATTTCTACTGCTCCTTCAATAAGTTTCGGCCTTGTATCAACAAAAATAGAAGTACGAATCTCGGCCTCTTTCAATTCGGCAATAACATCCTGCAAAAATGACAGATGTTTTAAGGTATCCCAGCCGGCATTTGAAGTAATAGCATCAGGAGCATCAGGAACCAATGTAACCTGATGAGGCTTTATGCTAACTACAAGATCAATAAAGCTTCTTGATGGATAACCCTCAATATTAAATTCGGTCTTAATAACAGGCTGTATATCACGCACATCCTGCCTGCGAATATGACGCTCATCGGGACGAGGATGAATAGTAACCCCATCGGCACCAAACTGCTGAACATCTATTGCTGCTTTAACAACATCCGGCAAATTGCCTCCCCGCGAATTGCGTAAAGTGGCAATTTTATTTATGTTTACACTCAACTTTGTCATTTTGGTATTTTATTTGTAACTATATTATTCTGATAAGAATTATTTATGACGTGAAATTAAAACAATATCACAAAATAAGAGTAAAACTAAATGTAATAAAAAAACCAATGGTTTTCTAATTTGTTTAATATTAGATATCCTTAAAAGTCAAATAAATGAATTACCTTTAGTAAACAACAAAGTTATAAAGTATTTCAATATTGTAATTTTATGCTTGCAAAAGATTTAATATCAGATATAATTCCGGCCTTAAAAACTTCCGATACAGGTGCTGACGCACTAAATTGGATGGAAGCTTTCAGGGTTTCACATCTTCCTATTGTAAACAACCGTATATTTCTGGGCTTAATATCAGATACGGACATTTACGAAATGAATGCGGCGGATGAACCATTGGGGAATCATCGACTGTCGTTAATGAAACCCTATGTGAACTCTCATCAGCATATATATGATGTTATAGAAATATCATCGAGGTTAAAATTGAGCCTTATTCCTGTTTTAAATTATGAACATGAATATATGGGCGTTATAACCCAATATGATTTGATGCATTATTTCAGTGAGTTAATAGCTGCACATACTCCGGGCGGAATTTTACAAATTGAGGTGTCACCTCGTGATTATTCCCTTTCTGAAATAGCACGAATAGTTGAAGATTCTGATAGTAAAATAATGAGCTTATATGTTACACAGGATCCGGAAAGCAATACACTGTTTATTACCATAAAGCTAAACAGCAACGATCTCCGTTCTACAACTAAGGCTTTTGAAAGATATGGTTACAAAATTAGAGGAGAATATGGATCTGAAATTCAAATAGATGACACAGCTAAACGAAACTATGAGTCATTAATCAGATATCTTGAAGTATAAACAAAAATCAAGCATTGGCAGAAAGAGAAAAGAATTATATTTGTAACTTTCAAAGCGGAACCTATAATACTGTAAACAAATATGAGAATAGCCATTTTTGGAAAACGATTTGAACAACTCTTTTACGAAAAATGCTCTAATCTCTTTAGCCATCTCGAACAGGCTGATTGTGAAGTTTATATTTATAAACCCTTTTATAAATTCCTAACAAAGACAGCTGCAATACATCCGCGACATTCAGGATTATTTTCCGGGCATAAAGATTTGCCTCATTCAGATCTAATTTTCAGTATTGGTGGTGATGGCACATTCTTAGATGCTGCAACAATAGTAGGTAACCGAAATATTCCAATGGTAGGTATTAATAGTGGCAGGTTAGGGTTTTTGGCAGATATTTCAAAAGAAGATCTCCCAATAGCAATAAACGAAATAATTAAAGGGAATTATACCATCAAATATTTAGACTTACTAAAATTAGAGCCATCTGTTCCCTGCTTTGGCGATTTTAATTTTGCCTTAAATGAACTTGCTGTCCAAAAAATTGACACAGACTCAATGATTACAATTCACACCTATCAGGGTGAAAATTTTTTAAACTCATATTGGGCAGATGGACTAATAGTTGCTACTCCCACAGGTTCAACTGCTTATTCTATGAGTGTTGGAGGGCCGATAATACATCCCAGCTCAAAAAGCTTTGTAATTACACCTATTGCACCCCATAATCTTACTGTTCGCCCTATTGTTGTACCTAATGACTTAGAATTATCACTGCAAATTGAAGGACGCGGTGGTAAATTCTTGGCTTCCTTAGACTCAAGAAGCTGTATTTTAGATAATTCTACCAAATTAAAAATTAAACCTGCCGAATTTTCTCTCCCGGTTATTGAGTTAAAAGGGAATTCCTATTATTCTACATTACGTTCAAAACTTATGTGGGGAGTTGATAAACGTAACTAATAGGCAAAAATAAAATATATCTTCCGAATATCCGTTTTTAAAAGAGTTACTTATAACTACAAAAAAACTTTGTTTAATATAATTTGTTCATGCATTTTTGTGGAAAAGATATTTCAAGCAGATCTTATTTGTTTAAAAGTAAGCAGAAAGCAACAAAATTGCATTACAACAATTATCGTTTTTAAAAATAAAAACTCAACACAATTATGAGAAAATACCGGATATATCAAAAATATTTTTTCATTCTATTTTTTATATTTTTTGCTATTGACAGTTTTCCACAAACAAAAATTGAAGCAGGACCATTGGCAGGTATATCATGGTATAATGGAGACTTAAATTCACAACAACTGTTTTATAAAGTCCATCCATCATTGGGAGGAATAATAAGATATTCATTAAATGACCGTATAGCTTTCAGAGGCGGCCTACAATACGTAAAAATTAGCGGTAGTTATCCATCATCACTTAATGGCATACATTTACGCAGCCTTAGTGATGACCCTTATAGTTTTAAGCGAAATGTCGGCGACTTTTCAACTTTAATGGAAATTAATTTTTTTTCATTTGACCATCCTCATAATCCTGCATCAATCTTTACTCCATACATTGCTTTTGGTTTAGGTGCAATCTATTATGACAGTTATAAAGAAGTAAGTAATAATAATGGAAAAAAATCTACAATTATATTATCTTTGCCCTTTGGAATTGGTGTTAAATGGAAGGCAAATAATTGGTTAAACCTTGGTGCCGACTGGTCGTTCAGAAAAACTTTTGCAGATGATCTGGACTTAGTTGGTTCAAATACACCGGTTGATCCTTCCGATCCGTTTGGCTTTGACGAATCAAAACTAACACACAATAATGATTGGATTTCTGTCTTTGGAATTTATGCTACTTTTAACATATTTTCAAAACGAGAAAAATGTTATGATGGTTTCCATGACTCAGGAAGAAACTAAATATGTCATTAAAAGATAAATTAATTAAAACTAAATTGCCCCGACACGTTGCAATTATCATGGATGGTAATGGGCGATGGGCTGAAAAACGGGGAAGCGCACGGGTGTTTGGGCACAAAAGTGGAGTTAAGGCAGTACGTGAAGTAACTGAAGCAGCGGCAGAGCTGGGAATAGACTTTCTAACTTTATATGCTTTTTCCACAGAAAACTGGAATCGCCCAAAAAACGAAGTTGACGCTTTAATGTCACTATTAGTTTCAACAATTGCAGCGGAAACAAAAACCTTGCAAAAAAACAATGTTCAACTCCAATCAATCGGCTGCAAAGAAAGCCTGCCAATAAAAGTTCAAGAGAAATTAAGCGAATGTATTAATAAAACAAAAATAAATAATGGATTAACATTGGTATTAGCCCTTAGTTATAGCTCCCGTTGGGAAATTATTAAAAGTGTTAAGAAGCTTGCACAAGATGTTAAAAATAATAAACTAAATATTGATGACATTAATAGTCAGATTTTCAGCCAATATATGGAAACAAAGGATATGCCTGACCCTGAACTGCTTATAAGGACCAGCGGCGAATTAAGAATCAGTAATTTTTTGCTTTGGCAGATTGCTTATTCAGAATTATATTTTTCTGATGTATTATGGCCTGATTTTCGCAAGGAACATTTTTACGAAGCACTTTTTGATTTTCAAAACAGAGAACGCCGTTTCGGAAAAACCAGTAAGCAGTTAATACTAAAATAAAAAATGATGTTGCAACGATTTTTTACTTTATTCTCATTCTTCATACTTTCCCTTTTAACCATCACCGGACAAAATACCATACCTGAAATTTCATATTCAGGAACTCCTCGTAAATATATTATTGCAGAAATTCAGGTTACAGGAGATTTAAATAATGATCCACAAATTCTGGCAAACCTTTCAGGGCTAAAAATTGGTCAGGAAATTACTGTTCCCGGAGATGAAATTACAAATGCTATTAAGAAATATTGGGAATATGGTCTTTTTTCCGATGTAAAAATCTCAGCTTCAAAAATCGAAGGAAGGCAAATTTATCTTGAAATATATTTACAAGAGCGACCTCGTTTATCAAATTTAAATTACAAAGGTTTAAAACGTTCAGAAGCAGAAGCTGTCAATGACAAAGTAGCAATGATGAAAGGCAGTCAGGTTACTCCATATTTAATTAGCCGTGCAGAGCGTTATATTAAGGATCATTTTGTTGAAAAAGGATTTTACAATACCGAGGTGACCATTGTTCAACGTGATGATACAGCGCGTGTAAACCATGTTGATTTAGACATTATCGTAGATAAGAAAGACAGGGTAAAAGTTAACCTTTTGGAATTTGAAGGTAATACCGAGTTTTCTGACAATCGTTTAAACCGCTATATGAAAAAAACCAACCAGCGGCGCCGACTACGAAATTTCTTTCGTACAAAACGTTTTGTTGAGGACAACTATAGAAATGATTTAAGAACTTTAATTGAAAAATATAATGAACGAGGGTATAGAGATGCCTACATTGTTGAAGAAACCGTTATAAAAAATGACGACAACAGCGTTGACGTTAAAATTATTATTGAAGAAGGGAGTCGATATTATTTTGGAAATATTACATGGATAGGAAACACCATTTACCCCGGTGAATTTTTAAGCTATCTGTTACGCATTGAAAAAGGTGATATTTTTAATCAAACCCGTCTTGATGAAAGATTAACTATGGATGATGATGCTGTACTAAACCAATATATGGATAACGGTTATCTCTTTAGTTCAGTAATTCCTGTTGATATAAGGGTTGAAAATGATACTGTTGATTTAGAAATGCGGATTTATGAAGGTGACCAGGCAACTATTAACAATGTTATTATTAAAGGAAATACAAAAACCCACGAACATGTTGTTCGAAGGGAGTTGCGAACAAAACCGGGAGAGTTATTCAGTAAATCAGATATCATACGTTCTGTACGAGAATTAGCACAATTAGGGCATTTTGACCCCGAAAAGATTCTACCTGTCCCCATACCTGATCAGGACAAAGGAACAGTTGATTTGGAATACAACCTTGAAGAAAAAGCCAATGATCAGATTGAATTATCGGGAGGCTGGGGAGCGGGTATGTTTGTGGGATCATTAGGTTTAAGATTTAGCAATTTTTCGGTACGTAATTTTTTCAACAAAGAATCGTGGCGTCCACTACCCACGGGTGATGGGCAAACCTTGGCACTTCGAGCTCAGACAAATGGACGATATTATCAATCATACAGCTTGAATTTTGTTGAACCTTGGCTTGGAGGCAGCAAACCAAACTCTTTGAGTTTTTCAATTTACAGATCAATTCAAACAGGTATAAGCAGCAGATATGGACCAACAAGTATGTATGGATATAGTAGCTATTATTACCAAGATCCTTATGCAATGGAAGCTGATGATTCTAAGCATTTTAAAACTTTTGGAGCCTCCCTTGGAATTGGTCGCAGATTAAACTGGCCTGATGACTGGTTTACTTTGTATAATGAAATAAGTTATCAACATTACGATTTAAAGGAATGGTACTTCCTTATGAATAACGGATATTCACACAACCTCCGATTTAGAATTAATCTTGCTCGCCGTTCAATTGATCAACCTTTATATCCAAGAAGTGGTTCTGACTTTTTAGTTGGTCTGGAGCTTACCCCTCCCTATTCACTTTTTAGCAATAAGGATTACTCAACAATTACTGATGATCAGGAGCTTTATCGATATATAGAATACCATAAATGGAGCTATAAAGGTAGTATGTTTAAAGCATTAGATAATGCAAGTAAACTTGTTGTAATGTCAAAATTAGAAGGAGGATTTCTGGGGTATTACAATAAATATTTACGCTCTCCTTTTGAAAAATTCAACCTTGGAGGTGATGGCATGGCAGGATTCAGCTATTATGGAAGTGAGAATATAGGATTGAGAGGATATGAAAACAACTCACTAACTGCCAGAGTTCCTATCCTTGAATCAGACGGAACTTTTAAAGGTCACTATTTGCCCGACGGAAATATGTACACAAAAATTACGCTAGAACTTCGATATCCCCTTACACTTCAGCCTTCTGCAACAGTATATGGTTTAGTATTCGCAGAAGCCGGAAATTCATGGTCAGAATTCAGAGACTTCAACCCCTTTCAATTACATCGGTCAGCAGGAGTCGGCCTTCGAATATTCCTACCCATGTTTGGACTATTAGGTATAGACTGGGGATATGGATTTGATCAAGTTCCCGGATTGCCAAGTGCGGCAGGTGGTAACTTCCATTTCACCATGGGACAAAACTTTTAGATAGCTGCAATTTTACAACAGGATATTATTATTACATAAGTTTTATTTCCAATAGAATTTAAAGCCTCTCTTGAAAAATTTGATATAAGGGAGGCCTTTTAACCGGCAACTCCCTGTCAAATAAACAAAGTAATTAGCAAAAAATTAAAACTTAATGCTTCATTAATTTAAACAGCTGTGGCCCTGAAGCGGATAATACTTTGCAGATGTATAAACCCGGAGGTAAAACACTCAATCCACTTAAATAAATTCCACCATCAAGATCTACTTCCTGTTTTGTATTCAACATCAAAACTCCTGAAACATCGTATATCCTCACCTCTACTTGGCTATTTGCAATGCAATCGGGACAATACAAAGTGATTTCACTACTAAAGGGGTTTGGAAATACGCGAGTGTTCGATACAAATAGTTCAGTTTCCGGGAGCTTGGTAATTGTAGATTTGAAAAGATCGAAAACTTCATCAGCTGTTAAAGCTGCATCATAAATTCTGAGATCATCAAGGTTTCCCGGATATGGATTATCAAAATATCCATTTCTGTTTCCTAAGATCAGGTCGCCTGTTTCCCCAATGCCGGTTGTTCCATCACTAATTTCCCCTACCAGGACACTGTTAATATACATTTGAAGTTTGTTTTCTTCCCGATTACGAATACAAACCAAATGATGCCATTCATTATTGAACCATTGGGCAGGATTATTGGTAATATTAAGATCTGTTTTGACGATATCATCATCAATCGCAAAAGTAAATCGCGATCCTCTATATTGAATACCAATCCATTTACCATTACCATTATTGCTGTGATCATGCATCCCTTTATGTAAAAGATAAGAATCGGGTTCGCTACCGGGCGACTTAAACCATAAAACTATAGAGAATGACTGATTATCGAGGAACAAATTTTCATTATGCGCAAATTTTATATGAGAATCGGAAGGTGAGCCGGGGAAATAAATTGAATTTCCTATTTTGCCGGCTTGCCATTTCGGGGTAAAATTAACAGCTTGAGCAGATTCACTTGAAATAACATCAAACGTAGTAGATCCTCCCGATTCATCAAAAGGCATATGAAAAATCATATTTCGTTCTATTGGTAAAGCGGTTGTAAACGACCATATTTCACTTTCATCCTCTCCCAATAAATTTACAGCCTTTACTTTCCAATAATAGGTTTTATTCTGTTCAAGGGATGTTACTGTATAAAATTTTCCGCTAATATCATCAACCAACACTTCCAAGTCTTCGGGATTTGTTCCCATATAAATAGTATAGTATATAATACCCCCCATCAAAGAAGTTGAATTATCCCATGAAAGTTTCAAATTATTATAACTAAGCCCTTCATCTCCATTCGCAGGAAAAGGGTTGATACTAGGCGATGGTGGTAATGCTTCACTTTGTGTAGCCACCGAATAGACTGCCGAATACAAGGATTCCACTTCTTCACTTACTGCTTTAATCCTAAAATAATAAGTGGTTCCACTCGTTAAATCTGTAATTGGCCCACTGCTTATAGCATCTCCGGCAACTCTGAGGATCTCTTCGAATGTCTCATTGTCAATACTCATTTCAACCACAAGTTCATCAGCTTTATCCTCCAAATTAATCCAACCCAAAGTTATAGATGTAGTGTTACGCTGCGTAGCCATTACATTTAAAGGATAACGAAAATATGGTGCAGCTTCAGTAATACTGTTAATATATCTTTCAATATTAGTATATCCATCTTGCCCCATTTCCATAGCATCATCAACATTTTTATCGCAGCCCAGTATGTCTTCCCACACATCCGGAATACCATCTGCATCGGTATCCGCCAAAGGATGACCACCAAAAACTATTCCGGGGCCATTAGTTGGCAACTCATTTTCAGAACTAATAATAGCTCCTTCGGTTCCAAGAGAAGTTAACTCCCAAATTAGATAGTCATCTACCTGATCGCGAACAGGTAACACCTTGCCTACATTATCCACAATCCAGTAATAAGCTTCTTCTGCAGTCATTTGATCAGGAATTTCAGGATGCATTTGTGGAATTTTTTTAGGGTCACCTTCAGGTAAATTTTCCCAATATTCGGGTGATTCAACCCAATAAGCAGGACCATAATCACTTTGCACATTCAATATCCCATCCAACAGGCCATTTTTATTTCCATCATGATAATTACCTTCGGCAAACAACTGAAAATTATTATTTGCTCGTGAATAAGGTTTACTATCGGCACTCGGACCATTAATAAAATAATTATTGACGATAGTGGCCCAAGAAGTACCCTCGGAATCTCCCAAAATATAACATGCCCCACCACCCCAGTTATAGACAACATTATTGACAAACTGGTTAAGACCTTTCACCTTTGGATTTCGAGTATGATTATCAATATATAAATTTCTGAAAAGTGTTACACCACCATTTGTCTGCATCAAACCTCCTGCGGAGTGTCCTTGTAAACCTTGGGCTATTATAGAATTCTGAATGGTGATATTGGAAGGCTCAGTTCCTTTATTGTCCCAGTTAATAGAGAAAACCTCATCGCGTCCCCAGGAAACAGACACATGATCAAAAATCATATTGCTTCCATTGGCAATGCCTATAGCATCATGACCACTACCACCTCCAAGGCCCATGCGAAAAGCAATATGACGCACGATGACATTGTGAGCCCCGGAAAAAGAAACTCCCTGGCCATATACTACAATTCCTTCACCGGGAGCAGTTTGACCTGCGATAGTCTGGTTACTTTTAAATACCAAACGGCTTTGGAGATGAATAACTCCACCCACATCAAATATGATAATGCGGTTGGGCTGACTAATTGCGTCCCTGAGAGAGCCGGGACCACTATCATTAAGGTTAGTTACCCGAACTACTTCTCCACCTCTTCCTCCACTTGCATAGCGCCCAAAACCAACAGCTTCGGGAAATGCCAATGTTTGTGCACTTGAAGCAACAAGTGATAAAAATGATAAAACAACAACAACAAAAAGTGACCTCATAATTATTCTTACTTTAAAAAAGAAGGCACATTCACGGAAAAACAATGCATAATAAATTGATAATTTCCCTGTAACTATATGCCTTCTTGATAATTAAAACATACGAATGTTTATTTCTGATTGGTTTATCTAACTATTACCTTGTGAACTATCACAGCATTGGTAGTTTGAACTCTAACAATGTATAAACCTTTCTCATGACCGGCTAAAGAAACAAACACATTAGAAGAAACAACAGGCTTACTGGTCACCATAGCACCAGCAGCATTGAACACCTCAACTAATATTCCTTTAGCTTCCGGAATCTGCACAGTAAATTCACCCTTATTAGGATTTGGATATATTATTAGCTCATTATCTACAACTCCAGATAAGGCAGTTGGAGGCTCTTCTCCTTCACCATCATCTTCACCATTATCTTCACCTTCATCTTCACCTTCATCTTCAGGAAAAGGATTATCAGGCTCTTCTCCTTCAGTTTGTCCACCACCGGTTACCAATGTAATGCTTCCGGTTTCATACAAGGAAGTAATATCCCAAACCCATCCTTCATCTTCCATTGGAAGAATAATTTCCGTAAATTCGCTTTCACTATTGAATTTCCTTTCAGCATCAAACAACAGAAACTCATCTCCTTCACTAATATTATAACTATAAGAAAGTTTAACTTCCAGAACTCCATTATAAATAATCGAATCTGATACAAGCCTGTCGGAATAATCAGCAGTGTTCAACTCCATCTCAACATGAGCAGATTCTCTCAATACTATATCAAACTTGCGTGGCTCATCACTATCGGGTAGATCTTCCGACAGAAAGTCACGAATAGTTAAAGTTCCAACTTTATTTTCACCCGGCTCAAGTCTTCCTCTCACATCAATATGACCCGAAATAATACCGGTTCCACCCAAAGTACCTTCTTCTCCTACCCATACAACTGTACCATAATTAGATACATGCCCGGTTCCGGAACGAGTACCTTCAGGATTACTTATATAAACAGTTCCTTCTACAATATTCACCCCACCTGTAATATAATTCATTCCGTTAGTAAGTTTCAAAATTCCGCTTCCTTCTTTTATAATCCCCACCCGGTTATCACGACGCGGCATTGAAACTTTGTTGCCACCTATGGTTACATCTTGTGTGGCAATAGGACGAATAATACTTTTAAGAAGATCGTTTTTATTTAAGCCTCCTACCAGGTAATAAATTCCGGGAGTAGTAGATGAGCGCATAAAACCATGTACAATTCCATCATCAGAACCACTCAAGCTTCCAATACGATAACATCGTTCTCCCGATTGAGAATAGATAGCTCCTTGATTAGTAAGATATACAGAAGAAGAGGCTAAATTTTCATCCATGCCCTGAAAATCATTTACATTCCAGGTAATACCTGTTTGCAAACCCATGCCTGTATAACCTGCTTTAAAAGGATTCTCTCCTGTTACAACTATACGACCGGAAAACTGACGCCAGTCAGCATTCTGATCGAATCTTACAAAAGAACGTTCACCGCGACCAATGAAATTAAGAGTTCCACTTCCTTTAAGTACATTATTAACATAGACATAACGTGCGGCCTTGAATCCTCCTGATTCGCCTTCTTCAATAATCCAAGTCGATGTCAAATCCGGATAAGTTTCAGTAGAATGTGTTCCGATAACAATTGTTCCATTGTTTTCAAAAACAATTTGAGGACCAAAGATATTCGGATCATTCAAACGATCCATAGTCAAAATCCCTCCTCTTACAATTGTTCCATTTTCCAACTCATTAAGTACAGAAGAAATAAGTTCTCCATCACCTTCTTTGATCAGAGTTCCTTCACCAACAAATTTCGAATCACTACCATCCACATTTAAAAATCGGTACAAAATATTTTCACTATTGCTGATGGTAATGTCCCCAACATCCAAAGCTCCTACTACATTAACTGCTTCAGGCATATCCTCTTCACTCTGAGCTTCAAGCCTTGAATCATCAAAAATCGCATTGTCTCCAACATTAAAATTTGTTGGAAGTGGAAGTCCTTCTATCGAAAACCAATTTAAGCTAACCACATCCCAGTCCCGATTTTCAGCACCACTCCATTTCTTTGTGTTCTGACCTTGAACCATTACAGCCAAAGTCAAGAAACACACAGTAAATAGTGTTTTCATAGTTACTCCTAATTAAATTAAACATTTAATTCTTCTTGATTAATTCTAATGTAGTTGCTTGCAAATTATTCATTCTCCGGTAAGGGGTACAAGCATCAAATAATCAACCACATCATTGTCAAGTAAGCACACCGCTATAAGATCCTATTCCATGCAATTTCAAAGAGATATGTAAGAATCATAATAGCTCAGGAACAATCTTTAAAAACTTCTATGCAGTCAATCAATTATCTTAATAGCTTCTATTACTGTTTATATTTCTCCAATTTATTTTAGATCATCAGGGCTCAAATTATAATTAATGAACCAATTTCCCGGATTCATTAAATGAGCACGAATGGATTCTCTCTCACCTTCGGGGTATTTAGCACTAACCCGATCAGCAACAATAGCCGGATCATTCCACCTTTTTGCCATCCTTATAAAAGCAAACAAAGCTCTGGCTTCAGCCGCAGATTCAAGGCTTGTTTCTTCAGCCAATAATATATCTAATGCTTTTTTAGACTCCTGCATATTACCCGGATTATCGAAATATTCTTCACCAAGAGGACGTAATCCTGCCCGCCCCCGAATTCCTTGATTGGCACCAAGGCCTCTATTTCGCTCACTCGCCTGATAAAGCGTTTCCGGATAAGATTCGAATGGAGGCGTAAACACACCATTACCGGCATCAAAATAACCTTCAATTCCACCATTCAAAAACACCCGAGCTTCCTCAAAGCGTTCAAGGTGTATCAGAGCTTCCGTCAACCAAAAATATATATCTGAAGCTCTCTTAAGCATTATAAGGACATCATTCCGATGAATACGATCAATGGTCTGATGACCCGTAGAATATTTATTTACCACCCACTGGCCATTTTGCATGGCATAAGTTTTTGTATTTCCACGAGCATTATCTCCTTGCTGGCCATCAGCCCTGATCTGAGCAGTATATTGATCCCGGAGAAATTCTGAAGGTCTTAACTTATATTTATTAGGCGATTGATTAGAAAAATATTCAATGATGCGGTTTGTTTGATTCCGATCGTAATCATAAGGAACAATAAACATGGCCTCCATCCTTCTAAATTCCCTGAAAATACGTATCCAGTTCCCCGTCCAATCACTTTTATTCAAAAGATAACTTTCTTCTGCTCCTCCTCTTCGAATAAGTACCATACAATTATCAAATACCTGTTGAAAATTTCCTGTAAACAAGTAATATTCAGCAAGGAGCATTTCCGGATCAGGACAGATTCTATTCCATTCAAGCAACTCAGGACTATCGCCCTGCCCAGGATACAGCACATTGGACCACCTTATAATGCCTTTTCCATCAACCGCCTGACCACCAATCTCAATGCCATTTTCAATTAAATCAATGCATTTTAAAAATATATCATCAAATTCTAACAGCGGTTTATCAGAAAGATCCTTAAATTCTGATAATGGTCCATCTATCCAAACCGCCTTCCCATAAAGCTTTGCCAACATACCGTATGCCCAGGCCTTATACCTGATAGCTCCCCCGATTAAAGCTCCAAAAGTTTCCTTATCAATAGCAGTTGGATTCTTCAGATAAAACTTTTCAACGTGATGTATATAATCATTAGCATTTATAATAACAGCGTAGTAACCTGCCGGATTGGCCAATTCGTTATTTGCACCTTCACGATAATGATACAAATCGATCATATCTTTAGTCGCATTTTGAGTAGGTTCCAGAAAGTCACCTCTTAAGCCTTCGAGGAAAAATCCCTGATCGGCAACATCCTGCACCTTAGCAGCAATGCCCATATAGGCTGAGTATAACTCTGTTACTGTTGTAGGATAATCTTTTTCCAAAAGAACATCATCGGGATTAACCTCAAAATAATCCTCACAGCCTGAAAAAGCAAGCAATAGGATTAATAATGAAATCACCCTTAGAAACTTATATTTCTCCATCTCTTTATATTTTTGTTTAGTCACAAATTTCACCAACATAGACTCAACATTTTTTTGAGTCCTTATAGAAGAATCATTAACCTGTGGACTATTGCTTAGCATGTTCGTAATACTTGATAATTAAATTCTATAACAACTTATTCACATTAGAATTGCAATCTGAAGCCCAGTTTATAAGTTCGGGGCAGTGGAACTTTACCATAATCATAACCTTGTAAGACACTGCTGTATGAATAAGCAAACTCCGGATCAAATCCAAGGTAGTCGGTAAAAGTCAATAAGTTCTCACCCGACAAATACACCGATCCACCTCTCACAAATCCAAGTATCCCTGCCGGCAAATTATATGATAATGTAAGTTCCTTCAATTTAATAAAAGAGGCATCCTCAATCCATCGGTCTGAAAATCTATTGTTACCCATAGGATCCCCATATTCAGCCCTCGGCATATCAGTAAGCTGGCCTTCAGTATTCCAACTATGTATAACAGATGTCAACTGATTATTAAAATTTTTCATCGATTCAAACTCTCTCCTTACAGCATTATAGGCTTCGTTACCATAACTATAGATAAAATTGGCCGTTAAACGAAAGCGCTTAATACCTACGGAAGTATAAAATCTGCCAAAGAAGTCAGGATTAGGATCTCCGATGATATCTCTGTCGCTATTGTCCAAAATATTGTCATTGCCCTTCAGATCAAGGAAGCGAATATCTCCGGCCCGAAAGGGTCTGCCTGCATAATCCACCATTCCTGTTGCTTTAGCCTCAGTAGAGCTGGCATAAACCCCATTAGTTTTATAACCGTAAAAACTATAAGCAGAAGCTCCCTCTTTAGATATAAGAGCTGAGCCATCCAAAAATTCCATGATAATATCTTTCTGTCCACCCAAACTCATAATCTCATTTTTATTGAATGCGATATTACCCCCAATTACCCAGTCATAATCCTTTTCAGATAAAATGTAATATTGAAGTCCGGCTTCTATCCCTCTATTGCGAATTTCTGCCAAATTATCATACATTTCATTGGTTCCAAACTGAGAGGGTATCTGTCGGTTTATAATTACATCTGAAGAATTACGGTTATAAAAATCAAGAACCATATCTAAGCGATGACGGAACAATGATACATCTATTCCTATGTTAAGAGTGGTGTTTTTTTCCCACCTGAGCTCAGTATTGGGAATGCCTGCACGAACAATACCCGAAACCTCCTTGAATACTTGATTTCTATAATAATATTCACTGTAGATGGATGAAAAATTACTATTTCCTGTTACTGCATATTCAGCACGTGCATTTAAACGATTCACATTTTCAGAATCGGACAAAAATGGCATATTCTTAATATGCCAAGCAACATTTACAGCAGGAAACACCCCAAAACGAGTAGCATCCGGCCCGGACACAGAGCTTCCATCCAATGATGCAGTTAATCCTGCAGACAATAAATTACTGTACGAATAGCTAGAACTGAGAAAGAAATTCATCCAATTCCATTTATCAATATAACCTGTAAAAGCCCGACCACTGATATTAACATTGCCCAGTGTTTTATAAAAGTCAGAGCTGGTATTACGCCCTTCACCCGCATCAAATTCACGACGAGAAACAACTCCTTGAACACCACCCACAAAATTAAAATGATGACGCTTGCCCAAATTCATGTAATAAGCTGAATTTAAATTATAATAGACATTAAAGGCCTCTCCAATCCCCATACGCACAGTATTTTCAGCCAGTCCTCCAACCAATGGCATAATAGCTTGATTAGTTCGACCGGGGAAAAATACCTCTTCCCTATTATAATTATGGTAAAGTCCAACTATGCCCGTCATTTTCCACTGATCAGAAAAAGAGTAATTGATGCCACCATTCATCAACACATCATATCCTTGTGCTACTATATCTGATGTATTCACCAAAGCAAGCGGGTTGGTAACAGCATTATTTACCAAAATATTTCCATCAACATTACGAATAACAGCATAATCGGGCATAATATTATTGGCTGCATCTTTTTGATATGGATGAAACAATGGCCCTTTAGCCATAGCCGACAATAATGGATTGGTTTCTACAGAAATTCCCTGCTCCTGTAAATTATTGGTCATATAGGCTAAGGACATAGTGGCAAATAAGTTGACTTTCTGACTAACATTAATGTTTGAATTCAGCCGCATATGATAGCGGTTAAAACCGGTATTATCAATCACCCCTTGCTGATCCATATAGCCAAATGAGAGATCGTAACGGGCAATGGCATCCCCACCCTTAATTTTTACCAGATTTTCTGTTACAAATGCAGGCCGTAAAATTTCACTCTGCCAATCGGTTTGATTATTATAGAGATAATTAAAATAATAATCAGGGTTATCACGCAAGTATGGAAAATATTCAAGAATATCGGCCATATCATCATAACGCGTCATTGAAATCTGACCAATATGAGTTTTATAATCCGAAACACCTAACACCGGAAGTTGACGAACATTAGAGGCTATTCCAAACTGAGCAATATACTCCACCTGTGTATCCAAATCTGCTGCATCATCTGTCTCGATCATAATAACACCATTAGCACCCAAAGAGCCATAAATGGCAGCATCTGCACCTCTTAGAAAGGAGATATTGCTAATATCGGAAAGACTGATAGCTTTAAATATATTTCCTGTAAAGCCATTAATTATCGGTGATCCTCTCATGTCAGGTAAATAAGGTACTCCGTCAATAACAATTAAAGGAGAGGTATTTCCAACAAAAGAACCAATACCCCGGGAACTCATATAACTTCCTTCACCGGGCATTCCACTTTTATTGATCACTTGTAAGCCGGGAAATACATTTTGCAATGCTTCGTCAACGGTCAAATTCCCATCGCGAAATTCCAACTTTCCAATATTTATTGCATTGGTTGCCTTGCTTCGGAGAAAGCCCCTTCGAAATGGCAACACCAAATCTTCATTGTAATTGATTTTGACTTCAGGAATCAGCACAAAATGAAATTCTGTTTGTTCAAACAAAGACTGAATGCTGGTATAAAAACCTGAAGCCCAGGCAGACACCTCACCCTTTAATGCCGGGACATTTATGGCAAAATAGCCCTCATCATCCGTTGAAACCGGTTCGGCTACCCCCGTTGCTGAAACAAGGGCCCCTTCAATCGGTACACCGTCATAAGGGTTTACTACCCTTCCCGTGATAACATGGGTGTTTTGAGAGGTCAAAGGATTTACCCCCAAAAACAAAAAACAAACGGTTATCCCAAAAATCATCCTTAAATGTGTCATCATCTGTTCTTATATATTAAACAAGCAATCATCTAAATTTTCTAATAATTATTAGCTGTTGGTCGCAATGCCCAATGATATATCTGGAACCTCTTTGGAGAACCTACAGCCTGTAAGCTGTTAAATTTTACTTTAATGCGGAATGTGCTCATCTCTTCACCTTCAATGTTGACCACTCCTACCAATCCTCCCAGTCCATTCCATCTTGCAATATTCGGGTCGGTATCATTGTATCGGTCGTAATTCCATGGATTTGACTGACTGGCAGGGATATTTAAACCAATCGGCTCTATATCTTCCGGAATAGGATCCGATCCTTGGTGAAAATAAATATCCAAATAAGGATGTTGAAGACTTCTAAAGCCCATATACAAGTTATATTCTCCGGGAGGAATTTGCATAATCGATACTATATCTGAATCTGCATTATAATCGAGTGGCAGGAATTCTACAGAAAATTCTTCTTCAGATTCCGGATCACCGGAAACCTCAAACATCCAATAGTAAAATCCTTCTATGGGAGATACATCAGCTTGAAAAACCCTATGCGAAGTCACACCTTTTAATGTGTATAATTCTTCCTGCTGTTGTTCGGTCAAATGTGTGTAATAATAAACAAGGGACTTAATCCTACTAATAATAACATTATTAGGGACCTTCATTTCGGTAATATCATAAACAACACCGTTGCTTACCGGCCGAAAGCTTAGCTCATCAACTTTTTGCACTGTAGTTCGCCAAACCTTTCCAAAGGGTGAATTTAGGTCCAAAACAGCAGTATAATCATTAATAACACCTTCATGAAAAATTGCTTTCTTTATCCAATCAAGTGCCAATATGGAGTCTTCCAATGAAAATTGTTGTCCCATTAATGCATACTGTTCTCCAAGTTTAGCAAAACAGGCGTTCATCACTTCATTACTGGGAAGGAACAAAGTAAACTGACTAAACTCTGAACTAAAATCGGCATTCTCAAATAATGGATTTGAAGTATAAAACACTGAATCGTAAATGGTATTACCGGTTTCATCTACTCCTATGGGAACACTCCGCATCCTATCAAACACCTGACGATTATATGTTATTATAGAATCTTTGATAATTGAATGATCATCCTCCAATAAAGTGATATATTCAAACATATTAACCATAGGGATCAGCATCTCTTCAATTTCATGTACCACCCCGTTAGAAAACCGCATGGAAGAAACAATTGGTGCATCATTCACATAACTGGTATTATCATCCTGACTAATGGTCAAATAAATTCCGTTCAAGGCCTGAATTCTTAATCCATCCTTAAGGTTAGTGGTACCAAAGGCAAGGTAATTCATGTGATACTTGGCTACATGATCAGGCTCAATCCCGCCCATGTCTTCAATATTGAAATTATCATTTTTTATTGCCCAAACTGTCAGATACTGATCTCTACTTAACTCTTCATCAATTCCGGCCTCCTGCAGCATGGTAAAAAAATCACGATAGCTTGACTCGCCCTGAAAAAACTCATACAAAGTCATATCCGACACATCCTCACTTATCAGCTCACTTTTATAATGAGAATTCCAATTATCGGAACATCCGGAAATAAACAAGAACAAGCCTCCAAAGATCAATGCCGATATCACCCAGGATGATATCATCCGTTTTGATCTGAAAATTACATCTGACGAAGAGCCCGGTTTGTAATTTATTCTATTTATAATATTTATTATTCTATCCATTTCAACAGCCTGTTAAATATGTGTTAAGCTTCTTTATTTTGTACAGATAAACCATACGACTTTACTTACTTGGTGGTGGTTCAAATTCAATATGATCAATATATAAGGGACTATTGTCTGTTGCCAATATGCGTAGGGTGTGCGTAGTAGTTTCATCAAAACTAACAATACCCATCACCGCCGATTCCAATCTGTCGGCCGACGATAATCCGTGCGTTGTAATTTCTGATCCGAGATATTGGCCATTTAAAATAGTCATAAATTTTCCTGAAGAACCTCTTTGTGAATCACTCAAAAAATGAACATGAACCCGATATGTTCCTCTCACAATAGGGGGTGTTTCCAGTTCAATCCAGCCATATAATCCCAACCTCAATAATAAACAATCATGATTCATCATATTATGAGGTGTTGTATTACTTCTGTTAGCAACATAATATTGCACAGCATAATCATTTTGTTCAGCCGGCATTGCTTCCCAATTATATATCGAAACATCGCCCTTCTTAATCTGGCCCAAAAATGTTGAGGTCAGTCCTGAATTCTGATAATTTCCGGTAAACAAAGAAGCTATTTCTGCATAATTGGTCAATTCCCAAATCACCTTGGTTAAAGGTGGTGTTTTAATAGGCATCAAATTATCTACAATATGAATCATACCATTCTTGGCACTTATATTCTCTTGAACAATCCGTACACCTGTTTTATCACCACTATTAAAATTAATATAAAATTCACCGTTCACTTCAGAAGCATTGATCAGCTCATTTTTAGCCATTGTAGCCAAATTCTTGGATGCTGCATCATCTTGAAACTCTGCCAATGTAGAATATCCCAATTGTTGATCTAACAAATGATAGGCAATAAAGCGATTCAATTCATTCTCTTTGTCCTTATAATTAGTATCGGCTCCAACAAATTGAACCAAATCATTCAAGTTACTAATATTATGCTGCTGAAAAACTTCATCCGGCACAGCAAAACAGGTGAAAAATCGACGACGTTGAATATAATAACCAAGTTCTTCCTGAAAAACCGGAAAGCTGATAGTATTCAGCATCTCAGCATAATCAGTAGCTTTAGCAGCTTCTTGAAATATTGTAAATTCGTCGGTGTCGAGTCTATCCCATACAGTTTCGTTTACAGGAATGAGTACCTCTTCAAGAGAATGGATAATACCATTGGTAGCCTCTATGTCAAGACTCCTAATGCGGGCTTCTCCATTAACATAAATAGCATTTAATCCCCCTTCTCGAATCTCTATCCGTATATAATCTCCGGTGGCAGTAGTGTCGGGCAAAACGCCATTTGCAAAGAATGATTGTGAATATTCAGTTCCCTGAATAGTATGATACTTAACCAGAAAAGCAGCTTCCTTAGCCGGTATATCGCTTACTTCTGAATAACCATTATTATTCAAATATCGTTGCATCGCATCATTTTCAGGAATAAAACAGGTGTAATTTACCTTTAAATTCATGGTGTTAAACAATCCTGCATGTCGCAACAAGGCAGTCCATTCGGAAAATTTTTCAGGTATTCCCTCAATATGAGTTGCCACCGGAAAGGCCTCATAAACGAGTGTGATATCATCCTCATAAGGATCGGAGCATGAAAACACTAAGACCCAAACAAATAATATTGCATATAATTTCTTCATGACTTAAAAATTACGGTCGAAAACAATTGTATTGCCTGATTAAACAACTTCCTGAGTTTTTGTTCTATTCTGTTCCTTTGTAACAACAATCGTTTTCAATATTATTATCAATCAATTCTCTAACCCGGCATAATATGGGTTTTGTTCCAGTAACCGGTTGTTATTCAGCTCATCGCGGTGAATTGGCAGGTAGTAACTGTTTTCGTCCATTAACTTTGAAGTGACAATCGCTACACTGTTTAAAGGTACCACAGTAAGCACCTGACTAATCATATAATTTTTATACTCATAATCATTACGCCGGGCTACTCTCAAAAGGTCGAACCAGCGTTTGCCTTCAGAAAATAATTCACGTGCTCGTTCATCCAGTATCATAATCAGCATATCCAATTCTGTAGAAGCGGCAACTAAGTCTTCTTCAATTCCTGCTCTGGCACGCACCCGTGCAATAATTTTTGTTGCTTCTCCATAATGGGCATTTCCTTTCATTACCAATGCCTCTGCTTTCATCAACAAAATATCAGCCAGTCGGTAGATAATAAAATTCTGATCATTTTCTGTACTGAGCCTATTACTAATATCGCTAACCCGTATTTCATTTCCGATATATTTCCAAATTCGAAAATCATCGGTATAAGAGGCATCCAAACCACGTATATCGCCAAGTGTCTGGGTATCCTGAAATTTCAGGAGATTATTCGTCGAAATGATATATTTTTTTTGAGTATTAAACCAGCTTAAAAAACTATTGGTTTGCTGCCGCATATAGGAATATTGAATTTCAAATACACTCTCATTGGAATTGCCGGGAAAGAAGTTACTGAACCAATTGTTCTTTGTAATTAATCCAACACGCCCTGAATTAATGATAGCATCACAAGCTTCAATACACTTATCATACTCCCCCTGCCAAAGATATATATCTGCCAGCAAAGCGTAAATAGCCCATTTGGTAGCACGCCCTTTAGTATTTAATAATACTTCATCATCAATTTCAGGAAAAAACTCTTTGGCAGCTCCTAATGCTTCTTCCAAATCACTTACTATCTGATTGAGAATAAGCGATTCGGACGACTTAGCCACTTCATACTCAGAATCGTCACGAACATAAGGCTCCAAAATCAATGGGACCTCTTTAAAAACTCTTACCAGATAAAAATAAGCCAAGGCTCTCTGGAAATAAGCCTCCGACAGAAATGACTGCATCTCTTGTGGCGTAAAAGAAGCATCTTTTTCAACCACCTCAGGTGCATAACGAATAATAGAATTAGCCATGTTAATTATCTTATACATTGGCTCCCATTTGGCATATCTATTGTTGGGCAAAATATCCATCTGGCGAATTCTGTTAGCTGCACGAATGTTATCATCAACAGTAATTCCAAATAAGTCAACTCCATCGGCTCTAACTTCACCCCAAACATATAGGTATTCTACTGAACTTCTAAGTTTTACATATCCGGCAGATAAAACAGCTTCTACCTCTTCTTTAGTCTCCCAGAAGCTATCACTGATCTGTTCATTTTCGGGATGCAACTCCAACCAGTCATTACATGCAGTTAGCAACAAAACTGCTAAAACACCCAACATTAATATCTTAAAATTCTTTTTCATTTTCATCGATGTAATTGATTAAAATGCAATATTTAACCCAAATGCAACCCTAACGGGTTTAGGGGTATAAGATCGATCACGAGCAATAAGATAAGCTACTCCATCCTGTGTTGACAACGAAACTTCCGGATCCTGGCCGGTATAATTGGTCCAGGTATATAAATCATATATAGTTGAATATATCTCCATTCGTTCAATCAACCAACGTGATAAAAAGTTAGATGGAAACTGATATCTGAAAGTAAGTGTTTTCAGCCTCAAAAAAGAAGCATCTTCCACAAAACGATCAGACCCCAGATAATTATACCCTGTATCATATAAAGCACGTGGAATAGCAGTATCATCTCCTTCATGTCTCCAACGTCTAAGAACCGCAGTACTTTGATTAGCTGTTCCACGCATATTCTCAGTGCTGATACGGGTCTGATTGATTACCTTTTGTCCTGCCCTTCCATGAAAAAAAGCACTCATCGAAATGTTTTTATATTTAAGCATTACTCCGCCACCACCTGTGGCAATAGGCATGGAATTACCCAGGTAAACAATATCATTCTGATCTATCACACCATCTCCGTTGATATCAGTATATTTGGCATCACCGGGATATACTCTCAAATCTCCGTTTCTAATGTAAACCGGTTTATCACTAATATCCAAGATAAGATTGCCATCAATATCGCGAGCATAGGTGTCATCGATATTCTGATATACTCCTTCATATTTATATCCGTAAAAAGCTCCAAGGGGATTACCCTCTTTCACCTGAAACGCATAATTCCCATTATCAAAATTATAAGAATAGTAAGTCAGATTTTCGGGCAACTCAATAATTTCGTTTTTGTTCTGCGCTATATTAAAATTCACTGAAGCTGTCCAGTCGGATGTTCTAAGAAAATCATAATCAACGCGGAACTCCCATCCCTTATTCGACATTTTTCCGGAGTTAAACCAATTAACTTTACTGTGCCCGGTTGATGTAGGTAAGCCAACATTTGTTTGTAACATATCGCTGGTGATCTTATCATACCAATCGTATGTGAAACGCAAACGATCTTCTATTAATGAAAAATCAATTCCCACATTAGTTTGTGTTACAGTTTCCCATTTTAAATTATCCAATTGTATGCGTACCGGTTCAATAGCTATATTATCAATATAACCGGGTGTAATGGGACTAAATGCACCAATATACGAGTATGACCCACGCGGAGCATTTCCACTCTGCCCCCAACTGAACCTCAGCTTAAAAGTGCTAAGCCAATCAAGCGCTTCCATAAAATACTCATCGCTCAAATGCCAGGCAAAGCCTAAGGTAGGAAAACCTGCCCATCGATTATTAGCCCCCATACTGGAATTGGCTTCCCGTCGATATCCTGCATTAAACATATAGCGGTTAAATAATGAATAGTGGGCATTAGCAATAAAACCAAGCTGTCGCGAACGACTGGTTCCTGAATCCATACCGGCAATATTACCACCGGCAGTTGGATCAGATGTTGATGGTGATGCATTCCCGCTCACTTCACTTCTGTAACTTGAGGATATACTTTCCGAAGTTTGAAAAATTCCGGTTAGAATAAATTGATGGATATTGGCAAGATTATAACGATATATAAGTTTATTATCTGTATTTAAATAAACATTATCAGAAATCATATCGGCACTTCTGTTAAACCAAGCATCCGTCCATGTTACACCTGTAACACTCTGTGGTAAAAATCGTTTATTCTTGTTTTTCCGAATATCTAAGCCTACAATACCGTAATAATCAAGATTATCAAGTAATTTATAATTAAGATTGAAAACAAACCTACTATTGGTGGATGAAGTATTATTGATGGATTCGTTAACCATAGCAAGAGGATTAAACACCCCGCTTTTGATCTCTGTACTTCCCATTCCACCCAAAGTTCCTTGAAAATATGCATTGGGGGTAAAATACTCACTCAATCTTTCATCATTTTCTCCAATAAAATAAGGACTCATATTGGGCATTTTTGTAAGTGCCTGTCCCCGAGGATTCGACCAGTAACTTTCTCTTTCTGCATTGGAAAAGGAAAAATCGGTGGTGATATTAAAACGATTTGAAAAACGGTACCTAATACTCAATAACGAACTAAAACGTTCAAATCCGGTTCCTATGGTTGTCCCCTCCTCAGATAAATATCCCAGTGATAAACGATAATTAGCACGATCGCCACCACCTGTCATCGAAAACGTGTTATCCAATGAATACCCTGTTTGCGTAATCTCTTCAAGCCAATCAGTATCCTGGTTATACTCTTTAAAATAAATCCAGTTAGGATCAAAACCTATTTCATTGGTATCATATAATAATGACAAATATCCCAGACTCCCTTGGTAACCCCTGTCATTCACTGTGTTCCAAACAGCGTCCTGTATCATGGCTACATATTGAGCCGCATTAAGCATAGGTATCGTATTAGGCTCTTTCCTCAAATCATATTTAGAGGAAAAATTAAAACGGGATCGCCCACTCTGTCCTTTTTTAGTAGTAAGGATCAATACCCCATTGGCACCTTTTGACCCCCATATTGCAGTAGCTGCCGCATCCTTTAATACCTCAATCGATTCAATGTCGGTAGGTGAAATATTAACCAAAGCTCCAAAATCCTCATCGTTGGCAGTGGCAAAATTAAAATCATCTGCAATTTCGGTTGGATAAGGTACCCCATCCACTACTATCAAAGGTTCCGAAGAAGCATTCAATGAAGAAGTACCACGAATCCGAATAGCACTTCGTGCTCCGGGTTCTGCACTTGTAAGAATATCCACATTTGCCATTCTACCCTGTATTGCTTCTTCAATAGATAAGACAGGAGCTGTCTTCAACATCTCTGTTGTGATTCTTTGGGTAGATGCCACAACTTCCCTGTCGGTTAATCCTACTTGGTTACGTACAGTAGCTCTGGCAACAATCTCAGCTCCTTCAAGCATCCATTCTTCTTCTTCAAGAACCACATCCACTCTGAATTGATCTATATAAGGGATCCGTTGTGTTTTCAATCCAATAAAAGAATAAACCAGAGTAAGGCCTTCTTCATCCGGAAAAACAAGACGGTATTCCCCTTCGGCACCGGTAGTGGTTCCGGTAATTGGTCGATCAGCCGGATTAACGACATAAATATTAACCCCCGGCAGGGGCAAACCTTGATTATCTTTGATGATTCCCAGCACTATTTTTTGAGCCTGCGCAAATTGAGCTACAAACAAAAATGCTGCAAATAAGGATAATATTCTCAATATTTTCATATCTATATTCATTACTCAATTCTCATTATTGAAACTCCAGCAATCCGTCAATCATATACACGGCTCCATCGCCATAAATTCTCGGAAATACTTCTAAAACATTTACAATATTACCTTTGGCATCCATTACCTGGAGCTGGTCGCCATTATCAATCAATGTTAATACAGCCCGGGTATCACTATCCACTTGTCCATAAGTAATTAACTCACCCTCTATACCAGCCCCCGGAAATGGATAATCACCCAAACGACTTTCATTGACACTAACAAAATAATATCTCATATATGCACCAATGGCAGAAGGCTGCGATGGAATACTTGCAAATCCATCCAATATTGCTTCTTCAGTAGGTGCAAACACTATAAAACGTTCACCGAGTAAAAAGCTAAAAGGCAAAGCAGAAGTAAGGAAGCCTCCTGCGCGGCACAATTGCTCAAAATAACTCAAATCAGAGGGGGTGTTATATATCAATTGATTTTTAAACAAGGAGAAATCCTGTGTTAAAGCACGATCATCAGTGCCGGTTAATCGTAAGGAAGTCCCATTGTAGTGTTCGGTGATTTTTGTAAAAGCTGAAGGACTATCTTTATAATTATTGTATATATCTGAAGAATAAATAAATTGATCATCTTCTACCAATAAATATTGAAACGAATTTAGCGTTTTCAACACTTTTAGATTATCAACTTTGGTCATCATCTTATTGGTAACATGATTACGAACAAAAGCAGTCATTGTTCCAAGATTCATAGCTGTCCAAGGAACATCATCTCCTTCAATTTGAATGGATTGCATGCCAAATTTATTGGGATTCAGATTCTGATAAAGCATCATGCGGCCTTCAATCGAAGAGTTACCCTGAATAATATGATCGTCAGGTAAAAACATGTTAAACTCAAAATCTTCAGACATTAAGGGCTGTACCATAGAAGTTTGATCCATCATGTGCAAAAACATTCTAAACTCAGGCCTCTGAAATGCCGAAGCCGTCACACTTTCAAACATTCTGGGAACCATGAGATTGTCAAGCCCATATAAAGTTCCATTATTACACATTGCCTTTAGCGATACATCCTCAGGATTAAAATCAACAGGGTTTCCATACTTTGTAATCACACGTCCGCGATTGATCTCCTCCGGAAAAACAATGTCTCCTTCATGTACGTGATTATCAAGCAAATATTTTATTGGTAAAAAATGAACTGATTCCAAACCATCATAATAATCACTCCAGAAGGAGTCGTAAAAATCAAGAATAGAACTATTGATAGGGGCAAAGACATTGTTAGATTCACGAGAAAGAGTGGCCAGATCAGCATAATCGGGTAAACCTCCTTCGCCATTATAAGACCACTCAGAAGCAATCTTCGGAAGATCTACATGATAATAAAGAAACAATGAATCCCCCTGACCATAATTTTGCGATAAATCCTCGTTATATTGAAAGTCAATGAAACGATCATAAATCTCCTTAAAAATACTGAAATTGTCATTGGCATCCAGTACATTATAAATAGTTTCCAAGGGCTCCAACACTTGATCTACAACATATACATAGCCATTATCAGCAATAATGCCGTATTCTCTTACCGATGCATTAGATATATTAAATCTACCCTGCTCTCCCGTCCAATTACTTCCTGAATAAAAATATTCATAATTCGCAATTGGATCAATTCCTTTTGTATCAAAAAGATAAGATGATAACACCGGCAAAAAACGCTCCTTGTGATATACTTTTCTCAGAGGAGGAGTTTCAGCCGTTGGCACTGTGAAATCACGGTATTCAGTAATTTCAGTAGCACTTTTTGTCCTGAATTTAAAATATAGACCGGCATCGGTAATCTGTTCATCATAGGCAGTTGATCCTTCAGGACGGTAATTGGCAAACTTTGCTTGATCAAAGGCATAATACACAATATGGTAGCCTACCATTTTCCTGAGCTCTCCCATAGCTATCTCTCCAACAGACCCATAACCCTTGTTATTGAGATACTCATGAAAAGCATTATCATCGGGAGCCACTACCGTAATAATACCGCGGCCACTAATCATTTCCTTATAACCTGCTCTTTCTATGGCTTCAAGAAAAAGAGAATGCTCCCCACTTTTACTCAAAACCTCCCAAACATTCCCTTTGAGCCAGTCGGGAACCTCATAATACTTGTCAAGTTCCTTCTCACAAGATGCTACAATCATAAGCACCGAGAAGACGAGGAAAATTCTGAATAATATCCACTTGAATCTTATCATCGCTTAAAGTATTAAAAACCTCATTTATAGTGTTTAAATAACAAAACTAATCACTGCTATTTTGGGCTATACCAAACAAAAAATCACAAATGACTGTCATTGATTTGCTGTACCGTGAGGTAAGGGGATCCAAGAATAATAGCCGAAACTCTTGAACTGAAATGTACAGACGATGTTATGGCCATTTGTATGCAATTATACTTCAATATGCTCAAAAGAGCTTTTTTGAATTTTTATAGAATATTCATGAAAGTTAACACGAATTGATGAATTATCAATGCACAAAATGAGACTTCTTTTTAACTTTTTGATACATTGTGTGTCTATAAATTAACAGTCATCAGTACTTTTATTATTAGAACTTGCAACAAAACTTACTCATTGCTGTATTGCAAGAATTATTTTCATTTTTTTAAACCGAATTGCACTAAACAAATGCCATTCAATTGTAAAATTATTAGCAATAAAAATATCATAAGCATTTGTTCTCAAAAATAGTGTAGGAGAATAAAAGGCCTTTGTTATTTATAAGTATCTAATAGCCATCAACACAGTGAAGGAGCTTGATAATGATTTAAGAATTTAATTTTAAACTGATAGAAACTTTAGGACAGGATTTTAAAAGTATGTATAATTATGGTTCAGTTTTTGCAATAAGTAAATTAATATATATACATGTTAATGGTGCATTAAAGTTTTTTTAATATTTTTGTTGCTAAAATATCTTGTAGCAAGCGCCAAAAGATCATAAACATTGAAAATATTTTTCTTATGAAAAAAACAATTTTAATTTTGCTGGCCCTATGTGCAATGCATATTAATGTATGGAGTCAAAAGTATGCATTTGTTGATACGGAGTATGTTTTACGAAATATACCGGCATATCAAGCAGCTCAGGAGCAATTAAATCAGATGTCTCAGAACTGGCAAGCTGAAATTGAAGCCATATATCAGGAAGTTGCCCGGATGTATCAGAATTACCAAAAAGAAAGTGTATTTCTTTCGAATGAGATGCGTATCAGCCGGGAGGATGAAATTATTGAAAAAGAGAAAGAAGCTAAGTTGCTGCAACACAAATACTTTAGCGAAGAGGGTGAAATGGCCAAACAACAAAAAAGTTTAATCCAACCTATTCAGGAACAGATAACTTCAGTTATAAGGGACATGGCAAGAGAAGAGGATTTGGCTGCAGTATTTGATTTAGCAAGCGGATTATTATACCTGGATCCTAAGCATGACAGAAGTAACCAGGTTTTAGAAAGATTGGGTCATAAAAAATAAATAAAATTAAAATTCAATGAAAATAAAAAGGATTACAGGATTGGCCATCCTTGGCATATTTATAAGTTCCTTTACGATTTATTCTCAAAATCTAAAATTTGGACATGTAAATGTTGCAGATATCATTCTGTTAATGCCCGAATATCAGAACATCAGCAAAATAATGGATGAGGAAGCCACAACTCTTGAGAACCAGTTTACTGCCATGAGGGAAGAACTGAATAATATAGAGCTTGAATACGAAAAAAATTATGAAACATATACTGCCGAACAAAGGCAGTCGAAAGAACAAGAATATTCAGAAATACAGCAAAGGGTTCAGGAGTTTTATGTAAATGCTCAACAAACCTTACAAATGAAACAGGAAGAATTACAAATTCCTGTTTTAAATAAACTTTTTAGTGTAATAAAAGAAGTTGGAGATGACAACGGCTATTTATATATCTTTGAAGTTAATTCGGGACTTACTGTGTTTCAATCAAATTTAAGCACTGACGTAACACCACTTGTAAAAGAAAAATTAGGAATTTAAAAACAAAAAATATTAAAACTTGCATGAAATAATTCATGATTTGCTTTAAGTATATTCAAAAAATGAAATAATATGAAATTAATAAATTTTCTTTCGGTAATCACTCTTTTTATGATTACACCATTAATATCTGCTCAAGAGTTGAAATTCGGACATCTCAACATGCAGGAATTAATAACTATTATGCCTGAAAAACAGGAAGCCGACCAAAAGTTACAGCAAGAAGCACAAACCCTTCAAAATCGTATGCAGGTGATGAGCGAAGAGCACGAAAGAAAATTTCGTGAATATCTTGCAGAACGTGAAACTATGCCTGATCTGATAAGGACAACTATGGAAAAAGAAATTCAGGATATTGAGCAACGCTTGCAAAACTATCAAAATTTGGCCCAACAAACATTATCAAGGAAAGAACAAGAGCTGTATCAACCTATACTTGAAAAATTACAAAAAGCAATTGATAACGTAGGTGCAGAAAACAACTTTATATATATTTTCGACATTAGTTCACAAGTTGTATTATATCATTCCGATGCAAGTGTCGATTGTGGACCATTGGTAAAAAAAGAACTTGGAATAAATTAAATTAAACAGATAATATTTATATAATAAAGAAGCTGTCTTATTTTGAAAATCAGGCAGCTTTTTTATTTATGCTGCTTTATCAAAACATAATGGCCTATAAAATTAAGGTCGCCATTTTACAAACTCAATAAGCATACAGATGATTTATAATTAATTCTTCAAATCATACTAGCACTAATTAGGGAAATAATAAGTTAAAGAAATTTATATTGTAGGCTAAAGACAAAAGTATTGAAGAAATAATTATTTTAGTGCTTCTCATTAAAAAAGCATTATGCAATCAACAGGCCCAATAGCAGTTTTTGATTCAGGATATGGAGGACTTACTGTACTAAGTCATTTGTTGGAGTATTTTCCAACTTTTGATTTTATATACTATGGCGATAATGCAAGGTCACCATATGGAAGTCGCTCTTTTGAAGTTGTTTATAAATATACACGCGAAGCCGTTTTAAAACTATTTGATTTAGGAGCGCCCTTGATAATATTGGCATGCAATACTGCATCAGCAAGGGCACTAAGAACCATACAAAGGGAAGATCTGCCAAAAACATTCCCCTCACGCAGAGTATTGGGAGTTATACGCCCAAGTGTTGAAGAACTTGGGAATATCAGCCAAACTAAACATGTTGGTATCCTTGGAACAAGCGGAACTATTACATCAGAATCATATCCTTTGGAAATTAAAAAAATGCACCCAAATATAATAGTGACACAAGAGGCCTGCCCTATGTGGGTCCCTCTGGTAGAAAATAATGAACACCTTTCACCGGGTGCCCACTATTTTGTTAAAAAAAATTTGGAAAATCTTTTCCGACAAGATCCAAAAATTGATACTATCATTCTGGGCTGTACTCATTATCCCCTATTAATTCCGCTTATTAAACAATATCTTAAGGAAGACATTAAAATTCTGGAACAAGGAAAAATTGTCGCAAAAAGTCTTGATAATTATCTATCCCGACATCCTGAAATGAATGAAAGAATATCTAAAAATGGTTCACGCCATTTTTATACTTCAGAATCACTTGAAAAATTTGAACAAACTGCAGAACTATTCATCAAGCAAAAAATTAAAGCTGAACGAATTGAGTCATCACTCTAATTTATTAATCTTCATTTTGATTATACCAAGCTGCATACATTAAATAATTTTCTGCAATTCGCAGTATCATTTCCCTAGTTTGTTCCGGCTCAATATCTTTGATTTTTTTTGCGGGAATTCCGCCATAAATTGTACCGGATTCTACAATAGTCCCAGTTAATACCAAAGAATTAGCTGCAATAATTGAATTGCTTCCAATAATTGCATGATCCAAAATTGTTGATCCTATCCCAATCAGTGAATAAGATTCAATTTTAGCTCCGTGTATGGTTACATTATGCCCTATCGAAACATCATCTCCTATTTCGACGACGGATTTTTTATATAAAGTGTGTAATACGGCTCCATCCTGTATATTCACCCTGTTCCCAATTCTAATAGGATTAACATCGCCTCTTAAAACCGCATTAAACCAAATACTACAATTATCACCAATAATTACATCACCAATAATGGTGGCATTATCAGCTAAGAATACATTTTTACCTATCACGGGAGTAAATCCCCTCACTGACTTTATCAAGGCCATAATTTACTTTGTTTTAAATTCACTTTTCATAAAACTTTAAAAAAGATTATTTAAAATTACAATTTATTCTAATGCAGTAAAAACAATTTAAATATGATATATTCAAATTTTAAAAAAATGAAAAAAGCAATCTGATTTTGGTGAGCTCAGTTATTTTAATTTTCAATATATTTGCCAAGCATGAGAAAAATTCTGCTTTCAATATTAGTTATTATATACTCAGCCACTACAACGACTGATGTTCAGGCTCTTACAAAAGAAAAACACCTGAGCAGGCATTTGTCATCATATAGCGAGCAAGTTTGGGAAGAAGATCCCGACATGCTGCTGTCGAATTCTGGTGAAAACTTAGATGTTGATGATACTACCATAGATGAATCACATGAAAAGCCAACAAGTAGTCATAAAATAAAAAACTGGCTTTTAAAAGATACGGGTAGTCGAAAAGATACAATACCGATAGACACTCTTTCTCAAAGTTTTCAAATACATAACCCTGCCTATAAAGAGGCGCAGGCTAATGTCCAGTTAGGAAATACAGGTGCACCCTGGAAAGCTGCAATGGTTTCAGAAATGCCCCTATACAGCCGCTTCTTATTTGCAGATAATCTGAGTAATTTTTTTAAACAACCTGATTCATGGCGTTATTACAATACCTATACCCCCTATACTAATCTTTATTATCAATATAGCAGTCCCAAACGAAGATCAGAAGAAGTAGCAGGAGTTTTGTTTACCCAAAACATCAACAAACAATGGAATGCAGGCTTTGATTATAAATTAATATCTTCCATCGGAAAATATGAAGCACAAAGAGTAGATAACCGTCATTTTAGATTTTTTTCAAGCTACTCGGGTAACAAATACGAGGTACATGGATCTTATGTGTATAACAAAACCGACCAGAACGAAAATGCCGGAATTGTTGATGACGATTATATTTTCAATCCTCAAACCTATAATTACGAACAAAAAGAAAACATTCCGGTTAATTTTTATACCGCTACAAACCGAATTGACAACCATCAATTATATATAAATCAAGCTCTTAATATTGGCAATGTAACAATAAGCCGAAGAAGCGATGAAGAATTAAAACTTCCGGTCGGAACAGCTTTACATAGCTTCCATTTAGATAGAAATAGACGTAAACACAGAATTGAGGACCTGCCACAATATTATGTAGTTTCAGACCTACCATTTTATAAAAATATTTTTATTGATACTACACAAACTCGTGATTATCTTTATTATACCTCAATAAAAAATACTTTTCAATTAAAATTTAATGAAGAGGCGAACCCCATTCTACAATTCGGATTAAGAGCATTTATTACAAACGATATTGAAGTTTTTAAATTTCCTGTGATTCCGCTTGAAAAAGGAGATGCAAAAACTCCCCCAACCTATATATATGGCGACTCAACATTAACATCAACCTTAATAGGAGGTCAGCTATTTAAAAATCTTGGCGAAATATTTAAATGGAATGCAGGAATGAAATTGTATTTTCAAGGATACAGAGCCGGTGATTCCGAATTAACAGGAGCTATAAATAGCAATTTTAGGATAAAAAAAGATACTGCCGGGATTTTTGCTGATGGTGGACTTTATCTTATCAGTCCAGGATTTTTTCAAAATCGTTATACTTCAAATCACTTTATATGGAATGAGCGTTTCACTCAGGTAAAAACATTGCGCATAAAAGGAGGGGCTTTAATTCCAACCAGAAGATTTGAGTTGACTGCTGAAACAAGGTTCATAAACGACTATTTCTACTGGAACAATGAAGCAATGCCAGCACAGACAAATGCTTTGATTAAACTTTTAGAAATACGGCTTTTAAAACACTTCTCTTTAGGGAATTTTAATAACCACAATACTGTTTTATATCAGCTTAGCAGCCATTCTAATATAGTGCCGCTTCCTGAGTGGTCGATTTACAGTTCTTTTTACTATGAGAACACTCTTTATAAAGTACTCTTTTTTCAGTTAGGATTTGATCTAAGATATAATTCAAAATGGTATGCACCGGCCTACATGCCGGCAACAGGACAGTTTTATGCACAAGACATAAGAAAGGTAGGGGATTATCCCTTTGTGGATGTTTTTCTAAATATGCAATTAAAAAGGGCCAGGATATTCATTAAAATTGATCATGTAAATGAAGGTATTCCCAACAATAATTTTTTCCATACTATAAGTTATCCTGCTAATCCCCGAGAAATAAGATTTGGTATATCATGGAATTTTTATGATTAAGAAAGAGCCATTTTGACTATACCGCGTGTTAGCCATTCGTGCATTATTTAATAATAATAAATAATCCCAGTTTTAAAGAATACGAAAGCATGCTCTTAGGTACAATCATCATTGTAGGATTAAATTCAATATCTGAAGTTGCGCTTAAAAAGAATGTTTCCGATAATTTTATGTTTGCTCCAATATCCAAAGAAACTGTTCGATAACGCGGTATATAAAAATTCAATCCGTATGCAATTCTTGGTCTAAAGATATCTTTAGGGTAAATATACTCTATTTGGCAAGGTATCTTATAATAGTTTTTTTTCTCTCCCTTAAAGTCAAGTTGCGAGAAAAGTACTCCTGTTCGAAAGTACATTTTCTCGTTATTCCTAGGCATCCATATGTGACCAATGATACCGGCATGCATAAAAGGTTTATCATTCAAATCCTCAATATTTGAATACTTTATCATACCTGCTATCATTTCTGGTAGAATTTTAATGAATGGAGCTGATTTCTCATAAATAATACAATCTTCTCCTTCACAAACAGCATAATGGTAATCTTCTGCCAATTTTATCAAGCTTCGGTGCTCCGGTTTTTTTACCAGAACTTATCTTAGACTGAAACCCTGCAACATCTTGCATATAATAATTAAGTACTCCTATGTGCTTTTTTGATTCATAAAACACTTGTTTATTATCAACGTATTTAATCCCCTCTTCATATGGAATTTCGGTCAATTTCACATCTTCCTTATCGAGATAGTAATGATCTCCAATACCATCTCGCATGTAGTAAATATTAATTTCCCCTTTAATCAAGTATTCAAGAAATACTTGTTTTTTATTAAGCTCTCTGGATACATAGTATTTGCTATCGATAAATCTGTATGCCGTAATATCATTTGGGTAATACTCTGTAATTTCACTCTCTTTATCTTTGAACCTGCAAACCTTGCTCATTAATATATCACCACGATAATCAATCTGTCCAAATATTGTATCTCCAATTGTTTTAATAATATAGCCGGGTCTAAAATCTGTTTGTGCGTATAATATCCCCGTTGAGCTCAGTAATACAAATAAAACAAGTCTCTTTAGTTTCATATAAAGCAATTGAGTGATGAGTTAATACTGTTTTTTAACATGATGGCTAACGGTTTAGCAACTAAGCTCTCGGCCACATTTTAACATATAGTTATAAACGAAGATACAAATTTATTTCTAGCAAGAATGTTAATACGAAGCAATTATTATGGCTAGAGCCTAATGCTTGTTATGAAAGGGTTTGTTATATCTTTACTATTAAATCTAGTGAGCCACCAAGACCTAATTCAATTATCTTTTTTAGCGTTGAAAGACGTACCTCTTTTATATTATTTTCAATTTTTGAAATATAGGATTTATTCATACCAACTTTTTCTGCAAGTTGTTCTTGAGTCAAACCTTTTTCGAGTCGAGCCTGTAGAAGCAGAGCTCCAATTTTAAAATCTTTATATCCTGATTCTAGTTCCTCACGATTTTTTGCACCTCGCCTACCGTAATTTTTATCTTTAAATTCGGATAAACTAAGTATATTTTCATTTTTCATTAATTACAAAGATATTTAAAGTTTCACTATAGTACAACTTTGTTGTTGAAAAAAATTTATTCCTTAGCATGTTCTTTAAACTCTCTCATAACGTCTTGGCGGCTTGAGGTAGGGCGGATTTTACCGATAAACTTCAACCGAAGAACGAATTTTCGATAAACCGAAAATATTCAATCGAAGCACTTTACCCACCATAACGCCAAACTGTTTGTTGGGGGTTCGTGCTTTATTATTTTTCGGTTGTCGTTCAACTTAATTTATACAAACAAGCCGGAAGAATAATTTTTAAGATAATCATAAGACGCTTGAACATGTTCACGTTTGAACAATTCTTTCTTTCGTATGTTCCAATTAGTAATTGCGTTTATTACTTCATCAATACTATACCGCGGGTTTTGTGCAACTATAAAATCAACTGTTGCTAAAATTTCTAATGAAAGCTCTGAAGTAAACCCTGCTAAAAATTGAATAAGACTTTTTACACGTTGCTCATCTTCAAAAGAAAGTTCTGTATTAATATATTGCTTTATCTCGTCCCATTTTTCATAATTTAATTGTAGGGGTTCAAACGGTTTTGCATTTCCTTGTTCCATACCTTTTAAGTAAACCCCATTCAAATGATAAAGTACCTTTTCTACACCAATGGCGTAAGGGCCATAATAATGAGGTTTAAAGTCAAGATTCAATTTTTGTCCTTTTCTTTGTAAGAAATACGCTAATTTGTTTGCCGCAAATAAACTGCTGTATTCGCCCATGCTTTCAAAAGCAAACAAAGCATAAAGTAATGATGCGCGAGCAGGTGTCAATTTTATTTCTTTTTTCACTTCTTGTTTTTGTAAGATGGCTTTAATTGCTGCATTAGGTTCATAAATCATAATTTCTATATCTAACCCACTTAATGCTTGTTCAATCATCGGTTTTACTTTATTCCAATCTAAACCTCCATTGCCACATCCTAATGGTGGAATTGCAATACTTTTAATTTTTTCTTTTTGTAGTAATTCACGCAAAGCAATTAACCCCTTTTCAATGTATTCATATTTTGAGGGGTAACGCCAATGCGTTTTTGTGGGAAAATTTATGATAAGTTTTCTGCCTAATTGTAAATTTTCATCCCATATAGCTAAGAGTTTGCCGATTTCTAACTCTTTATTTTTACAAGCATCTATGTATGCTTTGTTGTTGCTTGGAAAAGCTTCTTTAAATTGCAAGGCAATTCCTTTTCCCATTACACCTACGGTGTTTACTGTATTTACTAAGGCTTCCGCCCCAGATTGCATCATATCACCTTCAAATACTTTTATCATTCTAAAAGAAATATTGCGGCTGAATATTTACAGCCAAGTTAATATTATTTTGATATAGAACATTCGTTACAATGTTTGCTGCTTGGTCGTTATACACATTTAGCGATTCCACACACGTCAACGGCACATGTCTATGAACCAAGAACTCTGCTTGATACCTTCTTGGTCGGTCATAGTCACCATCACTTTTTGAAAAATCACTGTTTTGAATATTTCCCCAATCAATTTGACCTAAGTTTGTCATATCATTATAATGGTTGCTTGCCATATCATTTGCTTGACCATCGGTAAAGAACCATTGTCGTAATTTAACTAAATTTGAAATTAAACAACGGATAACCAGTATTTCACTTCGGTTTCTTCTTGGAACTATTGGATGCCGATGACCAGTAATTATGTTGAAAAGCATCATAGATTTTGGTGTAAAATAAAATGGGACATAATCGCCAATATTACCATAATTGGCTATTTTTACAGGCATTTTACTCCTAACATCAATTATTTGAGGGTTGCCAATATCAATATATTCGTTGTTAGCATCCGGATGATGTTTATTAACGATACCATTTTGCAACAAATGAAATAAGTTGCTGATGTGTGTAATGCGATAACAATATGTTCTTTGTCGGTTAATCATGTTGGTTTGTCTGTATCATTCTATTTATCAAATTTAATTCTTTTTTGTTTATTTTCTGTCGTTCCCGTAGCATGACCGCCTAACACTTAAATATACGGAATAATATAAAAAAATGACAAGATGTTTTATAAAAGTTAAAATGAGTGTTGTTGCATTATAATACAGATGATTGAAGGCGGATAGTTTGTTGCGTATTTTTTTGTTATTCCTTTACAAATTTTTTCATTACAGTTTCTTTGTCCGTTTTAAGTTTCAAAAAGTAAATTCCCTGTGATAATGCCGAAACATTGATTTGATTTCTAAAATTATTGAACTCATAAATTACTTTACCTGACAAGTCAACAATTTCTATTAGCTTAATTTTCAATTCGTTGTTTTTAATTTGCAACACATCCTTTACAGGGTTGGGAAAAATTTCTACACTTGCTCTTTCAATATCAGCAATTCCTGTTTTTTGAGGCGAAACCAAAAGAACATTAGTGTGTGTCCATTCGTGCCTACCATCATTTTTGAGATTTTCATAGCTTGAAATTTTATAACCTTCGCCATACCAAGGGTCCATATAATAGACATTGTCGTTTTGTATCCCGTATCCAACTACAAAATGTCCGCCACTGTCATCTAACCAGTTCCAACGAATAATAAAGGGGCGCTGCTGATTAATATTGTTTTGAATGTTAGCAAGGGATAGAACACCTGTACCATTATTATTAATATTGCCAAAATGTTTCAAAATATCTTGTATGCTACCTTTTTTTCCGAAACTATAATTCCAATAATTGCAACCTTGCAGAGCATCATTACAGCAAGGGGTTGAACCAAAATTATGCCAAGTACTAACATTACGAGTGTATTCTGCTATTTCACATTGCAAATATGAATAACCGTAATATTCAAGCACACATTTCGACACTCCGGCCCAACACCATAGGTCATATTCCTGTGTGATTTCAGGCACATTCAAAACTTGAGCATTTACCGTAATTGTTATTCCTAAAAATGCTGATAGAATATATTTTTTCACAAAATTATTTTTTTTCTATAAGGTTAATAATATCACTTAAACTATATTCTTTGCCATTTAAGTCAGACATTTTTACAAAAATATCGTTATTTTCTTTTTGAATATAAAGATAATCAGCGTTTTGTTTATAAACTCTTAAAATTCCAATTATCAAGTTTTTATGATCATAATCATTGATGATTTTTGCCAATTTGGCAGCACCAAAATCTACAATTTCATATTGGTCATTATCAGCAAGTTTAACAGTTGCCAAGGCGATAAACTCATCATCCGACAAAACAGGCAATCGCCATAAACCTGTAAACCTTAAATTTTGATCATCAATCACATACATGGGAATAGGCTTTTCTAATTGTGAATTCAACAACTGCGACATATTTTTTATGCCATAGTTATTAAGCATTTCATCAGGTACGTTTTTTAAAAACATACAGATATCACTTTCCAATGCTTTTGATATTATTGGTGTAATTTTCAGTTCTGCTTTTTGTGCTGAATCAGAACTCAAAAATGTATTTTGTGTCTTTACCGTAGCACCTAAGCCTATCAGGACAATAGTAATAAAGAGAATTTTACTCAATTTTTGTTTTGTAACTATTTTAGTCATATTATTTTAAAAAAATTAAGTTGATATTATGTAAGGTCCTTCACTCGTAAAAGTCTGGTTTCGCAGCCATTTTCCACCACGCTGATCGCTGCTGACGCCTAAGGTCTGACCAGCTTTGCGTTCGGGCGGTTGGCGGGACGACGTTGTTATCTGCTGTTACAAAAGTTGATGCAGGTGATAAACTTCCAAAATCATACTTTTCAGCCCGACTGACACAAAGCTCGTGTTATGCCCTGGCTTTAATCCTCTTCTTCTAACTCAAATATTTCATTTACGCTTTTTTCAAATACTTTTGATATTTTCAACGCAAGAACTGTTGATGGAATATACCGATTATTTTCAATAGAATTAATAGTTTGTCTCGAAACTCCTATTGCTATTGCTAATGATTCTTGAGTCATATTTTTAATAGCTCTTTCTATTTTTATAGTATTCTTCACTACCGTTTTTTTAACATATAATAAAAAGACATAAAATAAAACAGAAACATCATAATTAATACTTCTGTTACTCCTTTACCTGAAAGAAAACCATTCTTAAAAAGTAGGCTTACAAATGGTTCTACAATAACATATACAACTCCGAAAACAAATGAACTTGCAAATGCTTTTAATCTTATTTTTGATGTTAACTCATCTTCTATTTTATTCTTTGTCAAAGCGAGTAGAAGTAATGAAACTAAAAATCCAGTTTTTGAAATTGTCTTTACGATACCGTTGTCAACTGGAATAACTTTTGAAATTGTCAAAGCAATGAATAAAACACTAAGTATAATTATTCCAAAAGCAGCCTTTTTAAAATGGACTGGCAGTAAGCGCAAGTCTTGATGATTGTTATGCATATTTGTCAGCTTTAAATGTAAAGTATTTAATTCTATTTGACAAACATACTTTACATCTTATTTAAATCCAAATCTTTTTATTGATTCTATTATTTGAAAATATGTAGCTGTCGTTTCTTAACTTGGGCATAACGGCCGACAGCTTTGTGTTTGATCGGGAATTTTCAACAGGAAATTCCGAGCGAGCGACAAAGCTAAAATTTACGAAAAATTGTCGAACGTGAGCGTTCGGCCCGCCTGACACAAAACTGGCTGTTAGCGGTAGTTTATTTTTCCGGAAAATGAAACATTGTTACGGATTTTACAAGTCCTAATAAGATTTCTCTATATACTTTTCCGGTTGGAAATAATTCTTTCATTTGTTTTTCTGTCAAAAGCTTAACTTTATTTACACGCTTTATTGCAACTTCTTCACTTACAGCTTTTTTATAATGTCCTAAATTAAAGTTCTTTGTAAGAAAGACCCTAATTTTAAATGGTAAAAATTGAAAAAAAGGAAACAACCAATGAGGTTCAATTGGAAAGTAATAGTTGGGTGTTTGTACATAATAAGCATTGCCAACTCTCATAATTTCAGTTGCCATCTTTTTTTGGTTTTCAAAAGTGAAGAGGTGTTCAATTACTGAGTTTGAATAAACAATATCAAATTGCTTGTCTTTAAATGAAGACAAATCGCACGCATCTCCTTTTATACTTACAAAATTATCTTTTTTGGTAGGCACCTTCTTTAAATTTAATAAAGTGACAAATATATTTTTATTGTTAGTGAAATTCATTCGTTCCCAATATATTTCAGAGCCTCCAACATCTAAGATTTGAATTGGTTTATCCGATTTTACTCTTTCCAATAAAGAGATGAAGAATTTAAATCGCTTTTCTCTGAATCTTTGATTTAAAGAAAACCCATAATCGGGATTAAATAATTTTATAGCCATTATTTGATTTTTAATATTTGTTTCGTTTAAATTACCGCTAACGTTTACGTGTATAAGTAGTGGCGGGCTTCGGAGCACTTCCCATCCAGTTACACCAAGTTTGATACGAGGGAGAACGCTCGAATACGCTATAAACCCAGTCATTACTTATACACAATGTTATTATGGGCTGGCGTTTCTGATATTCTGTCTTTGCAAAACCATTTTTATTTTAGTCATTTTCTTCGTAGTAATAAGAATAGTCAATTCCTTTCATAAACATTTCGCGGTCGTTGATTTTGTTGGTTAAAGCGTTTTTCAACAGTTTTTTTAGAACACTACTATTTGTTGAGCTTTGCATCATTGCGTTCATATAATCCCTTTTGCCTATTTTACTCCAATCTACACATTTTTTCAGGTGTTTTTTCAACATCAAATCCAACCATATTCGGGTGCTTCTGCCGTTGCCTTCCATAAACGGGTGCGCAATATTCATTTCTACATATTTATTTACGATTTCGTCAAATGTAGTTTCGGGCATTGCTTCTATTTGCTTTAATGTTTCGCCCAAGAAGTGTGATACGGCAAATTGAAAACCGCCTTTTGAAATGTTTTTTTGCCTGATTTGCCCCGCAAAATCATACAAGCCGCCAAACAAATAAGCGTGAATTTGTTGCAAGCCTTTGGTTGTGCCAATTTCAATGCTGTTGATGAACGAACTTTCAAACAAGGCATACGCTTTTGTTTTACTTTTTCCGTCTATGCTTTCATCACTGTATGTAAACCATTCAATAAATCGGTTTGCTTTTTTACTCGGAAACTCTTTGCCCAATGCAATAATACCGTTAAAATCCAACATATCTGCTAAGCGCTTTTTGCCGTCCGGTGCAAGGAATTTCAACTGGGTAGTAGCACTAACCACTTGGCTGTTTTCTTTCTTCAACTTAGCTTTAAGGTATTTCCAATAGTTGCGGGTTTTGGTGTAGTCGTTTTGGTCGGTAAGCACGGCAATAATATCCAACACCGAAAACCACCACTTGGCGTTTTCTTCGTCCCAAACGGCACGCACCTCGCGGTCGTCAAAAAAACGTATGGATATTTTTGCCTTACTCATATTTTCATTTTCAAAGTAGCCTCTCGTGTAGATTTTATGCTAATTCAAATTCGTCTTTCAAATTAGTTTACATAAGTAGCCTTATTCTTAAGTGGGTGATATCCGTAACGTATGTAAAGTTCGTCTAACGCACTTATAAAACGTTCACTCATTGCGCTGTCAGGTATCTTTTTATCAATTATCTCTTGACAAATTTACAAATAAATGTCAGCGAACAATGTTATTTAAGTCCAAAATTTTAGTTTTTGAACTTGTTCGCCAGTAAAATGTTTTCTGCTTTTCTTGTCAGTTCGCCACTTGTGCTATGCTTATCTACTCTTGCCGCTAACGTTTACGTGTATGAGTAGTGGCGGGCTTTGGAGCACTTTCCCATCCAGTTACACCAAGTTTGATACGAGGGAGAACGCTCGAATACCCACTACACCGGCAATTAACAATACTGCGTGTTGTAAGCCGTTTTTATTTAGCTTTCAATACTTTCTGTCTTTTTGTGTATATAATCAATCACATATTTGCTATTAGTCATCAATAGGTATCCAATAAATGTCTTAACGGAATAGAAGATTATCCAACTAAATTGAGGGTCTTCTCTAAATACAGTTTTATGCTGAATAAATATGAAAATCTGTTTGCATAACATCGGTAAAGAATCAACGAAAATAAGTCCGCCAACCACTATAGTTGCGATTGTGAGTACTGTTCGTAAAGATATATTCAAATCTATCGTTTCTGTTGGGAATCCCTTGTCTAAATTTAACTTATCTATTATCCAGTTTGAATTAAAAACAAATAATTTCAGTACGATAAAATATAATCCTACAGTTAATAGTAATATGACGATGACATAAATAACTCCCAAAATGTTGTTATCGTGCTGGTTTCCAAAAAATGTGAATGCACTTATAAACTGTGGGATAACAGTCAACCCGCTTAAAATAAGCCAAATCCCAAGAATTTTTAAAAATAGTGTCCAAAAAGTTCTGATTGTCATTTTATTTGATTTTTAATTCCATTTCCAATTCAAGTCAATATTATGGTTGATACTCAAATCGGAAGAAATTTTGGTTAAAAAACTGCTTAATTCTTTCAAGTTATTTATTTTGTTTTTAGGTATAATCAGTGATTCTCCAGATGAGAGTTTTAAAAAAATATAATCTTTGATTTCATTCATTTCAGTTATATCCTTGATTTTCAATCTGCTTTCTCCTAAGTAATCTGTCGCAATAATATACTCTTCTTCAAAGCATAAAGTAACCAGCTTTCCAAATCTATTTTGGTAATTTTCGTCTATGTATTTTTCAAAATGGCGTATGTACCTGTTTTTCATAAAGTATGGATAAAGAAGGTACCATGCTACCCCAATTCCAATAAAAATAAGTGAAAAAATTAAGTCAGCAAATAAAAAAAGTAAAAATCCTAAAATGAAGTAAATAATTGGTAGTCTAATTCTTGAGTTCTTTCTACTCTTTATAATCCTTTCCGATTTCGATGCAGCAAAAAATTGGTATTCTATGAAATCAACTCTGTCTAAAGTGTATTCTATTTTCATGCAAGAAATATTTTTCGGTCTTAAAATGGCTTACAACGTACGGCGGCTTTGCGTTCGGGCGGGGACTTTACCCCTCAAAACCACCATAAAAGGCTATAATGTAATTAGCAAACTTACAATGTACAAAAAATGGCAATGTTGCATGTACAACTTTTGGCAATATGCGATGTACAGGTTTAACATTATATTGACTATTTCTTTATGTTGTTTTTTTATTCTCTTACTTATCTAAGAAAGTTTGTCTGTTGTCCATCCTATAACCATTCCCTTCAAACTTTATAACCTCACAGTGATATAACAATCGATCTAGGATTGCCGTAGCCAACACCTCGTCATTTAGGGTTTCAGCCCATTGGCTTGGGGATTTATTGGTTGTTATTATTATGGAACATTGCTCATGCAAGTGGTTGATTAAATTAAATAAAGCAACTGCTTCATTCTTTTGTACTTCGATACTGTACGTTGGTCAATCCCCAACAACTGTGCGGTTTTATTGTCTGAATTGCCTTTTGTTGATGAAAGTTTTTTAACTTCGTACCACATAATCTTTTTTTCAAAGGATTGTGTAAGAGTCTTCATAAGCTTTGTGTTTTTTGTGATATACAAATATATGAAGACTCTTTTTTTAACCCTTTTTATGTACATCTAATGTTGCCATTTTCTGTACATCGCATATTGCCAAAAGTTGTACATGCGAAGTTACTGATTACAAATGGGTGTTGTTGCTTTAGAATACAGATGATTGAAGGCGGATAGTTTGTTGCGCATTTTCTAGTTATAATTTTGAACCGGATGATTATAACGGCAAGCGGGTAATCCGGATTAGGTTTGAGAAAGATAACAATCTTATTTCCTATCTACGGAAGCATACGAAAGCAAGATGGAGTACATAACTAGAAATCAGATTTTACCATTGTGGAACAGGACCATTGCTCTTGTTCCTGAGTTTAATAAAGTCGTTCGCCAATTGGATCAGCTAGTTGAACTGCGAGGACAAAGCAAAGAACGCAAAGCTATATTTCCTGATAAATTAAAAAAACAGCAATAAGTACATAGCATCTCATTCACCATGGGATATAGTTCAACATGGACTCATCGCTTGGTGCTGCGCACCGCTCAAAGTCCTATTTATTGGCAACAAGTTGCGGTACTGAAAATAGCTGATTAAATAGGTCAGTTGGATTTACGATTGGGATATACAGTCCGCCAAATTTGGTTCCTTGCGCATTTTTTGCAAGTAATGCCCGTGTATGACTAACAGATAAACTTAAAAAGGTTACCATTACGTTAACGGGAATATCGTAAGTTTCATTTTCCGGCTTATAAAAATCTGCCAATTCATGTACTGAAAACACATTACTGGTCTTAATTTTAAGAACTACGGGCCCACCTGTTTTTTCTGCAAACTGTGCTGTAAGAAGCATTTCAACAGTTTTATCCTTCAGGCTAATGTTGGTCGTTACTTGAAAATTTATATTAACCTGTACGCCTGATTGTAAATCTATTGATTCATTTATAAAATATTCAACTTCTTTTATTCGGGATATAGCAATTTTTACTTGTTTCGGTTTCATTTTATGCAACTTTTAACTCTGTTAAATTTTCTGATGGTTCAATATCAACTGAATTTGATGCTGACCCTGAAACAAAGGGCAATCTGTTCTTTATTACAGACAAATTAAAAAATGGAGCATATTGCATTTCAAATCGCTTTTGAGAATCTTTTTTAATATGTTTTTCCAAATCCTGAAAATCAAGAACGGGTGCAGTTTTTATCGCCAGCGATAATTCAATTAATTTTTTAATTGTGGCATTATAATTACCATTAAGAATTTGAGAAACATATCCTTTTGAAACTCCCATTTGCTCAGCAAACTGCGATTGCGTAATACCTTCTTTTTTCAAATAATCGGAAACCTGTCTGTAGATTTCGTTTTGAATGGTTTCGAACCAGTATTCATTGGTTCTCATTAATTCTTCCCGAGTTATCATGATTTTTGTTTAAAATATTCTTTTTTAATTATTCTGAAGTGTTTTATATCAGCCCTTTGTGTCGTTTTTTTACCACCGCAAACAATTACACGCCCAGTATTTTTCTCATGAAATAAATAAACACGAAGATTACGTGTTTTAATTTCATATTCTTTATTATTATCTTTTTTTGGTGTTATATCCCTAAATTTGTTTTGAGGCAAAGTTTTTAAATCTGCAATTTCGTGCATCCTTGTAATTATTGTTTTCAATTCTGACTTTAAGTTTCCATTGGTTTCAATTTCTTTTTCAAACTCATCATACTCACAAGTTCCGTTAACCAGCAATTTGAAAAATTTCAGTCTGCCCTTTATTTCTGTTATTTCTTTTAACGCGAAGGTATACATTTTAGTTTAGTTATAGCTAAACATTTAACTTAAATTTGCTAATTTAATGTTTTTTTAGATTAATATATTGATAGTAGCTTATTTATGTTTTTATTTTACAGCTTATTGCTAACGCCTGGCGCAGGGCGGGGAACACAAATGTTCGCGCGGGTGTGAATGCTTGAAAGTCCGATAGGACTTTCTGCGGGCATACACCCCGCCTTGTGCCAAACTACTTGTTTACCTGCTGGCATTTTATTGTTCGTTTATAATTTTGTTTACATAATCCGTCCATTCGTATTGTGGAATACTTTTGTCTAAATAATAGTCGGGCTGTATGCCTTTTTCGTCAATGGTAAATTCTGGTATTCGCATACTTCTTGAGAGTGAATAACCTAATTGAAATTCTTTGCAAGGCGATTCAACAAAATACATATTAGAAATATCCAACACTCCAAATGTAGTTACACCAAAGAGCTTTACTTTTTTGCTTTGTTTGGCTTCTAAAAGAAATTGTTCGGCTGTACTCCCGTTATTTTCGTTAATTATGATACCTATATTTTGAGGATATGGATAAATTGTATCTAATTTTCCTATGGAAACTATATCTTCATTCAAGTTTACAAATTGTCCTAATTTACTTTCTAATTTATCATAGGCTTCTTTTGCCCATTTTTTAACTTCATCATCAAATTCATATTCTGGTTTGTTGATAAAGTCTAACATTCTTTGGTTATTGAGTTTTGTAGAAAGAAATTCAACACCAACACTCCTGATTGGATTTGTGTATAAAAATGGAATTATTTCGGCATAAGAAGCATCGCTTCCACCACCGTTATTTCTAATATCAATAATAAGGTTTTTTGTTGCAAGTATTTTCTCTTTATTCACATTAAGAACACTGTCAATCATCTTTTTGTAACGCTCATTAAACGATGGTATTCTAAAATATAGCGTTGTTTCGTTTAATTTTTCAATGTATGGTTGTTCTGCATTTAATGATTTGAAGTATTGTAGATATTTAGGTTCGCCTTCTATTTTCGGATAAAGACGTGAAAGAGTTATATTCCCAATTTGCAAATGATTTTTTTCTATCATTGTTATATTATTGGATTCTACTGCGGAATGGTCTCGCATATAAAAAACAGAACTTATATTTTCTTCTGTTAGGCTGAATTTTAATTTTATCTGCCCTTTTGTCCAAGTTTCTGCCCCCGATTCAATAATAAATCCTATGTATTTCTCACCTTCTTTTTTGATTCCGATTATGTAAGGTTCGGTTTTCCAAATGCCTTCATAATCAGAAATTTTATTTTTGTCTAAATATTTTTTAAAATCTTCAGTTTTGATAGTGTAAGTATCCCAATCATAGAATTGGTTTTCTGATTTCTCTGTATTGATTTGTTGTGTTTGTTCGTTAAGTTGTATAGCAATGTGTCCTGAACGAAAAAATTGTAGCCACTCATACAAAACAGGTGTACATTCAATAAGAGTTTTAGCGTTTTGTACTTTGTCCAAAATCCTTTTGTTGTGGTCTAAGTATGCTTGTTCGCCTTTAGTTTTAATAGCGTATTGAAATCCTGCATCATTTTTTTCAAAAGTTTTCTTTACCCATTCGTAATTTCCTTGGCAGTCACAATTTTGAGCAAATGATAATGTCGTTGTGAAGAGAATAATAATCAATATTAAATTTCTTTTTGTCATAGCTGTTTTAATTTACGAAGCGGTTTTTTATGCTTGCAGGAAACGGGCAGCGGTATGAGTAGTGGCGGATTTTAACCGATAAACTTCAATTGATACAGGAAAATTCATATACACTTAAATATTTAGATTGCTGCAAAATTTTGCTAAAGCAAAAACTCTTCCATTGCTTTAGTTTTTTAATTATTCTGATTTTGCTTCATTACTCTCTGTATTTGATTGTGCTCGAATCATGCTCCAAATAACTAAAATTGCTAAAGGGAAAATGGTGTAAACTAAAAACTCTCTGATGTCATAATTTTGGACTACACTGCCATATTCAAATGGCCAAAAATAAGAATTATGCTTATAAGTAGTATAAGCACCTTTTCCTAATATACTATCTGCTGCAATTAATAGTAAACCTAAATGTAAAATCACCCAAGCTAAATACCACGGTATAGCTTTTTTAAAGAATTGGTAGTCAAAACTTTTTTTGTGCTCTTCAACGACTTGCCGCACTATTTCATTTTCAATGATTTTTTCAGCAACCTTTTCTTTTATAGAAGGTTCTGCTTCATTTTGTGGTTTTCCGCAATGCGAACAGAATTTTGAATTTTCCGGGATTTGTGCCCCACATTCGATGCAATACATAGTCTTTTAATTTAGTTTCAATTTTATTGTCACTTGTCTTGTTGTAGCAATGTCACCCTATGTTGACCGTTAACATTCAAATATACGCAATAATATAAAAAAATGAAAAGATGTTTTATAAAAGTTAAAATGAGTGTTGTTGCTTTATAATACAGATGATTGAAGGTGGATAAGTTTGGCTTCCAAATCTTTTTCCAAAATCGGTTTATTTTCAGGAATACCAAGAAATTCAAAAACGTAAGGATTTTTCAAAACATCTTCTACTTTGTTCAGTTCTTGTCCTTTTTGTGCTAATTCCAAAATTTTTTCTTTATTGCCTTTTCCTTGTGAAAGTAATAAACGCTCATAAAGAGAACTGTCTATTTGGCGTTTAAGCTCACGAATAGACCAAGAAGCATTTGCACATTCTTTTTCGTAAAAGCTGCGTTTATCTTTATCTTCAATAATCAAAAGTTCGCATATATGAGACCACGAAATGTGTCCAGACAGCATCTGGACACTCGGATATTCTATGTAAAACTTCCTCATGTTGAACAGGTTGGAACGGGAAAAACCTTTTCCAATTTCATTGGTCAGTTGCTTGGAAAGCTTGAGAATAATTTGTCTTGATGTTTTATTGTCAATGTTGTTTTTCTGTTCTGTTTCTACGATTTCTTTCCCGATTTGCCAATAAGTAAGGATAAGTTCTTGATTAACTTTTTGATATACATTTTTCCTTGCATTAAGAACAATATGCTTAATGCTTTCTAATAAACGACTATCAATATTATTCAAGGCTTTTTCCATACTGCGAAATAAAAATGAAATTAGTTTATTGTACGTTTGGCTAATTTTTATTGCTTTCAGTTGTTAAAGTTAGTTAGTCACTACGTCAAAACGTGTCGTTCTGTTTTCAAAATTTAATTTTTTTGACGAATGTTGGTTTATGCTGACACATAACGTTCCGCGGCTTGGCGTTCGGGCAATAGAGCACACTACACACTATGCGAACCAACGGCCTACCAAATGGGCTCAAATTTATCCAAGGGGCAATTCGCCACAGTCTGGAGCCAAGCCACTATTATGCACAGTATTTTTATTTATTGTAGTCCAAGCACATTTGATAGTATTCATTCATTTTTATTGCGAATTTATATCCTTGTAAATCAGAAAGAACATCTTCATAGAAGATAGGCTTTATTTCTATTTTTTCAAGTACCTTACTAAACTTGTTTTCAAACCATATCTTTTTTTCATAAAAATCAGGCTCATGTTTATATTGGTTTACACGCATTTCTACAGTATTATAAATATTTTTTTTATTCATATAGTGTTTAAAACTTGTTTTGGTGTCATAATGTGATTCAGGAACAATTAAGAAAAAACTTATTGATAATTCGTTGAGTTGGTTAATTTTTCCTGCTCTAGTTATTGTTTCCGTAATACAAGCAATATATCTTGCTGATTGATTATAAAATTTGGCATTAGTAACTTTTGTAGAAAACTCAGAAAAAATCTTTGCTTCAATAATTTTCAATTCATTACCAATTAGTATTAACGCACCTTTATTTTCATTATCTCCTATTTGAAAATCACCAATTGCACTATCTGCATGAGTAAAAGATTCTGCTAATGGATCTTTTTTAAATCTTGCTAGGAAAGGTGAGTAAAGCAAAGATTCACTAAAGAATTTGCTTGTAGGTTTTACAAATAAATCATGTTCTATGAGACCATAATCAGTCGCTGAAAATATCATTAATCTTGTCAACCAACCTTCACAGTAAAACTCGGTTGGGTGTGTGAATTCTTTCCAATAATTAAAGAACTCAAACATTTTATTAATGTCATAATTATTCATCATTATTAAGTTTATAATTCAAGAATCTATTTAACATGGTGCACAACATCTGACCAGCTTGCCGAAGTGGCGGCACTTTTACCGATAAACTACTAGCGATAACTGGACTTTAAAATTAACGAAAAACTTTCAATTGAAGCGATTAATCCGCCTTGCATTCAAACCACTTATTATAGAAAGCCCCGTTTATTAAATGTTTTATACTCATCATTATGGTAAATCGTTAAGCATAATCTTTTGCAAGCTTCCCTTTTGCGAGTAATTTTGAACAGTTTGCATATATGTGTGCGTATTTAGTCTATATTTTTAACTTATTCTTTAAAGTACAAAGTGCAGTTATTGTCATATTTATTTCATTATTATGTTCATTATTGTTGATAGTAGGACAACGAATTAATTGTATGGCGCTTTATCAAGTTCACTCTGTGGTTCATAATGCCATATAAAGATATTTGTTTTTTTATTGAACGTAGTGAAATATTTGTTTTGGCTAAAATTGATTCCTAAAGCTCTGCTTTTTGACTCTTCATGAAAATATTTCATAAGAGATAATTTAGGTTTCATGTTATTTGAAATTTTAATTGAAGGTTCAGAGTCAAATATTGTTAGCTGCTCTTTAGGCTTTATATACTTCTGATACGCTTGACTATTTTTTCTTGAATAACGAACTATGCCGGTAAATAAATCAGCAAGTTGGATGCAAAACATTGTTTCAGAAGCTTTTTCTTCAACTTTGGTATAATTAGGAAATATATTTAGATTTGAGAATTCTCTGAATAAATCTGCTTCCTGCGGAAACCCTGTCTTTTCTGAATACTGTACTATATCATTTTTCCAATCAATAGGCGAATATTCATCGGGATAAAAGTTCCAATAGTTTATGTGTTTCCAATCCCTATGTATCTGCTTAAGAATGTGATAATACATTCTTGCCAAGTTTTTAATATCATCCCTACCTTGAACCGAATGTCTGCTATCGTGTTTGTCCCAAACTAAAACATGCACACGGATTTTTCTTAAAGAAATGAAGACTAAACCAATATCGATAAAACGTTTAGACAATTTAAGATATTCAGATCCCTTAACCTTATAGAATTTAATTTCTGATTTTCCTGAATTTTGAATCACAGGTTCAAGATGTCCATGTAAGTCAAGTAAATCTCTTCGCGTACCCGAAATAGTACAAATAGCTCCGTAACGATGTTCACTGCCATGTCCCGATTCATCACTAAAAATCACACCTTCATCATTCATTTCAGCTTTCTTTATCCTTATTTCAATGCTTCTTTAATAATCCTCACTTCTTCTACACTATCCAAAGTCTCTACTGCATTACGTACCGGATGATTAGGGTCATATAACCGCTCAAACTCACTTTGGATAATAGCTAACTTCTCTTCTTTGCTCATTTCATCAGTTATTGGTTTTAAATCTTCCAAGTGTTTTAAAATCTCCTTCCCCGCAGCTTTAATTTCATCAGGGAAGTAGAGTTCATAGACTACAGAATGAATTAGATTATCAAAAAACTGAAAAAGTAGAGTCTTATTTTTATTTGATATTTTATTTAGATATTCTACGATTGTTTTAACTATATGATCCTTTTCATGTTTAACGAAAGGAAAAGGGATTGTATTAATTTCACCAACCGTTACATTAGTATTTGTACTCGTTTGTTTAAAAAAGAAATTAACAAGTTCACTGTTAAGAATTCCTAAAGTTGTTTCAATAGATAACCTACAATCACTTTCTAAAATAACATTTGTTGAATTAGCACATAAATGATTACCATTTAGGAGCGAGGCGATAATTCTTTTTTTAGAATCAACTCCAGTAATTCTTTGAAATACTATTTTTTTCGTGCCGATAGTATTTATTTTATTCTTCGATAAAGTTGTCAAATCCTTCTTGTTTAAAAACAATATATCACCTTGTGATGGATTATTACTGTAAGCCTTCGGCCTGCCACGTATTGCAAATATAAGTAAATTAATTGCCGGTCC
>CAZODA010000010.1:0-85803 GCA_964578485.1 uncultured Alkalitalea sp. | reverse complement strand
TCATTCCTTCATTCCTTCATTCCTTCATTCCTTCATTCCTTCATTCCTTCATTTCTTCATTTCCTAATCTGCTAATCAACTAATCTGCTAATTTACTGATGACTGATCATTGTTGACTGCTTATTATTTTTCGTCCTAGGTATTAAATATCAATGAATAACAAGCAATAATCAATGTAATTTCGTAAATTAACACAATAATCTATAAAATTTATTTAATCCAGACATTTTGACACTAATTTGAATTTTAGTCATTGAAATTCGAATTTTATTATTTCTTTTTAAAAATGGCTCAAAGTCTTTATGGCTTGGTCACACAGAAGCGCTCCTTAGCAAATTTTTATATAAAAAACACAAGCGATTGTTTTTTTTGGAACAAAATTTGCTAAAACACGTTATTAAGGTTATCAAAATATTTATTAATTTTTAATTATAGTGTTATGAAAAAAATGAAACTTTTTGGTCTTTTAATGGCCTTAATTGTTGGATTAGGCTTTACAGCCTGTTCTGATGATGATGATGTGATCATTTCTATTCTTATTGAAGGGATACCCACCGAAGCAGTTACTGTAGGAGAAACTGCTCAAATTAGCTACTCTGTTAATATTGACAAGAATAAGCTTGAATCAATAGAAATAAGTCAAAAAAATGATAATGGCGACTATGAAACAAAGGAGAAAATAGATAAATTTACAAGCAACACAAGCTACAATGGTACTTTTAGCTACACTCCAACAGAAGAAGAGGTTGGTAAACAAGCCTTTAACCTTATTGTTATAGACAATAAAGGAAATTATGGTTTAAGAGATTTTACTATTGATGTAGAATCTGCTTACGGTGAAATTGAAAATTATGAAGCTGTTTTAATGGGAAGTTACGACAGTAAATTAGGTAGCTTTTACTCAATTTCAAACAACAAAACTTATAGTGTAGCAGATGCAAAAGCCAATAGTTCGGTAATCGACTTTGCTTATTACTATGGAGCTACTAACTTAGCTGTTATTGCCGCTCCCAGTGATAGTGAAGCAGCTACTGTTTATGCCGGTTTAACCGGACTTGCAACATGGACTACCAGAAATGCCACTAAATTTAAACTTGAAAGTTCACTCAGCGAGGAAGAATTTAACGGAATTGAAAATGATGCTCTTATTGCCTCTCAATCAGATATCACTGTTTCTAAAGCAACTAAGCTAAATAAAGGTGATATTGTTGCTTTTGAAACAGCAGCTGGCAAAAAAGGCTTATTCTTTGTAAAAGATATTAAAGGAACAGGCGGTGATAGTGCTATTACAATTAATGTGAAAGTACAGAAATAATATAATAGCTACTAAGCTAAGAACAAGAAGCTGTCTCACTCGGACAGCTTCTTTTTTTTAATGTACTCGAAGTATTCAGTCATCAGAGTGTGTTTCGGGTTTAGAGTTTCGGGTTTAGGGTTCACGCAAAGACCACGAAGATCATTCACGCAGAGGCCGCAAAGATATTAATGTCGTAGAGACGCACTGCCGTGCGTTTTTATCTTTCATGACATGTCGTGTCCGGTTTGGGTGATCAATTTCGTTTGACAATAAAAAACCCCAATTTAGATGGATGATCTTTTACTCTATCATTCCATTTCAACTTTTTTGTTAGATATAACGACAGCCAATCACCTGCTCCTCCCAAGCAATATAGATATCCAAATACAAGCAAAGCCGGTGAGTTCATAACATATGCAGCAAATAAGGGTATCATACCCATAATAAAAAAGGGAGTAATAGCTCCTATACGGTATAATAAAACACTCATTTCGCTATTACAATGGCACCATGGCGAGCGTGTAAGGGGTTCTATGCCAAAAGAGAGAGTTTTAAATCCACCTTTTACAAATAATCCAAAAATTAAGGCATGTAGCAATTCGTGAAGTGGGATGCCCAATAAAACAACGACGAGAAACAAAATAATTTTAATAAAAGTAATACCCTTAAAGCCGGAAAATCCATAAATAATAAAAAAAGGAAAAAGACTGATAAGAGAAAAGGGTAAAATATATTTTATTATTTTGGCAACTCCTTCTTCTATGGGAATGGTTAGTTCTTCATAATTCGAATTTGAATCTTGTTGATGATGCTTCATAAAAAACTCAATTAATTATCAACAAAGATATAAATCAAAAGGAAGAATTGGAATTAACAAAACCCCTCTCTTGTGCATACTAAAAAGTCAAGACATTAATAGGCTTTAAATATTATTGCATAAAAATAAAGGACTATCATTTTTTTAGATAGTCCTTTATAATTATAAAAAAGAAACTTAAACTAATCTTATAAGCAAAAAGTTAATTGTTGACAATATCAATATCGGAAATTTGATCATTAATCTTTTCCTGCAATTCCTGAAGTAAAGCAGCAGATTCTCTCAAATCCTTCTCTGCTTGACGTCTCATCGCCATTCCTTTCACATATTCGCGTGTAGCCAATTCAGATTCTTTAATTATATCTTTCATCAATTGATCATAGATCTTCAGTTCTTCACGATACTCCCTATCCATTTCTCTAATGGCCAACCTTTGTTGCCCAAGTTCCATTTTAGTAGCATTCTTCAGGTTTCTATCCAGATCTTTTCTCATTTGTCTATATAATCTGGCTTTTTCTTGCATTTCATTAGTAGCCTTCTGAATCTCCTTTGAAGTTCTTTCCCGAATGGCATCACCATTATTAACTAAAGAATCAGCCAATTCAAAATTCGCCAAATAAACTTCCTTCTTAAGCTTTACATCTTCAAGTTTGCTTCTGGTCTTTTCCAAATTCGAATTTGCAACAGCCATTAGATTATTTCCTGCTACAAATACAATTAAAAAAACGAGTTTTCCAAAATGACTTTTAGGTAACATAATGTCAAGTTTAAGTGATTATTGAATGGTAAAAATATATTAAAAACATTAAAAACAAACTTATTGTGTTAACATTCTGATGAATGCTTCTTTATTTGTGATGAACCAACATTTTATTGGGATAAAATCCAATATTTGCAAGCTTTCTCCGCTTTTTCCTTGCATTTCTCTGAATATCAGCAGCTTGTAAAGCCTTTCTGTTGTAAAAAAAACAATAATTTCCAAAAATCCAACAAAAAATCATCTTACTCCTATTATCAAATACAGCGCAAAAATTTCATATCTTTAACATTTTACTACTTGACTGATTTAATTTATAAAACTCGAAAAATATTAATTAGATTTAAAATTTTATTTAATTATTATAAAATCAATGATTCTGCAATAATTTGATATTAATTATTTGAGTTTCAGGAATAAAATTGTTATTGATATGAAAAAAATCATTTTATCCTTATTAATGATCTTTATGGTTCATTCAACATTTAGTCAAAGCATTCAGTTACCTGAGCCTGACAGAACGGGTGGCATACCCTTAATGGAGGCCCTTAATTTGCGTCAAAGTACTCGTGAATTCAGCGATCGCGAACTATCATTACAGGATATTTCGGATCTTTGTTGGGCTGCTTGGGGTTTTAACAGAGCGGACAAACGAACTGCTCCATCTTCAATGGACAGGCAAGAGATGCTCTTATATGTATTTATGAAGGAAGGCATTTATCTTTATCAGGCGGAAGAACATATTTTAGAGCTCAAAATAAAGGGTGACCACAGAAAATCGGCAGGAATGCAAGATTTTGTTGGAATTGCTCCTTTAAATTTTGTTTATGTTGCCGACCTTGAAAAGACAGGTCTAAAATCTCCGGAAGAGATTAATACTGCAAGTTTAATCCCTTCTCATGCAAATAGCGGATTTATGGCCCAAAATGTTTATCTAACAGCAAGTTCTAAAGGTCTGGGCTGCATAGTTAGAAGTTGGATATCGGCAGAAGAAATATCTTCCTTATTAAAGCTTGATAAAATGAAACATCCTCTCTATGGTCAAACTATAGGGTATAAAAAATAGCCGGAAGAGAAATTCGACATGTTCGAAACCGAACATGTTTTTATATTATCGTACACTAATTTAGAAACAAACAATAAGTTATCAGCTCTATATTTCTAACATACAGGATATTACTGCTTTTGGCATCATTTCTGTTCTTAGCTTGAGTATAGCTTAAATAAGCAACAAATTAAATTAGAAATATTTCAAGACGCGCTAGCATGAAAAAAACAAGAGTGTTTTATTTTGAGGCAATTTTTTGGATTATAGCACTTATTGCTTTGGCATTAAACAATCCTTTTGACAGCTCTCATTATTCACTTTGTTTGTTAAAGAATTTGAACATTCCTTATTGTCCGGGTTGCGGATTAGGTCGGTCGATATCCTTTCTTTTTCACGGTCAATTCATCAAATCATTAAACACTCATCCTCTTGGCTTACTGGTTTTAATAGTTCTAATATCCAGGATATACCGATTATTTAAGCATTCACGTTTTCTTAATAAACAATTAAAAATTTACAACAATGAACAAGATACTTAACTTAATGCCTGAAGCTGATTATCAAGAGGCACAATTTCTTAACTCTCTATTAAAAAACAAAAGTGATGAAGAGCTTCAAAACTTTTTTGTTTTCTACCGCAACAAACGTCGTGATCCTTTGATCATACTTTTAACAGCTTTAGCCGGTTTCATAGGGTTTGCAGGAATACATCGTTTATTGACAGATAATATTGTTTTAGGGATAGTTTATTTTTTTACTGCGGGCTTTTGTTTTATTGGCACTATAATCGACCTTATCAATTATAAAAATTTAGCTCTTGAGTATAATCAGAAGAAAGCCCTTCAAATAATGAATCTTTATATGGGATGATTTTTGTTTCATAAGCAAAAAAACTGTGATCAATAAATTAAAATAATTTATTGATCACAGTTTTTTATTAGTTATAAGCTATAACTAACAATTATGAATACTCTGAAAGTATCTTTTTCACATCTTCAGCAGCTACTCTTCCATACACTCTTTCACCAATAGTAACTACAGGAGCGAGTCCACAAGCACCTACACAGCGCAAGCAGCTGAGTGAGAATTTACCATCATCGGTTGTTTCCCCTACTTTTACATTTAAAAGCTTTTTAAATTCATCCAACACTTTTTCGGCACCTCTAACATAACAAGCCGTTCCCATACATATTGAGATAGGATTGCGGCCTTTAGGCAGCATGCTGAAAAAAGAATAAAAGGTTACAACTCCATAAACATGGGCAAGGGACACATTTAATTCTTCAGCTACAATTTCTTGAACTTCTGCGGGCAAATAGCCGAAAAGTTCTTGAGCTCCGTGTAAAACATTAATTAACTCACTTCCTTTATTTTCAAACTTTTTACAGATTTCTTTTAATTCCTGAACTTTATTTTCAGGTAGCTTAATACTTGCCATATTTCTATTCTTTAAAAGTCATTATATCAAATTTTTTACTCCTTGATCTTTGTAATTTATAAAAGCAGATATAAAATCAATATATTAATATTGCAATATTTTAGATCTCAATTTTACTTTTACGATCAAAGTATTGAGTATGGAGCAATTCATGGGATTTTTCTCCCATAGGTTCACCAAGGAATTCTTTATACAATTTTTGTATAAAGGGATTTTCATGTGATTTTCTAATCGGCTTAGCAGCGTCTTCTTCATAAATTGCTTTCTGACGTTTTCTAAGTATTTCAACATCTCCATGATGATAAGGCTGACCACCTCCACCGATACAACCACCGGGGCAAGCCATAATTTCAATAGCATGAAACTCCGATTTCCCTGCTTTTATATCTTCAAGAAGTTTACGTGCATTTCCTAAGCCATGTGCAATTCCAATATTCAAAGGAAGTCCGTTAAAATCTATGGTAGCAGTTCTGATACCATCCATTCCTCTAAGCTCGTGGAAATCAACTTTTTCAAGTGTCTTCTCTGTATATAGCTCATAAGCGGTTCTTACAGCTGCTTCAATAACTCCTCCTGTTGTTCCAAAAATTACTGCGGCACCGGTTGACTCACCTAAGGGCTGGTCAAAATCTTCATCCGGTAATTTGGCAAAATCCAAATTGGCATTACGAATTAATTGTGCCAATTCTCGTGTTGAAATTGACAAATTCACGTCAGGGTCTCCATTAACTGAAAACTCTTCACGTGTACATTCATATTTTTTAGCCAAACAGGGCATAACAGAAACCACTACGAGATCTTCTCTTTTCTTATTTAATTTTTCGGCAAAATATGTTTTAGCTATAGCACCAAACATTTGTTGAGGTGATTTTGAAGTTGAAGGTATATCTTTCAATTCCGGAAAATGATGTTCAAAGAATTTCACCCAAGCCGGGCAACAAGAAGTTAATATTGGTAATTTAACATCTTTATCACCTCCCAAGAAAAGGGATAAACGATTTATCAACTCTGCTCCTTCTTCCATAATGGTAAGGTCGGCACCAAAATCGGTATCAAAAACATAGTCAAATCCAAGTTTACGTAAAGCTGCCACCATTTTTCCTGTAACAAGTGTTCCTGCGGGCATTCCAAACTCTTCACCCAAGGCCGCTCTAACTGCCGGAGCTGTTTGAACCACCACAGTTTTTGAAGGATTAACTAATGCTTCAATCACTTTCCAGGTAAAATCTCTTTCGGTAAGCGCCGCAGTTGGACACACCGCGACACATTGTCCGCAGTAAGTACATGCCGATTTATCTAAGTCCATTTCAAAAGCCGGAGCTACCACAGCTTCAAATCCTCTGTTAATAGCCGATAGCACACCAACAGTCTGAACTTCATTACAAGCAGTTTCACATCTTCTACACATTATACATTTATCCATATCTCTGATAATTGCAGGTGATTTATCACCTTTATAATGTGTTTGTTCTCCTGTATAACGCAGTTCACGTATTCCTAAATTCTGAGCTGTAGTTTGCAAGTCACAATTTCCGGATTTTGCACAGGTAAGGCATTCGGAGGGATGGTCTGATAATATTAATTCCATCACAGTTCGTCGTGCATTAACCACTCTAACTGTATGAGTGTGCACTACCATACCTTCGTAGCAATCGGTTTTACATGCCGGTGCCAGATTTCTTCTGCCTTCAATTTCAACAACGCAGACTCTGCATCCTCCGGGTTTATTTTCAAAATTAAGGTCATCCAACTTCATATAACAAAGTGTTGGAATATTTATTCCTATTGACTTAGCAGCTTCCAAAAGAGTTGTTCCTTTTTCTACTACTACAGGTTTATCATCTATTGTTAATTTTATAATATCCATTCTGTTATTTTTTTTATAATTTACTGAATACTAATGGCACCAAACTTACATTTCTCAAAACAATCTCCACATTTTATACATAAGGAATCATCAATAACATGTGGTACTTTCCTCTCACCTGTAATTGCGTCAACCGGGCATACTCTTTTACACAACAAACAGCCTACGCACAACTCGGGATCAATTACATAACTCATAAGAGCCTTACATTGTCCCGACGGACATTTATGATCTACCACGTGTGCCAGATATTCTTCATAAAAATTATCCATAGTTGATAAAACCGGATTTGGTGAAGTTTGTCCCAATCCACATAAGGAAGTATCTCTGATAACGTTTGCCAAATTCTTCAACATACCAAGATCTTCCTCACTTGATTTACCAAGTGTAATTTTATCAAGCATTTCATAAAGACGCTTATTACCAATACGGCATGGTGCGCATTTACCACAACTCTCTTCTACAGTAAAATCTAAATAATATTTAGCCACTGATACCATACAATCATCTTCATCCATAATGATCATTCCACCTGATCCCATCATAGAGCCACTTGCCAACAAATTCTCATAATCAATTGGAATGTCAAGATGTTTTTCAGTAAGGCAACCTCCCGAAGGACCTCCGGTTTGAACTGCCTTGAATTTTTTCTCCCCTTTAATTCCTCCTCCAATATCAAAAATCACTTCCCTAAGGGTAATTCCCATTGGCACTTCAATTAAACCCACATTATTTACTTTACCGGCAAGAGCAAATACTTTAGTACCCGGACTTTCTTTGGTACCAATGTCTGCAAACCATTTACTTCCTTTTAATATAATGGGAGGAATATTTGCAAAAGTTTCAACATTATTTACGTTAGTTGGCTTACCATTATATCCTCTTTCGGCAGGGAATGGTGGTTTCACACTGGGTTCTCCTCTATTTCCTTCCATGGAATGAATGAGTGCAGTTTCTTCACCACATACAAAGGCTCCTGCTCCAAGTCGTATTTCAACATCGAAGCTAAAACCTGTTCCCAATATATTATTTCCTAACAAACCATATTCTCTGGCTTGTTCAATTGCGATTCTCAATCTTTGAATAGCCAAAGGATATTCAGCGCGCAAATATATAAGTCCTATGTCAGCTCCTATACAATAGCCACAAACTGCCATTGCTTCCAATACTGAGTGTGGATCACCTTCTAATATTGAGCGATCCATAAAAGCTCCGGGGTCTCCCTCATCGGCATTACAAACAACATATTTCTGATCGGCTGTAGTTTTTCTTGTCAATTCCCATTTCAATCCTGTTGAAAAACCGCCACCTCCCCTTCCTCTAAGGCCTGAATCTTTTATAAGGGTTGCAGTTTCTTCAGGCGTCATTTCTTCCAAAACCTTTCCAAGGGCTGCATATCCATCGCGGGCTATATATTCATCAATACTTTCAGGATCTATAAACCCACAATTACGCAAGGCAACACGGTATTGTTTTTTATAAAATCCCATATCTTTTGAATCTGAAACCTGTGTACCGGTTTCCGGATCGGTATAAAGTAAACGTTCAACTTTACGGCCTTTTACAAGATGCTCCAAGACCATTTCACTCGCATCTTCGGGCTTTACTTCAACATAAAAAGTATTATCGGGGACCATTTTAACTACCGGTCCTTTTTCACAAAAGCCAAAACATCCTGTTCTGACCACCTGCACTTCATCGGTGAGGTTATTTTCTTCAAGTGCGGCCACCAGGTTGTTAACAATCCCTTCACTTTCTGATGCCCTGCACCCTGTACCTGCACATACTAAAATGTGACTTTTATATTTTCGCATAATTTTTATAAAATTTTTTCTGAATATTAATATTTCTTCAGATAAGATATAAGTTCTAATTCTATATTATTCTGAATAATATGGCTGAAAACTTAAAACTCTATGGTTTCATAACTTTCCGGAATGATACCGTCAACCAATTCTCCACCCTTAATATATTTTTCAATAATTTCCAAAGCCCTCTTAGTTGTAACATCACCAAAAACCAAGGGATTTTCTCCCGGAACTCTCACTTCTATTGTTGGTTCTGCATAACAATATCCCATACATCCGGTTTGTGTAACAATCGAATCAATTCCCTGCTTATCAAGCTCTTCAATGAAATAAGTCATTATTTCTTTTGCACCTGAAGCAATGCCACAGGTTGACATAGAAACTTTGACTTGTACCAGACTTTCCGGATTCTCACTATTTTCGCGCAAGGCTACTTTATTGCTCAATTCACCTTTTAACTTTCGAAGGTCTGCCAATGATTTAACTTTTGCCATATTCTATTATTTATTAAATTACATTTACTATTATATGCTCTATACGATTTCAAGATGATTTATGTTCTCTTGAACAAGTTCTTTTAAAAAACTAATAATTTCAGGTCTCCAGATCGCCAATCCATCAAGTTCCTGCTTCACTTCACGTGAATCCAATTTAAAGTTGCCTTTATCACTTATCAGCTCGACAACAAAATCATTTTTTGGGTTTCCGCTTATCAACAAGGAAATTGTACCTGCTATATCTCCTATGGGAATACAATCGATATGATCAGCAACAAATGTTGCTACAACCCTTGTTCCTTTTCCCGGTACAGAATCTATAATCATATTACCACCGGTTTTGCGTGCATTCATTTCTAACAAGGGCAATCCCATTCCCACCTTTCTGGTATTACGGGTTGAGACAAAGGGGTCAGTGACATTTTTCACCAATTCTTCATCCATACCATAACCATTATCCTTAATAATTAGCTGCAGCATTTTTTTTGACATTTCAGCCTTAAGCACTATATCAATAATAGTTGCTCCGGCTTTTACAGAATTTCCTGCTATATCCATTATATGCTGCGATAAATCCTTCATTTTCAAACAATCTCAAATAACATCTTTTCCGGGTTTAGCCATCCTTCCATCTTCCGCACGCAAGGCTTTCTTTATTTCATTAAATGATAAGCCTGCCATCTTCAACAAGGTATATCTTTGTCCTATTTGTTCAAGTGAATGTGCATCAGAGTTCATTATAACTTGAAATTTATTTTTTATATCTTCCAAGAGCTGTTTATCCATTTTATCAGGAAAAGCAATTTCAACAGCATCTGCATCCAGATTATCGGGTATCCAGCCAAGCTGACGTAAGATACCATTTACGGGTCTGTCGATATGAGCCGGAAAAAAAATCCCTCCCAAACTGCCTACATATTCTATCACCTGATCAATTGTCTTATTAAGAGCACTCCACAAAAGTCTCGTTTCTTCACCAAGGATTTCCTCCTTTCTATTAACCCACACCTGATAGCCAAAAATTTCCGGATCATTTGGAATATCCGGTAAAGAATTATCCAAATAAACTTGAAAATCTTTTAATTTCAATTCATTTTCAAAGAGCGCAACGCAATGAACCTCTTCAAGGGTATTAACTTCGCAACCCCCTAAAACCATGAGGCCTTTTTCCCTTCCTATATCTATTATTTCCTCACATTGCAGGGTAGTATTATGATCAGTTATTGCGATTATATCCAATCCTTTTTGCAAAGCTTGATCAACAATTCGTTCGGGTGCCATATCCAAATCTCCACAAGGAGACAGAACAGTATGAATATGCATATCCGCACGAAACCACTGCATATTTTTTAACTATTTAATAGTTGATAAATTTCACCACAAATTTCAAAACTTTCCTTAGGGCTTCCCAAAATTGGTATATCTTCCTTATTACTATGTGCAATTGTAAGAGCTTCAGGTTCGAGCCCCTTAACCAAAACTATAGCCGATAAATCTTTTAATGAGGCTACAGCCATAATGTTTCTATGCGTTTGCAAAGTAAGCCACAGAGTCCCTTCCTTTGCGTTTCCCATCACATCACTTAACAAGTCGGATACATAGCCTCCGGTAATTTCTTTATCAAGACCTTTATGACCTGAAAAAACTTTCAGTCCTAATTTTTCAACTAAATCATGAACCTTCATCCTTTGCTCCTATTTTTTTACAATCTTTATCTAACCTATCTTTCCCCCATATTTTTTCAATAATTCTAATTGCATGATCGCCATGCAACTTCTTATGCTTTTCCATTGTCCTTTGAATAAACACACAACTTGAAAGTTGAGCTTCCCTTTGAACTATGTCCTGCGCCAAACTCTGACAATTGGGAGCCCCACAGGCACCACAATCAATACCGGGCAGATAACACATAAGTTTTCTAACCTGTTGCATTTTCCTAAGTGCTGTTGAGGTATCCTCATCAAGTTTCAACATTGAACGCGATTCAATAGGCTTTAACAGTAAATGGGATTTCAAATATTCTTCATAAGGCTGTAAATCTTCAGGTACCCCATGAATATCCTTAAATAGCTCACCTCTTTTAAGCAACCTTTCAACTGTAAGAAAACGATTGCCAACTGCAAGAACCCCACCTGCACAACTTTCGTCACAAGCCCTTAATTCAAGGAAATCGATGTTTTTAATTTCGTCATTTTCAACTTTCTCAAGAATATCAATTACATTATGAATTTCATCAACAGCAAGGCAACGCCCCCTCATATATGGAGCTTCACCATTGGTAAGACTCCATTTTATATGCTTAGGTCCTAAATTGGGCAGATTTTCAGCCGGCTGGAAGCCTTCACTATCACCCTTTCGACTTTTTATTCCCTTATAAACCTTGTTATACAAAAAGTCCATGTTAATTACCCCGTTAACCGGAGAAACTGCACCTTCAGCAGGAGATTTTACAGCAGCAATTTTTGCAGCACAAGGAGTAACATAAAATATTCCTATCTCATCATCAGGTATTCCTTCATCCTGCAATTTTTTTCTAAAAAAAATTGCCGATGCATCTATGGGTGGTTTTACTCTTATAATATGATCTACCAGCGCAGGGAATTTAACTTGTACAAGTCTTACAACCGCCGGGCAGAATGATGATATCAATGGTCTATCGCTTTGTGTATTTAATGCTTCCATCATAAGCTCATTAACCATATCAACTGTATGTTCAGTTTGAAACACATGAGTAAAGCCAAGTTCGCGCATTACAGAAAAAATTTGCGACTCCGATATATTCGATGGAAACTGTCCTATCATAACAGCAGAAACCAATGCAACACGATATTTAAAATCATAGATTTTATCAAAATCATCTTGCTCCACATAAAAAGCATCAACGGGGCAGACTTTCATACATTCGCCACAATCGATACACCAGTTTTTACGAATTGAAGCCTTACCGTTACGTATCCTAATAGCCCCGGTAGGACATACATTCATACAATGTGTACATCCAAAACACAATGATTCATCTACCTTTAATGCGTGATAAAATTGTCCCTTAACCATTACGATTTTTTAAACAATTAGCTAAGCAAAGTTTGTTATCATACTTACTTTAGTACCCTTACCAACAACACTTTGAATATTTAATTCATCAGTATTTTTTTTAATATTTGGCAGCCCCATGCCTGCACCGAAGCCCATTTCACGTACAGCTTCCGATGCTGTTGAATATCCGGCCTGCATTGCTTTATCAATATTCGGAATTCCGGGGCCTTCATCTTCAATTGTTATTTCTATTGATTGCTCATTTATATTAACGAAAATCACTCCTTTATTTGCATGCGCAACTACGTTAACCTCACCTTCATACATAGCAACCACAATTCGTTTAATAATTTTATTATCAACATTTAATTGCTTCAATATTTTCTTTACAGCACTACTTGCATGTCCTGCTCTGGAAAAATTTCCTCCCTCTACTTCATATTTTAATTGCATTCCGTTTTTTTCTCTCTATTAATATACCGGTTCTAAACCGGCTTCACTTAAAACTGAAACTGAACGAAACATAGAGTAATCGGTTTCTAACAATACTATATTATTTTCTTTTGCCAATTCACGCATATCGGAAGTTGCTTTTTTACCTCTCACCAATACAACACAGTGAATATCGGCCATCTCCGCAGTTCTCATCACTTGTAAATTCGCCAATCCTGTAAGGAGCAAAATGTTTTCAGAATCAAGTGTTAAAACATCACTCATAAGATCACTGGCAAATCCAAAATATATTTCTTTATATAAATCAGCTTCCCCCCAGATTAACTTAGCCTCCAACAATTCCAAAACCGAATTTATTTTCATGAAAACAATATATTACTGATAACCAATCTTTTAACCAAATCTGTTCAAAAGTTTAAATTTCAGCTGTTAAGATACAGGTAAACTACAAGTTGGTAAAATATTCAAATGAGTTTTGAACAAAGTTTCCTCAATATATAACCAGTCTAAATTAAAAGAGCGTAGATGGCTTATTCAATTATACTTTTGTTAGTTTAATTTTTCTAAAATTAACAAAGTTGCTTTTGATTATATATATTCGACAGTAACTTCTTTTAGGAATTTTGTTTCCAATATTCTTATTATTCTTTTAACAACCGATCTTCGTATTTCAAGTTCTACCGGCAAGCTTGGATCCTGATGTGCGACATTTATGCGAGTTCCGTTAATAATGTGTATTCTATCGCTTTCTAAGAGGTATTTTACTATAAGATCAGCAGGTCCGATTCCAATATCTTCATTTTTTTTAAGGTTTTCAAGAATATGAGCAGCTCTGCCTAAAGTAAGTATGCCTTCAGTAACCAAGCTCATTCCTTCTACAAAAGATACCGGTGGCAATTCGGGGTCTGTTTGTTCCATACCGGCATCAAATTTTAATGCCAGTTCTCTTGCAATAATTTCTGCTGTTGTACCTCCTGCAATAATTTTTTTCCCTGAAAATCTTTGAACTTTCAATGCAAAATCGAGGTCTTTTTTATCGTCAAATGGCGGTCCTGAAACAAGAAGCAATTTACGTGGTTCTCTAAAATAAATAACTCCAAAAGAGGAGTCATCCTTAGGCTTTCCACCATCATATTGTGATGCAAAGTTCACTATTTTCCTTGCCAATTTTGATGATGAAACAAAGGGGTTATTAGCCAGGGTTTTCCTCACCTGTTGAATCATTCCATTTCTTTCCCATCCAAAGGGAAAGGCTCTTGATCCCATTCCTGCCTGAATAACTCCATCGGTATAGAAAAGTATTCTATCTTCCTTATTTGCTTTAAAGCTACAGGTTTTAATTTCTTTATCCCTGCATTTTTCATCTTCTAATTTAACGATATTCCATCCCGGGTCCACTTCTTCATCACCTCTTAAAATAACACAATCAGGATTATCATACTCAATGATAGTAGTATAGCCATCATCTTCTATATCAATTATTGTAAAAGTGGAATAACTAATCTTTCTAACTGAACAAACAGGCAAGGTATTCATAATAATTTCAGCAGTTTTTCTTACCTCTCTATGTTCCATTGTGAAATTGAGAGCCATGGAAGCAGTAAGTGAAGCAAGTACATTGGCTTTAATCCCCGATCCCATGCCATCTGACAACACAACAATGGTTCTGCCTTCTTCTTTAATTCTTTTAGTTAGGTAAACATCACCGCATATCTCTTCACCTTCCTGATTGATCTGGTGGCAAAAGACATCTAAAAATATTTGACTTTCAGACAAATGCATCATAACATCAAATGATTAAAAAAATTAGGCCTTTTTGTCATTTTTACTCCTTGTAAGGCTGTTTTCATCACTACCTAATTTTTGCGCGTCAATAATTGAGCTTAGGATTTTTTCGGTTTTCGAGGCACTTTCACCAAGGAGAAATGCTATTTGCTGAACAGTTTCAAGATTTTCGCGAATCACGGTTTTAGCTCTATTTATTACCTCTTCCTTTCTAACATTAGGTGAGGTCAAATCCCTCATAATTCCACCAACTACTTTATGCTTTTTAATTGTAAAAACGGAAACATTAAAAATAGAATCCTCAAAGGGAGTATCTCTATTAAGCATATCTTGGCCCGACTGTAAAACTGAAGCAAACAATCGGTAAAATGGAATAAGTGATGCCAATTCAGCACCTTTTAGGCCCGGAATAAGATCATCAATTGATCTTGCATCATCTCCCAACATATTAATAAAAGCCTTATTTGATTCTATTATTTTAAGTTTTTCATCTACAATTACAACTCCTGCATTAATTTTATCAAGCATAATAGTTGTTACTTCTGCTGCTTCAAGTGCAGCAATTTCACCCGTTCTGGCTTTTTCTTCACTTTCTTTTAATGCTTCTTTTGTCTTTTTTAATTTTTCATTAGTGGCATTAACCTTATTAATAAAAGTATGAAGTTTATTGATGGAATAACTGTAACACATTTCAAAATTGGTAAGCCCCTGACAATATGCTATTGCAAATTCACGACAACTTGGATAGCCACATGCACCACAACCAAGCTGGTCCTCAGCCTTGCTTTTACCCATTTCATGCAGGACTCTTCTGATTTCAGAATCAGGAGGCTGGGGAAGTCGTCTGTCTTGGGCTTTAAAAGTTCTTGATAAATCAAGATCTTTATACTTTTCTATTTGTTCATGCCAATTTACCAGGTCTAAGCCTTTAAGGCGTTTATTAACATATTTGATAACTTCTGAGCGCCTCATAAATTTCTTTCCTCCCGGGCTCATTCCGGGTCCCATGACACAGCCCTGACAATAAAACAAATCAAGATGTTGGTTTAATCCTGATTGACTTTTAAATTCTGAAATTGATTCTTTAAAATCATATTGTCCATTTGCACTTATTATATCACCAGAGAGTAATTCCTGATTTATATCTACTGCCTGCAACATTCCTCTGCGGATAGGATATAAGCCTCCTTTCCTTCCAAGGGGAGGGTCGAAATCACTAAATTCAACACTATTTTCGGAAATTTTTTTCCGAGCAAACAACTCTCTTAATTCCACAAAGGTGAGTACTTGGTCTATTTTGCCATCGTTTTTATGCATTCTGGCATCATCTTTTGCTGCCACACAAGCTGTTATATATACAATTTTAACTTTTTCACCATATATTTTTCGAATAATTTTGGCCATTACTGTATATGGCGGAACCAATTGCACTAAATTGTCTATAAGTTCGGGTTGAAATTTTCCCACATAAGCTCCCACCGTAGGACAAACGGTATGTATATAATATCTTCCATGAAAGTCTTCAAGCAAATCACGATAGCGGTATGCGAGTAGATCTATTCCGAAGGCCATTTCCAAAACATATTTAAAGCCGAGTGCACGTATCATAGCAACAAACTTTCTGTAATCGCTAATATCAACAAACTCTCCTGATATTGAAGGATCACAAATGGCTGCAACCTGTAGGTCTTCTTTCAGCAGGTCCATTACAAGATCTTTTTCATCGCGATATGAAATAGCATTTTGAGCACATACTGTAACACATTCACCACAACCTATACATCTTGAAGCCACAATGGTGGCATGGTTATCTTCAATTTTTATTGCCTTAACGGGGCAAATTCGAATACAAGCCAGACTGGTATTACATTTTTCCTTATCAACTACAACTAATTGCCTCATATTTTTCTGCAAAATTAAAAAATCAGGAATCACCAAACCAGGAGTCTAAGATTTCATAAACATTATCACCTGTAACAGACTTAAAAGTCTGATTGTCAATCTTCAATATTGGCCCTTCTTCACATAAGCCTGTACACAATTCACCACTAAAGAAGACTTTATGTTCAAGTTCATGTTCTTTCAAATAATCTTTTACAATTTCAAGAACATGTTTATTTCCTCTTGAAAAACAAGAGCTTCCTAAGCATATGGTTATTCTGTGCTCCTGATTCATTATATTTTATATATTAATTATTTTAAAAATGCGCAATCTTATCAATAAATATAAATATTCCATACAATTATTAAAAAATCTTTATTTTTACATTATCCTTAAACAAAGTATTAACAAACTCTATGAAGCCTCTGCATAATACTACTATTCTTATGCCTTGTTTTTCTACTCCATCGGTAGATAAAATTATCGGCTATGCTATTCCTCTCACAAGAGTTTTTAATGCATCAATTACTTTTCTTTGGATGAACGAAAATACTGAAAGCAGTAATTCCTTTCAAGAAAATTTATATAATAAATTAAACAAACTTAAACAATCGTCAGAAATTCGCTTTTTAAATTATTCCTTCCCTTTCAACACAAAATCAGTAATAGAAAAAAATCAAAATAACGAAGAAGTCATTACCGTTCTATTTAATGATTTGCCATCGGGCAATTTAAAACATTTCAAAGAAATTCGCTTCATTCTCAAGGCCAACAAATTAAGGCTTCCTTATATGGTTTTACCTGAAACAACCCGGCATAAATGGTCTCCTGAAACTGTATTTATACCTGCCGGATACAACAGAACCGATAAGGAGACAGCTATATGGGCTTCTTACTATGCCAGGTTTAATAACAGTCGTCTTATTATTCTCAAAGCTAAGGAAACTGAAACCTGGGCTAATAACAATATCCTTTCCAATATTCGTTTTATGCATAAAATATTTCATGATCTCGGATTGAAATATGAAATACAAGAAAGCGATTCTTCTTCGGGGCATTTAGCCAATACCGCAATTGATCTGGCGAAGGACTATGGCAACAGCTTATTAATTCTCAGCACTACCCGACATTACGGAATTGAGCACTATTTAGCAGGTCCCAAAGAGCTTCAGATCATTAAGAACAAATCACATATTCCCGTTTTATGTATCAATCCTGTTAAAAATGCATATATCTTATGCCGTTAATATTTCAATTTTTTATCAATATCTCTCTCGCGGAGTATATCTGGTATGTAATAATTTATGTGACAACTCGCCTAAGGGTTCACCCAAAAACTCCTTGTATATTTGAATAATTTCAGGATTTTCGTGTGATTTTCTAATTGGCATATCTGCATCAACTTTATAAATTGATGCTGTTCTTTTTTCCCTTATTTCAGGTGAAGTTGGTAGAGGTTGTCCACCTCCTCCAAGGCATCCGCCGGGGCAAGCCATTATTTCAATAAAATGATAATTAGCTATTCCATCACGTACTGTTTCCATCACCTTTTTGGCATTGGCTAATCCATGGGCAACACAGGTTTTAACTTCAACGCCTTCAAGGAAATCCCACTCCGGCAAGGCTTTTTCAATTTTTATAGCTGCCTCCCTCACTCCCTCCATTCCTCGAACAGGCATAATATTGAGGCCGTCAAAAGGTATCTCCCTGCCTGTAACTACTTCATAAACTGTTCGCAAGGCAGCCTCCATTACACCACCGGTAGCACCAAAGATTACTGCTGCACCTGTACTTTCGCCCATAATGCTGTCATAATTATCATCTGCCAAGGATTTAAAATCAATTCCTGCTTGTTTAATCATCATAGCCAACTCCCTGGTGGTAAGCACATAGTCCACATCTTGGTATCCACTCGAATACATTTCGGGACGATTTGCTTCATATTTTTTTGCTGTACATGGCATAATTGAAACGCTCACCATCTTAGCCGGATCTACTTTCACCTTAGTTGCAAAAAATGTTTTAGCAAGTGCACCAAACATTTGTTGGGGTGATTTTGCTGTTGAAACATTAGCGAGATATTCAGGAAAAACATGTTCTATATACTTCACCCATCCCGGCGAACAGCTTGTAGTCATAGGAAGTTTTACTTTATTATTTTTATCCTTCAGCGCTTTTTTCAGGCGATGCAACAATTCATGGCCTTCTTCTATAATTGTTAAATCTGCTGTAAAATCGGTATCTAACACGGCATTAAAACCTAATCTGCGTAAGGCTGCCACCATTTTCCCCGTAACTATGGATCCGGCTTCCATACCCAATGCTTCACCAAGGGCTATTCGTACTGCAGGTGCTGTTTGTACAACTACATATTTATCTTCATCATTTATTGACCTCCACACTTCTTCAATATAATTTCTTTCGGTAAGAGCTCCTGTTGGACAACGAGTAACACACTGGCCACAATTTGTACAGACAACCTCATACATCGACTTTTCAAAAAATGTTGAAACCTTCATTTCACTCCCCTTATTTGAAACAGTTAATGCTCCAATATTTTGTAATTGATCGCAGGTACGAATACATCTCTGGCACCTTATACACTTACTATCATCTTTAATTATGGAAGGGGAAAAATAATCGATGGTATAATTCTTTAAAGGAACCAGATTAATAAATTCATTTTCTCCAAGAATGTATTCATGTGAAAGTTCTTGTAATTCACATTTACCACTTTTAAAGCATGTGGTACATTCATCGCGATGTTCCGACACCAAGAGTTCAAGGATTTGTTTTCTTGCTGTTCGAACTTTTAAACTATTGGTCATAATTTCCATACCATCTTCTGCAGGAATTGCACAAGCAGGCAGCAAACGATCGACACCTCGTTGTTCTACAACACATACTCTACAATTTCCTGACACACACAAATCTTCATGGTGGCATAAAGTCGGGATTCGAATATTAATTGAACGTGCAGCTTCAAGGAGCGTTGTTCCTTGCTTTATGCTGACAGATATATTGTCTATTTTTAATGTTACCTGATCACTCATATTAAGATTATTTTACTTTTAAAACTGAAATAATAATTAAGATTTCGGCAACTACCCTGATTCAACTACATCGATTTTTTAATAAATCATTTCTTCTCTAAAATTTTCAACTATGGAGCTGAAGGAATTTGCCACAGACTGACCTAAACCACACTTTGCCGTAAGTCGCATATTCTCGGCCAAGATCAACAATTTATCGAGATAGCCGGAAGTTTTTTCTCCCTTTTTAACAGCTTGTATGCCCAATAGCAATTGCTGAGTACCAACCCTGCATGGAGTACATTGGCCACAACTTTCTTCCACAAAAAAGTCGAGATAGTTATGCAGCACATTATACATCGATCGTGATGAATTAAAAATCATCATTGATCCTCCGGTTGGCAAAGAAATTCCTGTTAATTTCCCCTGATATCCGATAATAGTTTTTTCAAATCTTTTTCGCGGCACACAAAATCCTGATGCACCACCAACTTGTACAGCTTTGGCATCACCATCACCAAAATCATCAACAAATTTTTGAAGTGTCATTCCAAATTCCAATTCATAGATACCCGGTATTGGAGTATCTCCCGACACTGAAAAAACTTTACTTCCTCTACTATCTTTGATGCCTAAATCACGAAATTTCTCAGGTCCATATTTAAATATAGAATAAGTATGAGCTAAAGTTTCAACATTATTTATAACTGTGGGTTTCCCCAAATACCCATGGTTTGTAGGATATGGCGGTTTGTTACGAGGTTCGCCTCGTTTACCCTCCATACTTTCAAACAGAGCGGTTTCTTCCCCACAGATATAAGCCCCTGCTCCAAGGAAAATTTCAACACGAAAATCCAAGCGAAACTTATCCATCCATCTGTGGAAAACTTCAAACACCTCTTCCAAATGGGGAACTAAATATTTATATTCTTGTCGTAGATAAATAAATCCACGTTTACATTTAATAATCCGTGCACAAACAGCCATGCCTACCAGTACTTTTTCAGGAACCCGGGTAAGGATTTCTCTGTCTTTAAACGTTCCGGGCTCTCCCTCATCGGCATTACAAATAATAAATTTCTCTTCTTCAGGATCATCAGCCGCCAGCCTCCACTTCAAACCGGTTGGAAAACCGGCTCCACCCCTCCCTTTTAATCCTGATCCTATTAAATCGCTTATTAAAGCTTCATTACTTCGTGCAAGTGTATTTTTTAATACCTCCTCAACATCCTTTTCATCCTTAAAAATTAAGTCGAGTCGTTTTAAACCTTTATTCATATCTCAATATTTTTAATTGATAAATGAAACGATGATCAAAAATATTTTACTGAGTAGGGCAAAAAATTCAAAATCTTTTTGCCGGCATAGTAAGCTATTAGCTTATTATTGATAAGTTCAAAAAATTAAACCAAAGAAGCCCTTCTATATTCTTCAATAATTTGATGAACATTTTCAGGGGTTAAATTTAAATGGGGAGTATCATTAATCAGCATAGCAGGTCCTTTATGACACTGTCCCAGACAATTTGTTTCTTTTAGCGTAAAAAGCCCGTCAGGAGTAGTCTGACCGGGTTTAATTTTCAAGATCTTTTCAAGTTCCTGTAAAACAACATGCTTACCATGCATCAAACAGGTAATTGTTTTACATAGTCTAATAATGTATTTACCACTTTGTTGAGTTTCTAGGAAACTATAAAAAGTAGCAGTTCCAAAAACATGTGCAGCAGAAATATCCAACTCACGCGCAACTTCAATCATATCCTCCTCGGTGAGGACATGCTTCCTTTGATAAATTTCCCGAAGTATGGGCAACAAAGCTTTTCTTTCCCTTCCAAGGTCCTTTACCACTGCATGAATAACTTCCCGGGTATCTGACATAAATTTGAGAATTAAAAAATTAAAACAATTAAAGATTTATTTCTTTAATTAAAGAAATAAAAAGGTTAACTCCCATTACATGATTTTTGTCATGTTTTTAAGAATTTCTATGTTTTTCATGTAATTTGAAATGATTCTAAAGAAGCGTCCCACGTAGCTTCTAAGGATATAGTCCTGGTAATGAGGAGTAAAAACTTGTTTTAATTTTTACAACAAAAAGGGTCTCGTTTAATTAAAACAAAAAATAATCGCCCGAATAATTCCTTTTTTATCGGAATTCTTCGGGCGATTGACAGTTTTCTTAAATTTTTAAATAAAATCAAATAATATTCACTCTTGGTTCAAGTGAAGTTAGTCCACTAATTGGTTCAGGTTTTCCTGATTCTATACTTTTTCGAGCAGCCACTCCTGTGAGCATTGACATTACGCCATCTCTCAGTGTAGCTTGTTGTCTTAGAGGATCGGGTAATGAAGGATCTTTAAATAATTTATCCAGCATAAGTGGGTCACCTCCCCAGTGTCCTCCTCTTGAATATTCGACTCTGAATATTTTGGGTTTTTCCCTTGTATATCTGGCAATTGGTGTAAAGGTCATTTCGGCAAAGCTTGTTTCCGGATATCCTTCAATTCTTGCTTCTAATCGTCCTTTTGATCCGTTAAATCCAATCCAGTAGCCATCATAATCGGTATCTCCTGTCAGGGAATAATTCAAGACTGTTCCATTCATATATCTAACAATGGCAGAATGTTTTTCCCAGATATCGATATTTTCTCTAAACACGCAGTTATCTCTAATATATCCGTCATAATGTTCATTATCGGCATATAAAGCTTTCAGTTGCGGATTTTTATTAATGTCCCAATAATATGGGCATTTATCTGTAAAGGCACAATTTCTACAATTTTCTCCTCTATAGCTACCATTTTTACCATATCTATGTAAGTATGCTTGTGCATAAACATCTTTAGGTTCTGAATTAAGGAACCAACTAACCATATCAAAATGGTGGGTAGCTTTATGGACCCACAGCGAGCCTCCTTTATTTCTATGCCCGTGCCATCTTTGCATATAGAGTGTAAGATGGCTGTGGTTTATATGCCAATGGAATTCCACTGAATTTATATCTCCTATAAGTCCCGACATAATAAGCTCCTTCATTTTAGCTCTATATGGAGGGTAGCGATAATTAAAGGTAACTATAATATTACGTCCTGTTCTTTTTTCTGCATCGAGGATAGCTTGCGCTTTTTCTTCATCAATTGTGATAGGTTTCTCTGTAATGATATCACAACCCATCTCCATTCCTTTAATTATCATTTCATGATGAACGGCATCTACAGTTGTAACAATTAAAACTTCAGGCTTTTGCTTTCTAATCATTTCCTCGACATCGGTAAATGTAGGGCATCCGGCACCGATATAATCAGAGGCATATTTGAGTCGTCCCGGGTTATTATCGCAAAGGCCAACTATTTCTACATAGTCACCATATTTATTAACGAGATCACGCCCAAACATATTAGTACCTCGTATTCCGGTTCCTACCAGGGCAAACTTTCGTTTTTTTCCTTTATTCTTAGAAGCAGCCATGCTTTTTACAGGATTCACCATGAGGGCGCCTGCAGCAAGGCCGGTACTTGTTAGAAACTTTCGTCTATCCATTTTATTAGATTTAATAAGAGATTAAAAAATGAAAATATTTGCAGTTTAATATTTTTATAGATTAAAAACAATTAGCATTTAATTTAAAGCACGGAGGCTTTTTATCAAACTTTATACATAAAAAAATGAAACAACAAATAAAGAATCTCACTAATTCTTTATTTATATTATTTAAATCTTTTTATGCATAATATCAGAAATCTTCTTTAAAGATAACAAAAAACAAAAAATATAAATATCATTAAAGGATTAAAAGTAGGATGTTTTGTTTAAATAGCAGTGACAAACAAGTAAATTGTTATTTTAACACTATTTCACCTCTTAACTTTGTAAATTAATTTTATAAAGCTTATTTAATTGTTGGAGTTTTTATATAAAAAATCTGTATTAGTATAAAAATAAAATATGTCAACAATTTTTACGAACTTTGTAGAATCTTGAAGAATTTGAGTAAAAAGTTCTATAAATAAAACTAAGACAGAATAAAATTAAACAATTGTGGCTAAATTTTTGAAGGACATAATTGCTGAAGGAGAGCATCAGAAGCAAGATTTCAAATATGCCATTACTGATTCAAAAAAAATCGCAAGATCCTTAGCTGCTTTTGCCAATACTGATGGCGGTCGCTTATTGGTTGGTGTAAAAGATAATGGTCGTATAGTCGGTATTGCATCTGATGAGGAATATTATATGGTTGAAGCTGCTGCAAATTTGTATTGCAAGCCGGCGGTTAAATTTACAACGAGATTATGGGATGATGATGGTAAAACGGTCCTTGAAGTATTAGTTCCCAAGAGCAATAACAGGCCTCATAAAGCACCTACCAAAAATGGCAATTACAAGGCATATGTACGAGTAAACGATCAAAATCTTTTAGCAAATGGAGTTTTAATAAAAATGTGGGCTCGTCAAAAAACCAAAAGGGGAACATTTTTACAATTAACCAGGGCTGAGAAATTTCTTCTTAATTATTTAGAAAAGAACCAATCAATAAGTTTATCTGCTTTTCAAAGGTTAGCCGGTTTAAATCGTTGGACCGCTGAAAAGATCATAGTCAACTTAATGGTGATGAAGGTCATAACCATGGAACTAACTGAGAAGCAATGTGTTTATAAGCTTAAAAAAAAGCCCGGTAACAAAGCAGCTACCAATAGCTCTCAATAGGTTCACATGCACAAACAAGGTTGCGATCTCCATAGGCATTATCCACTCTTGCCACATTCACCCAAAACTTTCCATTTCTTACCCAGGGTAAGGGATAGGCAGCTTTTTCTCTTGAATATTTATAATTCCAGTTATCGGCTGTAACTATATATTCGGGATGTGGAGAGTTTATCAACACATTATTATCTCTATCTGCTTTACCTTCTTCCACTTCTTTAATTTCTTCAAGGATTTTATTCATAGCCTCTACAAAGCGGTCCAATTCTTCTAATGATTCGCTTTCAGTAGGTTCTATCATAAGGGTACCAAATACAGGGAATGAAAGCGTTGGTGCATGAAAGCCATAATCAATAAGTCGTTTGGCAATATCTGTTTCATTAATACCTGCTAAATCCTTAAAGTGTCGGCATTCCAGTATTAATTCATGCGCCACATAGCCATTTTCTCCTGAATATACTATTCCATATCCATCCTTTAAACGATGAGCAAGGTAGTTTGCATTTAATATAGCAATTTCCGTTGCATATTTCAGTCCTTCGGCTCCCATCATTTTTATATAGCCATAAGTTATGGGTAAAATTCCTGCACTTCCCCATTCGGCACCTGAGATTGTAATAAAATCATTCTTTTTATTGTCAGAAATTGGATGTCCGGGAAGAAATTCAACAAGATGTTTTGCAACACCAATTGGGCCAACGCCGGGGCCACCGCCACCATGTGGTATGGCAAAAGTTTTGTGCAGGTTTAAATGACACACATCAGCACCTATCAGTCCCGGGCTTGAAATTCCAACTAAGGCATTCATATTTGCTCCGTCCATATATACTTGTCCGCCATAATCATGAACGATACGGCACATTTCAACAATTTCTGCTTCAAAAACTCCGTGAGTTGAAGGATAAGTAATCATCAGGCAGGAGAGGTTTTGTTCATGTTCTTTTGCTCGAAGTCGCAAGTCTTCAACATCAACATTTCCTTTTTCATCACATTTAACAACGACAACCTTCATACCGGCCATAACAGCACTTGCAGGATTTGTTCCGTGTGCTGAAGATGGTATCAATGCGATATTACGGTAGCTTTCACCTTTGCTTTTCTGATATTCTCTAATTACCATCAAGCCGGCATATTCACCTGTGGCGCCGGAATTTGGTTGTAGGCTGACATCTGCAAAGCCGGTAATTTCAGCAAGGTCTTTTCTAAGTTCATCTATCATTTCATGATATCCTGCAGCCTGATCCTTTGGAACAAAGGGATGAATTCCGGCAAATTCGGGCCATGTTATTGGGAACATTTCGGTAGCGGCATTAAGTTTCATGGTACATGAGCCGAGTGAAATCATGGAATGAGCGAGGGAGATATCTTTTCTTTCCAGTCCTTTGATATATCGCATCATTTCGGTTTCAGACTTATATTTATTGAAAACCTCATGTTGCATAAATTGTGATTCACGTAGCAACTTTTTTTCCACAAAAGTCTTTTCAACTAATTTCAGTGTTGGTGAAGCAAGTTTAAGGCTATCCGCTATCAAATCTGTAATGATCTGTGCATCTTTTAAAGTTGTAGTTTCATCAAAACTAAGCCCAAATATGTCAGATTCTGAATAGAAGAGATTTACTCCTTTTTTCAGAGCTGCTTCCTTAAGTTTCTCACTTGAAAGTCCGGCAGGAAGTTCAAAACGTAAAGTATCAAAGAAGGATTTATTAATACTTTTGACCCCAAGTTCTTTCATAGCCACTAAAAAAGCAGCTGTTAATTGATGTGTACGTTCAGCTATTTCTTTGATGCCATCAGGGCCGTGATATACAGCATAAAACCCTGCCATTGTAGCAAGAAGAGCTTGTGCAGTACAGATATTTGAAGTGGCTTTTTCACGTTTAATATGTTGCTCTCTTGTTTGAAGGGCCATTCTAAGCGCACGATTTCCATTCACATCACGCGAAATACCTATTAGTCGCCCCGGTATAAATCTTTTATATTCTTCTTTAGCAGCAAAATATGCAGCATGTGGTCCTCCATATGCCATTGGCACACCAAATCTTTGGGTTGATCCTACAACTATATCAGCTCCCCATTCACCCGGCGGACTTATCAATGCAAGGGCTAATAGATCGGCTGCCACAGCAACTTTACCCTCATTTTCATGCACTATATTTACTAAGGATTGATAGTCTAAAACCTCACCAAAAGCATTTGGATATTGAAGTATAAGTCCAAAGTGAACATTTGGGTTATAATTAATATTTTCATTAGTTTGATATTCGAGTTTTATTCCAAGACCTGCTGCACGTGTTTCAATAACAGCCTTTGTTTGAGGCCATATAGCATCATCAATCAAACAAGTAATATTTTTATTTTTTTGCTGTGCTTTACTCCGCGTATTATACATCATTATCATGGCTTCAGCAACAGCTGATGGCTCATCCAAGAGGGATGCATTGGCAATTTCCATGGCTGTTAGCTCCATTACCATGGTTTGAAAATTTAAAAGAGCCTCAAGTCTGCCTTGCGAGATTTCTGCCTGATAGGGTGTATAAGATGTGTACCACACAGGATTTTCCAATACATTACGAATTATTACTCCCGGTGTGTGGGTATTATAATACCCCATTCCTATATATGTTTTTAATATCTTATTTTTTGATGCAATTTTACGAATTCTTTCAAGAAACTCCGATTCACTCATACCCTCACCAATATTAAGTGTTCCGGGCATTTTTATGGAGTCAGGGATGGTCAGATCCATAAGTTGTTCTATAGATTTTAAGCCCATTTTTGTGAGCATGGTATCCACATCACTTTTTCGTGGTCCTATATGGCGTTGTACAAAGGGAGATAATTTCATTGACACAAATTCTTTAAATTATAAACTCAAGATAAAACAAATCTTTTAATTTTCACATCTTTTTCCGCAACTATCGTGATCTACCAGCAGTTATACTCATATAAACGGATTGTTCTTTCTTTCATATCCAATTGTTGTGGCAGGCCCGTGTCCTGAATAAACTTTCACATCATCATCTAAGGTCATTAATTTATTATGTATTCCGGAGATTAATGCCTGATGGTCTCCGCCCGGCAAGTCACTTCGTCCTACACTATCTCTAAACAGCACATCTCCTGAAAACAAAGAAGAGCTGTTTTTATGGAAAAAGGCAATTCCACCCGGTGAATGTCCTGGTACGGCAATTACCTCAAGCACTGTGTTGCCAAAAGAAACTCGGTCTCCATCATCAAGAAAAACCTTTGGTGTAGGAGGGTTTTCATTAATTTGTATGCCAAATTGCAATGCATATTCTTTAATAGTATCAACAAGGAAGAGATCATCTTTATGTGCTTCGGGTAATAATCCATAATTATCATAAATATACGAACAGCCAAAAACATGATCCAAATGCATGTGTGTCTGAAGCATTCTCATTAATTTAAGGTCTTTATTCTTTAAAAAATCATTTAACATTGATTTTTCATTTTCAAACAACATTCCCGGATCTATTATTACAGCTTCTTTTGTATCATCATACAAAACATAAGTGTTTACCTGAAGAGGATTAAAAACAAAAGGTTCAAATTTCAGCATATTCATAAATTATAAATATATTTTTTAAATACAGGATTATATTATTTTAAGCAAGACGGAAGAATCGTTAGATTTAACAGTTTCAAATACTCTTAAGTTCACTATTGATTTTTATCAGCCACACCGGCTATTCCATTTAGCATGGGCACAAATTCGCATTCTCCAAACTCCTCTTTTTCAAAAACTTCCTTATCAATACGTGTAATACGTGTCATAATCTGAGCTTCAGCACCAACAGGGATAACCATTACACCTCCAATTTTAAGCTGCAACAATAAATTACGGGGAATTTCTCTTGCCCCTGCTGTGACTAAAATCCCATCAAAAGGGGCATAATCCGGCAGTCCTTCATAACCATCTCCCAAAAATAATTTTAAGCGAGAATATTTAAAAGAGGATAACATTTCGGATGCCTTTTCATATAATTTTGTCTGTCGTTCTATTGAATACAAATAAACATTCAATTCGCACAATACAGCGGCCTGATATCCGGAGCCTGTTCCAATTTCCATCACTTTTGCACCTTGCGACACATTCAAAAGTTGAGTTTGCAAAGCTACAGTTGATGGTTGTGATATTGTTTGTCCTTCTCCTATTGGGAAAGCCACATCTTTATATGCAAATTTAATAAAAGAGCTATCCAAAAAAAGATGACGCGGTACACTAGCAACAGCCTTTAATACAGCCTGATCATTTATTCCCTTTTTTTTTAGCTCCTCAACTAAGCGAGCACGTAATCCTTTATGGCGAAAAGAATCTTTTATCATAATTGGCAAATTTAATTCACTTTTAATGATTACAAAAGTTAAACAAAAAATAATAGCTCTTAATTTTATAGTCGCTAAAGCTGTTTAATTAAAGAATAAATACTAATTTAACAGAATCAGCGTTAAAAATTTTATAGAACAATTCATTTAGTCTTTAAAAGGCAATATATTTGCTTCAGGCACACAATTAATGTTGTATAAATTATTTAACAAGTTTATTATAGCCGGATCTTTATCACTTTAAATGATTTCGAAGAAAAAAATTAAATCCCGTTTACCGGGTTTATTAGCACTTATAACAGATTATATAACAGCAGTTATTCTGCTGCACATATTTAAGCGACTTGTTATTTCAACAAGTTTTGTAAATTTTTCTTTCCCAATAGAATTAAGTCCTTATTACACCATTCCTCTTGTTTTTGTTATTGCATTTGCCATTTTTGGCAGTTACAGGGTGAAAAAGGTTGAAGTAGGTCATGTATCGATTAATCGCCCTTTAATGATTTTAGGGATTTTTTATCTCTTACTTTTAGTTGTCATAACCTATTGGGAGCCAACAACGGGTATTCCTACACGTTTTTTATTAAAAATTCTGTTTATTGTTCTTGTCTATTCTTTAATAATTTCTTTCAATCGGCTTTTAATTCATTTATTACTAACCTGGATGTTAAAGAAAAACTGGATCAATCATAATGTATTGATTGTATTCCACAACTTACCTGAAGCGCCATATTTCAAAGAATTTTTAAGATATATTGAAGTCAACAATCTTCGGCTGATCGGCTATTGTGGCACTGAACGCATAAAGGAAGAAAAGATTTCAGACATCCCTTATCTTGGTAAATACAGTGATACCATCGAGGTAATAAAAGACCAGACAATTGATGAAATCATTATTTTCAATCACAGTAAAAAAATCAAACAAACAGAAAAGATATTATCCGAGATAAACACGAAAGAAACCATTGTAAGACTGGCACCCGGCACGCTTGAATCCCTTACAGCAAAGATTGGTTCTACACATTTAACAGAAATTCCGGTTATATCCATTAGTCCGCAAAACCTTGGTATTGGTTTTATTTTATCCAAACGAATATTTGATATTACATGCTCAATTATTGGTTTGCTATTAACAGCATTAATTTATCCTATAATTGCTTATAAAATAAAACGGAGCTCACCCGGGCCGGTATTATATAAACAGGAAAGAATAGGAAGAAATGGCGAGCCATTTACTATGTATAAATTCCGAACGATGGTAGTTGATGCTGAAATGAATGGGCCTCAGCTTGCCTCAAAAGGCAGCGACAAAAGAATTACCTCAATTGGTCTTATCCTCAGAAGAAACCATCTTGATGAGCTGCCACAGTTTTTAAATATCTTAAAAGGAGAAATGTCTATTGTTGGACCACGCCCCGAACGCTCATTTTTCGCCGATCAACTTAAGAGAGAAACTCCTTATTACCGTTTAATATTACAAGTAAAACCCGGACTGACCTCTCTTGGCATGATTAAATATGGATATGCCCATAATGTGAAGGAAATGACAGAACGCCTGCTGTATGATGTCATGTATATCAACAATCAATCGATGGTTGCTGATTTTCAGATCATAATAAGCACTATTATCTATATTATAAAAAAGATCTTCTTCAGAGAAATTCCTCTTCAGCAAACTCCACCTAAATCAATACATATCCAACTACCTAATGAAGATTGAAACATCAAATCTTTAAAAGTATATTTGCATATCCAATAAGATAGCACAAATAAAATATTCTATTAACAAAAAAACAAGTTGAATTTTATGCACTAAAAAACAACATATTATAGATAGGCATTTAAACTAAAGTGCATTCAAATATGCTATAGCCTTTTGAGGGTCAGGAGCATAAAAATCCGCTCCAATTTCTGAGCAAAACTTTTCATTTACAGGTGCTCCACCAACAAGGACAAGATTATTGGGATAAGCTGATTTTATATCTATAACTGTATCTTTCATGCTTTGCATAGTGGTGGTTAACAATGCAGATAAACCGATTTTTGCATCCTGGTGTTGATTTATTGCATCAAGAACAGTTTTTGTATCTACGTCCACCCCCAAGTCTATAACCTCCCAGCCGGCACCTTCAAAGGTCATTTTCACCAAATTTTTTCCTATATCGTGCAAATCTCCTTTTACCGTAGCAAGAATAAAAACTCCTTTTTTCTTAATATCTCCGGAAATGAAATAAGGGCGTAAATGCGTAATTGCTTTATTCATAGCTTTTGCTGAAATAAGCATTTGTGGAATAAAAATTTTCTTTTTAGAAAATTTTTCACCCACCACTTCCATAGCCGGTATTAATGCTTTATTTAAAATATCATCTGCCTGAATTCCATTTTCCAAAGCTTTTTTGGTGAGTTCATCAGCACCGTCTTTGCCTTTCATAGAAGGGGGAAAAGGAGAATTTTTATCTACCTTTCCCATTTCAATACAATCAAAAATTTCTTTTAATAATTCATTCATAATTTCTCATTCTTTTTACAGCCGTTAAATTTACATTTTTTCTTTATAAAAACTTCTTTTTTAACAGATATTAGTTGAGACGCACGGCCGTGCGTCTCAACAACGTGCGTCTCAACGTGCATCTCTCCGTGCGTTTCTTAATTAAAAAAAGGAGCGATTCTGTTAAGAAAAGCTCCTTTTTTCGTTTGTATATTGAGAACTATGAAAAAAAGCAAAACTAAAGTTTTCTGTCACTTATATTTCATCACCATGCTGCTGAGGGTAATTCTGAGCGTATTGCATTTTCATTAACTCCCGGTCCAAACTCAACCATTCCTTTTTTATAATTAGGCATTACTACTACTCCTGAGTCTGTTCCTTTTAATAAGAAGGGAGCTCCTTTTTCTTTATCTTTCAATTTTATATTTGAAAGGTATAATTCAAATACGTCCTGTGCAATTAATGCTCTTTTCTCTGATTCAACTTCAATATTTTTCATATTTAGGTTTTTCACCCTATTAAGTCGAATTCCTTCACGTGCATTAACAATCTTAATATTTTCGAATTTAATATCTTCCAGCCATTTTTCCGGCAAGCCTATCAGGACTAATGCATTTGCAACTCCATCAATTTCAATATTGCTAATTTCAATATTTCTAACTAAAGGTGAAGGTCCAACACCTGAACCGGTATAGAAAGTATTAATATTTATCGATTCATATTTTATATCTTTTAATTTAATGTTTTTCACATAGATATTTTCAATAACATTTCCTCTTCCACGTGCTGTTTTAAAGCGTATTCCTCTGTCGCATCCTTCAAAATACGCATCATGAACATAAATATTTCTGATTCCTCCTGATGTTTCACTTCCAAATACTACTCCCCCGCTACCTGTTCGGACATCATAAGCTTGATAATTTCTTACAATTACATTTTCGGTTGGAATATTTATTTGCAAACCTTCTTCATTAAATCCTGATTTAATAACAACAGCATCATCTCCTGTTCTTAGTGTATTATACTCCAGGAGAATGTCACTGGATGAATCAAGTACCACTCCATCACCATTATGACTGTCGAGACTGTTTACTGTAACACCTCGTACAATAGCACGCTTACTGTAAACAAGGTGGATGTTCCACATCGGGCTGTCGTTAAGGGTAATATCTTCAATTAAAATATCTTCAGATTTCCAGAATACAAGAAAATTCGGACGCATTCCCTCAGTTCCTGAACCTTTACCAAAATTAACCCTCCTTGAAAGCGGAACTTTGGTAGCATCAGCACGAGATTGAACAACACCCCATTTCATCCAGTGTTCCGACTGACCTTCGAATACACCTTTACCGGTTACAGAAACATTTTTCACCTTATAGGCATATATTAAAGGAGAATAATTATATGCTTCCACGCCTTCATGACGTTGAATAACAACAGGCAGATAATCTTCCTTATCTTCACTGAAATAAACTGTGGCACCTTCTTCAACATGCAAATTCAAATTACTCAATAAATGGATAGGACCTGTAAGCCACTCTCCTGCAGGTATAATAACTTTTCCACCACCGGCTTGAAAAGCTGCATCAATAGCTTTATGTATAGCATCGGTACATTTAATTTTTCTTTCTTTACCTGTTTCTTGTGCACCGTAATCACGTATATTAAATTCAATATCGGGCACTTCCACTCTTTTCAATTCCGGCATTTCAAAAGGAGCATGCAAAGGTGCAATTTCATAAGGCACATCAACAAGTGGTCGGTTTTGTGCTATTAATTTAAAATTTGACATTAAAGCAATAACAACAGCCAATAAGATTGTTGAAAAATTTTGGGAAGCCATTTTACTAAAACGATTTTTTATAAAATTTGTCATGGTATATTTCATTATCATTATTCATAACAAATATGCTGAATTAAAAACACAGTTAATTCATACAATTTATCTGATTTAGTATGACTATCTATTTTAATTATGCTATAAGAACATAGATAATTCGTATAATTTAGTGTTTTGGCAATTGCCCTAACAGTCTGTCCTATTTTGAACTACACTATTTTTAGTTGACAGATATACACATGCATCCCTAAATATTTCTCAAAGTATTTAGAAGAAGAATTTTATCTAAAATTCAAGAACTCGCTTTGTTGGCTTGCAGCAGATAGTAACTAAAAAGCCCACTAAGAAAATCACAGTAGTTCCAATAACGATGGTCAAGTTGGCATGGAAAGGGCTTTTTAACCGGAGCCAAATACCATCTGTAAACCATATTGGTGATATGCTCAGCCAAAATATTACAAGTACTCCCACTGTCACTCCAATAGCGGCACTCATTTTTTTTGCTTTTTTTACCATAAAGCCGAGCAAAAACAGTCCTAACATACCTCCACTAAAAATAGAAGCCAACATCCACCAAGTATCCAGAGCACTTTTAACTCCAATCATAGCGAGAGCCACTCCCACCCCAAGAACTCCAAAAACGGAAGAGGCAATATAGAGGACTCTCATAGATGAGCGTTCGCTCTTATTTTTCTGAAAATAGCGTTTGTAATAATCAGTCAAAACAATAGTAGCTGTTCCATTAATACTAGTGGATATGGTACTCATACCTGCAGCAAATATAGAGGCGATGAGGAGACCGGTGACGCCTACCGGCAATTCATGAACAATAAAATGGGGAAATACCCGATCAGCAGCATCCAAATGCATCAACTCTTGAGGAAGCAGACCGGGTGATGCTCTGTAATATGCAAACAAGGCAGTTCCAATAAAGAAAAACATCAGGGACACAGGAATATACATCAGTGATCCCAGCATGGCCGAAGTTTTTGCTCCCTTTAATGATTTGGTAGTCATATAACGTTGCACATAGTTTTGATCAATCCCATAATTTTGAAGATTGATAAATAAGCCATAGATAATCATAAGCCAAAAAGTGGATTCCGAAACACTAAGTCCAAAACTGCCAAGGCTGAATTTATTTTCGGCTATTCCGATATCAACAATAGTTGCAAAGCCTCCGGGTATCTGAAACATTATTATAACTATGCAAACAATAGCTCCAACAATCAGAACGATTGCCTGTATGGCATCGGTCCAGATCACCGCCTGAATACCTCCCAACATTGAATAAAAAATAATCGAAGCTCCGGTTACCACAATAATTAAACCCACACTCCATCCAAAAAGAGCATTCAAAGGAAGTGCCAATAAATAAAGAATCGATCCTGTTCGCATCAGCTGCGTCAATATATAGCACAAAGAAGCATAAGTTCTGGCCCAAGGTCCGAAGCGAGTTTCCAGGTAGTTATATGCCGAAATGCTATTAAGGCTTCGATACAAAGGCACAAAAAATTTAACAGCAAAAAATGTAGCAATTGGAATAGACAAACTAAAAACATAGGCATTCCAATTGCTTTGATAGGCATTTCCCGGTAAAGCTAAGAAGCTGATACTACTGACATAAGTGGCAAAAAACGACATCCCCACTATCCAGGAAGGAAGTTTTCCCCCTCCTGTTGTATATTGTTCCGGACTTTTATTTCGAAAATAAAAGAGGCTGCCAAACAGCACAATGCCAGACATGTAAACCAAAAAAATTATCAGATCTATTAGAGGTAAATTCATACTATTACAATCATCTATATTACATTAACTTCAAAAACTGCTTGCATACTTTAGCAGGGGTAAAAATTTTATCGTTTTTTTTAATTCCACTTACTATACTCTTTGCTTGCATCCAACTTTTAATAACCATTAAAATAAATATACAAGCCTATCATTACAATGAATAAGGCTCCCCATAACAGCCATTGAATTTTGCCCGGTTTGGGTAATTTTTCTATTTCCATGGGAATGGATGGTCCTGAGGCACTCTTATCGATCCATGAAACCAAAATTGCTATGATTGAGAGCAGCACAAAAAGAAAAAAGGAGAGTAAGAGAAAATGGGGCCAGAAGGTATAATTTTCTGCCGGAAACACCCACAAATATAATATTCCTGTACCTATACTAATAAATGTTCCCAGCGATAGGGTTATATTTGCGGCTCGAGTGGTCATCTTTTTCCATAACACTCCATACAAAAAGACGACCGCCATCGGTGGTGCCAGAAAGCTCAACACAGACTGAAAAATATCAAAAAGATTCAATCCTTTAATACTATTGATAGCTAAAGTAATAAGAACAGCCAGTACAGCTCCGGCCAATGTAACGATACGTCCGATTTTAATAATCTCGGAATTATTAGCTTCCGGCCGGTATTTCTTCACATATATATCCATTGTAAATACAGTACTCAAAGAATTCAATGCAGAATCGATAGTACTCACCAAAGCTGCAATCAAGACGGCCATCACCAGTCCTGTCATTCCTACAGGAAACAGTCTGGTTACCATAGTCATATATGCTTCATCGGGATCCGCTAAATCAGGAAACAAAATAAAACAGATAATTCCCGGGATGATAAAAAGAGCTACATCTAAAATTTTGAGCCATCCTGTAAAATTAGCCCCCAACTGACCCTGTTTTAGGTTTTTAGCACCCAACACCGATTGCACCATCGATTGATCGGTACACCAGAACCATATTCCCATCACAGGGTATCCGAGAATAATAGCAATCCAAGGATAATTAGGATCATCTAAGGGACGAAACATATTCCAATATTCCGGAGGAGTTTGAGCCATCACTTCTGAAAAGCTGCCAACCGCCCTTATACCCACCACTGTTAATACCAATGAAACAATGATGAGCAGCAACATTTGAAAAACGTTGGTATAGGCAATAGCTTTTAATCCTCCTGCTATTGTAAAAAAGGCAGAAAGCACCAGTAGTATGATTACCGAAAACCACAATGGAAAATTAAGAATTTGTGATACCAGGATGCCACCTGCAAAAAGTGTTAGTGCAAGCCAGGAAATCAATATGGTAACAATGGAATACCAAGCAAGAATATTACCTGTACTATCTCCGAATCTTTTTCCCATAAATTCGGGGAGGGTGTTCACTCGAGCTCCTAAATATCTCGGGGCAAATACAACAGCAAGAAGAAATATAAAAATAAATGCATACCAGCCGAAATTGCCGGCAACAATTCCTGTTGTATATCCTATGCTGGCAGAAGCAATCAACATAGACGGACCGACATTGGTTCCCCACATCGTAAAACCTATGCTACTCCATTTCAAGCTTCTATTTGCAAGAAATAAATGTCCTTCCTTATCACTCTTTCTAATGAAACTAACCCAATATCCTATGGCTACCAGAATAACAAGGTAAACCACCACAATCAAAAGATCCAAAGGCTTAAAATACTCATGAAAACTATTCATTTTTAATGCTTTTTATATAGAAAATTAATCAGAAGATTTATAGTTGCCTAACACAGCATAATTCTAAGTGATTACTGAAACATAGGCCTTCTTTATTCCAAGTATTCCGGTGTTTATCTTCAATCTGTTAATTACAATCATCATCTGTATTTATCAGCAATAATTAAAGTTTTCTCAATATCTTCTTCCGACTTGAAGTGCATCAAGCAGTTCAGTCCTTTATTTCCAACCTGATCCAGCAAAGGCTCGAGTTCCTCAGGTTCAACCCAACAAGGCATAATAGATTTTCCCGCATTCAGTATTTTTTTATATAGAGGAAACCACCGCGGGTTTCCTCCTTGGGGTTCTCCAACTCCGGGCGTCCATTGAATGGCATTTAGTTCCTCAATTTCCAAAAGCGCATCTACATGGCGCATAGCATCTACTCCGTCAAGATGATAGAGAGTATAATCAAGCCTTTGACACTGTTCCCGAAGATAGGGCAAAGAAAAACGACGAAAATCCTCTTCAGAAATCATTAAAGAAATATCACTTTGCAGTTTAGATACTTTAGCGGGGGCCCACAACGAAAAATAACAAAATGCCATTTCCCCGTTCACATTAATAATATCATAGATTTGGTCAAATGCCCTAAAGTAAATATCATTGATCTTTTGTAACTGTTCCTCCAATATTTCAGGTCTCATCATCATATCCATAAGCACTGCTTCCGGTCCACGCATTCCGGCAAGGGTGTCGAGACCTTCCACCAAATCGGGACATCCCACTAAATAACGCTTATCCGACAGTGACTTGCAAGCCCTTAACAAATTTAGGTGCAACTGCCACCATTTTCCCTTTTCATTAAAAACCACTTCATCACCAATATCATTGTTATGACGAATCCAAATGGTATCCTCTCCTCCCTCCAGATCAGCACCCAGGGCGGCAGCAAGCGAGCCCGGTCCGAGATGAGTATTGGCTACAGGAAGAATATCAGCTTTAAAAGAACTGAGAGAAAGCTGATGATGGATAGAAGCAGCCCGCCACTGTGGATCAAACCAATATTGATCTAAATCTTTAGGTTCGGGTGGCGGAGGCACATCTTCATGTGCCGGACCATTTTTACTCAGGTGTTCCCACATACTAATCACCAATCCCTCACCATTCCACCATTTCATATAGTTTATTTTAGACTCCTCAAAATTCTTCTTCCATGTTTTCATCTATAAGTGATTTTTTATATTATAGATTCAGCAAATTAAAAATGCCTGTAAAGCCACTATCAATTACTACTTTTTGCACCTTTTCCATTTCCATTTCATCAGTATTACTGACAGGCTCAAGATACAATGGCAATGTAGTTCCTTTCTTGATCCAAACAGGCATTTGCTCAAGTGGAGTCTCCATCGCTTGCAACCATGTTGCTCCTTCATACCGGTCTCCGGTAAATAAATGTATCCACTCGCCTTCGGGTAAATAGACATCTCTGACATCTTCATCATTCATCACAGGAGCCACTATGAGATAATCTCCGAAATAATACTGGTCATCGATGTGCCATACAGTTCTATCATTAGCATGATGACAAATCAATGGTCGCAATACCGACAGCCCATTCTGTGTACACTTTTCACTCTCTCTAACTATATATGGAATTAGTGCATAGCGAAGGATGAACCACTTTCTCACCAAATCAGCGATAGCCGGAAATTCGTAGGGCTCACGCTTGGAGGTACCATGATATCGTATATGTGAGGTAAATACTCCAAATTGTGTCCATCTCATATAAAGCTTATCAGGTATAATGGAATTCATAAAATTGGGAACTCCATGAAATCCGGGCACATCGTGACTCCAAAATGCGAAGCCTGATAATCCGAGATGCAAACCTCCTTTCAATGAACCTGCCAGTCCCTCCCAGGAAGCAGCAGCATCTCCTCCCCAATGCACAGGATATCGCTGGCATCCGGCCCATCCGGCTCTGGCCCATACTATACCGTCACCTGTTACTTCCTTAGTAATTTCATAGGCTGCTTTTTGATAAAGCAATCCATACAAATTATTCAACAGATGGGCAGACATACCGTGGTACCGTGCATTCTGATGAATATTTTCGCCAAAGTCTGTTTTGATACAAACAACTCCCATTTCAAGCAAGTCCCTCAAAAGTCCTTTATACCATTTCACCGCTTTTGGATATGTAAAGTCGATGGTTCCGGCATAATCCAAGGCGCTGAAATTGGAACCGCCCTGTTGCAGTTTCTCTTCAACAGGACCAATATATCGATTGGCAACTGCTTCATCATGCTGTTCAGCTTCCGAAGCAATGTAAGGCATTTGCCACAAACTGACTTTAAATCCCTTTTTTTTAAGATTGGAAATAAATTTCACAGGATTGGGAAACCTTTCGGGATTAAATTTCCACTCACACAGCCAGTCGGTTCTAAACCATCCGGTATCCATATGGATAACATCACAGGGGAAATTCTCTTTTCTAAGCCTATCGCAAATATCATTCACCTCATCGGCAGAAAAATAGCTCATTCGACTCATCCACACCCCATAACTCCATAAAGGAGGCATGGTTGGAAATCCTGTAATACTACGATACTGATACAACAGCTCATTAACATCGTTACCGGTCATAAGGAAGAAATCCACTGATGCATCTTCAATAAGCACCTGAACTGATTTACTTGAATGATCAGCAATTGAAAGTTTCATTGGTGCAGAAGTATGGATAAAAGCCCCATACATTCTACTGGAAAGAAAAAACGGGACATTTTTATAACAACGTTTGTTATTGACCCCTTGTCCATCTTGATTCACAAGTTGCATAGTTTTTCCGGACAAATCGAGTTTGGTAAATCTCTCTCCGGTACCTGCAAAACACTCATCATAACCGGCAGCCAAAGAAAATGTGGTTCTATCTATTTTATCATTTTTTTCCACAAAAGCCAATGCAAAAGCCTCATGCCTTGCAGGGAAAAACTGATCATAGGCACTGAGTGGAATTGCATTTTTCCCATCGGGATAAAAAGTAACATTTAAGGTGGGCTCAGGAGCCGGTAACAAGTCGCTCCAGTGCTCTATCTCTACTTCAACAAAAGAAAACAAAGCACGAGTAAGGCCATTACTGTCAACTACCAGCCATTCCTTTTCCTCCTTTCGTATAGATAATGGTTCAATGACCATAGCGGGGTGCCACTCCATCATTTCCGAATCCTCAGGAAATCCATTTCCCATATCCATCGACACGCGGATCATTTTATCGCTATAAGCACGAAGTCGGAGTCGATAATTAACAGCTTCAGTTGTCCTATCCGGAATGATTTCAATACCCGGCACCTGCTTCTGAAAGGGTATAGTCACTATCACATCAGTCTTATAACTTTCAATTTTCACAGGTGTTATTGCCCTCCACAAAACTTCTGTACCATCAAATTCCGGATCAAAGTCAAGAAAGTCTATAATTTGGTAGTTACTTAACTTCATATAGCAATTATTTTATCTCAGTTGTTCCAATTTTTGTTTCAGATATCTATAATCATGTTGCAAACCTGCAGCCTGTCGTATAGCTTCATCGACATCCGGTCCGTTATTGTCCCATTCATTTCCGGGCCCCGGGGTATTGGAAAAGAAAACAGCCTCTTCCGTCCAATTATTTATTGCCTTGATATAGGAAGATCCTTCGTCGAAGTAGATATATTGAAAATGGTCGGGGATATGAGCATATGGAGCTTTCAAGAGGTCATGAATAGCATTTTCACTAATAACAGTATTTGGTTGTGCCGATAAAGTATAGATGCCTCCTACATCATACATCATTCTGGCGAAATGATGTATATGGTTAGCGTGAATTCTGTTATTTCCCATCACATTCACCGTGCTGGTCCATCCCCATCCGACACAAATACCGGAATAATTAACATGACTCACTTCATTGTATTCAATATTGATATCCCGTGCAAAACCCACACTAATACCCACACATCCCCAATCTTCATTAGTAACATAGGAAATGAGATTGTTGGCAATTGTTTCATATTGACATACTTCACGCTGGTCAATAGGATCATAAGGCATATGCGCTTCAAAACTATCATCACCAAAAAACCCAATTTGTATCCCTGTTCCACCAATATCTGTGAAGAGATTGCCGAGAACAACATTATGGCTTGTGGCAAACTCAAGATCCAGTCCTGTAGCCGCCATATGCCTGAACTCACAATTTTCAATACGATTATAAGCGGCAGCACGCAAAACAACAGCTGCCGGCTGACGTCCTATCCATGCTAAGTTGCATAGTGAAGCTTTGTCGGGAGTACCTTTTGGATTTAAAGTATATGCATCATTTATGTACATACCGGCCTGTAAAGGAACATGGCCTTGCAGTGAAGGTCGTAACCAGCTTGTATGTTGAAAGGAAATTCCATTGAAATGAATATGTTCAACTCTATTATCTAAGGTTCCCTGCATCACCACTACATTTTCAAGATAAGGAACCACCACCTTGGCATAATTCATATCTTCCTCATCACGAGGCCAGTAATACACTTTTCCTTTATTCATATCGGCATACCATTCTCCCGGTGTATTTAACAATTGTGGTGCATTACTAAAATAAAATGCCGAATTACCACCCTTATCTTTCTCTTCATCAATAAACGGTGGAGGCCAGGGGTGCACAAATTCTATTCGACTTTCAGGCTGATGAAAAGACACAGCCACACTGTCACCAACTGCCACCATATCCTTTACCCGCAGATTGGCGATAGCCCACCATTGGTGTATATTAAATTCAAGCTGTCCAATATTATCCAATTTAAAGTCGGGTGATGGTATCCAAAATATTTCATTTTCAAAATCAGCAGATAAAATACGGTCCAAATCTCCATCACTAAGGTTAGACGCCCTATCAGCCTTTCGATTGTTCACCCACATTTGCCTGAATAATAGGCGGTGTCCCCCGATTTTTGGTATATCAGCCACCCATAGCTTTGCTCTTGCTTCCTTTGGAAATTCATTGTAATTTTCACCTAATCGTTGCCAACCGGTTACTTCCACTCCCCCACTTAAAACAGGAAGCTCACCATCGGCAGCCTTCAACAAAGTGGGAGCTTGTTCAGTTCCTGAATCTTCGGGACGAAAATACAATGGCTGCTTTAACTGATATTCCCCTCCTTTTAATATAATAGTGGCTCCTGAGGTGATACTCGGACAATTAATCCGGCGCAATTCCCGTATTTTCCATAGAGCCAATGAAACAGTAGCTATTGGTTCTTCCCGAGTTCCCGGGTTCTGATCATCTCCATTGGGTGAAACCCAAATCTCAACGGAATTTGCCGATAAAAGGGTGGTAATAAGAAGCAAAACAGAAAGAAAAAACTTATACTTCATAATAATATTTCTTTGATTTTTAATCCTTAATATCTGCCATAAGTAATGGGTACAGGCCATTCACCATTTTTTATAGGGCTGAGAATTAATTTTGAAGGATCAATTTTCATGTATTTAATTAATTCTCGCCTCCATGTATAAACTATGTGAACCATTCCATCCGAAGACTGAATAAGCGAAGGATAGGAATACTGACTGATTTCTGAATCTTCTAAAATAAGTGCAGCACTCCAATTTCGACCATCATCAGATACTGCAACATTTAAAGGTGTGCGATATCCTTTATCCGAATTGATTGCCGTTGCCACATGATTATAAGCTGCCAAATGTCTTCCATCCTGCAGAGTGACAGCATCTACAGCCGAATTATTATTGGGAAGACCTGAAGGTAAAACAAGGCTCCAGGTTTTCCCCCTGTCGTACGACCATGAAGTGGCAATTACTGCATTTTTGCTACGTGACAACATTTGGAGCGTTGAATCGTTGTGTGTCAGAATGGCCGGCTGAATAACAGCATACTCTCGTCCACCACCAATTGGATCATTTTTTTTCCAGGTCTTTCCAAAATCAGGGGTCTCCTCGAAATGTATTCTCCAAGCGCCACCTTCGGTACTGGAAGGACAAATCAGGCGTCCGTCATCAAGCAATACCGGCCTATTTTTGACAGGTCCGAGGATTCCTTCAGGTAACTGAATAGCTTGCGACCAGGTTTTCCCGTGATCATTGGAAGTCTTCATCATTCCAAGCCAAGCTGACACATTAGGACCCACCTTATAATAGAGTTGAAGTTCACCACCCGGTACTTGGTACAATACCGGATTCCAACATGCATATCTCAAGCTATCATTAATAACACCATCGGCAGCCATTTGAGGTTGAGTCCAGTGGTCATCTACTTTCCTACTTACATAAATTGAAACTTCCGGATGTCTTTCATACAAACCTCCAAACCATGCTGTTATCAATCCTTCCGGTGTTTCTTCGATGGAAGCTGCATGACAGGAAGGAAAATCCACATCATTTGATTTATAAATAAACTCTTCCAGTACTATTCCTTTTCTCCATCTCTCAGGGTCATTATCATCAACACATGCAGCCATTCCCATTAATACCGTCAATAATATCAAATAGTGTTGTTTCATCTGATTAATATATATTATTTATGTTATTGATTCAGTTCCAAACTGGCAAGAATGAAGGGGCCAATTGCTTTTAAATCATTGTCCTGAAATGGTTCGCTGATATAATATTCAAATGAGCCATCCCTGTCGGCACTTAATCCGGCTACTCTACATCCACGGCTAATATGTATCTCTCCATCCGGATCTGTACGTATAAACTGAGTCAGAATTCCTTCATAGCCCCTTTCAAGGGCTTTCCTAAATTCCTCAGAAATATATCCTTTATTGAGTCCTTTAGCCATGACGTAAACAAACATGGAGGAAGCCGATGATTCTAAATAATTCCCCTTTTCTTTTCCTCTGTCAAGTATCAAGTACCAAACACCGGTATTGCGGTCCTGATACTTTACAACAGCCCTTAAAGATCTATCAAGGATATGAATAATTTCGGTCCGCTGTGGATGATTTTCAGGTAGAAAGTCAAGTATGTCAACTATAGCCATAAGATACCAAGCTATCGCCCTTCCCCAGAAATTAGAGGAGCAGCCGGTTTGTGGATCAGCCCAATCCATAATCCTTGATTCATCCCAACCATGATAAAGGAGGTCGGTTTCCGGATCATGTAAATATTTATTCATCAGCAACAACTGATGTGTTAATTCGTCAAACAATTCCGCATCATTAAATTCTGCAGCATAGCAGGCCAAAAAGGGAGCACTCATATAAGCTCCATCGAGCCACATTTGCCAAGGGTATTTCAATTTATGCCAAAACCCTCCTTCAGTGGTTTTAGGATGCCATTCCATTTGGCTTCTGAGAGTTTTAATTGCTGTTTTGAAGCGTTCTTCGCCTGTTTCTTCATACAAACTAAACAACATTCTTCCGGCATTGATATTATCGATATTGAAGGTTTCCATCTGATAATTTTTGATAGTTCCATCAGCATCGATCATATCGTCGGCATATTCATAAATATATGTAAGATAATCTCTATTGCCGGTATGTTTCCATAAAGCTTCAAAAGAGGTCAACAACAATCCCTGCATGTATCCCCAGGATCGATAAAGTTCAGGACTTCGCTTCATCATCGACAAGGCCATACGTTCACTCCAAGGAAGATCTTCAGGGATAACAACTTCAACGGTTTCTTCTTTGGGTTTCTGTTTAGATATCACATCTTTCACAAGAATACTCTCCAAACGGTTGGATGCGGCCACTTGTTTGCCATTCACCAACACAAAAAATCCTTTACCACGCTTATATCGTGATCCGTATTTATCCCATAGCACTGTGATCATATTTCCTTTATACATAACATTATCCAGTGCAAACCAGTCCCAAGACCCCTCGGGCAATAAAGGGTTGATTTCCAAAACATCATCAGCTCGTGGTCTAAGTCCAATCAAACCTGTAATAATTAAATCATTAAAAGTGGAATGATTATAATAACGACTTCGTTCCTGATCGCCTTTCAACCAATATCCGCTTAGCTCATCAAGGTACTCTCCTATATATGGACGTCCTCGGTGGTATTGTGATTCTACGTATAATTCCATCTGGTGGAAATAATCTTCCTTACTAAGCACATCCTGTTCATAATTATTTAGAAGGTTGGCTAAGCCGGTCAAAGTTTGCGAGGTGGCAAAAGGCCAAATCGCACCATCCCATTCACACGAGCAGCAGCCATGTGATCTGAAAAGCGGATGGCGCCTTTCAGCAGTTGTGAGTCCGTATGGAGCTAAAAACCCTTCTTCATCCTTCAATTGATTCCATGCAACAGCCTGGTGGTCAGTTGGAATATTAAAATACCATGGGATGAAACCTATAGCTTCACGCACACCGGCAAATACTCCATCTTCCTTTAATGTTTCAAAGAAATTCAATTCAGGACTCCATAAATGGGAGTGTATCAAATTAAATATGGTATCGGCTTTAGCCCGGTATAGCTCTTCTACTTCTTGATTACCGGCCATGGCTGCCATCTTACTTATAGCTATGGCGTTGGCATACATATAACTATTAATGGTTGGTCTTGCATTCTGCACATGACGCCCTCCACTGATCGATTCCTCCATTCCATCTTGGACATCACGCTGCCAAAACAAACCGCTATCATGTCGTCTTATTGCTTCCATCCTTTTAAAATCATCTATCAGATCGGGCAAGAGATCCAAGATATAGGCTTCATCACCATCAACAAGATATTTCCGATAAAGTGCATCTGCTGTCCAGTTGCTGAAAGCATTTATTTTCTCCATGGCTTGCCCCTTATTTCCTCTATACCACACATGGATGTATTCATTCATATAATCAGGCCTATGCAACCATCTTGATTCCATTAGATGATGATCCTTGGCACAGGCAATTAAATTGTATTTATCTGCATAACTTCGGTCCACAAGAAACTCTGTCATCACATATCCAAGTTCTGTGTTTTTTATATGCTTACGCAAGGTCCACCAACGATACCAAAACATTTGTTCAAAATTATCCTGTGGACATTCAAATAAAGGCACATTAGCAGTCATCCATTCCCACGATTCACTATTGGAAACAGCCTGAATGATATTTTCATCTTCCATCCGATTGAAATAATCAATATGATGTCGGAAATCCTCATATTTGAGAATGGCTCCTCCATTTTTTTCAATTTTCTCGTAGCTGTTGGAACAACTTGTCAACAGGAGTATAAGGGATACAAATATTATTAACCTTGTCTTCATCATTTATTGTAGTTTCTTCGTTTTAAATGATTGGATATGAAAAATTGCCTCCGGTATAGGAGTTCCGGGACAGGGATCTGTTACATCAAAATTCTGATCTGTTGGGGTATCTGCATTCGGAAATTTCCTGACACCCCCCGTACGGAAAGAAATTCGTTCAATTTTATGCACAGGGCGATAAAATAAACGATTAGTTTTATGGTCACCATTAACATAAAGATCATAAGAGCGAGTTTGAGCATGCAATTCAACCTTGATATGATATTCCTTTCCGGCTTCATATGACATTACATTATTTAATCGGTATCCGTTTTTCAGTCTTAAAGTCCCATCCTCAGCAAAAATCAATCTAATGGCACCCATTCCTTCTCCGTTACTAAACTCGATATGCAATTCACCATGGTCATTTTGTCGCGGTATCACAGTAAATTCACTGATCATGGATGATGCAGCAGGAATTACTCTTTCGGCCAGAGCATAATCGTATGGATCTTTATCATACAAGGTCAACATTTTTGTGTTATTTAACTCTTCTATTTTTACTCTTGCCCATAAGGGGCTGAAAATATTCCAATATTTTAATTCAGAACCATTAGACATGGAATTAAAATCATCATTTACATCTTTAGTAACTACATCGACTATGGGTGTGGGAACAGCAGCCACCCATATATCTTCTTTATTCATACTATAAGTTAACCACATATTTCCATCATCGGGGCGTCCGTTATGATCGAGAATCCCACGAACATATTGTGGCCCATACGATTTATAATTTCCACCATAACGCATGGTAGAAATTTCACCATTGACCAAAAGGAGTTTTTCATAATTTAAACCGTCTTCACTCACAGAAACCGCTAAAGGCCAACGAAATTCAGAAGGATTATAAACAGCGGCATAACGCCCATCCGCTGTTTGTTGTGCCCAAAACTTCGCATTTCCGTTTACAAAGCCCGGCGCCCGTTCCGGTCGGGGCCATGATTTTCCACCATCTTTGCTAATAGCAGTTAAAGCATGTTTCCAAAAGCCAACAATACTCTTATCCGGTAAATGATAGAAACTAAAACCCTTAAATTGCAAGCGCATAGGAATAATTGGGTCATTATGATCCTGTTCTTCATTCCATTGTTGCATCATCAGGGGATCAGCCATCAAAGCATCACAGGCATTGATAAAGCCTTCATCATTGCAAGAAGTATAAAAGGGGTAGTTGGTATTGCTCTCATCCCATCCCGAATTATAGCGTATAAAATAAATAGCACCAAAATTTCCATCTTTATAAATTTCGCGTACTACTCGTCCGATTCCTTTACCATCATTAGGGCTGTCCTTTTCATCCATACAAATGCCGTAATAAGCTAAGGTTAACATACGGTCGTCTTCAGACACATAAAACCCCATTCGTTGGTGCATTACAGCAAACAAATCTTTAGCTATTTCTGGGCGTCCTTCTTTTTTTGTTCCATCAGGTATAGCATAAATAGGGAATAGCACCTCCGGTTTGGCCCATTCACGTCCATCTTTTGACCTTACTAAATAAGTATGACCGGGTGGATTATGCTCACCCATCGGGTTGCTCAGGTAATGCAACCAAAACTGACCATTCCAATATGCAATGTTAGAAGCATGGTTATAGGTCCACCCATAACCGTCACCCATTTGAGGATTCTGCCTGTTGGCACGCATCACTTGTATGTTATGGACTCCTACTGCAGGTCTCAACTGCCCATGATGGTAGTCTATATTCGAAATGGTTTCGCCCTTATATCGCACCATGTCCTGAGCAGGCAAACTCAAAAAACTGCCTGCATACACTACTAAGATTAAATTAATTATACGCTGTATCTTCATTTTCTGTGCGTTGTTACAATTGAACAAATGCTGATTTTCAATAATCCAATTACTTTAATATTTTTGCCTTTTCCTTAATACCTTCCAGTATCTCTGATGAAATAGTGGTAATAGTTCCATGTTTATGGCCCTCAGGTAAAGAAACTTCATTAGAAATATTTGTAAATTCTTTAAAGTCTTTAGTGCGCAAGGCACTATAACTCTTTTTATCGTAGTAATCATAATAAACTATCCAATCTCCATCTACCTTAATAACTGTGGGGCCTTCTGATAAAAATTCTGTTAAGGACTCAGAATAATTAGTCCAAGGTCCCAAGGGTGTCGTTCCAAATGCTACACTGATATTCCTTTCCGGCCTTGTATTATTTTTCAACACGAGAACATAGTCGCTACTTCCTCTTTTAACGATTACACAGTCGATGATACTGAAACCCGGATCTAAAAAAAGTTTAGTATCGGAAAATTCAACAAAATCATGAGTAGTTGTATAGTACATCCTATGGTTGTTATATTCATCCTCCTCACCTTTAGGAAAGCTATATGGAATAGTAGAGGCCCATATTATGATAAAACGGTCTTCTTCATCATCATAAAAAATTTCAGGAGCCCAAACATTCACCACATCAGGTTCATGAGCCATAACCGGGATGTGAATAGGCTCCGACCAGTTAATAAAATCTTTGGTATTAGCATAGCCAAATCCATTATCATTTTGCCAAGAGCTAGTCCAGACCATGTGATAGGTTTCATCCGGTCCTTTTACGACAGATGGATCTCGCATAATTTTATGGCTGCCAACTGCAGCCTCCAAATAGATTCCTCCGAGATCTTCCCAATGATAACCATCGTTACTGTATGCGAGATACAATCCTTCATTGTTTGGTTCCCTAAAAGTGGTAAACAAAAAGCTTTCATCCTGTTCGCTACTATTTGATCGACAGGAAACTAATAAACCAAGCGTTATTAAGAAAAAAAACATTTTTTCCATATAGGTAATACTTATTAATTTCATTTTTATTTCAGACTATTTTTTAATAATGGCATTTGCATCAACCTCTTCATTCAGGAAAACAGGTATTTTGACATTGTGAAAAACATTGTTTTGCATAAATATATTCTTTGATTCAGAACCACTCACCTCTAAGTATCTATCGGTTTCAACCAGGGGGAAAGAATTATAAATAAATGCATTACTTACTTGTTCGAAAGAAATAACCGGAGTATCCGGTAGCGGATATTGTGTTTTTATATTATTTAACACCAGGCCTGAGGAATTTTCAAAAATAAAAGATGCACCTTTCTTTACGCTCACATCTACATTATGTAGTTCAATATTCATCCCTGTATTTACCACAAACCCTGTCTCTGCTTTAATATTGATATTATTAAAAGTGAGGTTTTGTATTGGCATTTCACTGATTCCATAAAAATTACAGGCATTTTTTGCGCCTTCAACACTCACATTTGAAATATGGATATCCCTAAAAACAGGCGTACGTTCAGTGATGGGTTCTTCTTCACTTTTATCATAAAACAAATTAAACACTATGGCCTGGTCCTTAACATCTCTCATTACAATATTGTTAACTCTAATATCTTCAACCACTCCACCGCGTCCGCGAGCTGATTTCAAACGAATCCCTCGTTTAGTACCATCAAATACACAATTGGAAATAGTTACATTACGAACATCACCTGAGACCTCACTTCCAATAACCACCCCACCGTTTCCACGCAACAGGGTACAATTGGTAATGGTAATATTTTCACTTGGTACTGCCCATTTTCGACCATCAATATCTCTTCCTGACTTAATGGTTATACAATCATCTCCCACACTCACATAACAATTGGATATTCGCACATTACGACACGATGATGGATTAATACCATCAGTATTAGGCGAAGGCGGATTGATTACGGTGACTCCTTCAATCACAATATTTTCAGAAAAAGCAGGATTAATAGTCCAGAAAGGCGACATAGTAAGGGTAACTCCTTCGATCAGGATATTGTTACATTTAAAGAACTGAATCATGGGTGGGCGGAAAAAGCGCCATTTCATAGTACTTTGATAGTAATCCTCGGTAACAAGATCTTCATTAAGGCGTCCCCATTCATCGAACCATTTATGCTTCGGTACAATATCGGGATTTTCTTTGTTATTGTAATAATAGCGCCACCATTCGCGTCCCTGTCCATCAATTATTCCTCGTCCGGTAATGGCAATATTCTCCTGTTCATAAGCATATATCAATGGTGAGAAATTCATCATTACTGTTCCTTCCCATCTGGTTTTAACAAAAGGGGTGTATAAATCAAAATCATTAGAAAATTTAATGACAGCACCGGTATCCAGATATAAAGTTGTATTACTCAACATATGGATTGGACCTGTTAGATATTCACCAGCAGGAAAGTAAACAGTACCTCCTCCCATCTTTGTTACTTTTTCAATGGTAACTTTAATAGCCTCTGTTGATAAGGTTACACCGGTATTGTCAGCTCCTTCCTCTACAACATTGATCCATCCGTGATTTCTTGCAAAACTATTTTGAATTAAAAATAGTAACAATACAAAAATAATCTTGCTTTTCATTTTCATCATATCTTAAACTTCAAATATTTCATAAGCTATCAAGAATCAAGACCCAGTCATTGCCATCCTCAGGATCATCAGGTGCATCAAAATGCTGAATATGATCACAGCTGAAAGAACCAAAAGTTGTGATGGCTCCGGTTCTGGGACAAAACCAAGAAGCTGCAACTGTTTCAGCCTTTATTTTACTCAAATCCACAGAGATGATTCCCCCACGATAACTATATATCATTGCATAATTTTCTCCACGGGTGGCCACTTTATAATCATATTTTTCACCATTTTCAGCAAGTAATTCCTGAGCCGGAACTCTATCGAAATAGGGCTTGGAAAGCATCAATTTTTTGAGATGTTTCATTTGATTGGAGCCTATAGAGTTTAGCATCGTGTCCCAGTATCCCAAAACTCCAAATGCAGGATCATCTACACCTCGGCGATAAAATTGCATAATGGCATTATGTCCGTATGTAAATCCAAATGCTCCTGCAAAAACCGACCAATATGCGTAGCGTCGAACATCATTATGGTCCCAATATCCTTCGTTAGGATCATGCAAGCCCTGTGGAATTCCTTCGTAGGAAGGTTCGGCATCAAGGGTGGGTTTCACCGGAATTTGCTCATAATCATCTTTTACAAACCGCCAGTTATCCTGACCATATCCTCTTTCAGTATCATCTTGGTCATATCGACGATGACCGGATTGTATCATATTAAAATCAAGCCATTCTTCTTCCTGAAACCAATCAGATGAAGAGCATCTTCCCCGAGGGTGAAAGGTCACCAACTGACCAACAGTCTTTTCTTTAAGAGTACGACCTATCACCTTCCATATAGCTGTTGAATCACTACCAAAAGTATCACCACCATTTAGCCATACAATATGAGATCGGTCGCCATACCTATCGGCCAACCAATGTGCATAAATCTCGGCTTCTTGGTATGAGACACCACCAAAACGTACGTTGTTGCCCCATACAGGAACCAAGCCCATATACAAGCCCTTTTGAGCTGCCAAATCCACTAAGTAATCCACATGGTCCCAGTAATCATATTCTCCCTCTTTAATAAGGGGGCGGGCCAAGTTTTGGTGAATCAGGGCAGAATCACCATAATAATTTTTTGCATTCAAAGTATGAATAAGGCTAACCTGCAACAAATTAAACCCTTTGGCAGCTCTGTCATCAAACCATGCTTCAGCCTCTTCCCTGCTTAGCCTTGTGAATAGCAACCAGCCGGTATCTCCCAGCCAGAAAAAAGGCTCTCCATTTTCCTCTTCGAGAAACCGTTGATTACTTGAAACTCTCAAGCGTGGCAACTCATTATTTTTGACTGACAAATCCTTCGAGCATCCAAGCAGCAACATTGAAATTAATAAAGCAACATTCAACTGTCTTATCATAATTGAAATATTAAATTGTTGATATTTTTTTTAACCATATCACCACCGGTTTTTCAAGAGTATTGATCACTCTAAGTCCTTCACTATCCGCATACACCTCGATATCATGTATTACTTCTCCGGTAGAAACATCTATAGAAGTAAGCATATATTTTCCATTTTCAGCCTGTTCAAACACAAAACAGTCAACATTATCCATCCAGATAAGGGCATCTTTGTAATTATGCAGCAGATATAATTTATCCGGTATTACTACCGAAAAATCAGGATTCATGGATATTACAGACTCGGTAAATTCTTCCGGCAATAAAGGGGGTAAAACCGGTAATGAACCTCCGGCAAAAAGCGTTGCCCAACCATAGCGGTCGAACTGCCTCTCAGAATAAATAACAGCTTTATTCGGGAGCTTCTTTTTGTATTCAGAAATACTCCGGAAAACAGAGTGAAATGAACGTTTTCCAGATGATTCAATTCGGGCATGTTGCCGAGGTGCAAGATTTTTACCACCTAAAGGGGCATAAAGAGTGCCATCCTCACGATAAGCCCAATAACGTATATCTATAACATCAATCAATAATGCTCTATCGGGTTGAGATAGTATGGCATCTTGCACATCCTTAGTAGTGCTAAGCACTATATAAGCTTTCCGATTGTTTTCGACCTGCCATTCGGCTATCACATCCAGCCAGAATTCAACAAAATGTAGAGGCCCTGTATATTCGGCACTTATCAAATGCAAAACCGCTTGTTCTTCATCAAAATTATCAAGACATTTTCTGATATAATTCCGGTATAATAAACTACGGTGCTCGCAAGTGATATCATAGAACTGTTCAGCTATAAATATTCTTTTATCACCGGCGTAATGTACAGGTTCGGTAAATTCAATATTATTGATGTTGTTAACAGGTCTCCAGGGACTATCGGACCAATGAGCTCCGGCTTCAAGGATGTTATGCTGAAAAAAATGATGTTGCAAAAGCAGCTTCCCATTTTGGCGTGCCAGAGTTGCAAAATCGTACAACCTACTCCAGTAAAAATGATTAAATCGGGTCAGGTCATATTTACTTAAACCATCCCAAGCTGTTCCTTCACCACTTCTGGCAAAAGCTTGTTCATAAAACGGAGCCCACACCTGGCTATCCATTCGTCTAACTCTCTGATGGTCGTCGCGACGTCGGTCATACCACAAACCATAGTTATGTTCGATACCGACTATATTATTTTCCTTCATCCATTCTATTACTTCCTGAAGATTATCGGTATATCCATTACCATTTCTTCCGGGAACAAATCTGGTAATAGCCGGAGTTGCGCTGTAATCGGCTTCGTAAGGACGAGCAACTCCACGCCACCAGGGAACAGTATGCCGACTTCCTGTCATCAGCTTATTCTTATGGGTAATAAATCCATTTATCAAGGCTATTGTAGTATCCTCAACCTTTGCTCCCTCCTGTTCCATTGCAACAGTCATATATGGTGTTCCATCAGGAATTGTGGTAAGCAATGGATATTCAGCAATACCTTGCCTTATCCATTCATTCATCGTCAGATTCGCTTGCTTGGCTTTCCGGGAAAGGATTTGAGCCTGCTCCAAAGTAGGGCTGGTAAAAGAAGGCCCGGGTGCCGGACGAATTTGATTAGCAAATCGAGAACTCTCATGTTGCAAGCGTTCTGACAGTTGGGCATAGAATAAACTTAGGGGACTTATATGATTATTTTGTGCGAACCAAGAACCATTTCCTTCAAACTGTCCCCACACGCCAAAAGCATAATTCATTGCTCCGGGAGGGGCAAAATTCTCAATACGATGTGCAGCGCATTGCCAAAAAACGGAATTTGCTGCTGTCCACCCTGCTCCTTGATAATCGACACCACGGTTATTAAATACCAAACGGTTTCCATCTATCAATATATTATCAAACAAAACACCTGAAGCCCAACTATCGATGGCACCACTAAAACTATGGGGAAGATAAGCTTCACACTCAACAAAAGCATTGGGACCCGCAGCACAAAAGCCCACTGCAAAATCGTGATAACCGTACTCAGCATATAATCGTTGAAATAAAGTCTGCTGACCCATAGTAAAAAATGAATATCTACGCCAGCTTCCAAGCTCCGAGACCGGTGCTTCCGATATACAATCCTCCACAGTAACCTTACGTCCTGTTTCGTAAACCGCCACTGCTGAGCCTGCAAAATGCTTAAATCCAACCCTTCTGACCCATACATTTTCAGCATGCTCAATGGTAATGGCACAAAAGCAATGATCTTCATCAGTCGGATAATCCGGATCATAAGCTGACTCCAATTGCAAATTTTCAATTCCTATATAACAAATGCGTCCATCAGCCCTAAATGGGCTTACTGTGCTTTTACCATACTTAGAATCCAAGGCAGTAGTTAAAGGGGCATCCAAGAAAAGAGTGTCACCTGAAATGTCCACTATAGTTCGTTCCCATCGTAGGTCGCGTTGTCCCGGTTTCCACCCAATATAGTCGCTTTCCCTACCACCAAGATGAGCCATCCCAAGTTTATCTATCCACTCTTGGTCGGAAGGCCGATGAACCATGACATTCATACCACGATTGAATCGGCAAGGCTCTCCAACGGTTAAGGTCATTGCATTGACAGGCACATAGCTATCAGATACAATTGATGGAGTATCATAGTTATATTGATCTTTACCCAAAATACGGATAAGAGTCTGACGATCTTTTCCTTCTGCAATTAAACGGGTTCCGGTTTCTCCCATTCCCATGCCACGCAAGACTACACCGGAAGTATGTAAGTTCAAGCGTCCTTTTAACACATAAGTTCCTGAATCTAATTGAACAGCACCTCTGAATCCGTTTTTATTTTTCGGCAAGGCGGAAACCCAATCAATAGCTTGCTGAATTAATAAGCTAGCATCATCAGCGGTCCAAGCAACAAAAACGGCAGCCGGAATTGTAGGAATTACTTGCTCGGAGGCTTCGAATCCACAGAACGAAAAATCCGGTATTCTATTTCCTACACTATCTTTTTCATAGACTAAATCCCCTGATTCTCCAATGTAAACAGGAGCTTCCTGACTATGTGCTTCATTCAACAAAAAACAAAACAGCAGAAATAACAAAGCTTTTCGCAAAAATGAGAACGTTTTCAATATTAAGGTTGTTTTTAGGTTCAGATAGTTCATCCTATTATAAGACTATTTCATTACTTTTTGAATGACAGTATTTCCGTCAATCATGCGCGACATTAACAAAAACACTCCATGTCCAAAGCCTGAAAGATTTAATTGACCGCTGTATCCATTTACTTGTTGGCTTAACATTTTATTTCCTGTTATATCATACAAATTAACATCCAGCACATAAGCATCTGCATAAAAGTGTATAACAGGGTCATGTCGCTGTGTAAGTATAACTATTCCGCTGTTTTTTACTCCGGCAGCATTTTCAACAGAGCTCGTCCAATCCCCGCTTACCAGATCATTCAAATATAACTCGAGAAAACTATAAGCACTTTCCTGACAAATCTGACGGGCATCTGTAGGATCCTTGGGATCAAGTCCATTGGCAATTTCCCAGGCATCAGGAATGCCGTCACGATCGCTATCAAGTGGCGCGCTATTAGAAGTAACTGTTTTATATATATCCCAGGGGCTTTTAGAATCCTGCTCATTTTCAGGAATCAAGTTCATCTGTGTATCAATCAAGCCGGAAGTTAAGCCAAGGATAGGTGAGTTTTGTCCGCCCGGAATTGCATAAGCATAACGTAAAATCGGAATATCACCTCGAACTTCAGCGACAATACGTTCATCGATATCGTCTCTCCGAGGCAATGTTGCACCTGCTCCATCGAGAACTGCTGTATATGCTTCTTCGGCAGTTTGGGTCCAAGTATCATAATTCTCCAAGTCGCCGGCTGCTCCTTCAATATCAATAGTTTTCAACAAAATTTCTTCTGAAAAGATATTCTCCAATGAGCCAACTTCGCTCACATCAATCCCGAGTCGGTTATCCATGGTCAGATCTTCGTTCCCTACCATTACATTACCACTTACATGCCACTTAGCATAACCATCAAGTGGAATACCGGATCGATTCAGTGAAGGTCGGAGAAATATCGGATTGGGAGGAGTAGCAGGTCCGGGAATAAAATAATTATTCACAACATTTGTATGGCAAAATCCTTGGCCGGCAGTATTTTCCCATTCTCCTCCATAAAAAGATCCATGGCGACCCCAATTGTAATTCACGTTATTTCGGTAATCTACCAATGCTTCAACATCATTCTGACTTGATCCATTTATACGCGGCATCCTGGAGCTGTGATGTGCCAACAAGTTATGATGATAAGAAGCATATTCTCCTCCCCACTGTGTGGCATATCCTCTGGCACCTTTATGATGAATCGAATTGTATAAGGACTCACTAATAATGCACCATTGAAGTGTGGTAAACCTGTTAGCTGAAGTATGTACTGTTTCCTCTATTGCCCAGCTGAAGGAACAATGATCAATAATAAAATTCCCTCCGTTTTCCAGTCTGAATGCGTCATTATTTTTGTCATTCTCATCTCCGGGTCGAAAACGCAAATATCTTAAAATAATGTTTTTACTTCCCCCAAAGTTCACACCATATCCCCGAATTACAATTCCCTGACTACCAGGTGCAGTTTGACCGGCTATGGTAATATTATTTCGGTTAATACGCAGTTCTCCTTTCAACTCAATAACTCCTGATACTTCAAATACAACGGTCAGCGGCTGTTCAACAGTAATATCGCCAATAATAGGATTATGTATTACTTCAACACCTTGCTTTAAAGCCCATCTGAAAGAACCCTCCGGAGGATTATTCACATCATCTTCTAAATTAGTAACAATGGCCACACGGCCATTGTCGCCTTTTCCTCTTCCCCCGGTCGCAAAGCGGCCATATCCTTCTGCACCCGGAAAAGCTACTATCTGTCCGGAGCCTGATTCCACCATCAACCACATAGCTGTTAAAGCAACAAAAATTAACCCAAATCGACTCATAATCCATCGTTTTAAAAAACTAAAATACTCATTCGTTGTCATTTACAAAATTGTAAATATCAGCGAAGGATTTAGAAATAACAAAATTATTAATTAAAACACTATACTTTAACAATAGCATTATAAAAGAGAAGAGTTAAATCTACGATTTTTATTTTTTGTAATCTCTTAAGCAGGATATAATTTAATATTGTTATTAGTCTTTCAAAGGGTCAAAGGTTCCATATTGCCAGCCTATTGTTTGTTCAATGGCAGGACTTCGGTTCAGAATACTTTGTTGAATACCAAAAAAGTAACAAATTTCAGGATAATCAATAACAGCATCTGCTCCACTAACCTGAAGGTTATCCATATTTTTCAGCTCGACTGCAAAATACTCCTCATAATCTCCGGGACGGTTTATATCGACATGTCCAAAATAAACAGCTGTATCAATTAGTCGCCAACCAGCATATTCTCCGGATGTTACTCTAATACGGTTCCATTGTCCTGCCCCTTGTATTCTCAAACCTTTTCGTTTAGTTCCATTAAGTTTTGGGGTATTGGGTCCCAAGTCTTCGGTAAACATTTTCCTACGGCATAAATCCCAATAACGTTTATTCTCGAAAGCAAATTCAATCTGTCTTTCACGCATAATCACCTCAATATCAATTAAGTTTCCAAGTCCGTAGTTTTCAGCAGGATCAATGCCGGCTCTTTCTCGTATCAACATAAGCATATCAATAGCTTCCTGCATTTTTCCTGTTTCATAAGCTGCTTCTGCCAAATTGAGTAAAACTTCGGCATAACGAATCTCCAACCAAGGGGTTCCGCAATTACCGGTATTGTCACTTGAAATGGATGGATTGCTAGCTTTTTTCAGGTAAAAACCGGTGCCGGGGGTACGATTTTGTTCTCCCGCATAGCGCTCAAGGGTCCATAATACTTTGCTATTGCGCCCTGCCATCTCCCATTCTGCTCCGTTATATCCGACTGTGGCATAAAACCGCGGGTCGCGGTTTTCCCAATAACGTAGCTCATCATATCCCGATTCGGGATGTGAAATAGATTTTCCATTGTTCATGGGAAAAGCCTGCACCAAGTTCCAGGTAGGTCCACCGCCCATATTGCCTCCTCCTGAAGGCGGACGGATCGTAGCCTCCCAAGCATTTGAATAATCACTATTGGCCATATAATTCCTATAGAGTACCGCTTCAGGATTCTTTATTGGATTATCGATAAACATTTTATTAAAATCGGGATGCAAACCATAGCCTGCCTCATCCAAAATGGTTTTGGCTTCCATGGCAGCATTATAAGCTGCTTCCCATCTTTCTATTCGTTTTTCCGGATTGAATTGCGGACTGGCAAAGGTCAGTAGCACTCTGCTTTTAAAAGCAGCGGCGGCTCCTCTGGTAATGCGTCCTGCACCTTCAAGCTCACTCCAATATGATGGTAATCCGGCTATAGCCAAATCCAAATCAGCAACAATCGATTCTACACATTTACTAGCAGAACTGCGGGGGACATCCAAATTATCATAAAAAGGATCCTGCGCTGTCAGTATCAATGGAATTCCCCCATACAAACGCACCAATTCCCAATTTCTCCATGCTCTAAAAAACAAGGCCTGTCCCAATAATCTATTCTTCTCCTCTTCCTGAAGGGAAGCATTACAAATTCCTCGGATTCCAATATTAATATCTCTGATTAATGCAAAAGTATTAACATTAAAAACTGTAACGGCATCTAAGCGAGTTTCATCAACAATTCCATACATGATATCAGTCACATTCTGACTGGAAGAGTAGCCCTCATCGGAAAATCCTGCATTAGATGCCAGCGACAATGCCGGCATATTTTTGGCATAAAGATTATTTATATACACCTCTGCTGAAGCATAATGATCCCAAATGGTATCATCGACGGCATTCAAATTGCGCTTATCCATCACATCTTCACAAGCCCAAAAGCCTATAAGGATAATAGCGATTAGATATAAAAAATATTTTTTCATGTGTTTATTATTGATTTTTGCATCATATACATAATTGCTCTCTGTTTTCTTAACAAAGCTTTAAAAACTAAGGTTTAGCCCAAAGTTATATGTTTTCAAAAAGGGATAGGAATTGAATCGTGCAATTGCATCTTCCTTATAATCAAAAGTACTGATCGGGGTCCATAAATTGGTTCCTACAAAAAACACCCTAATTGAAGTCAAACCATAATCATTCACCAACTTAGCGGGTAGCGTATAGGACACATTCAAATTTCTTAATCGCAACAACACTCTGTCTTTATACCAAAACGAAGACCGCAATTCATTGAATGAAGCATATCTTGGACTGGGATATTTTGCATTAATATTATCTTCGGTATAGAAATCCTTCCAGAAAGCCGGTGCATTAAGATTTATGGTAGGGGCAGATCTGGCGAGTTTATCCACCTCACGGTTGGTAATACCATACATCATATTAAATTGCATATTCACTGAAACGTTTTTCCATTTAGCACCAATTGTGGTACTGCTTGGTAAAAGATTTTTCCAATGAAAATCATCATTCACTCTCTGAATATAAGTAATATCTTCGTCGGTGATGCGTCCGTCGGGTTCAAATACAATGGGTGGTTCTCCTTCAGCTATATTACCGGGTCGTCCAATATCCTGATAATATAGCATCCCAAGTTGCAATGGTTCTCCGTATATAGTCATATCATAGCCAAACTGTTCTTGGTTGGTCTGATTTATTGCTTCCAATTGTTCTTGTGTGCGAATTATACCATAATCAAAGAATCCCTCATCAGCACTGGCAGCATAAGTACTCTTACCAATGGGATAACGAAAATCCAGCTCCGAATATTCTGTAGGACGGTCTAAAACGCGATTGGTATTATACGCAAACACCCCTTTAATATTATAACTAAAGTCAGATGTTACCCGGGCCTTCCATTCAAGTGACATATCATAGCCCCAAGCTTCCAATCGTCCGATATTTTCACTCACCATTTTTGTAATTCCGGTTGTTATGGGCATAATAACGGTTCGTTGGTCTAAAATATCAAAAGTATAACGATAGAAGGCATCTAAAGAAAGCATTAAGCGATTGCCCAAAAAGTGCATATCAATTCCGGCATTATACAAGTCTGATTTCTCCCAGCTAACTCCGGTACTAACAACTCCATTGTTCTGGGCACTGATCCCTCCCAAAGGGTTTGTTCCAAACAAATAGCTGTCTGAAGTTGTGTACTCCAACCTATATTGGTAATCACCAATATAATCAATACCGGTACGTCCTGCAGATCCACGCAATTTTAAAAAGTCTATGAATCCCACATTATCTCTAAAAAACTGTTCTTCAGAAAGAACCCAAGCTGCACCAAAGGCCGGAAAAACACCTCTACGTTTTCCAGGTGCAAAACTTGTGGAGGATTCAATTCTAACAGTACTTTCAAAAATATAGCGATTATCATAATTATAATTGAAGCGTCCGATTCCTGATCGGCGGCCTCCCTCTCCCATCCAACCGCGAGTTCTAGCCTGTTCATTTTCGAAAGCAAGTTGCGTTTCCACGCCAATCAACTTTTGTTCTTGGGCCATTCCATCAAATCGGCTGTATTCATTCTCAGATTGCTCATAGGAAGCAAACAACTGAATATTATGAACTCCAAAATTACGATCATAATTCAAATTAGCATTGAATTGATAGTTTTGACCATAATTATATGATTCAAAGATTCTATTACTATTTCTAATCTGGCGAACGGCAGCGATTTCATCACTTAGCAAATATCGGCTGTCACCAAGCGGGCTAAATTCATACAATTCATAAGGGATGGAATATTGCTTGCTATAATTATGATTTTCACGACGACTATAAGTTATGCCTGCTTCAAGTCCATTGATTTGCTCAAATTTATACCGCAAGGAGGCATTAAAAGTATTCCCTTTATCTTGGTTATGGCGGTAGCTGTTGGAATCAAAAAAAGCAAAGGGATTATCTCTCAAATAGGATGAATATACAGCCAAGCCATTAATATGATGAGGCATCCAACGGGGGGCTTGCAACAAAGGTTCAAACAAATTCTCCATGGTATTGCTGCCTACTGATTCCGTATAAGGAACCATTACCTCCTTGTTGTCGATAGTAAGTGTTACAGCAAGCATAAGATTTTTTATCAATTCAGCATCTACCCCTATCCGATAGTTAAATTTCGTAACATCCAGTTTGTTGAAATTTCCGGTTTCATAAATATGGGTTCCTCCACCGAATATACGCAAACGATCAGAGCCTCCCGACAAATTAATGGAATGACGGGAAATAGATGCCAACTTCCAAGCGTCTTTTAGCCAGTTGTGATCAATATTGCGAAGAGCCTGAAAATCTTCATCGCTAAATGGTTCAAATTCCGTATTGGCATAATTAAGTTCATTGAGCATACGAGCATGATCATATGCACTCAACATTTCGGTTTGCTGAGTGGCATCGCTAATCCCATAGCTTCCTGAATAATTTACCCGTAGGCGATCTGCTTTTCCACGGCGTGTTTGCACCAAAATAACTCCGTTTGCACCTCTCGCTCCATATACTGCAGCAGAGGCATCTTTTAACACAGAGAAGTTTTCAATATCTGAAATATCAAGCATGTCAAATTCTTCTTGCGAAACAATAAAACCATCTACCACATAAAGTGGAGCGGCTTCTTTAGCGCCGCCTCCGGCACCGGTTGTACCAAAGGTATTAGTACCATGAATTATCAAGCGAGTGGCAGCACCGGGACGACCGGTTGGCTGTGCCGGGCTGACAGATAATCCGGGAATTTGTCCATCTAATAAAGAAGTTAAATTAGTAGAAGGAAAATCGATAATCTGTTCCACATCGAGTGTAGAAACATTTCCCACAAGATTGGCTTTACGCGAAGTACCGTAACCAATTAAAACCACCTCGTCGAGGGCAGTCACTTCGGGTTGCATTACCACATGAATAGCTGTACGGCCATCTACAGCTACCTCTTGAAGTGAAAATCCAATAAAAGAAAACCGTAACACATCATCCGGAGCAACAACAATACTGTAATTGCCATCTATATTGGAGACGGTACCCAAACCGGGAACCTTAGCACTAAGAACATTGACACCAGGCATAGGCTCATTGTTTTCATCTTTTACCGTTCCAAATACAATCACTCTTTCATCATTTTGCCCCATTATTGTATTATCAGCAAACAATGAAAATATCATCAAAAAAAATATCAAACGATAAATTCGGATCCATTCAAGATTTAAATGCCATCTTGGGTATAAATGTTTTTTCCTATAAAAGTTCATTAGATAAAAATTTAATGTAGGTCATTAAAAATGATGATATATATTAAAACCGAATAGTATTTACTTAAAATTATAACTTTCAATATTGTAAGGAATAATCTGTTTTTAACAAATCATTCCTTTGAAACAGAAGTTCAACTATCATTTTATTAAGAATTTACAACTTTCAGATAAAACTTCAATTCCGCTTTAACAAAATTCCTTTAACTACGACTTTTTTATTTTAAAAATCACAACAATAAATCTAAAATTTTAACACTTTAGATTAAAAAAATACAAAGCTGATATTTTAATGCTTAAAAGTTATTAATATTAATCTATTAAATCGAATCAGAACCGGCAACACTCATTGTCGGTTCTGATTAAACTATAAATAAGTTAAAAGGTATTCTATATTAATCTCTCTATTTTTTAATAATTTTTGCAACGGCCGATTCGTTACCGGCAGAAGCTCTTACAACATATATACCTGCTGGTAAATCGACAATTGAAAGCCGGGAATTATTTGAAATCGATTTCACCTTAGAGCCTGCGAGATTAAAGACTGATATATCAGCAACTTTTGAAACCTGAACAAGACTTCCCGTACCATTAATCGAGAGGGTATTGGCTTTAAGATTATCTATAAAAGTTTCGGTTTTCAGATCGCCATAAACTTTAAAATCATGGACACGATGGACTTGATTGGAAGCGATAGTAAAACGAACCATAAAATGTTCTCCTTCATCGGGAGCAAAATAGATATTATCTTCCCATACCAGTCCAAATCCTGAACCATCGCAACGATATCCGTTGGGAGTTCTTTCATTGGTATAGGGGCTTGCTGTAAACGATTCTGCCCAATGTTGATCCCCTGGTTGCCATCTAAGTGTATCCCAGGAAACACCTGAATCAATACTATATTCGAGAGAGAAGCCTCTTCTGTTTCCACCGGCACTGGAGGTAGTATATTGCAAAGCAGCAATATATTCCATATTTCCAAGATCGATAGTGAAATATCCCTGAGTTACCAAAAGGCCACCATGGTCCCAGTCGCGACTGATTTCCACAAATCCATTGGAAACATTTTCGGTATTCTCCCCTTCTTGAGAATCACTGAATCCGTAGGCAGTCTGCCATTCAGGGGCAAATGCACATTCATTAAAATCTAAAGTAACAGTAAGATTTGAACCAATATAATTTCTGACATCTACCATATCTTTATATCCAAGAATAACAGCATCAGGATCGGCAGGATCTTTTTCCGGATCCAAATTATGCCTACTATTACTAGAATCTTCATTGGCCTGTGAATGAAAATGCTCATAATCCTGAAAATTCAAGCTCAAAACTAAAGGTTCTGTCTGTTCGCTCCATCCTGTACCTCTATCAGTATTTAATGAAGGACTTTCCTGGGCGGTAATTGTAAAAACTCCAAGGAAGGTCATCATTGCGCACAATGTAAAAAGTCGTGTAATTGTTTTCATAAGAATATAATTTAGAGTTAGAAAAAATATTTTAAGTTCAAATAAATGATTGCTGACTCTCTTTCCCTTATTGCAAGATTAAATTATATCAAAATTTCGCATATTTTAACATTACAAATGTAAACGTTTTCAATGGAAAAGACAAAAATAGTTTAACAGGAATTTAAAACAATTATGACAGCTTACTAATCACCTGAAAATGTGAATGCAAGAGCTATAAACAATTTAATTTATGATATTTATTGAACTTCTATATCTACAACTCCATTTCTTAAGCCTTTTGCCGAAGCTCTAACACGTACAGTTCCTGGCTCTCTACTTGAGCGTATGACAATCATGCCTTTACCTTGGAAGACTTTTCGTTCGTCAGAAATAAAAGATTCATTACTAAGCATATCTGCATTACTTACTGCAACATTAGTTCCTGTACCTTTAACCCTAAAGTTAATATTATGATCGGCATCCGGTATAATGACACCTTTTGAATCAACTACTTTAACAGTGATAAATGATAGGTCCATCCCATCGGCATTAATAATATTCCTGTCAGGTTCAAGAACTATGCGATATGCTTCACCTGCTGTTTTCAGCTCATGGCGAGCCACTTCTTTACCATCAATACGACTGACGGCAACAATTGAGCCTGATTCGTATGGAATGCGCCATTCAAGTTCATCATGTATTGGAGGTCCCAAAGTAAGTGGGTTTTCGGGATCATACTCTTCAGCTGTAAGTCCTTTAATATTTTTGGTATAATATAATTCGGGAACTTTTTTTACTCCCATAGATTTTCCATTGAGGAATAATTCAACTTCTTGGCAGTTAGTAAAGGTATAAACACTTACTGAATCTTTTCCTTCCCAGTTCCAATGTGAAAACATTGGCTGATATCGTAGTGCCACTTCATTCCAATATTGTTCTACTTCACTTCCTCTTGAAAAAGAAGCAACATGTACCATTGGTTCATCGCTGTATAAACTTTGTATATAATATGAAAATGGTTTCCAGTGATCATTCCAATCGATAATTCCATTCACCCATCCTTTTGCAGGCCATCCAAAGGATTCCCCAATATAATCAGTTCCTCCCCAATAGAACAAACCAACTGAAGAGCTATGATCAAAATTAAACCATTCATTTCCAAGGTTACCTACCTGCGATTCGCTAAGCATAAATATCAACTGCGGATAGTTTGCTTTATCAACGGGCCAAAATTCTTCACGATAATTTGTACTTACAACATCCATGTAAAACACCATTTCAGGTGGTCCTTCATAGTAATAATTTTTTGTACCATAAGCTCCACTTTTTCGTGATGGATGTAAGCCGGCTGTTATCATTCGAGAAGGCTCGTACATTCTAACAAAATCATATAATTTCTTCATCATTGGAATTCCAAAATCATAACGTGGACTCCTTTGCTGTGTTGGCTCATTACCAACACTCCAAATTATTACTGAAGGATGATTTCTATCTCTTTTCAAAAATGATATCATAGTTTCTTCCCAGTGATCTTCAAAGGAATTTCCTTGTCCAAAAAATTGATCATCCCATTTATCGAAAGGCTCATCTACAACTAAAAAGCCATTTTTATCACACCAGTCCAAAACAAATTTAGCGTGTGGATTATGAGACAAACGAATTGCATTTACTCCAAGTTTTTTTAAGCCTTCGAGTCGCCGTTCAAATCCTCTTTCATAAGCCGCAGCACCCAGAGGGCCAAGATCGTGATGAATATTAACCCCTTTAGCCAACACTTTCTCACCATTTATTAAGAGCCCATATTCAGGTGAAAATTCAACATTACGAATTCCAAAACTACTTTCATAAACATCAACAACATCATTATTATTATTAATAAGGGTTGAACGCAGCTGATATATAAAGGGATTAGCAGGTCCCCACAATTGCGGATCTTCAAGATCTGAAAATTGACGAAAAACATATAATTCGCCCGGGCCAATTGGGGCCTTATTTATAATAGTTTTAAGGGTCTTACCATTTGGATCGATAATTTCTGTTTGCAGTGTAATATCTAAGCTTTCATTTTTATGATTTTTTACTTCAGTTTCAATATTTACTTTCGCAAACTCCTCTGTTATAAAGGGGGTATAAATATAAGTGCCATAATGATCTACATGAACATCAGAATTTATTAGCAGCCATACATTACGATAAATACCTTCGCCATTATACCAACGCGAGCTTTCCATGTCGGTATTATCATAACTCACAGCTATAAGATTTTCACCAATTTTAGCTACATCAGTTATATCAACAAAAAAGCCCATGAAACCATTTAGTTGATGTGCCACATTCGAACCATTCACAAAGATATTTGCATCTCGGTAAACACCTTCAAACTCAAGGTAAATCCTTTTTCCTACAATATTTTCCTTCAATTCCAAAGATTTTCGGTACCAGCCTTTCTGACGAGGTAAAAACCCATTTTTCCGATCTGAATTGAGGCTGTCCCTAACAAATGGTCCACCAATACTGGCATCATGAGGCAAATGTACTACTGTCCAATCGGCATCATCAAAGTCAAGCTCATGTGCACCTTGAATTTCACCTTTATAGTATTTCCAATCGAAATTAATGCATTCGGCATGTCTTTGAGACTCAATAATGTTCGATGAAAAAACAAAAACCAAAAAAATAATGAGGAATCTTTTCATTTGAGAAAATTTAAATCATAAAAACTCTATAAAGAGTTTGCAAACATTTAAAATAACAGATTGTTGAATAAATTCAGACAAAGCGGATCAATTCATAAAAACATTAAAATTACACCAAAATTATTAAAAATAAAAAATGAAACGATGCACAAATTGCTATTCTATTTAACTTTTTTGGCACTCTTTTTTAAAAAGAAAAAAATTTATTAAAACACACAAAACACACGTAGTTATGAAGGTTTAATACAATAACAGAAAAATAAATTAAAAAAAATTTACTATTTTTATACATATTTCTAAAAATATTCAGATCTTTAATATATTTAAGTTCTTAATATTTTCATTAAAGAACAGACGAAATAATTATAAGATTTAAGTAAAGGCTTAATTTTTAAATTTGATTGTTTTATAAAACCTAGCTTCCAACTATTGTTAGGAAGCTATAAAACAAAATACAATGAAGGATTTCTTCAAATATTTAACATCCAATCCTGAGGATAAACAATGGGGTATAAGTTTTAATGTAGTAGGAAAAGCGTCTGTAAAACCAGGGGCTGTTTATCCTGCTCCTGAGCATCCTACAGGATATTTTTTTCATTGGATGAGTGGTCGTATTCTTGATGAATATCAAATAAACTACATAACTGAAGGAAGTGGGATTTTAGAGACCAAAACCGATCGTTACAAAATAGAAGCGGGAAACATCATGCTAATAAAGCCCGGTGTTTGGCATCGTTACCGTCCTAACAAAAAGTCCGGTTGGGTTGAGCATTATATAGGTCTTGAGGGTGATATTGTTGATCGTCTTTTTACAAATCATATATTATCCAACAAAAACCCTATTATTAAGTGTGGTTTAAAAGAGAGTCTTTTAGACTGTTATTACAGGATTTTTGAACTTGCCCAAAAAGAGAAACCCGGTTTTCAGTTAATATCTTCCGGTATTGCCATCAGGTTATTAGGCTCTTTAGTTGCCCATGTGAAAAACATGGAATTTAAAGGGAAGCCACTTGAGATAGCTATGGAAGACGCAAAATTTATTATGCGTAAAAGTCTGAATAAAAATTTAGATTTTAAAGAGCTTGCTTCCAACTTGAATTTGGGTTATTCTTATTTTAGGAAAATGTTTAAAAAGCATACCGGTGTTTCTCCCGGTCAATACCATTTACATTTAAGATTGATGCGTGCCAAAGAATTACTATTGGCAACTGATATGCCAATTAAGCAAATTGCTTATGACACGGGTTTTGATTCCATTCATTATTTCAGCAGGCTGTTTAAGAGTAAAATGGGAATGCCTCCCTCAGAAATGAGAAACAAAGACGCCGGAAGCAAGTCTTAAACTAAGAGAATTTATTTATAGTTCACTTTTTCTAATCTTATATTATCTGAATTTCTCAATATTAATTTCTCTGCTTTAGGTGTTTTAATAGTAAGCCCCTCCATATTCCAATCTTTTGCATGGGATAATACCCCGGCGCGTTGAGCTTCCACAAATATATTTGAAAACTCGAATCCACTTAAGGGTGATTCTTCCGCTCCTGATATTTGAAAAGCAGTTTGCGCCTTAACTATATGGCAATCAGACAATGACACATTTCTTATTACAGCAATTCCTTTTTCACGCGGTACTTCCTGCAACATAACTTTCCAATGTTCGGGGATTTCTTTAATTTCTTCAGGTAATTCAGCATAACTATATGATGGATTCCAATTAAGCGTTACAGTGCAAAAAGAGTTTACATTTTCTGCCTGCACATTATTTATGGATATATCTTCTATTCCTCCTCCACGCGTAAATGCAGATTTTAGATGCATGACATGATTTGTGCCAATAGCTTTCATGTTTTCAGCTTTTACATGTCGTATCCATCCTGATGTTTCACTTCCAATAACAAGTGCTCCACCACCTCTACGTGCAATATTATCATGAATATAAATATATTCTGATGGTATATTAACCCTTAAGCCGTCAGCATCGCGGCCGGCTTTTACAGTAAAATTATCATCATTGCAGTCAACATCACAATTTAAAATATGAATATAGGAAGAAGAATCAACATTAACACCATCAGTACTTGGGCCAAAACCATCTATATTATTACGAATAGTAAGGCCATTTACAGTTACATATTTTGAATATAGAATATGAATTGTCCAAAAGCCTGCTTGGTTTACAAAAAACCCTTCTAAAGTAACATCTTTTGAATTAGAAATCTGAATAGTTCGTACTCTTTTACAGTCATAATCAGCAGCCCAACGCAGGCCTTTCGGTGTATAATCATGTCGTAAATTCCAATATCTTTCCCAATGATATTTTCCTTGGGCATATATAATACCGCCACCTGTTATTGCAACATTTGATTTATCAAGAATATTAATTACCCCTGAAGGCCACATCATTTCAATTCCTGCTACACGAGTTTTAATTTCCGGGTAATATTCAAGTCCAATCAATGCCCTTAGTTCCACTCCCTCATCAATAACAAAACTCACATTATCTTTAAGAAAAAGAGCACCTGTATGGTAAACCCCCGGTTCAAACACTACTTTTCCGCCCCCTTTAGCAGCACAGTCATCAATAGCTGCTTGAATTCCCGGAGTTGAAGCAATGGGTGGGTAGCCTTCAAATACTTCATCATAATCATTTACTTTGAATATTTGTTCTCCCGGTGGAAAACTATGTGCACCAACTTCTTTTAACCATTCTTGAGAATTAACAGTTATAGAAGTGATTATAAATATTACAAATAAAATTTTTCGCTTTTTCATGATGCAAAATTTATATTTTATTAAGAAAATTCAATTATTGACCTTCAGGTTTATTAGTGTCAATCATCATACTGTTAGGCAGAGCTAATTGTGAATATGCAAAAGGATTGTTAAGATCTATTAGCGGAGCATCATCAACAAAATATTCTGCCAATTCAGGGACAGCTTCCCTAATTCCTTTCATAATACAAAGTGCCATAATCCATGCGCCATAATTATTAAAATGTGTATTATCTTCTAATGCTTTATCCTGATTAGGAAAGGTTCCGGCAGGATAATGAACAAAGGCATTTTTTGATTCTTCAGGGCCCCATGCTTCATAAACAATTTTACTCATTTGATTCAGATCGATAAGGGCAATATTCTCATCTTTTGCAACTTTACGTACAGCATCGGGGTAATCACCATGAGTATGCATAACTTTTCCTTCATCATCAAAGAATCTACGATGCATAGGGCTTACTAAAACCGGAATACCTCCTTTAAGCTGTACAGCGGCGATAAACTCCTTTAGCAAATCGCTAAAAGAAGTATAAGCACCAACACCTTCACCACTAAGCTTTTGATCATTATGGCCAAATTCAATGAAAAGGTAATCACCTTCTTTCATCAAACTCAATATCTTATCTAATCTACGTGCATTTTTAAACGACAACAATGATTCACCTGATTCGGCATAATTTGCTATTAGCACATTATTATCAAAATATCGTGTAATCATTTGCCCCCAAGAGGCATAGGGCTCATTTTCCTGATCAACAACGGTTGAATTGCCGGCTAAAAATACCGTAAGTGCTTTGTTTTTTAATGCTTTAATTTTAATTCCATAAACCGAGGGTTTCTCTCCACTAAATTCAAGGGTAAGCTTATCATCCCAGTTTAAAAAAGAATATTCTCTTGTTTTGCGTTTAATTGAATCATTATCATAAAAATAAGGCCTTCGAACATTCACAATAAAAGAATGTTCCTCCTGACTCCCCGGTTCGGTTTTTATCTCTCCTAACATCCAGCGGCGCGATTCAGCTTTAACTGTTAAAGAGCTGTGCAGATTAGGATGTCCGGCAAAAACTGTAAGTTCATAATTACCCTCGGGAAGATTTACAGAAAAACAAAATGTATTATCGGAACAAAAAGCATTTCTAAAAAAAAAATCTTGGGATTCCCCTTGCACTACAGTGGGCAAATTACCCGGTTCAAAACCATAACCTGCCTTATTAGAATATTGAAGTGCATGACTGACAGCAATAGTGTTTTTTTTTGATTCTTTAGCACCAAAATCAAATAACAATGCTGTATTTTCATTTTGATCAAGAAGCTTTCCATCCTCACCGGCAACATAATTAACACAGGGTATGATACGTACAGGCCCCTCAATGCCTGATGGCATCAGCTCCCATTTTGAAGCATTAAAGGGGCGATAATGGGTATTTACAAAATTTATTTCATGGAACAGCTGCCATTCAATATTCTGAATATCCATATATCTGATACGGTTCGCCATTAGATTAGTAACTTCAATTACAAGTTCATTTTCTCCTTCAAGCAAATATTCACCGATATTTTTCACATGAGGAACACTCCATGAAAATCCAAGATCCATCCCATTTAAAATAATACGGGCACTATGCAAAACTTTTCCAAGATCCAACAAATAATCATCGTAAAGTTTTTCACTAAAATCAAATTTTATACTATATTTTGCACTTCCTGAAAAGCTTTCAACCTCAGGCTTATCCAATGTGGTCCAAGGCCTTATGCCATCAAGTAAAACAGCGTCGGGCAAAGAAGGTCCTCCTTCGATAAACTCCAATTTCCATTGGCCATCCAAAACAAATGCTTCATCAATTGTTTCATAATAATTCCAATACGAAACTTCAGACACATCTTTATCGGTAAAAAGCAAAAAGTACGATTCTCCCGATAGCATTTGAATTCTCAACTCCGAAACAGAATCTTTATTTGTCACAGGAATAAGGCCATACTCACCGCTTTGCGGATCAAGCATAAGAACATTGGAAGCAGTTTCATTAACAGAAATAATTTTATCAATATCTTCCGCGGTATGATTCACCATATAATAATAAAGTCCCTGTCCGGAATGACGTCGAAGGTATTTAATTCCATCATCGGTAAAAGTCTCACGTTTTACTCCTGCATAATCAAGGGTTCTTTCAAAATCTGCAGATAGAATAAGTTTTCCCTTAAAATTATCCATAATAGTAATCCCTTCTTCTTCTTTAAGAGTAAACAAGTCATAAATAGTTTGCATCTTTGCGCGTCTATCTTCTAAATTGCTCAAACCAGGAACATCTAAGGGTAAAGTTTCAAATATTATCGGCACTCCTTTTTCAGCATATGCCACTAATAATTCAAGTGTATTTACCGGCATATATTTACATTCCGGAATAATAACAGCCTTATAGGAATGTTGTTTGTTGTTGGTAAGCAGTTCATTTTCATTTACAAGAAAAGTTCCAAGCAATGAATCCGACACAAAATCAAATGAATAGCCACGATCAAGTAAGGATTTAATATTTGGTAAATTAAGCCATTCTTTGGAGCCATGCACCGACATCATCATTTCCAATCCTTCTTCATTCTGCCAGGTATCATAAATAGGCCAATAAACAAGGATGTCATTAGCAGCCACACCCTCCTGGAGAATACTTTGACAGCGAGTAATATACTCATTGAAACCACTAATATGAGGCCAAAAACTATTGGATCTCCCAAAATGTACGGAGGCATAAAAAAGCCATCCCGGCCACATAGCTTCTTCCGGAGAATAGGTAGAGCCATGAAAGAATATATGATTTACACCTGATAGAAACACCTGTTCAGCCTCAGGTTTTATTTGAGATAAAGGAACCCTAAAATGTTCACCTGCCCAGGTGAATGTTTCACAAGAAACTAACTTTTTTCCTGTAATATTTGCAGCAGAAGCGGCCATTTTCAGAAATAAAGGATTATGATCGGCTTTACTGAGATATTCTTCATCATAGAAAAACCCACGGATAGGGAAATAGTCGGCACCAAAGGTTTCGATCTCAGGAATGTCAACTGTAGCATAAACATCAAGCAGGTTGGCCGGTGAGCCATGTGACTGATTACGCGTTTTTGCTCCAAGATTATTAGCCCATTTTGTCCATCCTGTACTAAAATTTCCTATCAGCAAGTCCGACATGGTCTGCCTGTAATCGGCCTTAACTCTGGCAATTGTATCAGCATCACCCTCGCCATTGAGTTCTCTTAAATAATTTTTTAGATCATATCCTCTTCTGCTTAAAAACTCATCAAAAAAGCCGCTTGACCAACTTGCCCCAAAAACTTCATAGCTATCATTAAAGAAACACCTTACACCGGGATTTTTCCCTTGAAATGCATCGTCAAATCTTGATAAATAATGCTCCAAAGCTTCAGACCTTAAATGATCAAAGGTAAAACCTTGTCCCCCCGGTGCAGCCCGTTTCACCAACATTCTGTTATGCCCGTTAAAAGCAGCTATTACAGTCCATTCACCTTCTTCGGGTTTCCATGTCAAACGATTATTTTCATCAAGGTATTCAATAAAATTCAATACTTCACCATTTGGGCCGTAAGCCATTAAAGCTGTTAAATAAGCCCCATGCTCACGTTGCCTTCTATCATTTATTGCAATTTCAATATCATCTGTCTGTTCAGCACTTAGCTTATATTCCTGCAAAAATAAACGCCGTGCAGCCATTTCATCAGTAATATGCGGGCCTCCAAAAGGCCATCCTGTGCCATTAGTCATATCAACTCCCATTCCAAGTGAGTTTGATTTTGCAATTGTAAATTGCAATAATTCTAACCACTCCGGAGTTAAATATTCTACATATTGATCTTCATAACCTTTAGCGCCATAAATAGGAGCAATTTCTACACCGCCAATACCTTTAGCAGCAAAATCCTCAAGAATAACAGCAAGATCTGCCTCATTAACACCACTTCCCATCCACCACCACCGTGTCCAAGGCTTCATTTCATTAGTTACTTCCGGCCATACAACAACTTTTCCATCTTCGGGTCCTTCACAGGATAAAAATGAAAATGCAACAAAAACAGTTAGTACGAGACCTAAAAAATATCTGCTCTTTTTAATTGAATAAGACTTTTTATTCATAATTCCATGATTTTAACAAATGAAAAATATAAACAGTAAACTATTGATATGCATCAATAGTACGGTGGCGTTAAAGTAAATAGTCAGAAAAGCAATAATTATCCTCTACAGAATAAAACAAAAAGTTATTCCATATAAAAGACTTCCTCTATGGCTATGGTAACAGGTGAATTATCGGGATTTGTTTCCATAATATCCGCCATATAAGCCCACCATTTTTGTACAATAGGATTGTCTCCAAGATCTTGTGATGAACTTCCACCTTTAACCTTTTGAACTCCGAACAATATGTTTGTTTCTTCATCCAAAAAAATAGAATAATCATATACTCCTGTAGAACGAATTAATTCAGCGAGTTCAGGCCATATTTCATCATGACGTTTTTTATATTCATCTTTGAATCCGGGCTTCAGGAACATTTTAAATGCGAATCTTTTAATCATAGCAATAGTTTCTTTTATTTATTTCTGATTTATATTGAATTAAAATTCTCCAAAATATTATATACAAGTAAAACAATTAATACTTTATTATTCAAAGCAATATATCTATTGGTCCTTAAGTTAGTGATTTATAATTTACAAATTCTTCAAAAACAACAAATACAATTTAAAAAAGTCAAACTCCTAATATTTTAAAACTTAAATTTCCAAAGCATCTTATTCAATATTTAGCGCCTCATTAATAAAGGCAGCAAGCTCACGCCCGGGATATTCATTCACTAAAAACATATTCAGTTCACTTTCAGGAATTTCACTTATACCATCTACAACTAAGGTGGCTGCTAAAACAGCTCCTTTAGCAGTAAGATGCGTATGGTCTCTTTCGAAAAACAAAACATCTGTAACATCATCAGGACCAAGTGCATTCATGGCATCGGCCAATTTATGATTCAGATTAATAAATTTTACATTTTCTTTTTTTGCAACTTCCTGAGTCCAGCCTCCATAAGTTTCATCGTTATATGGTATTTTTCCATCTTCGTCCCATCTGTTTCGCGGTATAGGAGCAATGAGCACAGGCTTGGCTCCTTTTTCTTTTATCTCCTGCACATACATCCTCAAATATGCTCCAAAAGTATATACCTTTTCCTTTTCTCCCGTCAAAATATTATCTATCAGTTCTGATTCATCTCCTGTACCTCTAATTGTTCCTCGTGCACGTAATGAGTCATTAAGGGCTCCTCCATCATTATGTCCAAACTGAATAAACACAAAATCACCGGCTTTCAGTTCATCAAGGATTGCTTGCCAAAGTCCTAATGAGCGGTAGGTACGACTGCTGGTTCCTCCTCTGGCCATATTATGAACTTCAACTTTTGCAGTATCAAAAAAGTAATAAAAGGGTGCCCCCCATCCCCATAATCCACCTTCACCAATACCCTTTCCACATTTAACTGTTGAATCACCTATGATATATATATTCGGCTTACTGTCGGGCTCATGAGTACAGGAAAAAATCGAGCTTAAAACAATTACTAAGAATGCGAAATATTTAAACTTTTTCATTTGGATAAATTAAATTTGTTAGCAAGGCAAATAAATTAAAATCAAATTAATGATTTTAATTCAATTACTCATCTTATTAAAATATCATTAGCATACTCAAAAACAAGTTTGTTAGGTATTTCTATCATTTCAAAGCTTTCTCAGGCATATAAACATCAATTACAGGCGGAGGAAAATCCATATCTGTAGCTATATAAAACCCCGGATGTGGGGGTTGATTATAGGAGGAGTTTTGCCAGCTTATTGCCACCCTATAAACAGGGTCATGCATCAGAGTATATAAACGATATTTTGTGGGTATCGTAGTTGTATATACGCGTAAAGCTTCATTATCACATCACTACGGCGCAATATGACTTCTTCGCGCCAGTCGCCAAACAAATCGGCCTGCAAAACGGGTGTAGCCTTAGTTCCATTAATTGAAGCAGCTCCTTCAGCATTTAACAACACTGTACTTGCATTTTCTCTAATACTCCATTTTTCAATGCGATTTCCTGATAAGAGCTCTCTACTAAGGTCTCCATCCCACCAAATTACAAAATTCATTGAATAGGGCCATAGCCCGACTCTCTCTCCTTTCATATTAAATAATCCCATTCCATGAGTTCCCCAAAAATGAAAGCCCGGAACTTCAGGATCAATTTCTGCGCCTACGCCTCTTCCTACATCATTAGGGTTAGGTACTTTAAATAAAATCTCCCCATTATGTGCGTGCCTGAGTGTCATTCCATGACCTCCCGACTCATGGGGCATAAATATCTGGGGATAAGGAAAGTCTTTGATCATGTAGGTAACATGGGTGGCATCACCATGTCCCATACCACTTGTATGCATTCCTGTGCCATCAGAAGCAATAACTGCAGAGCCTGTAACAATATCTTGTTTTCCATCGCCATTTGCATCAATTACATGAATAGAATGATTTCCTTGGCCTGCATATTTTTCATTTCCCGGAGTATTAGAATCAAAGGTCCACCGCCTGCTCAATTTTCCATCGCGCCAATCCCATGCCGCCAAAGTTAAACGGGTATAATAACCACGCTGAAAAACGGCAGATGGTCGCTTCCCATCAAGATAAGCAACTGTTGCATTAAAGCGATCAACCCTATTGCCTTTATCATCGCCCCAATCAAGACCTCTTCCCCTCACCGGCCAATATTCTTCGGTAGCTAATTCTTTTCCTGTGGCTCCATCAAAAACAGTAATATATTCAGGGCCTTCCAAAATAAAGCCAAAATTATTTGTATAATTAATGCTATGATCGGCATTGGCGGCAGGTCCTTTTGAAATATAGGCACCAGTACCATCACGAGTTCCCGGAGCAGTCTTCACCATAAGTTCAGCTCTTCCATCGCCATCAAAATCATAAACTAAAAATTGAGTATAGTGGGCACCCGAACGAATATTAGGCCCCAATTCAATACGCCACAAAAATTCTCCTTCTATCGTATATCCATCAAGTATTGTTTGATCAGTAATTCCACGATGGGCATTGTCTCTGGCATTTCTTGGGCTCCACTTCAATACTATGTCATAACGCCCATCCCCGGTAAGATCACCAACACTTCCATCATTGGGAGAATAAAACCCTCCATTAATTCCGGGGGCAGGTCTATTTAAAGGGATATCAAAATAACCTGCGCTTTCACCCTCGGTATCAGAAATTACAAAAAACTCTGATTTAGCGTTCTTTAATTCTTCCGATCCTAAAACGGGTACTAAGCTATATTCACTATCAGCAGATGCACCGGCATCCCAATAGTTAGTTACTGTTTTCAGCGGATTATGATTAATTTTTTCTCCATCACGGTAGATATTAAATCCAAGATCATAGGGTTCTCCTGCAAGAAGGCGCCACGACAAAAAACAACCGTCATCCTTGACTACTACAATTGCTCCTCTGTCAATATTTTCAACTTGTACTTGGGCAGAAATAACATAAAAACCTCCCACAAGAAAAGTTAAAAACAACAATTTTAAATACCGGATATGCATAATAAAAGAAGTTATAATTAATAACAATGCAAACTACTAACAAGCAGTAAGTTCAAAGTTACTAATGACAATGAAATTTATCAATGCACATTCTGGCAGAGCTTTTTAACTTTTTGGCACAAAAAACTTTCTGTAAAAATTAAATAAGCTCAAGCAAAACAACTTAATATTGGCGAAACATGAAGAAAATTGGAAACAACTTTCATAGGCAGCTTTTAAGGCATGATTTCAATAATGCGAACATTAATGGTTATCACAAAATAAACATTGTTGATTGCTTAGTACAATAAAGAAAAATCAATGCAATAAAAATTTCGGAAATGATAAAAGTGTAGTAAGAATCAAGAAAGCAAAATTGAGTTAATATATTCTATTTCATCTCTATTTATGGTATGCTCCATATCTTTATAGATTCTGGTCTCAACATTTGCACCAAGGCGGCTCATTACTTGAGCTGTTTCTTCAACCCGAATTACAGGAATATGTCCATCTTTATCGCCACTCCCTAAAAACACTCTTGTTGATTCAAGATTGGAAGAATATTTACTTTCATTTATTTCTTTTCCTATCAAGCCTCCGCTTAAAGCAAAAACAGCTCCATATTTACCACCTTTTCGTGCAAGATATTCTACTGCCATACATGCGCCTTGAGAAAATCCAAATAGAAAGACCTTATTTCGACTAAGACCCTTTTTTTCAAGGTCTTTGATTATTTCTTCAACAAAGAAAAGTGACTTTGATAATTCAGCTTCATTTTTTTTGATATCCTCCAAAAAACTAAATGGATACCATTCATTATTTTTAGCCTGTGGTGCTACAATATGAAAATTATTCAAAGGAAGTTGTTCACTAAGAGTCATTATACTTGAAGCAGTAGCACCACGTCCATGAAGTAGCAGCAAGGCTTTTTCGGCAGATTCAGCCGCTTGTCCCTTTCTTAGAATTAGTTGTCCACTATTATGCATCAATTTGTTTTAATATTTAAATCTATTTCAGGTAATTGTCGTTCTATTTCTGATCTTCTGTCTTCGTACCATTCGGGTAAAACGAGACTTTGTCCCAATTTTTCAAGTGGCTCATCCACGCTCATTCCCGGTGCATCAGTGGCTATTTCGAATAAAGCACCTCCCGGCTCTCTGAAATAAATTGACTCAAAATATTTCCTGTCCATAACAGGTGATACATGATGATTTAAATCTAAAAGCAAATTCCTGAAATAATCCTGAGTTTCTCTATCCGAAACCCTAAAAGCAACATGATGAATAGTACCAGCTCCTCCTTTGGCAGGCATAAGATTATGATTGCTTTCTATTTCAATCAAATCACCGGGTTTATTAGTAACACTATAAAGATTGGTATCGGCATTTTGTTGGAATCCAAAATGCTTGCCAAGAAATTCTAATGTTGAATTTTTATCGGGAGTTTTTAATTCAACTGAATGAGCTCCTTTAATTGCTTTATCACGCGATATTCCTTCAACTTCAAACCCTTTTCGTGTATCATCATCATCGGCAACAAGATTTATTCTTAATCCATCAAGATCTTTAAATTCAATAATTCTATGTCCTGATGCTGTGGTACTTACTTTATTGGGAATATCCATAGCCTCCAAACGTAGTATCCAAAAATCAATGGAGGAGCTAGCAATCGATAATGACATGGATGAAAAAGCTCCGGCGCCTTCAGAGCCTATTCGGGCTTCCGGAATAATAAAAAAAGTCAGCAAACTTCCGGGATTTCCATCATAATCGCCATAATAAAAATGATACATATCAGGCGAATCAAAATTCACCGTGTTCTTCACCAATCTTAAACCCAGCACGCCGACATAAAAATCCAAGTTTTTTTGTGCATTAGATGCGATAGCTGTAATATGGTGTATTCCATTTAATTTCATAATTATATCTCTTTTATTGGAATAAACAAGGAACGACGTTTTTTGTTGATAAGGTGTTTTGTTTTATGCCCCTTACCTGTTGTGTCCTCAACTAAGAGGATGTCACCTGAAGTAAAAACTCTTTTATCTCCTAAACTTGTGGTTATTTCAGTTTTCCCATCCAAAAAAACTATATACTGCTTTTCCGGCGCACAATGAAAATCATAATCATAATCAGCAGGTGTTTCTCTAAATATAAGTCTGTCAACCTCAACCGGCTCAGACATACTTCCAATAATCCCCATATTCTTTAAAGAAAGTTCTATTTCTTCAAAAACCGAATCACCATCCTTATTACTGTATAAACGTAATATCTTCACTTTTAAGAAATTTTTCGTATTGATGACAAGATTTATTTAGTACTTAACTGATAGCGAATTAAGTATAGCAATAAATGTATTACTATCGTATGTTCCGGATATTGCATGTTTATCGTTGATCAAGAAATATGGTACCATTTTAATTCCCATATCCTTTGCCTCCATAATATCAGCATTTACATCGGCAACATAACTTTCCTGTTCAAGGGCAACAGATAAATCCTCCTTATTCATATCCAAGTCCTCAGCCAATGACATCAACTGCATATTATCACTTACATCCTTGCCATCAACAAAATACGAACGAAACAAAACTTCAATAGCTTCACTCTGCAAATTATATTTTTTTGCAAAATGATGAAATTGATGAGCTTTAAAAGTGTTAACAGGAATTGCCTTATCAAGATTATATTTTAATCCAACTGAGGCAGCCCTCATTGCAGCAGCTCTATTCATGGCAGCAGCCTGCTCAACACTTACTTTCTTATTAAGAGCTAAATAAGTATTCAAATTCAAAGTATAATCATTTTTTAAATTTGGATCCAACAAATAGCTCTTCCAAATAAGCTCAACTTTATCTTTATGAATAAATTGTGCAAGTCCTCCTTCTAGCTTCCTTTTTCCAATATAACAGAAAGGGCACATTATATCCATCCATATTTCAATCTTAATTTTATCTTCCTTCATCTCTTCTTCCTCTTATTGTTTATTAATCTCTTATGTTTTTAATTCAAAAAACAAGCTTTGATATTAGTATAATAACAGATCTTACAAAAATAAGTTTAGAAGCTGACTCACTAAGACTGCTTCTAATTTGTTATATTTATATTGCAAAAAAAAATATAAAAAACGTTTTGAGTCATGAAAAAGAAAGCCTTCTTACTTATTATGCTTATCCCATTGCTTCTACTTAGATGTGCAACAGCTGATCAAAAGAAAACACTAATTTTTAGTGACGATTTTTCCGAAGAATTAGATCCAGAAACATGGATTGTAGAAATGGACTCTACTCCAAGTTCTAAGGTTTATATTGAGAACAAGCGATTGATTTTAGACACAGAAGGTGGGGTTACAGTATGGCTTAACAAAAAGCTTGAAGGAAATTACATCATCGAATACCAACGTACAGTAAAAGTTGACGATGGCATAAATGATCGACTGTCGGATTTCAATCAATTTTGGATGGCTTCAGATCCTGATGATATTAATTTATTTACTCGCAAAGGTAAATTTGAAGAATATGATGATCTTGCTCTTTATTATGTTGGCGTCGGAGGAAATTATAATAGTACCACTCGATTCAGAAAATACGATGGAAAGGGAGAACGCTACATAATTGAAGAAAAAAATGATAACGATTTTTTATTGAAAGCAAACACTGGCTATTTAGTAAAAATCATAGTAAATGAGGGGCAGCTATCTTATTGGATGAATGATATTTGCTATTTCCAATATTTTGATTCTCAAGCTTTGAGTTCCGGTTACTTTGGTTTTAGATCAACATGGTCACGACAGCATATTGATTTTATAAATATTTATCAATTAAACTGATGGAGCGAACAAGATGCATTAGAATAAAACTATCATTATTTGCAGTTAATTTATTATCACTTTTTTATATAAAGGCGTAATATTTAAAATCTTTAACCACATTAAACAACTTGTCATGCGGAATTTAATAATTTCCATTTTTAGTCTCGCCATGTTTATTTTCGTTCAACAATCACTGTTAGCTCAAGAAGTTATAATAAACTGGTTAGACAAGGAAGTGCCTGAACATTTTTCAGGAGCAACTTTTGGTGTTCCATGGAAAAAAGGACTTCTTAAACCTCAGCAAACGTTACAATTAACTACTGATAAAAATGAGGCATTGGCTGCTCAAACATGGCCAATAGCCTATTGGCCCGATGGCTCGGTAAAATGGACAGCTGTAGCTTTAGCCGCTTCTGATAAATTAACTTCTTCTCTAAAACTTAGTGTCACTGAAGAATTACAAAATCTTAACACCGTTTCAGTGAGTGTTAGCGAAAATACTATTACTGTTAATACCGGAAATATGACAGCAGTATTAAACAAAGAAGATGCAAATATTATAAAATCAATAAACAAAAATGGACGACTTTTTGCAAATAACGGGCATTTGGTTTTATTACATCAAAACACGCCGGAATATAGTTATGATTTTCCTCTTATCACAACAGCTTTCAAAGGAAAAATTGAAAGTGTAAAAATCGAACAGGCAGGTCCCGTGCGCGCAGTAATTAAATTTGAGGGTACACATAAATCGATAAACAATAAAACTCTCTTGCCCTTTATTGTTCGTTTATATTTTTATGCCGGAAGCGACAATATTCGTGTGATGCACACTATTATTTATGATGGTGATGAAGAACAAGACTTTATAAGTGGCATAGGCTTAAGATTTAATGTTGCCATGCATGACAGCGAACTACATGATCGTCATATTCGTTTTACAGAAGAGAATGGCGGAATATTTGCGGAATCGGTAAAAGGTTTAACGGGCTTGCGTCGTGATCCCGGGCAAGAAATTATCAAAGCCCAATTAATGGGTGAAAAAACTCCTTCTACTGATCTTTTTCCACTTCGGGTTAAAAAAGGATTACCGTATATACCCTCATTTGGAGACTATACTTTATTTCAATCTTCTCCAAATTCTTTTCAGATACGAAAAAGGACTCGTCAGGGCTATACATGGTTAAATTCAGCTCAAGGCGTCCGTTCCAATGGTGTTTCATATGTGGGCAGTCCTATGGGAGGTATGGCATTTGGTATAAGGAATTTCTGGCAATCATATCCGGCTCAAATTGATATACGTAATGCTGCAGAAAGTGAAGCAGAGGTAACTCTTTGGCTTTGGGCACCTGAGGCAAAAGCTATGGATCTTCGCTTTTATCATGATGGGCTTTCAATGGATGATTATGAAAAACAATGGGAGGGCTTGGAAATCACTTATGAAGATTATGAACCTGGATTTGGTCGGCCAACAGGCGTTGCACGAACTAGCGAACTTAACCTTTGGGCACTTAATTCCACGCCATCCCGCGAAGAGTTAATTTCATATTCTGAAATGGTTTCTAATCCTCCCATGTTGATAGCAGATCTTTATCATCTTAAAGAGGCCGGTGTATTTGGAAATCTTTGGACTGTACAAAACATAAATGAAGAACATCCTGTTAAGGCACAAATAAACAAGCGTTTAAATTGGTTTTTTAATTACTATCAACAACAAATACAAGATCATAACTGGTACGGGTTTTGGGACTATGGCGATATTATGCATACCTATGATTACGATCGCCATGTATGGCGTTACGATGTGGGAGGTTATGCCTGGGACAATTCGGAGTTGGCAAGCGATATTTGGCTGTGGTATTATTTTTTACATTCGGGAAGGCCCGAAGCATTTAGAATGGCAGAGGCAATGACTCGCCATACAGGAGAGGTTGACGTTCATCATTTAGGCCCATTTGCTCCCTTGGGTTCACGACATAATGTTCTTCATTGGGGATGCAGTGCAAAACAATTACGAATAAGTACTGCTGCAAACCGCCGATTTTATTACTTTTTAACAGCAGACGAACGTATTGGTGATTTAATGAATGAGCAGCTAAATGCCCATAAATCTCTTTATAATATACCTCCATTACGTAAAAGGGCAGATGTTGATGTTTCTGATTCAACAATGGTTGAATTAAGCTTTGGCACCGACTGGGGATCTATTGCCTCGGCATGGCTGAGCGATTGGGAACGAAGCGGCAGTAAAACATCATATAATCGCTTGGTAAATAGTATGACTTCAATTGCCAAACAACCAAAAGGCTTCTTTACAGGTATGGGAAGAATGGATGTAGAATCAGGAGCTTTTGAAATAAGTGAAAACCAAGAAATCAGCGTTTCTCATCTGAATGCTGTTTTCGGCTTGATTGAAATTTGCACAGAATTAATTGATTTAATAGATCTGCCGGAATTCAAAAAGGCATGGATACAATATTGTGAATTTTATAATGCGAGCCCTGAGCTCCAAAAAAAGGAATTGGGAAGCGTATCAAGAAATCAAGGACTGCGGCAAGGACATTCACGTTTAACAGCATATGCGGCAATGAAAAAAGACAGTGAGGAATTAAGCCAAAGGGCTTGGAATGAATTTACTCTAAACGACCAACAAAGAAGTTTAGCAATACCGGAAACAATAATAATTAAAAGGCCACAAACACTGCAAGAAGTAACTGAAGCTAAAGGCATATCAACCAACTATGCAGCTCAATGGTGCTTGGCAGCAATGCAAATTATGAGTTTAATAAAAGAAATTCCTTGAAAAAATTTACCATGACAGATATGTATAGCCGTAGTTTCGAGTTTCGGGTTTTGAGTTTCGAGTTTTGAGTTTCGGGTTTCGAGTTTTGAGTTTCGAGTTTCGGGTTTCGAGTTTCGGGTTGTCAATTACGAATGATTTGCAGATTAGTTGATTAGCAGATTAGTTGATTAGCAGATTAGTTGATTAGCAAATTAGGTCATCGAATTTCACGGGAGATATAAGAAATTTTTAGGATGCAAACCTAACGGAATGCAAGATGAGATACTAGCATTGGTTTTACCGAGCGATTCATTCCTAACGGAATGATTTTTATGTAGTAGTTCTTTTTATTGAGTGATTCGTTTTTATTAGATGGTTTTTATTTACGCAACAGCCTGGTTTTACGCAATCCGTAGGATTGCAACGCTCGGTAGAAAATATGCCCGTCTCCCTCCACCCACATTCCGTCAGGAATGTGACCTTCTTCTTTTTCCTGAAAAATTATCTAATCATCTCATTATCACATCTGCTAATTATCATATTTTCTCATTATCACATTTGCTAATTATCTATTTAAACAAACTAAAAAATATACTTTTTGGCTATCTTATTTAAATTAGTTTTGCTAACACTTAACTTTTATGTTAATTTTATAAAAAGATAAAAGTAGCTTAGAAAGTGAAAAGGAATTTCGCAAAACGATCCGACAAAATTTATTAAAGTGCATTTTACTAAGCTAAATCAATACGAAAAAAAAACAAAGCCCAATATTAGAGCTATAACAAAATTTTAATTCAGACAATGTTACACGCCAAATAAGTAAGAATATGAAAAATACTATGCTTATTCAATTAACCAACCAAAAGGCTATCGGAATTTTACACGAACTGGAAGAATTGCGACTGATAAAGGTTTTAAAAGAAAATATTGAGCCCGTTAAAACCAAATTATCCGATAAATACAAGGGCTTTATTACCAAAGAAGAAGGGCAGCAATTAAACGACCATATAAACCAAATGCGCAGCGAATGGAACAGTATTTAATCGACACCAATGTTATATCCGATTATTTTTCAGCTTCGCTCCCTGAAAGTGGTTTGCAGTTTATGGATTCCGTCATTGATGCTGTGCCTAACCTTTCGGTAATCTCTCAAATAGAGCTTCTTTGCTGGAAAACGGATGCTTTCAAAGAACAACGAGTTAAAGATTTTATTGCCGATAGCTCCATATATGACATTGCCCCTGATGTTATCACCCATTGCGTAAACATTCGTAGGAACAGGAAAATTAAAACCCCGGATGCAATTATTGCCGCTACTGCAATATCCCAAGGCTTTACACTTATCACCAACAACGAAAAGGACTTTAGGAACATCAATGGCATAAAAATCGTAAACCCTTTTAAAGTTTAAATTAGCAGATGAGTTAATTAGTTAATTAGCAGATTAATCAATTTTCTAATTATCTCATTAACTAACACATAGGCTGAAAGCCTTATATACTTAAGCTTCCGTATTCGGCAAGCCTTGGCGGAACAGGCTCAGGCGCCGCCCTGGGTTGGCAAATACCCCCCCACCTGCGCCTTGAAGAGGCAACATAAAATTAATCTTTTGTGCTCAAGCCGCAAGGGCTTCTACTTTTTTCTTCAGCAAAAAAAGTAGACAAAATTTTGCGTTAAGTGAGGGCAGTGGGCAAACAATTTTTAACATTTTTTCCAAAGCAGGATGCTTCGGGTACATTGCACTATCGGCAAATAAAAACCCACATATCTTGGCAAATTAACGCACCAACTGCTCCACTTTTAAAGGGGAGCTGGCCGAAGGTTGAGCGAAGCGAAATCACGTCTATCGCCGGTAGGTGATTGACGGGAAGGATTTTTAAATTAGCAGATATGATGATTAGCAGATTAGTTAATTAGCAAATTAGTTAATGTGATGATTAGTTGATTAGATTATTCATTAGCCCTGCAAGGGCGTAGTACGTTAACATAGGGTGAAGCGAAGCGTAGCCCTATGTAAGCCAGGCCCCAATTTATCTTAGCCCTGCAAGGGCGTAGTATCTATTCCCAAATTGTAATCAGCAAACAGAAACCCACATATTTTGGCAAATTAACGCACCAACTGCTCCACTTTTAAAGGGGAGCTGGCCGAAGGTTGAGCGAAGCGAAATCCCGTCTATCGCCGGTAGGTGATTGACGGGAAGGGTTTTTAAATTAGTAGATTAGGAAATTTTCTCATTATCAAATTATCACATTTGATAATTATCTCATTTGCTAATCAATAAAAGATTTAAAAATTTTAAACAAATCGTGATATTATAAATACATCAATATCGGACGACCACGTAGGGGCGCCCCTACGTGGTCGTCCGATATTGATGGTTGTAGGCACATATTATCTACGGGGATCTAATTTGCGGAAATCCGATAATTTAATTCGTGGATATAATTCATTATTTTCTTTATATTTACAAAACGAAGCATAATTGTATATAAAAGAATAGCTTATGAAAGCTGCAGATTTAAATATAAAAATATCGCTTAATTTCAAACAGATTGTTGACCTCGTAAGGCAATTGTCATCTGCCGGAAAGCAACAGCTTAGTGAAGTTTCCTGACTTGTCCCCATCAAAATTAGTGCGTAGATAAAGCATTGTTTTTCAACGA